>NZ_JBUZRI010000004.1:0-388633 GCF_055407225.1 Ewingella sp. C233
GCCATCAGTCGCAGCAACAACCAGGATAGCGCCATCCATCTGAGCAGCACCGGTGATCATGTTTTTCACATAGTCGGCGTGGCCTGGGCAGTCAACGTGCGCGTAGTGACGAGCTGGGGTATCATATTCAACGTGAGAAGTGTTGATGGTGATACCACGAGCTTTTTCTTCTGGTGCGTTATCGATCTGGTCGAATGCACGAGCAGAACCGCCGTAGGTTTTAGCCAGAACGGTGGTGATTGCAGCAGTCAGGGTAGTTTTACCGTGGTCAACGTGGCCGATAGTACCAACGTTAACGTGCGGTTTGGAACGTTCAAATTTTTCTTTAGACACGGCTATATTCCTTACTCTTGTGCTCTCCCTTCAAAGAGAGAGCACGGGATCATTGTGTTAAACCAGTGGCTTATTTGCCACGAGCTTCAATAACGGCCAGGGCCACGTTATTCGGCGCATCATCGTACTTCAGGAATTCCATGGTGTAAGATGCACGGCCTTTGGTCAGAGAACGCAGTTGAGTTGCGTATCCGAACATTTCAGACAGCGGAACTTCAGCGTGAATTTGAACGCCAGTAGCGTTAGATTCCTGACCTTTCAGCTGGCCACGGCGACGGCTAAGGTCACCGATTACGTCACCAGTATTCTCTTCCGGCGTTTCTACTTCAACCTTCATAATCGGCTCAAGCAGAACAGGTTTCGCTTTCTTAAAACCATCTTTAAAGGCAATAGAAGCAGCCAGTTTAAACGCCAACTCGGAGGAGTCAACGTCGTGGTAAGAACCGAAGTGCAGACGCACACCGAGATCTACTACTGGGTAACCTGCAAGTGGACCAGACTTCAGCTGTTCCTGGATGCCTTTATCAATCGCAGAGATGAATTCACCAGGAATTACACCACCTTTGATTTCGTTGACAAACTCGTAACCTTTCGGATTCGAGCCAGGCTCCAACGGGTACATATCGATCACAACGTGACCATACTGACCACGACCACCAGACTGCTTGGCGTGTTTACCTTCGATGTCAGTAACTTTGGCACGAATCGCTTCACGGTAAGCAACCTGCGGCTTACCTACGTTCGCTTCAACGTTAAATTCACGACGCATACGGTCAACCAGGATGTCCAGGTGAAGCTCACCCATACCTGCGATGATTGTCTGACCAGATTCTTCATCCGTCCATACGCGGAATGATGGATCTTCTTTTGCCAGACGTCCCAGAGCCAGACCCATTTTTTCCTGGTCAGCTTTGGTTTTTGGTTCTACAGCAACGGAGATTACCGGCTCTGGGAATTCCATGCGCTCCAGAATGATCACATTATCCGGATCACACAGGGTATCACCAGTAGTCACGTCTTTCAGACCGATCGCTGCAGCGATATCGCCTGCACGAACTTCCTTGATCTCTTCACGCTTGTTAGCGTGCATCTGAACGATACGACCCAGACGTTCACGCTGCGATTTCACTGGGTTAAATACAGTGTCACCTGAGTTGACGAGACCGGAATAAACACGGAAGAACGTCAAGTTGCCCACGAATGGGTCAGTAGCGATTTTGAACGCCAGAGCAGAGAACGGCTCAGAATCGTCAGAATGGCGAACTGCCGGAGTGTCTTTACCGTCATCCAACAAACCGTTGATAGCTTCAACGTCAGTTGGTGCTGGCAGATACTCAACAACCGCATCCAGCATTGCCTGTACGCCTTTGTTTTTAAACGCAGAACCACAGGTAACCAGGATAATTTCGTTACGCAATACGCGCGCACGAAGTGAGGTTTTGATCTCTTCTTCAGTCAGCTCTTCGCCACCAAAGAATTTCTCCATCAGCTCATCAGAGCCTTCAGCAGCGGCTTCGACCAGTTTCTGACGCCATTCTTCAGCCAGTTCTTGCATATCAGCTGGGATCTCTTCGTATTCGAAGGTCACGCCCTGATCGGCTTCGTTCCAGTTGATTGCTTTCATCTTCACCAGGTCAACAACACCGGTGAATTTCTCTTCAGCGCCAATAGCCAGCTGCAGAGGAACCGGGTTTGCACCCAGACGTTTCTGAATTTGATCAACAACTTTCAGGAAGTTAGCACCCATACGGTCCATTTTGTTAACGAACGCGATACGAGGAACTTTATATTTGTTTGCCTGACGCCATACGGTTTCAGACTGTGGCTGAACACCACCAACTGCACAGTAAACCATTACCGCGCCATCAAGAACACGCATGGAACGTTCAACTTCGATGGTGAAGTCAACGTGCCCTGGGGTGTCGATGATGTTGATGTGGTGTGGTTCGAACTGCTTAGCCATACCAGACCAGAAACAGGTGGTCGCAGCGGACGTGATGGTAATACCACGTTCCTGCTCCTGCTCCATCCAGTCCATGGTGGCTGCGCCGTCATGAACTTCACCGATTTTATGGTTTACGCCGGTGTAGAACAGAACACGTTCGGTCGTCGTCGTTTTACCGGCGTCGATGTGCGCGCTGATACCGATGTTGCGATAGCGCTCAATGGGTGTTTTACGAGCCATTTGATTCCTCTATTACTAGGACGTTCAAGTTCAGTTAAGCCAAGCGGGTTGGCTTCTTGAAGCGCCCGCTTGGTTAGCATAACTACTGCGTAGTGATTACCAGCGGTAGTGGGCGAACGCCTTGTTGGCTTCAGCCATACGGTGAACGTCTTCACGTTTCTTAACAGCAGTACCTTTGTTCTCTGCTGCATCAGAAAGTTCGTTCGCCAGGCGAAGAGCCATGGATTTATCACCGCGTTTACGAGCAGCTTCAACGATCCAACGCATTGCCAAAGCATTACGACGAACCGGACGTACTTCAACTGGAACCTGGTAAGTTGAACCACCTACACGGCGGGACTTAACTTCGACAGTCGGACGAACGTTGTCCAGAGCGACTTCGAAAGCTTCCAGATGGCCTTTACCGCTGCGTTGAGCCAGGGTCTCAAGAGCAGTGTAGACGATTGCTTCTGCAGTAGATTTTTTACCATCTACCATCAGAATGTTTACGAATTTAGCCAGAAGTTCGGATCCGAACTTAGGATCTGGCAGAATTTTACGTTGACCAATGACGCGACGACGTGGCATGGAAATACTCCGTTGTTAATTCAGGATTGTCCAAAACTCTAAGAGTTTATTTTGACAGTAATGTGAAAATGTTTGGCCTTACTTAACGGAGAACCATTAAGACTTCGGCTTTTTAACGCCGTATTTAGAACGAGATTGCTTACGGTCTTTAACGCCTGAACAGTCCAGTGCGCCGCGGACGGTGTGGTAACGCACACCTGGCAAGTCTTTTACACGACCGCCACGGATCAGGATCACGGAGTGTTCCTGCAGGTTATGACCTTCACCGCCGATGTAGGAGGTAACTTCAAAACCGTTAGTCAAACGAACGCGGCAAACTTTACGTAATGCGGAGTTCGGTTTTTTAGGAGTGGTGGTATATACACGAGTACATACGCCACGTTTCTGCGGGCAGGCTTCCAGCGCTGGAACGTTGCTTTTAGCAACCTTCGTAGAGCGTGGTTTGCGTACCAGCTGATTAATTGTTGCCATTAAAAAGCTCCTGGATTTTGTTTCATAAACTACTTTGTAAACGCGTGATAAATCGCCCCACAATCAGCATGAGCCAATATGGGGACGCAGAATTTTAGGGCTGACCTACGAGGGTGTCAAGAAATATACAGTATTAGCGTTTATCGCCATGCCATATGCTGAGGATGTTTCTCGGTCAGCGCAACGAAACCAGTATAGTCGATTAAGGTCGTATTGTGTGAAATTTGACCAATCAACCCACGAGCCGCCAGATCCTCACTCAGTACATAAACCGGTAATCCTAGGGCGACCAGACGTTCACCAGCCTCACTGTTCCGCACTGCCGCCAGCACGCCGTCCTGTATAAGCAAAAGTGCATCCTGTGGGCCAACAAGACGAAGAAGTGCCGTTAAATCACAAGATTGCGGTGAATTAGCCAGGGTAAAAAGCATGAGTATTCCTGCATTAAAAGGTCATGACGACATCATATTCAGACAATTTTAAACGTAATTCATCTTCCGCAAGTACCTCAGCATCGAGCACCCAATTGCGCTCATCTGCCAACCCGCGGGCCTTTAATGATGCCGCACAGGCAAAGCACTGATCGATGTCATACAGGGACAAAACGCCGTACGTTGCGATGTAATTACGCGCTAAAATTTTATCTGGCTGTTGATTGGTTAACAGCTGAAATACGCCATCTGCCACGAAGAATACGCCGATATCCTCCGTTAAGGCTGATGTTGCAAGCAATGCATCCAGCCCTTCCCGTCCAGAAGACGTCCCGTGTGGCCCATGCGTAAAAATAAAAGCGACTTTCTTCATATTGGGTTCACACCTTGCCTTTAAAACTGCACCAGCCGATCACAGGTCAGCGACGCCTCTGCGAGGCTTCCGAGCCCGGTAAGCGTAAACCCAGGCTGAAGATTAGCGAATTCTGTTCCCTGATTACGTGCTTCAGCGTTGTCGATAACGCCACGACGCAAAGCAGCTGCCACGCAAATATTCAGCGCAATCGCGTTATCAGCGGCCAAACGGTGCCACGCGCGGACCAGGTCGAACTCGTCCGAGGCGGGCGCCGACAGCTGATTACCATTAAGTACGCCGTCACGGTAGAAAAAGATGCTCTCAAGCTGATGCCCACAGGCGATCAACGCCAGAGCGAACTGATAGGCGGCACTGGCTTGTTGCGTACCGTACGCAGGGCCGGTAACCAGCAGGCAATAACGCAGCTTCAACGCTCGTTCCCCACCAAATCACCGCTTTTGAACTGGCGGATATAGAGATAAACAGTGTGTTTTGAAATATTCAGCCGGTCAGCAACTTGATTAATGGCGTCTTTAATATCAAAAATACCTTTCTCATAAAGATTCAGTACCACCTGACGGTTCTTAGCGTTGTTCGACACATTACGGTCGGCATTCACCTCTTCGATAGTGAACTCCAGCGTTTGTGCAACCAGATCGTCGACTGATGAAGCAAAGTTCACCGACGGTGCCACTTCCTGTGTTTCAGGCGGCATAAAGGTTTGAATAATTTGCGAGAAAGGCACATCAAGATTCATGTTGATGCACAGCAGCCCGATAACACGCTGTTCACGATTACGAATGGCAATCGTGACAGACTTCATCAGAACGCCGCTTTTTGCGCGGGTAAAATAGGCTCTGGAGACATTACTGTCCGCACCGGTCATATCGTGCAACATGCGCAGCGCCAGATCGGTGATCGGCGAGCCGATTTTCCGTCCGGTATGTTCTCCATTAGCGATCCGAATCGCCGAGCATTTTAGATCTTCTAATGAATGCAGGACAATTTCGCAATGTTCACCAATCAGCATGGCCAGACCATCTACCACTGCCTCATAGGAAGTGAGTATTTCATGGTCAGTCTGATTGAAAGGACGTTGGTCCAGCAAATCCAGTTCGCCGGTTTCGCCAGATATAAGCGAATTAGACATCGAAGCTACCACCCTCTACATCGCATTGGCCTGACAGCAGCAATACGTATCAATCAATATCCCGGGTCCGTTACTGTAACAAGCGTACGGTTAGACGCCCCTGGGTCACGTGGAATAGTGACGTTATGCCCGACGGGCAAATGCGTCAAGTAATCATCATAGAGTAACCGCAGTAAAATGAGGGTCTGCGTGTGATTAATTCAGCAGGCAAAAAAAACCGCCGCATTAAGCGACGGTTTTATCACACCGGGCAAAAATTATTTTGCTTTAGGCGCTGCAGCTGCGGCCGCGTCATCAGCAGGCTGTTCAGCCGCTTTTGGATCCGCTTTCGGTGCTGCTTTAACATCCAGCAACTCTACGTCGAAGACCAGAGTGGAGTTAGCAGGGATCCCCGGAACGCCGGTTTTGCCGTAAGCCAGTTCTGGTGGAATGACCAGCTTGATTTTGCCGCCCTTCTTAACGTGTTTCAGGCCTTCGGTCCAGCCTGGGATAACACCGTCAAGACGGAAGGACAGTGGCTCACCGCGGGTATAAGAGTTATCAAACTCTGTACCGTCGGTCAGGGTACCTTTGTAGTTAACAACGACAGTGTCGCTGTCTTTAGGCGCTTCGCCGGTACCTGGTTTCTCAACCTGATACAGCAGACCTGATTCCGTTTTCTTCACGCCTTTGGTTTTGGCGAAATCTGCGCGGAATTTGTCGCCTTTGTCAGCGTTAGCTTTAGCGTCCTGCTCCATTTTAGCCTGAGCAGAAGCTTTCACACGGCCTTCGAAGGTTTGCAGGGTTTTTTCGATTTCCTGATCAGACAGCTTGCTCTTATTAGCAAACGCGTCCTGAACACCGGAGATCAGCTGGTCTTTATCCAGTTTGATACCCAGTTTCTCCTGTTCTTTCAGAGAATTGTCCATGTAGCGGCCAAGTGAAGCACCCAGCGCGTAAGCAGCCTGCTCGTCATCACTTTTAAACTTGGTAGTATCAGTCGCGGCCGGCGCGGCGGCGGCTGGTGCAGCAGCTGGTGTCTCAGCGGCTTTCGCTGCGTCGGCTGCCATAACCTGCGTAGCATTCAGAGCCAGTGCCATCGTGGTCGCTAACAGTGTTACTTTAAACAGTGATTTCATCCATTTCTCCAAGACCTGAAGCATATTACCTCAGGTAACAATTACGAAAATTCGTCGGTTACTATAACTGTCCCTGTTCAGACAAGACAATATCTATACTAACCAATAGCGTCTTATTCGGACCTTTTTTGATCCAATTAGTTTCGACAAGGTGCAATATTACGAAAAGTCCGACCCGTTGAGGTCAGGTAATTCTCTTTCATTGCAGGTAGAATCGCGCTTCTGACCGTCCTGTCAGTGCACTTAGAGGGAAATGCTATGGACCAGAACACATTTGAACACCGGCTGGAATTGATGGAAAGCCGCCTGGCGTTCCAGGAAGTGACCATTGATGAACTCAACACTATCGTCACATCGCATCAGTTGGAGATGAGCCGTCTGCACGACCACCTGCGTCTGCTGACCGACAAACTGCGCGCTTCGCAGCCTTCGCAGATTGCTGACCCGTCGGAAGAGACGCCACCGCCGCACTATTGATTCTAACGGCCGCACAGCGGCAGAAACAAAAAAGGCATCCCGCAGGATGCCTTTTCTTCATGACTGGCGATTAATGACAACCGCAGCCGCCGTTGCCGCCGCAACCGCCTTTTTTCACTTCGTCATGGCCGTGATCGTGATCATGGCTGTGGCCGTGGCCGCCGCAGCAACCGTCGCCATGTTCGTGATCGTGACCATGGTCGTGACCGTGCTCACCGTGAACATGGCCATGAGCCAGCTCTTCTTCAGTCGCTTCACGGATGGCTACCACTTCTACGTGGAAGTTCAGATCCTGACCTGCCAGCATGTGGTTGCCGTCAACCACAACGTGGTCGCCGTCAACTTCTGTGATTTCAACCGGAACCGGGCCCTGATCGGTGTCAGCCAGGAAGCGCATACCGACTTCCAGCTCTTCAACACCCATGAACACGTCTTTAGGAACGCGCTGCACCAGGTTTTCGTCGTAGTTGCCGTAAGCGTCATTGGCGCCAACGTGTACATCAAAAACGTCGCCAATCGCATGACCGTCCAGCGCAGTTTCCAGGCCGGAGATCAGTGAACCATGGCCATGCAGGTAATCCAACGGTGCACTCACCGGAGATTCATCAACCAACACACCGTCTTCTGTACGTACCTGATATGCCACGCTGACGACCAGGTCTTTAGATACTTTCATGATAACTCCTACCGTTGGAAACTTAATTTATTGTCTGCGAACGTTTCGGGTAACGAACGCCACTTCGTTTCAGGCTAATTCAGTGACGGCCCGTGGTCCGTATCCGGTGAACAAAAACCGGATACCTGTAGCGTGCCGAATAAATTTGGCGAAGAGTGTAGCGGAAATCCACGCCTCTGTACCGAACAGCATAAAAAAACGCGGCCAATAACGCTACTTCGGATCAAAAATACCGATAACTTGTTCTTCCGGACGCAAAGTCTTGCTGACCTGCTCATCCGTCTGACGCTTGTGCAGCCCACACTTGATGCACTCGACCACTTCGACCTGATCCTCTGTCCATAAAGCCAGCGTATCCAGCGCCTTACACTGCGGGCAAACGGCCCCTGCAATGAAACGCTTACGGGTTGTTGCCATCACTTACTCTCCAGAAAGGTTGCGTCTTGCGCCTGCATCTATAGTTGGGGCGGCAGAAACGTTTTGCAAAAAAAAATTTATCCGGTCGCAAAAAAAGCTATTCGTCGTCGTCCCAGCCATCAAGCTGACGACGTTCATTGTGCATTTCACTCTGGAAGATATCTTCCAGCTCGCGGCGCGCCTCTTTAACGCGGGAAATCTGCGCCACGTCGCCCCGGTTTTGCGGCACCAGTTCACGTAACATACGCATATCCAGACGTCGGAAATGTTGCTGCGCGCGATACGCGCTGTGCGGATGCATCCCCAGCGTTACCAGTGCCTTCTTACCCAGCTCCAGCGCACTGGAGAATGTCTCACGCGAGAAGTGCGTAACACCCGCCTGCAACAGTTCATGCGCTTCAACACGCCCGCGGGCACGCGCCAGAATATTCAGATGCGGAAAATGTTGCTGGCAAAGATGCACGATCACCATCGTATCTTCCGGTTCATTACAGGTGATGACGATAGATTTGGCCTTCTCCGCACCGGATGCCCTGAGCAACTCAAGCTCCGTCGCATCGCCGTAATAAACTTTATAACCGTAGGTGCGCATCAGACCCACTGCGCTGATATCTCGCTCCAGCACCGTAATGCGCATTTTGTTGGCCATCAGCAGGCGGCCAATCACCTGACCGAATCGCCCGAAACCGACAATAATCACCTGCGGTTCATCATCCTGCACAAAATGCTTTTCGTCGCTCTCCTCTTTGTCGTTGTAGCGGCGAACCAGAATCCGGTCCACTCCCTGCATTAACAGCGGCGTCGTCATCATCGACAGCGTCACCACCACCAGCAACAGTGAGAGCTGCGAAGAAGAGATCACTTTCTGCGCGCCAGCTGCCGAGAACAACACAAAGGCAAATTCACCGCCCTGGCTGAGCACCGCCGCAAACTGCAACCGCACCGAGGTTCGTAGACCAAATATTCTGGAAAGCGTGTACAGGACGCAACCTTTCACCGCGACCAGCACCAAAACGCCCGCCAAAACCAGCAGCACATGGGTATAAAGCACGCCCAAATTCAGCGCCATACCGACCGAAATAAAGAACAGCCCGAGCAGCAGGCCTTTAAACGGCTCGATCGCGATTTCCAGCTCGTGCTGATACTCGCTTTCCGCCAGCAAGACCCCGGCGATAAAGGTGCCAAGCGCCATCGAAAAGCCGAGCGAATCCATAAACAGCGCCGATCCGAGCACCAGCAGCAGCGCGGCGGCAGTGAAAACCTCCCGCACGCCAGAAGCCACAATCAGGCGGAAAATCGGCCGCAGCAGGAAACGCCCGCCAATCAGCATCCCGGCGAACGCCAGCACCTTGAGGCCAATCAGCGCCCAGTTATTGGTGCCCTCCGGTCCACCGGCCAGCAGCGGGATCAGTGCCAACGCAGGGATAACCGCGATGTCCTGAAACAGCAGTACCGCAAAACCCAGTTGCCCCCCTTCGTTGCGGGTCATGCTCTTGTCGCGCATCAGCTGCAAGGCCATCGCCGTCGATGACATGGCCAGACCGATACCACCAATCAGCGCGGCCTGCCATGAGAACTTTGTGAGGTACAATAAGCCGCCGAGCACCGCGGCGGTCAATATGACCTGCCCGGCACCGACGCCAAAAATTTGCCGCCGCAATTCCCACAGCTTGCCGGGGTTCAGCTCCAGCCCGATGATAAACATCAGAAACACTACGCCGAGCTCGGAGAAGTGCAGAATTTCATCTACGTCGCGAATAAAACCCAGCCCCCACGGGCCGATGGCGATACCGGCAAGCAGATAGCCGAGCACCGCGCCAATCCCCAGACGCTGCGCAATAGGCACCGCGACGACCGCCGCAAACAGAAACAACAGAATGGCCGCCGGTAAATTAGAACCGTCCATTATTTAAGCCCCCCGTGCGGAACCGGAGAGTGCAACCATTCGCCATATGCCTGCGCGTGGCTTTGCAACACGTCAGGCTTCTGCCGCCGTGCCCAGTAGATAATGATCGGCGTCATCCAATGCATATGGCACATGGCCGACGTCAGCTCGAACGGCCGCATGATGTCGCTCATAGGGTAACGGTTGTACCCCCCCGCTTTATACGCGCCTTCCGGCTCACCGGTGGTCACCACTGAGCGCCAGTACTTGCCACGCAGTGCATTGCCGCCTGCACCGCTGGCGAAACCACGGGCCAGCACGCGGTCCATCCACTCTTTCAGCAAAGCCGGGCAACTGTAGGTATAGAGCGGGTGCTGAAAGACGATCACCTTATGCTCGCGCAACAACTCCTGTTCGCGGTGGATATCGATAAAGAAATCAGGGTAATGAGCATATAAATCATGGACGGTCACATGCTCTAACTGTCGGGCGTGTTGCAATAAAACACGGTTGGCAACCGAATCGGGCGATTCCGGGTGGGCATACAGCAGCAAAACCTTGGGTGGCTGCGACATCAATACCTCCAAAGCGTCGTCAGGGTGCGGTTTTTCCGTTACCATGCTTCGCAAAGACTAAAAATAGGACGCAATACGTCTTGTTTAATATTTTGACAATTTTGGTACAAATAAGCGGTGCAGAAACCGCATAAATCATCTCGAATTTAGATGACAATTTAACATACTCTCAACACGGCGCTTTATGATTGTTTTCTCCTCATTACAAATCCGACGCGGTACCAATGTCCTGCTGGACAACGCGTCAGCGACCATTAATCCCGGCCAGAAAGTCGGTCTGGTCGGTAAAAACGGCTGTGGTAAATCCACGCTGATATCACTGCTGAAAAACGAAATGAGCGCCGATGCAGGCAACCTGACGTTTCCCAATAACTGGGCATTGGCCTGGGTTAATCAGGAAACACCTGCGCTTGACGTCCCTGCCATTGAGTATGTTATCGACGGCGACCGCGAATTTCGTCAGTTAGAATCCGAATTGCAGTCCGCCAACGATCGTGACGACGGCCACGCCATCGCCCACGTGCACGGCAAACTCGACGCCATTCAGGCCTGGACCATTCCAGCGCGTGCTGCCAGTTTACTCAGCGGCCTCGGCTTCACCCAGAATCAGTTGCAGCAGCCGGTGAAATCCTTCTCCGGCGGCTGGCGGATGCGTCTTAATCTGGCGCAGGCGCTGATTTGCCGCTCTGACCTGCTGCTGCTCGATGAACCGACCAACCACCTTGATCTGGACGCCGTGATCTGGCTGGAAAAGTGGCTGAAAAGCTATGCGGGCACGCTGGTGCTTATCTCCCATGACCGTGACTTCCTCGACCCGATTGTCGACAAAATCCTGCACATCGAACAGCAGACGCTGAACGAATACACCGGCAACTACTCGTCATTTGAACGCCAGCGTGCGACCAAACTGTCGCAGCAGCAGTCGCTGTTTGAAAGTCAGCAGGAAAAAGTGGCGCATCTGCAAAGCTATATTGACCGTTTCCGCGCGCAGGCGACCAAAGCTAAACAGGCGCAGAGCCGCATCAAGATGCTCGAGCGCATGGAGCTGATTGCCCCGGCGCACGTCGACAATCCTTTTCATTTTAGCTTCCGTTCGCCGGAAAGTTTGCCTGATCCGCTGCTGCGTATGGAAAAAGTCAGCGCCGGTTATGGCGATAACACCATTCTGGACTCCATCAAGCTCAATCTGGTACCGGGTTCGCGCATCGGTCTGCTGGGCCGTAACGGCGCGGGTAAATCGACGTTGATCAAACTGCTGGCGGGCACCATGCCGCCGTTGCAGGGCGATATTGGTCTGGCGAAGGGCGTGAAACTGGGTTACTTCGCCCAGCATCAGTTGGAATTCCTGCGGGCCGACGAATCGCCGTTACAGCATCTGACGCGCATTGCCGCCAAAGAGACAGAGCAACAGCTGCGTGACTATTTAGGCGGTTTTGGTTTCCACGGCGACAAAGTCACAGACCCGACAGAACGTTTCTCCGGTGGCGAAAAAGCCCGTCTGGTGCTGGCGTTAATCGTCTGGCAGCGCCCTAACCTGCTGCTGCTCGATGAACCGACCAACCACCTGGATCTCGATATGCGTCAGGCGCTGACCGAAGCGCTGATCGACTTCGAAGGCGCAATGGTTGTGGTCTCGCATGACCGCCACTTATTACGATCCACCACCGATGACCTCTATCTGGTTCACGGCGGTAAAGTCGAACAATTCGACGGCGATCTGGAAGATTACCAGCAATGGCTCGTGGACATTCAGCGTCAGGAGAGTCAACAGGAAGCGCCATCTAAAGATGGCGTGAACAGCGCGCAATCGCGTAAAGATCAGAAACGCCGCGAAGCCGATTTCCGTAACCAGACTCAGCCACTGCGTAAGCAGATCACCAAGCTGGAATCTCAAATGGAAAAACTGACCAAAGAGCTGACGGCTATCGAAGAGAAACTGGCCGACTCAGCGCTTTATGACATCAGCCGTAAAGCCGAACTGACCGAATGCCTGCAACAACAGATCAAAGTCAAAAGCGCGCTCGACGATACTGAAATGACCTGGCTCGATGCCCAGGAACAGCTGGAAGAGTTAGCAAAAGGGTTTGATTTAGAAGGCTAGAATCCCGTTTCCCGTACTACCACCAAACTCAGCGTGATTGTACGGGAGCGAGGCAAGGCGCCAGACACCTTGGGAGCGGAGCATACTCCAGTATGTGAGCAACCCAAGGTGACGCAGCAACGCCGCCGCAGCCCCGTACAAAAACGCGACTATCGATAGAAAGGTTTGTCGCCCAGAACCGTTGCTCTGTGCATGATGCGTCGCTGCGGCAAATAATCCGCATTGGCATAATGCTGGGTCACACGGTTATCCCAGATCGCGATGTCGTTCTCCTGCCAGCGCCAGCGCACCTGAAATTCCGGTTTGGTCACATGGCTGAACAGGAAATTCAAAATTGCCGTACTCTCTTTCTCACTCAGCCCGACAATCCGCGTGGTAAACCCCTCGTTGACGAACAGCGCCTGCCTGCCACTCACCGGATGCGTGCGGATCACCGGGTGCAACAGCGGCGGGTTCTTCTCTTTAGCTTTCAGCCACTGCTGATGCTCTTCCTCCGACTTGCGGTATTTGAACTCCTGAAACGACTTGGTGAAATCATGTTCGGCCTGCAACCCCGCCAGCAGTTGTCGAAAGGGTTCTGACAGCGCCTCATAAGCTGCAATGCCGCTGGTCCACAGCGTATCTCCGCCGGTAGAAGGCAGATGTTTTGACGCCAGTATCGCAATCGCCGGCGGCGTTTCGATAAAGGTCACGTCGGTGTGCCAGTTATCGTTGTCCGGCGGATTATTATCATGGGTATCCAGCACGATGATCTCTTCGACGTCTGGCGCATGAGGGTAAACCGGATGAATATGCAAATCGCCGAAGCGTGCTGCCAGCGCGCGCTGCTGCAACGGCGTCACCGGCTGGTTGCGCAGAAACAGCACCTGATACTTGAGCAGCGCATGGTACAACTGCTCAAATTGCGCGTCAGAGAGCGGACGGGCCAGCGAAATATTCTCAATCTGCGCACCGATATAAGGGCCTAACGGCGTGATATCCAGACGTTCATTCATTGTTGTTCTCCATGCCACGGGGTCAGTTTGCGCTGCAAGGCGCGCAGCCCGAGTTCAAGACTAAAAGCGATCAGCGCAATCACGCTGATACCGGCAATCACCACGTCAGTCGCCAGAAACTCTCCGGCGGACTGCACCATAAATCCCAGGCCGCGCGTGGCGGCAATCAGCTCTGCTGCCACCAGTGTGGACCAGCCAACGCCCAGCCCGATGCGGATACCGGTTAAAATTTCCGGCAGCGCACTCGGCAAGATGACATAGCGCAGCACCTGAAATTTGCTGGCACCCAGCGCCTGTGCCGCACGAACCCGCACCTGCGAAACACTGCGTACTCCGGCGACGGCGGAAAGTGCCACCGGTGCGAAAATCGCCAGATAAATCAGCAAAATTTTGGACGTCTCGCCAATACCAAACCAGATCACCATCAGCGGCAAATAAGCCAGCGGCGGCACGGGACGGTACAGCTCAATCAGCGGGTCCAATATTCCGCGCACCGTATCGTTCAGGCCCATCGCGATCCCAACCGGCACGCCGATAATCACCGCAGCCAGCAGCGCAATCACGATGCGCGTCAAGCTGGCGGCCAGGTGCTGCCACAGCGTGGCGTCCATAAATCCCTGCGGGCTGGCAATTACGTACAGTTGATGCAACACCTGCTGCGGTGCAGGTAAAAACAGCGGGCTGATTAACTTCAGTGCGGTCACCGCCCACCAGACAAACAACAGAACCGCCAGCGTGAGGATGCTCAGACGCACATTGCGCGGAATTCGGAGCGACCACAGGCGACGCGGCGTGGCCGTGCGCACTGTTTCTTTCAAGGTGGAATCCAGGCTCATATCAGCACCTCGCGCTGCTGGAAGACTTTACTCAGCACATATTCACGTTGGGCAATAAATTCCGGGTCAGATTTGATGGCCCGGCAGTTTTCTCCGTCGGCATAACGCTGCCCGAAATTGAGTTTCAGCCGCTCCACCACCTGCCCCGGTCCCGGGGAGAGCAGCAACAGCTCGCTGGCCAGAAACACCGCTTCTTCGATGTCATGGGTGATCAACAGAATCTGCTTGCCGGTATCGCGCCAGATCGTCAGCAATAACTCCTGCATCTGTTCGCGGGTAAAGGCATCGAGCGCGCCGAACGGCTCGTCGAGCAGCAGCAAACGCGGATCTGCTGCCAGTGCGCGGGCGATCCCCACGCGCTGGCGCATACCGCCGGAGAGCTGCCAGATGAAATGTTTTTCGTAACCCGCCAGCCCGACCTTGCTCAACATACGTTGTGCGGTGTCGCGCCTTTGGGTTTTATTCACACCCGCCAGTTGCAGGCCAAACTCCACATTGCTCTGCACGTCCCGCCACGGCAGCAGACCTTCATGCTGAAACACCACGCCGCGATCGGCTCCCGGTCCGCTGACCGGCTGGCCGTCAAGCGTGATTGAACCGCCGGACGCAGGCAGAAAACCGGCGACCAAATTGAGCAGCGTGGTTTTGCCACAGCCCGACGGGCCGAGCACCACCACCAGTTCACCACTGGCAATCTGCAATGAAATGTCTTTCAGCGCAGGTTTCCCCTGATATTCAGCCGACAGGTGCGAGACGTTTAACATAGTTGGCTCCTCAGGATTTCGGGTCAGCCTTGACGGCTTTCACGAATTCGTTGGTCACGTAGTCGCTGTAATCATCGTCAGTCTGCTGAATTTTTCCCTGCTCTTTGAGAAACGCCGCCGTGTCTTTAATCGCTTTGTTCACCGGCTGGCCGAGCTGGGTGATCTGTTCGTCCACCGGCAGATAGCGGTTACCTTTGACCAGATCAGGAATTTGCTCATCCGGCACGCCGCTCAGGCGCGACAGCGTGTCGAGGTTGCTTCTATTCTGTAGCCACTTCTCCGGCTGTTGCAGATAGTCGCCCTGCGCTTTCAGTGCGCTGCGGGCAAAGGCCGTCACAATCTCCGGATGTGCTTTGGCGAAATCTTTGCGCACGACCCAGACATCCAGCGTTGGTGAACCCCACTTGCCGACCTGAGAGGAATCCGTCAGCACCTTGCCGGTCTTCTCCAGTTCGTTGACCGCCGGTGCCCACACATAAGCGCCGTCAATATCGCCACGCGCCCAGGCTGCAGCAATGGCCGGTGGCTGAAGATTCACGATGGTGACCTGTTTCGGATTGATACCCCAATGTTTGAGCGCCGACAGCAGGCTGTAATGGGTGGTGGAAATAAACGGCACCGCAATGCGTTTACCTACCAAGTCTTTCGGATCTTTAATCTCTTTTTTCACCACCAGCGCTTCTGAACTGCCAAGCTCAGAAGCCAGCAGGAACACTTCGATGGGCAGCTTCTGACTGGCCGCCACGGCCAGCGGGCTGGAGCCGATATTACCGATCTGCACGTCGCCGGAGGCCAGCGCACGCAACACGCTGGAGCCGCTGTCAAACTTGCGCCAGTCCACCTTGGCACCGGAATCTTTGGCGAAAGTATTTTCCGCCTGCGCCACTTTGGCTGGCTCCGCAGATGTCTGATACGCCACGGTGACATCCGCCGCCTGCGCGCCAAACGCGCCCAGGCTCAGCGCCAGAGCCACGCCATGAAATTTGAAACGGGTATAAGTCTTGCTCGCCATAAAAAGTTGCTCCGCGCAGGGGAATGATGGTGGTTTGTCAGACAGTTTTAGCGGAGGCGAAAAAGGATATAAAGTAATTATAAATTATCTTTAATTACTTTATGATATATAAGGGGGAGCAAAAACGGCCTCCGATGGGAAGCCGTTGGTAACATGCGAGAAAATCAGTGCCAGATCAGCAGCACGCAGGCCGCGGTCAAAACACCCATCGCCACATTAAACGTATACCAGGCGCGGCGGGTACTGAGCAAACGGCCAATCACCGTGCCAAATCCCAGCCAGATAATGCCGGAAACCAGATTGACCATGAACATGCCGAGGCTAATGGCCGCAATGGAGTGGTTATAGCCCGCCCCAGCGAGACTAAAACTGGCGACCGCGCCCAGCCCCATCAACCAAGCTTTTGGGTTGAGGAACTGCAATAACCAGCCCTGATACCACTGCAGCGGTTTTGGTGGTGCAGCGCCGACTTCCAGCTTTTCATAGGCAGACGTGGCAATCTTCCACGCCAGCCACAACAGATACAAGCTCCCGGCAACTTTAAGGAACAAGTGCAACGCCGGATACACCATGATCAGACTGCCAACACCAAACGCCACCAGCAGCAGGATACTTTGCATCCCAAGCATGATGCCAATCATCAGCCATGTTGAACGAAAGAAACCGAAGTTAGCGCCAGACGTGGTAAGCAGCATATTGTTCGGGCCAGGCGTGATAGCCGCAACCCACAAAAAACCGAGCATCGAAAAGAATAAACTAAGTTCCATTTATTTGGGTACTCCGACCCGAAGAATGTGCGATAGGATTGAAGCTATCAGTGTGATATTGATCGCACAAGACCTGTTAACGAGAAAATTATTCATCATATGCATGAATCCTTTCACCCTCTGCGCGGAGCCAGTAATCCGCACCTGCAAACGCTGCTGCCACGGCTGGTCCGGCGACATCCGATGCTCAAACCACACTGGCAAAGACTGGACACACCCGACGGCGATTTCGTTGATCTAGCCTGGAGCGAAGACCCGGCGCTGGCGCGCCATAAACCCCGCATGGTGCTGTTTCACGGCCTGGAGGGGAATTTCTACAGCCCCTATGCCCACGGCCTGCTGCACGCCTGGCGCGAACAGGGCTGGCTTGGTGTCGTGATGCATTTTCGCGGTTGCAGCGGTGAACCCAATAAGATGCAACGCATTTACCACTCAGGCGAAACCGAAGACGCCCGCTTTTTCCTGAACTGGTTGCGGGACACTTATGGGGATGTACCGACCGGTGCCGTGGGTGTCTCACTCGGCGGCAACATGCTGGCCTGTTATCTCGGGCAGGAGGGGGAAAACTGTAAGCTCAACGCAGCCGTCGTGGTCTCGGCACCGCTGATGCTCGAGCCCTGCGCCTACCGGTTAGAACGCGGCTCTTCGCGATTTTATCAACGCTATTTGCTCGATCAGCTCAAAGGTAATGCTTCGCGAAAACTGGTGAAGTATCCCGGCACTCTGCCGGTGACGCTGGCGGAGCTGAAATCGATGCGGCGCATCCGTGATTTCGACGACGCCATTACTTCGAAAGCCCACGGTTTTACCGATGCGCTGGATTACTACCGCCGTTGCAGCGGCCTGCCGATGCTGTCGCAGGTACGCATTCCGCTACTGATTATTCACGCCAAAGACGACCCGTTTATGACACCCGACGTGATCCCGCAGTTGGCCGATTTACCGCCGGGCGTAGAGTATCAGTTAACCGAGCATGGCGGCCACGTTGGCTTCGTCTCCGGCAGCCTGCGCAATCCCACCATGTGGCTTGAACAGCGTATCCCCGCGTGGATCGCCCCCTATTTAAAGGAGCAAATTGAGTGATTATTCCCTGGAAAGAGCTGGACGCTGAGATCCTCACCAGCGTGATTGAAGCCTTTGTGCTGCGTGAAGGCACCGATTACGGCGAGCAGGAACGGACGCTGGAACGGAAAGTAGAAGATGTCAGACGCCAGTTAAAAAGTGGTGACGTGGTACTGGTGTGGTCGGAACTGCACGAAACACTGAACATCATGCCGCGCGGGCAGTTTCGTGCGGGAGAAGAAGAACGTCAGGACGACTGGAACTGAGTCCGTCAACTCTCCACTGCCTGTCACTTTTCGAATAATTATGGTAACAATAGGCGTAATTATGCACAGCGTTGACGCCACGTCTTCAACCAAAGAAAAGACCGCCGCACGTCTGCCAGCATCACCTTTACGGAGAACAGCGCATTATGTCAGCCAAACATCCCGTTATTGCGGTCACCGGTTCGAGCGGTGCAGGAACCACCACCACCAGTCTGGCGTTTCGTAAGATATTCCAACAGCTTGGCCTGCGTGCCGCCGAGCTGGAAGGCGACAGCTTCCATCACTTTACCCGCCCTGAAATGGACGCAGCGATCCGCAAAGCCCGTGACCTCGGTCGCCATATCAGCTATTTCGGGCCAGAAGCCAATGACTTCGGTTTACTGGAACAGAGCTTCAAAGAGTACGGTAAAAACGGCAGCGGCCGCTCACGCAAATATCTGCATACTTATGACGAAGCCGTGCCTTACAACCAGGTACCCGGCACCTTTACACCGTGGCAGGCGTTGCCGGAACCGACCGACGTTTTATTCTATGAAGGGCTGCACGGCGGCGTAGTGGCGGACAAAATTGACGTCGCCGCGCAGGTGGATTTGCTGGTCGGCGTGGTACCCATTGTTAACCTGGAGTGGATCCAGAAACTGGTGCGTGATACCGGTGAGCGCGGGCATTCGCGTGAAGCGGTGATGGATTCCGTGGTGCGCTCGATGGACGACTACATCAACTACATCACGCCGCAATTCTCCCGCACGCATATCAACTTCCAGCGCGTGCCGACGGTGGATACCTCCAACCCCTTCGCCGCTAAAGCCATTCCGTCACTGGACGAAAGTTTCGTGGTGATTCATTTCCGTGGCATTGATGATATTGATTTCCCTTACTTGCTGGCGATGTTGCAGGGCTCATTTATCTCGCACATCAATACGTTAGTGGTGCCAGGAGGGAAAATGGGGCTGGCGATGGAGCTGATCATGGCGCCGCTAGTGCAGCGCCTGATCGAAGGGAAGAAAATTGAGTGACCGCCTTACGCGGCGTTCATCAACAATTGGCGGATAAATCCGACGTGGAGTCTGACGCCAATCTGTAGAACCTCTTCGTCGAGCTTAAAGCGCGGGTGATGCACGCCATAGGTCGCACCGATGGCTTCATTACCACTGCCGATAAACAGGAAGCAGCCGGGGACTTTCTGCTGATAAGAAGAGAAATCCTCGCCACCAAACATCGGCTGGGCAATCTCCTTCAGTGCCTGCTGGCCGAGAGTATCTCCGATTACCTGCCGCGCAATCACGCAGGCATCCGGATGGTTGTCCCCATTGACATAACCGCGCGTCCAGCGGATCTCATGCGTTGCACCATATGCGGAGGTGATCCCCGCCACCGTTTGCTCCATCAGCTTCGGCACCTGCTCACGCACCACATTGTTATGGGTACGCAGCGTGCCCGCCAGCCTTACGCGCTCCGGGATCACGTTGTAGCTTTCGCCCGTCTGGAAAGTGGCGATAGTCAGCACTGGTACCAGCAGCGGGTCCAGCCTGCGCGACACCACATTTTGCAGCGACGTCACCACTTCAGCCCCAATCACGACCGGATCGATACACAGATGCGGCATTGAGCCGTGGCCGCCTTTACCGTGGATCACGATATCGAAATTATCGGTTGAAGCGCAGAAAACCCCCTCTTTCAGACCGACGTCGCCGGTCGGGAAGTTCGGCAGGACGTGCAGACCGAAAATTTTCTCCACGTTATCCAGCACGCCTAAATCCACCAACTCCTGCGCACCGCCCGGCGGCAGCTCTTCGGCATGCTGGAAGATAAAACGTACCGAACCGTGCAAATCAGCCTGACACTGGCTCAGTACCCAGGCCGCACCTAATAACATTGCGGCGTGCGCATCATGCCCACAGGCGTGCATCACCCCCGGCACCGTCGAGCAGAAGGGCTCGTCGGTTTCTTCCTGAATCGGCAACGCGTCAATATCTGCCCGCAGCGCATAGGTCGGGCCAGGATGTGCGCCCTGTAAATCTGCCACCACGCTGTTTGGCGTAAGGCGCGTTAATTTAAGAGGGCCGAAGGTTGCCAGCTCACCGGCGATATAATCGGCCGTCGCCTGCTCCTGAAAAGAGAGCTCAGGATGGGCATGAATGTGTCTGCGCCAGCCGATAACTTTCTGTTTAACGTCGCTCAGTAAGGTTTCAAAACACACTGTCATGATCATGTCCTCAGTCATATTCCGTTAAGCCGCATCACGCAGCAGCGCCTGGGAGCGACGGGCCAGCGGCAGGATCACCAGACCCGATACCACCATGGCCATCGCCAGAAAAATAAAGGTCGAAAAATAGCTTTGCGTCACGGTGATCAAATACCCCATCGCGATCGGTGCCACAAAGCCGCCTAACGTGCCGCCGGTGTTAATAATGCCCATCGCTGCGCCCATCACGTCCGTGGGCAGACGTTTCATCGGCAGGGTAAACACCGTCACAAAAGAAGCCATCAGGAAAATATACCCGAGGAATAAGAACAACCCTGCGGTCAGGGCCGACGTTGTGGTGTAGACCATCCAGATACAAAGTGCGCTCAGCATTGAGCTGCAAAACACCACTTTCGGCTCTTTGCCCTGCATATAGCGCCCCACCAGCCAGCCGGTTACAAGTGAAGAGATCCAGATCCCCAGACCGCCGGTCGCAACCACCAGCCCCGAGGTATCCAGCGACATACCACGCTGCTGCACCAGATATTTCGGCAACCACGCCATCAGGCCGTAGGAAGGAATGTTGATACAGAAAATAGAAACAAACAGCAGCAGCACAATCGGATTTCTCAACAATGCACGGTAACTGCTACTGGCCGACGCCGATTTCGGGGTAAGTGCCTGCGGGGGTTTTGGCACAAAAATCACGATACACAGGGCGATAACAAACGCCATAATTCCCAGCACCGAGAACGAGCCGCGCCAGCCAAGGGAATCCAGACTGTAGACCGCAATCAGCGGTCCGGCGGTCATCGCCAGACCGGCCGAAGAGAGCAAAATAGATTGCGCGAACGTGCGCTGCTCAAGGGGGAAGTTCGCCACCACCGCTTTCGCGCAGGACGTGGGATATCCCGAATGGCCGACGCCGGCCAGAAAGCGGAAAGCCACCAGCAGACCGAATCCGAACCCCAGCAAACCAAAGCACAGCGCGAAACCGCCGAGCATAAATAGCGACAGGATCAGCACCTTTTTGAACCCGACCCGATCGTTGAGCCAACCGGCAGGGATCTGAAACAGGGAGTAGGCGAGGAAAAACACACCGGTAATGTAGCCAAGTTGCTCAGGTTTAAGATTAAATTCTTTTTCTATTGGCAACAGCGCAAAGCCAATGACGGTTTTATCGATATAAACCACCGCGTAACCGACGAACAGCAAAAAAATCATCAGGGAACGACTTTTCATAGCGGATATCCCTTTCTGTTATCACCCGTTCAGTTTTATCCACTGCCGGACGAAGGCCAAAGTGCGACGCACATCACTTATTTGTTTAATTACAAAGAGTTATTTATAGCCAAATCACGCTATCAGCTTTACAGCCCTGCCATAAGATGTAATTTTCAGACAGGTGATACTTTTTACTGATAGGGGTGAGAGATGCGGTATTTGCCAAAATTGCAGCAATTGAAGGTTTTCCAGCAGGTTATCCGCAGCGGCAGTATTCGTGGCGCCGCACGCGCCATGAGTCTCTCCCAACCCGCGGTAAGCCGTGCGCTGCGCGAGCTTGAACACACCCTCGACACCCAGTTGGTACTGCGTGGCAATGAAGGACTGACCCTGACAGCGACCGGACGAGCTTTTGCGCAGCGTATGCAGTTTATTCTTGAAGAACTCGAGCGGGCCGCCGATGAAATCCAGCAGATGAATCAGTACACGCAGGGTTCCGTCGCCATTGGCTGCTCTTCGCTTATTGCGATGACGGTTTTCCCGGCCCTGGCCGATGAGTTCAAGGGCGCCTTTCCGCAGGCCAAAATGCTGATTAAAGAGGGGCAACTCTCGACGCTGCTACCCGCGCTGCGCGAAGGCCGGCTGGATTTTGCCGTGGGAACGATTGGTCCAGGGCTGCCGCTGGAGGATTTGGTGCGCGAGCCGTTGTTCAGCGCGTCGTTTGGCATTATTGCACGGCGCGGACATCCGCTGGAGAACGCCACAACGCTGGAGGCGTTGCAGAATGCACGCTGGGTGCTGCCCGAAACGGACATGGGTTATTACCAGCAGCTTCAGCTGTCGATGGGGACGTTTTACCATCAGTCGGCGGAAATGCCAGTGCGCACCGACTCTGTGGTCTGCGGGCTGAATCTGGTATTGCAGTCGGATTACCTGACCATTGTGGCGCGGGCGATGGGAGCGCCGTTCGGATTAGAGGGCAAATTGCATCTGCTGCCGATCGATAGCCTGCCGCAGGCGGAATACTGCGTACTCTATTCGCAAAAATCGCCGCTAACCTTTGCGGCGCGACGATTTCTGGATTTACTGCGGGCCCATTGTCTGGCTTATCGCTGGTAAAGCCTTATTCCGGTTCCACTACTTCAAAACTGTGCGTTATCGATGCGGCTTTCCCCAGCATCAGAGAAACCGAGCAATATTTTTCAGCAGAAAGCGCCACCGCGCGCTCGACGACTTTGTCGGACAAGTTCTTGCCAGTCACAATAAAGTGCAGGTTGATGTGCGTGAACAGACGCGGCGCTTCTTCACGGCGTTCGGACGTCAGCTTCACTTCGCAGTTCTGCACATCGTTGCGGCCTTTTTGCAAAATAGAGACGACGTCGATAGCGCTGCAACCGCCTGCCGACATCAGCAACATTTCCATCGGACTTGGGGCTTTATCGCCCGCATTGCCGTCCATCAAAATCTGGTGACCTGACGCAGATTCACCCAAAAACGTCAGTCCTTCAACCCATTTTACCCGTGCCTGCATGTGCCTTACTCCTGGTATAAATATTCAGCCAAATTTATCTCAGACTACCCTTTTAGGCAAAAACCGGCAACGTAACCCGATCCCCATCATGCTGAAGCGAGACAACAGAAGACACCCGCGCAAACCTGTGCTACAAACGAAGCCGATACACACTTTTCAGTAAATTGCGGTGATGGGTTTGTGGTTTTCACATGAAACCACGGTGCTAACAACAATAATAACGCTGTTTCACTCCGACTCCCGCTTGCAGCATTACTGGACAGTTCTTATGCTAAAAGGGCGCGTACTTTTTAAGACGCCGTACAGGGAACTCTGAGCCCTGTGATTTTGGGCAGCGATAACAACAGAGGATAATAGCTAATGGTTCTCGGCAAGCCACAAACAGACCCTACTCTCGAATGGTTCCTGTCTCACTGTCATATACATAAGTATCCTTCCAAAAGTACGCTGATTCACCAAGGTGAAAAAGCCGAAACGCTTTACTACATCGTGAAAGGGTCGGTTGCCGTCCTGATTAAAGATGAAGAAGGCAAAGAGATGATACTTTCCTACCTGAACCAAGGTGACTTCATCGGCGAGCTGGGACTCTTCGAAGAAGGGCAGGAACGTAGTGCATGGGTTCGTGCTAAATCTGCCTGTGAAGTGGCTGAAATTTCTTATAAAAAATTCCGCCAGTTGATTCAGGTTAATCCGGACATTCTGATGCGCCTTTCCGCTCAGATGGCGACACGCTTGCAAGTGACTTCAGAGAAAGTGGGTAACCTCGCCTTCCTCGACGTGACGGGCCGTATCGCGCAAACCTTGCTGAATCTGGCAAAACAACCGGATGCGATGACCCATCCGGATGGTATGCAGATCAAAATCACCCGTCAGGAAATTGGTCAAATCGTCGGTTGTTCACGCGAGACGGTGGGTCGCATTCTCAAAATGCTGGAAGATCAGAGCCTGATCTCCGCACACGGTAAAACGATTGTCGTTTACGGCACCCGTTAATTCCCTGAAAAACGGCGCGGCAGGCAACTGTCGCGCCGTTTTTATTGGGAAATAGGGATACAACACAGTGATAGCGCGGCTGAAGAAGCAACGCATGACGTTATGGCGTCGTTTTTTTTACCATCCCGAAGTCAACTATGCCCTGCGCCAGACGCTGGTGCTGTCTATTCCTGTGGCGATTGGCTGGATGCTCGGTCAGTTGCAAATGGGACTCTTATTTTCTCTGGTCCCCGCCTGCTGCAATATCTCCGGCCTTGATACCCCGCATAAGCGCTTTTTCAAACGCCTGATCGTGGGGGGCTCTCTCTTTGCTTTCAGCAGCCTGATGCTGCAACTGATGCTGGTGAACTGGCACGTTCCGCTCCCGCTTATCATGCTGTCGTTCGCGCTGGTGCTTGGCGTGACGGGTGAAATCAGCCCGCTGCACGCCCGTTTGCTGCCCGGTGCACTGGTCGCCACCATCTTCACACTCAGCATGGCAGGCGTGGTGCCTGTCTGGCATGCGCCCCTGTTGTATATCGTCGGTACCGCCTGGTACGGGCTGTTTAACTGGGCGTGGTTCCGGCTGTCAGAAGAGCAGCCGATGCGCGAAAGCCTCAGCCAGCTCTATCTGCAACTGGCGGATTATTTCGAAGCTAAATATAGCCTGCTGACCCAGCACACCGATCCCGAAACCGCGCTGCCGCCGCTGCTTAAGCGCCAGCAGCAGGTCATCGATCTGATCGCCCTGCTCTATCAACAACTGCACATGTTGCCCAATAACGGCCACCATCATCAGCACAAACGGCTATTCCAGCGTTTTCAGGTCGCACTGGATTTACAAGAGCACATTACCGTCAGCCTGCATCTGCCAGAAGAAGTCCAAAAACTGGTGGAAGAGAGCCACGCCGAAGCCGTGATCCGCCGTAACGCCCAGGTGATTGCCGCCCGTCTGCGGGTAATTGCCGACGACATTCTTTATCACCGGCGTTCTGAACGCTTCACCATGGCGAATGAGCTGGCCGCGCTGGAAAAAATCGCCTCACGGTACCGTGATAACCCGGTCGGCCAGTTCTGTTATTACCATTTCAGCCGCATTGCCCGCCTGCTGCGCACCCAGCGCCCGCTATACCGACGCGATCTGATGCAGACGCAAAACCGCCTGCCATTCTGGGCGGCGCTGAAAGGTTATCTGTCGTTTAAGTCCGTGGCGCTGCGCAATGCGGCACGTCTTGGCGTGGCACTGGCCATCGGCAGCAGCCTGGGCCTGTTTTTCAATTTGCCAAAACCTTACTGGATTTTGCTCACGGTAATGCTGGTCAGCCAGAACGGTTACAACGCCACGCGCGTACGCATTCAGCACCGTGCGCTCGGCACGCTGATAGGTTTACTGCTTGCTGCCGGATTACTGCAACTCGAATTGCCCGAAAGCATTACGTTGCTGTGTATGTTGCTGATCACCGTGGTGTCTTACACCGTACTGCGCAAAAACTACGGGCTGGCTATGATTGGCATGACAGTCACCGCTGTTTATACCTTGCAGTTGCTGGCGATGAATGGCGCACATTTTCTCGTTCCACGGCTTATCGATACCCTGATTGGCTGCGCACTGGCGTTTGGCGGCACGCTCTGGCTGTGGCCGCAGTGGCAGAGTGGTTTGCTGCGCCAGAACGCCTGGCAGGCGCTGGAAAGTGATCAGGACGCGATCCGTTTATTGCTGGAGGAAAATCCCGATCCCGTGAAACTGGCGTACGCCCGTATGCAGGTTACCCAGGCGCACAATGCCCTGTTCACGTCGCTCAATCAGGCGATGCAGGAACCGGGCTTTAACTCGCGCTATCTGGCCGACATGCGCTTATGGGTGACGCACAGTCAGTTTATTGTCGAGCACATCAATGCCATGACCATTCTGGCCCGCGAGCACTACATGCTGACGCCACAGCTGGCGATGGACTATCTGCAACGTTGCGAAATTGCCCTACAAAGTTGTCAGCAGCGCCTGACCTACGACGGCCCGAGCAGCGAAAGCAGCCTGTTCGCCACGCCAGAATTGCACCCCGACATGCCCATCACGGAGATGGAACGCCATCTGCGACGGGTATTGTCACATCTGAGCGTCATGCATACGATTTCGTCACTGGCGTGGAAGCAAAGGCCACATCACGGGATCTGGTTGACACGGCGTGTCAGGGAGAGTTGAACAGTTTCGGCTGTTCAATTGCCAATTCGACTTCAACGTCAAGACCGTGGGCTCGCCGCCCACACTGGCCCAAAGGAGGTTTAAACGAACCTCCTTTGGAATCCTGCGTTTTTAAACTGCGCGCTATCGCTGGGTTATTGGACATGTTCTGAAACTTGCGCGTGAGGCGCAAAATGTCACGGCTTCGCCGTCCCCGAATTTCGGGATTCGAGCCTCAGGTCTCGAACCTCTCATCCGGTGCCATTTCTGACTGCGCCTTAGCGGCTATGTAGGTCAAAAGATAAAAAACAGAATAAAAGACAATAAATCTGTCTGGTTTTGAATTTAAGAAAGCCTAGGCCGCATTCAAAAATGACGCCGACGAAGGGGTGGAAAACCGCGCGTATTTTGGCGCGGGTTGTAACCCGAACGGAGGGCACCGCCTAAGCGGCGGCATTTTGCGGCTGTAACTGCGGTGACTGAAACACGGCCATTGTGACCAGCGCAGCTGCTGTTTTTTAAAAAGCTCGGAGTCCAGAGGGACAAGCGACTGCGGCCCCCAAGTCGGTGTGGGCCGACGCCCACGACCTTGAATTTGAATTTTAAAGCGCCAGAGCTCGCTCAGCCCCCCAAAACTTTACCAATCGCTTTCTCAAAGCGATTCATCCCCTCGCTGATGTCTGCGAACTCAATCACCAGAGATGGCGCAAGCCGGATGACGTTCGGACCGGCAACCAGGATCATCAGGCCAAACTCGGCGGCGGCTTTGTGGAAGTCACCGGCGCGATTTTGGTAGGCGTAGGACAACTCGGCGCCAATCAACAGCCCCTGACCCCGGAACTCTTTGAACACACCATATTTCTGATTAATGGCGTCGAGCCCCTGAATAAATTTCTCGCGGCGCTCGCTGATGCCAGCCAGCACTTCCGGCGTGTTGATGATATCCAGTGCGGCTTCGGCGACGGCGCAGGCCAGCGGATTACCGCCGTAGGTGGTACCGTGTTTGCCCGGCTCCATGACCGCAGCCACCTCTTCGGTTGCCAACATCGCGCTGACCGGGAAACCGCCACCGAGCGCTTTGGCGGTGGTCAGAATATCCGGGGTAACACCATAATTCATGTAGCTGAACAGCTTACCGCTGCGGCCCATACCGCTTTGTACTTCGTCGAATACCAACAGGGCCTGATGCTGATCGCAGAGATCGCGCAAACCTTGCAGGAACTCCTGAGTGGCTGGCGTCACGCCGCCCTCGCCCTGAACGGGTTCGACTACAATGGCGCAGGTATGGTCATCAATCACCGCTTTCACTGCATCAAGATCGTTGAAAGGAACGTGGACAATGTCCGCCGGTTTCGGGCCGAAGCCGTCGGAATATTTCGGCTGACCGCCGACGGAAACCGTGAACAGCGTGCGGCCGTGGAAAGCATTATGAAAGGCAATGATTTTGCTTTTGTACGGGCTGTGGCGGTGCGATGCGTAATAACGCGCCAGCTTGAAGGCTGCTTCGTTGGCTTCCGCGCCAGAGTTAGCAAAGAACACCCGGTCGGCAAAAGTGGCGTCGATCAGCTTCTGCGCCAGTCGCAAAGCAGGTTCGTTGGTGAAAACGTTACTCACGTGCCACAGGGTTTGGCCCTGTTCGTGCAAAGCTTTCACCAGCGCAGGATGACAATGGCCCAGCGCCGTCACCGCGATACCTCCGGCGAAATCGATGTATTCAGTGCCCTGCTGGTCCCACACGCGGCTGCCCTTCCCTTTAACCGGAATAAACTGCGCAGGTGCAAAAACAGGCAAAATCACCCGATCAAACACGTCACGACTCACCACTGCTTTCTCTGCCATTAATTTCATCCCCTTCAATCTGTTACACGTGTTATCACACGTCATTCATCATTATAAAAGCGTATTCACACCCGAGTCGAATGTGAAAATATAGTCATAAAATATGCATAATAAATCATCCGCAGGCAAACGAAAATCTGCCTTTGCGGGGAAGTAATTTGTTCGTGGAGGTTAAGCGGCTAAATCTTAAGGAAATTATCCAGCAACTGATGACCCTGTTCGCTGAGAATACTTTCAGGATGGAACTGGACACCGTGCAGCGGCAGCGTTTTATGGGCGATACCCATAATCTCATCCGGCTGACCCTCACGCTCGGTCCAGGCAGTGAGCGTGAAGCACTCTGGCAGGCTCTGGGCGGCGACGATCAGCGAATGGTAGCGCGTTACGGTCAGGGGATTATTCAGGCCGCGAAATACGCTTTGCCCGTTGTGGCGAATGGGTGAGGTTTTGCCATGAACTGCTTGCCGTGCCCGCACCACCTGGCCGCCAAAAGCCTGCGCTATCGCCTGATGCCCGAGACAAACACCGAGGATCGGCAAACGTTCGGCAAAATGAGCGATTGTGGCCAGAGAGATCCCGGCGTCGTCCGGCGTACAAGGTCCGGGTGAAATCACCAGATGGGATGGGGCCAGCTGTTCAATATCAGCAAGGCTAAGCTGATCGTTGCGTTTGACCAGAACCTCGGCACCCAACTCGCAGAAATATTGATAGAGGTTGTAGGTAAACGAATCGTAGTTGTCGATCAGCAGCAGCATGGCGTTCCGGGTTTTCAGTCGATGAAATTACCCGGCCGATTCTACCCACTTTCGCCGTCAGTTGCCGCTGTCGATTTCACTGACCACTTTATTAAAGATTTCCGTCAGCTGTTTTTCATCACCAAATACCGCAGCTTTATTGGCTTCCAGCCAACGGACCTGTCCGACTTTCGACCATTGAATGTCATAGCCGGCATGAATGATCAACTGCTCAAAGAAGATGCGCTGGGCGCGGCCGTTACCCTCACGAAATGGGTGCAGCAGGTTGATACCCGTATAGTAATGAGCCAATTTTTTGCACAAGGTATCCAGCGGCAAATCAGCCAGATACCCTTCATCTTCCAGCGCCTGCATCAGCGCATTGCCCTCTTTCTCGATATAGGTGAAATGACAGAATGGGGTGTCCTCTTTGTAGATATCCATTTCACGCAGTTCACCCGCCCAGGGATAGATATCCTGAAACAGCGTCTCATGAATGGCACACAGATGCGGTAGCCCCATCACGGGAGGCCCGAGTGTGATCGTCGCCGCACGCAGCGCGGTGAAGGCCATCTCGGCCTGAGCGAGCCGGTTAGTTTCGTGGATCTCCAGCTTATTTTTCAGCACCTGGAGGCCGGGATAGAGGTAAGAATCGATACCTGCGTTCAGCTTATCGTTCATAGTGTGCCCTCAAATCTTCAAGCCGTTGGGCAATTTGCTCGTCGCTGAGCCGGATCAGGTCAATCTGTAAACCATCCAGCAGACTGCTGGCCATAAAGTTGGGGTTTTGTCGCTCACGGAACAGCTTTTCTTTCTGTTTCTGGGTCAGCTTGCTACTCATCTCAACTCCTGTGGCGTGGGTTTTGGCTCCTCTCTTCTGGGATTAAGTATAGACAGGGAAAAGACGGGCGAAAAAAAACCCTGCCGCAGCAGGGTTCAGTCAGTACAGAAACCGGTTATTTTTTACGGCCACCCATGATGGAGCCCAGTACACCTCGCAGGATCTGACGCCCTACATCACGCGCCATACTTTTCGCCACCGACTGCACCACGCCGTCATGCTTTCCGCCACGCGGGCCGGTGGAACCGAACAGAATGTCATTCAGCCCGCCCATCAGGCCGCCGCCACTTGCCTGATTTTCAGCCGGTTTCTGTGGCGCAGAATTGGGTGACGCAGAGTTTTGCGGTGAAGAAGCTTGCGGCTGATTCACCGTGCCGAAACCCTGCGCGGTGATTTTCTCGTACGCCGATTCGCGGTCAATCGCATCTTCATAACGCCCATACAGCGGCGATTTGTTCAGCGCACGGTTGAGGCCGTCATCACCCAGCAGGCCCATTTTGGATTCAGGCGCGATCACCATCGCCCGTTCAACCACATTCGGCCGCCCCTTTTCATCGAGGAACGAGACCAGCGCTTCGCCGACACCCAGTTCAGATATCGCTGTTTCCGCATCGAAAGCCGGATTGGCGCGCAGCGTTTGTGCTGCCGCTTTCACCGCCTTCTGGTCACGTGGGGTAAAGGCCCGAAGCGCATGCTGTACGCGGTTACCGAGCTGGCCGAGCACGCTGTCGGGAATATCCAGCGGGTTCTGGGTAACAAAAAAGATGCCAACGCCTTTGGAACGGATAAGCCGCACTACCTGCTCGATTTTAGTCAGTAGCGCGGCGGGCGCATCGGTAAACAGCAGGTGCGCCTCGTCGAAGAAGAACACCAGTTTTGGCTGTTCCGGGTCGCCCACTTCCGGCAGATGCTCGAACAATTCCGCCAGCAGCCACAGCAGGAATACGGCGTAAAGTTTCGGCTGATTAATCAATTTATCTGCCGCCAGCAGGTTAATGATGCCGTGCCCGCTGGTATCCGTTTTCATCAAATCGTTGATATCGAGCATCGGCTCGCCGAAGAACTGATTGGCCCCCTGACTTTCCAGCGACATCAGTCCGCGCTGAATTGCCCCGACTGACGCGGGCGAAATATTGCCGTACTGCGTCTGGAACTGTTTGGCGTTATCCCCGACAAACTGCACCATCGCCCGCAAATCTTTCATGTCGAGCAGCAGCAGGCCGTTGTCATCGGCAATTTTAAACACCAGATTGAGCACGCCGCCCTGCACGTCGTTTAAATCCAATAGGCGCGCCAGAAGCAACGGGCCAAGGTCGGAGACCGTGGCGCGGATGGGGTGGCCTTTCTCGCCGAAGACATCCCACGGAATAATCGTGCAGGCCTGCGGCTGCCAGTCGGTGACGCCAATTTCCTGAAGCCGGGCATTCAGTTTGTCAGAGACCACTGCCTGCGCGCCGATGCCGGACAAATCGCCTTTTACATCAGCCAGAAATACCGGCACGCCGATGCGGGAAAACTGCTCGGCCATTCTCTGCAAGGTGACGGTTTTCCCGGTGCCGGTTGCGCCGGTGATTAAACCGTGGCGGTTAGCCAGCGCAGGTAAAATGACCAGATCTTGTGCCGGTTTGCCGTCATGCATGGCTTTGGCTATCAGACGTGCTTCACTCATTTGATTGTCCTTTGAATTCAGCTCAATTTTGGGCATAAAAAAGCCTTCACGATGGAAGGCTTTTGATGTTCTTAGACACTACCAGAAATTATGGCAGGACTTTGGCAGAAAGGATCACAACCGGCGTGGTGGGTACGTTCTGGTAAGGACCGACATTGTCAGTTTTCACCTGGGCAATTTTGTCCACGACGTCCATGCCTTTGATTACTTTACCAAAGACGGCATAACCGAAGTCACGCTGGCCATGGTCAAGGAAGGCGTTATCGGCCACGTTGAAGAAGAACTGGCTGGTTGCGCTGTCTTTCTCGGCGGTACGGGCCATGGCGATGGTGCCGCGCAGGTTACGCAGGCCGTTATCCGCCTCGTTGGCGATTGGCGCATTGGTTTTCTTCTGCTGCATGTCAGAAGTGAACCCGCCACCTTGGATCATAAAGCCCGGGATGACGCGATGGAATATGGTGTTGTTGTAATAGCCGCTTTGGGCGTAATCAACGAAATTTTTCACAGAAACCGGAGCCTTGGCACTGTCGAGTTCTACTTCAATATTCCCTGCGGAGGTCGTCAGCAGTACGTGTTGCTGTGCGGCGGCCAGCGCGGCAGGTGACAGCGCGGTCAGGGAAAGCAGCGCGGTGACGGTCACTAAAGTACGTTTAAACATGACGATTCCTTTATCAAAAATACAAACCACTGTACCCGATAGATTTCGAGCTGCCACGAGGTAGAGACTCACATCGCGGCAGCTCGAAATCTATCGGGCTAAACCCATTGATTCTAAAGAGCCAATCCACGCGGCGCCAGACCTTTACTTTTATTTACGTAGCAGAGACTGTTTTTTTTGTCGGGTGTGTCGCGCTTTTGCATATTGTTCAATTTTTGACTTCGGGTTCAGGCTAAGATATAAAAAATGAGAGCGCTCTCATTTTCTGTTTCATTCATCAAATTTCACTGAATCACACTTTCTAAAAACAGCCAGGAGTCGAACATGAAGAAAATAGTCCTTTGTTGTGCCGCAGGAATGTCGACCAGTATGTTGGTTCAGCGAATGCTGAGTGAAGCACAAACGCGCGGCCTTGAGGTCGACGTGCGCGCCGTGCCGGTGGCGGAGTTTGAAGCCATTATTGACGAGGCCGACGTCGTGCTGCTCGGGCCGCAGGTGCGCTACGAACTGGCACGCCTGGTGGATATTGCTCAGCCACTGGGCAAAACCGTGGCCGTGATCGACATGATGGATTACGGCACCATGCGCGGCGACAACGTGCTGAACAAGGCGCTGGAACTTATCGGAGGTACACATGAATCCGTTTAAAATTGCCATTATCGGCGGCGGCAGCAGCTACACACCTGAACTGGTCGAAGGGTTAATTCAGCGCATCGATGAGCTGCCGGTCACCGAACTGGCGCTGGTAGATGTGGAAGCCGGACGCGAAAAAGTGGGCATCATCGCCGATCTCACACGCCGGATGCTGGCTCGTGCCGGACTGGAACATGTGAAGGTCAGCGTGCACTTTGCGCTGGATGACGCCATCAGAGGCGCAAAATTTGTGCTCACGCAGTTGCGCGTCGGGCAGTTGCCAGCCCGCGCCGCCGACGAGCGTCTGGGTTTGAAATACGGTTTGATTGGTCAGGAGACCACCGGCGTTGGTGGTTTTGCCAAAGCGCTGCGCACTATCCCGGTCTTACTCGAGATCGCCCGTAAAGTCGAAGCGCTGTCGCCTGACGCGTTTATCATCAACTTCACCAACCCGGCCGGTATTGTGACCGAAGCGGTGGCCCGCCACAGCAAAGCCAAAATCATTGGTCTGTGTAATGTGCCGATCACCATGCATCACATGATCGCCAAAATGCTCGGTGCGAAAGATGATGAGATCCACCTGCAATTCGCGGGTCTGAACCATATGGTTTGGGTACACCGCGTGCTGCAAAACGGCCAAGACGTCACCCAAACCGCGCTGGATATGCTGTGCGATGGCGCAACGTTGACCATGAACAACATTAAAGAGCAGCCGTGGAAGCCGGAACTGCTGCGTGCGCTGGGGGTGATCCCCTGCCCGTATCACCGCTATTTCTATCTGCCGCGTGCGATGCTGGCCGAAGAACTGGAGCAGGCTGCCGACGGCGGAACTCGCGCTGAGAAAGTGATGAAAGTCGAGAAAGAGCTATTTGCGCTCTACGCCGATCCGCATCTGAACACCAAGCCAGAGCAGCTGAGTTTCCGTGGCGGTTCGTTCTATTCCGAAGTCGCACTGGAACTGATCCGCTCGATACATAATAATCTCGGCACCCAGATGGTGGTAAATACATCAAATCATGGTGCTATTCATGGCTTACCGGACGACGCCGTGGTAGAAACCAACTGTATTATTGACGCCAATGGGGCATCGCCACTGGTGTTCGGACGCCTGCCACCGGTGCTGCACACGCTGGCAGATCAGGTGAAAACCTTCGAGCGTCTGACCATCGATTGCGCGGTGCACGGCGACAGACAAAGCGGCCTGCTGGCGCTAATGACCAATCCGCTGGTCGGCGATGCCGCACTGGCACAACAACTCTTCGACGAGGTTTTACAGCTTAACGCGCCGTATTTACCTCAGTTCAGATGATCTTTCCCTGCCCCTGACTGGCGGGGCTACAGGAGCCAGTATGGTGACATTGGAAGACGTCGCAGCCTATGCCGGAGTATCCCGTGCCACCGTTTCCCGCGTGGTCAACGGCGATCAGAAGGTGAAAGCGGCCACGCGTGAAATTGTGGTCAGGGCCATCGCGATGCTGGGTTACAGCCCGCATCCGGCGGCACGCGCGCTGGCGTCGAGTCACAGCAATACCCTCGGGCTGGTCACCACCTCTTATCGCGGCGGATTTTTTGGCGCGCTGATGGATGTGGTCCAGACCGAAGCCGAGTCACAGGGAAAACAACTGGTGGTGACGCAAGGTCGTGACAGCGAAGAAAACGAACAGCAGGCGATTTCGCGGCTGTTCGGCCTGCGCTGTGATGGCCTGATTTTGCACGTCCGCCATATCACCGATGAACGCTTGCGGGAGCTTGCTCATAACAGCAATCCGTTTGTCCTGCTCGACCGGCTGGTGCCGGGGCTGGAGTCACGCTGCATTAGCTTTGATCACGCCCTCGCCAGTCATCTCGCCACCCAACATTTACTCGACGCCGGACACCGTAAAATTGCCTGCATCAGCGGGCCGCTGACGCGGTTCTCTGCCCGCCTGCGCTGGCAGGGTTTTACCGATGCCATGGAGCAGGCAGGCATTACGCCGCTGGCCACGCTCGAAGGGAATTACCGGATCGACAGCGGATTCAGCCACACTGATACGCTGCTGCGCCAACCGGTCAGACCAACGGCGATTTACTGCTGTAATGAAGATATGGCGATGGGCGCGCTGCTGGCGATCAGTGAGCACCGCCTGCGCGTTCCGCAGGATATTTCGCTGATCTGCTATGACAGCGGTGAGCGCGCAGACTTTGTCCGCCCGGCCCTGACCAGCGTCCATTTTCCAATCACCGACATGGCGCAATTTGCCACCTGTCTGTTGCTCGACGAGCTGTCACTGGATGGTGAACTTCTCCGCCAGCAGTTTACGCCGAAAATTGTCAGCCGTGATTCGGTCGCCCCGCCGCCAGGCTGAATCCCTGCCCTTAACTGTTGAAATCGACGGACTCGGTTTTATCCAGATGAATCACCGTCTGCGCCGGCTGTGTTTCGGCGATCACCAGACCACGACGGATCGAATAACGCGCTGGCGTCTGCCTGCGCACCGCGTCAAAGCCGCTTTGCGCCGGTAAGATCACCAAATTCGCGTCATTACCGCTTTTCAGACCATAGCCTTGCAGGTTCATGGTGCGCGCGCTGTAGGTGGTGATCAGTTTGAGGCCATCATCTATCTGCTGATAGCCCATCAGTTGACAGACATGCAGCCCCATATGCAGCACCTGCAACATGTTGGCCGTACCGAGCGGATACCACGGATCGAAGACATCATCATGGCCGAAACAGACGTTAATCCCGGCGTCGAGCATCTCTTTGACCCGCGTGATACCCCGGCGTTTCGGGTAAGTATCAAAGCGACCTTGCAGATGAATATTCACCAGCGGATTGGCGACAAAGTTAATCCCCGACATCTTCAGCAGGCGGAACAAGCGCGAGGTGTACGCGCCGTTGTAGGAGTGCATGGCAGTAGTGTGGCTGGCCGTGACACGTTCGCCCATGTTTTCACGCAGCGCCAGTGCAGCGACGGTTTCGACAAAGCGCGACTGTTCGTCATCGATTTCGTCACAGTGCACATCGATCAGCTTGTCGTATTTCTGCGCCAGTGCGAAGGTTTTATGCAGGGACTCCACGCCGTATTCGCGGGTGAATTCAAAATGCGGGATCGCACCGACCACGTCAGCGCCGAGCTTCAGCGCCTCTTCCAGCAGGGCTTCGCCGTTCGGATACGACATAATGCCTTCCTGCGGAAACGCCACGATCTGAACCTCAACCCACGGCGCGACCTCGGCCTTCACTTCCAGCATCGCTTTCAGCGCGGTCAGTGTTGGGTCCGACACATCCACATGGGTGCGCACGTGCTGAATGCCGTTAGCGATTTGCCATTTCAGCGTCTGCCATGCGCGCTGCTTGACGTCTTCATGGGTCAGTAATGCTTTGCGTTCTGCCCAGCGTTCAATGCCTTCAAACAGCGTACCGGACTGATTCCAGGTCGGTTGCCCAGCGGTCTGTGTGGTATCGAGATGAATATGGGGTTCGATAAACGGCGGTATCGCCAGCCCGCCCTGTGCATCCAGTACGCCGTCTTTTTCTGCCGTGTCTTCTGGCTGCCTGATGATCTGACGTATGCGGCCATCGGCTATATCAATCTGCCATAACCCTTCACGGTCAGGTATTTGTACGTTCTTAATGGTACGCAAAAGGGGTGTCGTCACGCGTTACCTCATCGTTTGGAATGAAGGCTAAATAATTGCCAATACCTGAACAATAGCCTGAAAGTGTTTATAAATCGAAAGGTTACATAAAAATTCAATAAAATCAGTCAAATACTACCTAAGAGGTATATTGGGGGCTGCTTGATTTGCATCAATACCCCCTCCTTCACGCGCGCTATGTTGAGCCGATAGAAATCAATTTTGAGGCAAACATGAGCAAAGTCAGACTCGCGATTATTGGCAACGGCATGGTCGGCCATCGCTTTATCGAAGATTTACTGGATAAAGCCGAACCCGGCCAGTTCGATATCACGGTATTTTGTGAAGAGCCGCGCGTGGCCTACGACCGCGTTCATCTTTCCTCCTACTTCTCGCACCACACGGCGGAAGAGCTGTCGCTGGTACGCGAAGGCTTCTACGAGAAGCACGGCGTCAACGTGCTGATCGGCGAGCGCGCCATTACGCTGAACCGCGAAGAGAAAGTCATTCACTCCAGCAGTGGCCGTACGCTGTATTACGACAAACTGATTATCGCCACCGGCTCCTACCCCTGGGTACCCCCAATCGCAGGGTCTGACGGTCAGGACTGTTTCGTCTACCGCACGATTGAAGATTTACACGCCATCGAAGCCTGCGCCCGCCGCAGTAAACGCGGCGCGGTGGTCGGCGGCGGTCTGCTCGGTCTAGAAGCCGCGGGCGCGCTGAAAAACCTCGGCGTGGAAACTCACGTCATTGAATTTGCTCCGGGCCTGATGGCTGAACAGCTCGACGTGATGGGCGGCAACCAGTTGCGCCAGAAAATCGAAAGCATGGGCGTGCGGGTTCATACGGCAAAAAATACCAAAGAGATCGTTCAGGGCGGAAGCAGCGCCCGTAAAACCATGGAGTTCGCTGACGGCACGTCGCTTGAAGTCGATTTCATTGTCTTCTCCACCGGCATCCGCCCGCAGGACAAACTGGCCCGCCAGTGCGATCTCGAGATTGCGCCACGCGGCGGCATCGTGATCAACGACCAGTGCCAGACCAGCGACCCGGACGTGTACGCCATCGGCGAATGCGCCTCATGGAACCAGCGTACTTTCGGCCTGGTCGCGCCGGGCTACAAAATGGCGCAGGTAACTGCCGACCATCTGCTGGGGCGTGACAATCAGTTCACCGGTGCTGACATGAGCGCCAAGCTGAAACTGCTGGGCGTTGACGTCGCCGGTATCGGCGATGCCCATGCCCGAACGCCGGGCGCGCGCAGTTATGTCTATCTCGACGAAAGCAAAGCGCTCTACAAACGCCTGATCGTCAGCGAAAACAACAAAACGCTGTTAGGCGCAGTGCTGGTTGGCGACACCAGCGATTACGGCAATCTGCTGCAACTGGTGTTGAACAATATTGAACTGCCGGAAAATCCGGACGCGCTGATCCTGCCTGCGCACGCGGGCAGCGGCGGTGCGGCAATCGGCACGGACTCCCTGCCTGATACCGCGCAAATCTGCTCCTGTTTTGACGTCACCAAAGGCGACATCATCAAAGCGGTTCAGGGCGGCTGCCACACCGTAGCAGCGCTGAAATCAGCGACCAAAGCCGGTACCGGCTGCGGCGGCTGTATTCCGCTGGTGACGCAGGTGCTGAACGCCGAACTGAGCAAGCAAGGCATTGAAGTCAATCACCACCTTTGTGAGCACTTTGCTTATTCCCGTCAGGAGCTGTACCACCTGATCCGCGTCGAAGGCATAAAATCCTACGACCAGTTGCTGGCAAAATATGGCAAAGGCTACGGCTGCGAGGTGTGTAAACCGACCGTCGGTTCACTGCTGGCGTCGTGCTGGAATGAGTTTGTGCTCAAACCGCAACACACCAAGTTGCAGGACACCAACGACGTGTTCCTCGCCAATATGCAAAAAGACGGCACTTACTCCGTCATCCCACGCTCGCCGGGTGGTGAAATTACCCCGCAGGGCCTGCAGGCTATTGGCGAAATTGCTGCCGAATACAATCTCTACACCAAGATCACCGGCTCACAGCGCATCGGCATGTTTGGTGCGCAGAAAGATGATTTACCTGCCATCTGGCAAAAACTGATTAACGCTGGCTTTGAAACCGGTCAGGCCTACGCCAAAGCCTTACGTATGGCAAAAACCTGCGTCGGCAGCACCTGGTGCCGTTACGGCGTCGGCGACAGCCTCGGCTTTGGTATCAGTCTTGAAAACCGCTACAAGGGCATCCGTACGCCGCACAAGATGAAATTTGGCGTCTCCGGCTGTACCCGTGAATGTTCTGAAGCCCAAGGCAAAGACGTCGGAATTATTGCCACCGAAAATGGCTGGAATCTGTACGTCTGCGGCAACGGTGGCATGAAACCGCGCCACGGCGACCTGCTGGCAGCGGATTTGGATAACGACCAGATCTTGCAATATCTCGACCGCTTCATGATGTTCTACATCCGCACCGCCGATAAACTGCAACGCACCTCGGTATGGCTGGAAAGTCTGGAAGGCGGCATCGACTATTTGCGCAAAGTGATTGTCGACGACAAACTCGGCCTTAACGCTCAGCTGGAAGCCGAACTGGCGCGCCTGCGTGATTCCGCCGTCTGCGAATGGCAGGAAACGCTCAATGACCCGTCGGCGCAAACCCGCTTCACTCATTTCATCAACAGCGAACAGCGTGACCCGAACGTACAGTTTGTTGGCGAACGTCTGCAACACCGCCCGGCCCGTCCGGACGAACGTATACCGGTCACCGTGATTAACGCCGGGGAGGAAGTATTATGAACCAGTGGCTGACACTCTGTTCCATCGAGCAAATCCTGCCGGGCTGCGGCGTCTGCGCACTGGCAGGCGACCAGCAGGTGGCGCTGTTCCGCCCGTTTACCGACGAGCAAATTTTCGCGCTTTCAAACATTGACCCGTTCGCCCAGGCCAGCGTATTGTCGCGCGGCATTATCGGCGAGCATCAGGGCGAATTGTGGGTTGCCAGTCCGCTGAAAAAGCAGCATTTCCGCCTGACCGACGGCCTGTGCATGGAAGACGACAGTCACTCCATCGCGGCTTTTGAAACGCGCGTGAAAGACGGCAACGTACAAATTCACCTTTAGGAGCGCCTCTGCCATGGACTACTTCCCGCTGTTTTGCCAGTTACACAATAAAGCCTGTCTGCTGGTTGGCGCGGGTGAAGTCGCAGAGCGCAAGGCCCGGTTACTGCTGGATGCCGGGGCGAAACTGACGGTTAACGCCATGAGCTTCACCCCGCAGTTCGACGTCTGGGCAGCCGAAGGCAACGCCGAACTGCTGACCGGTGAGTTTTCACCCCTTTTGCTGGATGATAAGTGGCTGGTGATCGCCGCGACCGATTCCGAACAGGTGAATCAGGCAGTCAGCGTTGCCGCCGAACAGCGTCGCGTTTTTTGCAATGTGGTGGATGCACCGCAAAGTGCCAGCTTTATCATGCCGTCGATTATCGACCGCTCACCGCTGATGATTGCCGTCTCCTCCGGAGGCAACGCGCCAGTGCTGGCGCGGCTATTGCGTGAGCGTCTCGAAGCTATTCTGCCGCAACATCTGGGCAAGCTGGCGCAGGCTGCAGGTGGATTGCGTCATCGAGTGAAACAGCATTTCTCTGATATGGTCCTGCGCCGCCGCTGGTGGGAAAAGCTGTTCAACCATCACCGTCTGGCGCAGTCGCTGGCTAACAATGACCAGCAACAAAGTGATGCCTATATCGAAGAACTGTTCAGTGAACCGGTTGAGCATCATGGCGAAGTGATTCTGGTGGGTGCCGGTCCCGGTGATGCGGGCCTACTGACGCTCAAAGGCCTGCAACAGATGCAACTGGCTGACGTCGTAGTGTATGACCGCCTGGTGTCTGAAGAGGTGCTGAATCTGGTGCGCCGCGACGCCGAGCGGATTTTTGTCGGCAAGCGTGCAGGTCACCACTGCGTGCCGCAGGATCAAATCAATCAGATCCTGCTTGAGCAGGCCAAGCTGGGTAAACGCGTCGTTCGCCTTAAAGGCGGCGATCCGTTCATCTTCGGACGTGGCGGCGAAGAGCTGGAAGCGCTGAAAGCCGAAGGCATTGCCTTCTCTGTCGTGCCAGGGATCACCGCCGCATCCGGTTGTTCCGCTTACAGCGGTATTCCGCTGACACACAGGGATCACGCACAAAGCGTTCGCCTGATAACCGGCCATGCGAAACAGGACGGCGACCTCGACTGGACCTGTCTGGCGCAAAGCCAACAGACGCTGGTGTTTTATATGGGATTGACGCAGGCCGCTGAAATTCAGCGCCGCCTGCTGGAACATGGCCTGCCCGCTGCCACCCCGGTGGCACTGGTAGAAAACGGCACCACCAAACAGCAGCGGGTGGTGACTGGTGAACTGACGCAGCTCGGCTCCCTTGCTGAAAAAGTGCAAAGCCCGAGTCTGATTATTGTCGGATCGGTGGTCAGCCTGCGCAAAAAACTCAATTGGTTTGCCAGTGAAACGGTTGTCGATAAGCACCCACAGTAATGTCAACGGTGTCTTATTAACAGGCGGAAACTAAGAATATTATTTAATCAATTCAGGGGCGTGAATATTTCTTCACGCCCTTTTTTATTTCACAGGAGAAAAATACAACAGAATATAAGGGCTGAATTTTAGATAATCACCGACGTTATTAAAAATATAAAACCACCCCAAATGGAATATTCAGAACCTTCCACTTAAACTTAAAGAGCGCCAACTGTGGCGCCTTCGCCCGTGGAGGGTCAAATTATGCGCCCTATCATTCATGTTGGTCATATAAACAAGATTGCCATGGCAATCCTGATCGCCCTGTCTCTGGCTGCCTGTAGCGGCAGCGGCGGCGGGGGTTCATCTCATACGGCAAAAACCTCAACGACCGGTTCTGCGACAACCGGTGACGGTACAACATCAGGCAGCGATGGAACGACGACGGCGGGTAATGGAACCACCACCACAGGAAGCGGTACCGGCACAACAACCGGTGATGGCACCACAACGGCAGGCAACGGTTCTGGCTCTGGCTCTGGTTCGGGGACAGGAACGGGCACAGGGACAGGAACCGGCTCAGGAAGCGGTACGGGTACGGGCGGAACAACGGTCACCCCTCTGGCTACCGGAACCATACTCAGCAGCGCCGGTGGCGCAGTCAGTGGACTCGGCACTCAGGTCAGCAGCATTGCGACCCAAACGCCTATCGGTAATATCCCGGTCGCCGGAACGGGTGTCGTGACCATCGTCGACAGCGCGGGTAAGGCCGTGACGGATGTCGGTGGTGGCGTGCAAACTGGCGTCGGGCAGCTCGGCGTCAATCCCAATGCGCTGGGCACTACCGCCGCTGGCGTACCTAAAGCCGTGGCTGATTTAGGCACCGGTGTTTCCGGGCTGGGCACATCACTGGCCACTAACACGGTGGGTACGCCGCTCGGTGGAGTGACGGGTGCGGCAGGCGGGCTGGTAAATAACGTCGGCCAGTTGACGACCAACACCGGAAACGGTCTGGCGCAGAACCTGCAAAACGGGGCATTATCCGGCGTAACAACGTCTGCAACGGGCATCGTCACACCGGTTGTCGCTCAGGTTCAGGGCGTGACCCAGAATGTAGGTGGCGCAACGGGGTTAGGTACGCCGGTTAGCGGTTTGCTTAATCAGGTCGGTACCAGCGTCAGCTCAGCGGGCACACAATTAACCAGCTCAACACCGGCACTGGCAGGCCTTGGCACCACGGTCACTGATACCGGACAGGCGGTATCAAGAACGGGCGTGTTAGTGGTTCCGGCCAGCAGTACCACGACATCCACCGCCAGTAATTCCGGCGGGATCTCAGCGGGTGCCGGTGCTTCGGCTTCACCGGCTGGCGGATTAATTTCCGGGCTTCAGGGCACCGTAAGCGGCCTGACCAGCGTAACTGCCGGTCTCACCGTGCAAAAACCTAAACAATAAACCGCCGCAAGGCAGAACAAAAAGCATCAAGCACTCCCCGGCGAGGTCGGGGAGTGAGCTTCTGCAAGCTGAGTCCGACCTTTTATCTATGCGACCAAAGGAATGCTTATGAAAATAAAATCCTGCATAGTGGCGCTGTTTGGAACAGTCATTGGCTATAGCTCTGCCGACATGTTCCCGACGCTGATTGACCCGAACAACCCAGCGAAACTGGCTCAGCCGGTTTCCCAGCCTCCTGCCAAATCACAAAAAATCACCATTTCTACCCCAAGTCCTGTTACTTCAGTGACACCGCAAACCCTGATCGATGTCAGACATATTCAGTTTATTGGCGGTACGCGCTATCCGCTGGAATCGCTCGCGCAACCCTTCGCCAAAGACGTCGGCAGGAAAGTACCACTTTCAGCCCTGCTCGCAGCCACCGACAGCATCACTCAGCGCTACCATTCCGACGGTTTTATTCTTTCGTATGCCTATTTACCGGCAGATAACTTTCACGATGGCGTGGTAAAAATAGGGCTGGTGGAGGGCTATATCTCTGCCACGCAAATTCACAGTGACAACACCCAGATCGGGCGCTGGCTCAGCAAGCTGTCGCAACACATCATGGCCGAAAACCCGCTCACGCAGGACACCTTCGAACGCTATACCTTGCTGATGAACCGCACGCCAGACACCAAAGTCACCGCCTCCGCCAACAACCCAAATAATATCTATGGCGCGACGATCCTGAACGTAGACGCACAACGTCAGCGTAACTGGAACATCGCCACGGCGGTGGATACGCGAAAAGATGACAGTTCGGCCATCGTCAACGCTACGCTGAGCGGTCTGAACACGTATGGCGAGCAGTTGGGCATTGCCACCTTAATCCCGCTGGAAAGCAGTACGCGCAAAACCTATGCAGGTCTGAACTATCAGCAGTATATCGGCGACGATGGCCTGCTAATGCAACTCAAAGGCAGTTATTACCAGCAGAAAGACAAAGATTACAATCAGATACTGGCGCTACCTGATGGAATAAATATCGGCTCCAAAAATACCCAAACGCAGTACAACGGCGGCGTGGTGTTCAGCTATCCGCTGGAATTAACCCGTAAAAATCAGTGGACGCTCAGCGGCGGTCTGGACTATACCGACAAAAAATACACCTATGACCTGTGGGCGACGCAGGGTGCGCGACAGGTTCAGTTGCCGGATGTAAACCAGCGCGTGCGTTACCCGGCGGCGGACATTACGTTAGCGGGTTACCGCGAATTTGATCAGGCGTACTGGAACACCCGTTTCAATGTACGTCAGGGCATCGATGGATTGGGGGCAACCAACTCGACGCCAAATGCTGATCTCAACTTTACTCGCTGGAAATTCAACGGCGACACCGCCTATCTGTTCGACAAAAAGTGGCGGCTGAGCGCCTCAGTAGAAGGCGACTGGTCAGATAACGATTTACCCGAGCCGGAGCGCGTGAACTTTGGTGCGCTGCATTATGGCCGCGGTTATCCGGACAGTGATGCGTCTGGTGACTATGGCGTCGGCGGGCAGGTCGATATGCGCTATCTCTATGGTGTCGATCAAGGGCCGTGGCTGAAGACCATTCAGCCCTATGTGGTCGTCGATGCCGCTCATACCGGCTTTAATCAGGGGGGCATCCCGAAGCAAAACCTGTCTTCTTATGCCCTGGGTGTGATGTTTGGGGATAACCGCCATTACACCATTTCCGTTGAAGCTGCGCGCCCTATCGGTGATGTGCCATTGGACAGCGATAAACGTGATTGGCGCTATAACGCTACGTTCACTTATAACTTCAATGCGGGTTCCTGACCGCCAGATTCCACCGGTTTAAAGCAGACATAAAAAAACCACGCTCATTAGCATGGTTTTTCAGTGCCGGGCAATGATCAGGAAGCGGGTACGAATCCGATTGCTTCATAAACTTTTGCCAGCGTAACCTGCGCACGGGCGCGGGCTTTATTGGCACCGTCACGCATGATTTCCTGTAGTAAAGCCTCGTCGTTGCGGAAACGGTTGTAGCGTTCCTGCAACTCAGTCAGCATCCCGGCAACGGCTTCTGCTACGGCCCCTTTCAAATGGCCATACATCTGGCCTTCGAATTCCGCTTCCAGCTCGGCAATGGTTTTGCCATTCACACCGGAAAGGATATCTAACAGATTGGATACACCGGCTTTGGTCGCGATATCGTAACGCACAACAGGCGGCTCTTCGGAGTCGGTCATTGCGCGTTTGATTTTCTTAGTCACTGACTTCGGATCTTCCAGCAGGCCGATCACGTTATTGCGGTTATCGTCCGACTTGGACATCTTCTTAGTCGGTTCCTGCAACGACATCACGCGCGCGCCAGATTTTGGAATAAATGGCTCAGGTATGGTGAACACATCGCCATAAAGCGCATTGAAGCGGTTTGCGATATCGCGGCTCAACTCAAGATGCTGTTTCTGATCTTCACCAACCGGCACCTGATTGGTCTGGTAAAGCAGGATGTCGGCGGCCATCAGCACCGGATAGTCAAACAGACCGGCGGTAATGCTGGAGTTTTCGCTGCTGGAGTTTTCATAACGCGCTGATTTGTCTTTGAACTGCGTCATACGGCCCAGTTCACCGAAGTAGGTGTAGCAGTTCAGCGCCCAGCTCAGCTGAGTATGCTCAGGAACGTGTGACTGCACAAAAATGGTACTTTTTTGCGGGTCAATACCGCAAGCCAGATACAGCGCCAGCGTGTCGAGGGTCGCTTTACGCAGTTGCGCAGCATCCTGACGTACGGTGATGGCATGAAGGTCAACAATGCAGTAAATACACTCGTAGTCGTCTTGCAATTTTACCCACTGACGCAGCGCACCCATGTAGTTGCCAATGGTCAGTTCACCAGAAGGTTGTGCACCACTAAATACGATGGGTTTACTCATTTTTATGCTTCCTGATCTTTTAAGGATTACAGCCCAAAAGTGGGCAAGAGGTCGGCGAAATGTTCGAGGACGCGATCGGGCTTGCTCAGCGCGATGCTTTCACCGTAATTGTAGCCGTACGTCAAACCGACGCAGCGGCAACCGGCGGCCTGTGCCGCCTGAATATCATTGCGTGAATCACCAACAAAAACCAGTTCGCTGGCACGCAGACCGAGCTTCGCGAGCATCAGGTACATGGGGGCCGGATGTGGTTTTTTCTGTGCGACGTCATCGCCACCGATCACCACTGAAAAAAATTCTTCAATATCGAGCGAGTTCAGCAGTGGTGCAACAAAAGGCGTGGGCTTGTTGGTGATAAGTCCCATCGGCACGCCTTTTGCTTTCAGCGCTGCCAGCGTCTCTTTAACTTGCGGGTACAGCTTGCTGCCGCTGGCGGCCGTTTCTGCGTAGTAATGGTCAAATTTGTCGCGTACTTTTTGGCAAAACTCGGGCGACATATCACCTTCGGCCCAGCGTACTGCGCGCTCAACCATTACATCAGCGCCGTTGCCAATCCAGGTGCTGATGCGCTCAACGCCAGCAGCGGGCAGACCGAACGCTTTCAATGCCATATCAACGGCATCAGCCAGTCCCGGTGCGCTGTCGACTAACGTGCCATCGAGATCAAAAGCGATGCCCAGCGGTTGCATTGACTCAGCCATGGGGAACCTTCGCAAGTTCGCTGCGCATGTGGTCAATCACAGTACGGTAATCAGGCTGGTTAAAGATAGCGGAACCGGCAACAAACATGTCTGCGCCTGCGGCTGCGATCTCACCAATGTTTTCAGCTTTCACGCCGCCGTCGATTTCCAGACGAATGTCGTAACCACTGTCATCGATCAGCTTACGCACCTGACGCAGCTTATCGAGGGTACCAGGAATAAACGACTGACCACCAAAACCCGGGTTAACCGACATCAGCAGGATCACGTCGAGTTTATCCATCACGTAATCCAGATAGCTCAATGACGTCGCAGGGTTAAACACCAGACCAGCTTTACAGCCGTGCTCTCTGATCAGCTGGATGGTGCGGTCAACGTGCTCAGAGGCTTCCGGGTGGAAAGAGATATAGGTGGCACCGGCGGCGGCAAAATCCGGGATCAGGCGATCGACCGGTTTTACCATCAAGTGCACGTCAATCGGTGCGTTAATCCCGGCTTTTTGCAGGTAATTATGCAGCGACTGGCACACCAGCGGTCCTATCGTCAGATTAGGCACGTAGTGGTTATCCATTACGTCAAAGTGTACGACGTCTCCGCCAGCTTCCAGTGCTTTAGCCGTGTCTTCACCCAGACGGGCGAAATCAGCTGATAAAATGGACGGGGCAATCAAAAACTTTTTCATCCGCTTCTCCAGACAAGAGGGTTACGAGCTGGTCTACGCGACTTCACGCAAATCAGCGATAGAGCGCCAAAAGTTCGTTCACTTTACTGCGTTGCGATACGTTGCTGCTGATGGTCCGGCGGGCCGAAACCCGGTGCAACGTCGCCTGGGCATACCATTCCAGCGTCAACGGGGTCTCATGGTTGGAGATCAGAACCGGTACGTCATTTTCTGACGAGAGCTGGTACGCCAGGCGCGCCAGGTTCATTTGATCATCCATGCTGAAGCTGTTGGTGTGGTAGGCCGTAAAATTCGCCGTTGCCGACAGTGGTGCATACGGAGGATCACAATACACCACCGAACCTGACTCCGCTTTCAGCAATGTTTCTTGGTAATGCTCACAGACAAACCGTGCATTCTGCGCTTTTTCGGCAAACCAGTAGAGTTCAGTCTCAGGGAAATAGGGCTTTTTATAGCGGCCAAACGGCACGTTGAACGCACCGCTGAGGTTATAACGGCACAGACCATTGTAACAATGGCGGTTGAGATAGAGAAAAAGCACCGAACGGCGGTAGATATCCGTACTCTGGTTAAATTCCGCTCTCAGGGCATAAAATTGCTCTGACTGATTAAACTCAGGGGAAAAAAACACGCGTGCATCACGCACGAATTCATCGGTGCGTGTTTTCACAATATCGTAGAGGTTAATCAGATCACTGTTGATGTCGGCCAGAATGTACGATTTGTAATCGGTATTCAGAAATACCGATCCCGCACCAACAAAAGGCTCTATCAGGCAATCTCCTGCTGGTAGATGACGTTTGATGTCATCTACAAGCGGATATTTGCCACCAGCCCATTTCAAAAAAGCGCGGTTTTTCTTCATGCCGTCAGTTAGCTACTTATACAATTCACAGCCGCGGATTGTACCCTGTTTTTAGACAGCAAATCGCGTTGAGATCAGATTCATTTTTTCAGGTCTTGCTGTACCTGGTGTACAGGCTTAACCCACGGTTTCTTAGCCTGTACTTCAGCAGGCAAGCTGGAGATGGCGCTTTTGGCTTCGGCCGATGACGCGTAATTACCGCTCACCAACACATACCACGGCTTGCCGTCTCGTGATGTCTGATAAACCAGATAGTTTTTCAGACCCTGCTGCTTAGCAAACGCATTCAGGCTATTGGACTGGGAAGCCCCGCTCAGTTGCAGCGTAAAGTGGCTGCCCGGAGCAGATTTGATAGCACCACCAGTACCGGTTGCTGCGCTTGCCGTCGCAACAGGTTTCGTGGTTTCTTTGGCCGGATGGGATGCCGCAGTCGCAGGCTTTGCCTGTACCGGCTTTTTGGACTCATGGGCTGGCGCGGTGGTATGCGTCTTAGCCGGTTTGGTCACTGCTGGTTTGGTGTTCGCCGTTTGCTGAGGGGTACGTGTCGCGACTGGCGCTTTGCCTTTCGCTGCACCGTCAACGGTGGCAGGTGCCGTCGGCAACGACGTCAAGGATTGCGTACCGGCATTCATGCCATCCTGTGCGGCGGCGTTAACCTGCCCTTGCTGCGAAGAAAGTGCATCAGACATGTCTCCCGGCAGATCAACGCGCTCTTTTGCCTGACCGTTGTCAGGTTGCGGCTGGGCATCGGTCGGCGTAGGCGAAATAGGTGGCATACCCACATTTTGTTGTGGCTGCTGACCATTATTCGCCTGCGCGGTATTACTTGCCTGAGCGGTGTTTTCTTGCGCCTGAGCTGATGGCTGTGCAGGAGCCGCAGCATCATTGCCCGAACCCGACAAATTAATGTCTTTAGGGCCATTGCCCGGTGCATTATTGGTTTCGTGCTGTGTTGGGGCTTTAAGAGCGGAGCCGATACCGACGATCAGTAAAATCAGTACCAAAATGCCTACACCAATCATCAGGTGTTGACGTGATACTGCAAGTTTTGGTGCAGAAGGGGCCGGTTTACGCGAGCGCGGTGGACGGCGATCGCTGGTGTCTGGCTTAAGATCGTCTTCCGGTGTTAAATCATCCATCTAAAACCTCCAACCCGGCTAAAAGCCTGCAAAAGCGGCTTTATGCGGAGCAACTATCCTGACTGATAAATATAACGCTTTGCTGGCAAAGGGTTAATCGGTAAGACAAGGCCTGTGAGATAGCCCACAAACTCTGTTACCGGCAATCCTCAATCGACGCCAGCACCATTTCATGTGACACACCAGAGCGAACTTCAGACTGACCAATCGCTTTCGGTAAAACCAGGCGCAGCTCGCCGGCCAGCACTTTTTTATCACGCATCATGTGCGGCAAATAGGCTTCAGCCGCCATTTCCAAAGGTCCGGTGACAGGCAACCCGGCACGCAGCAGCAGGTTTTTAACTCGCGCAATGTCGGTCAGGCTGAACTGGCCTAAACGATGCGCGGTGTAGCAAGCCATCACCATGCCGGCCGCAACGGCTTCACCATGCAACCAGTTACCGTAGCCCATTTCAGCTTCAATGGCATGCCCGTAAGTATGACCAAGATTAAGCAAAGCGCGCATACCGTTTTCGCGTTCATCGGCAGCGACGACTTCAGCTTTCAGCTCGCAGCAACGACGGATGCAATAGGCCAGCGCATTTATATCCAGCGCTAACAGAGCATCCATGTTGTCTTCAAGCCATACAAAGAAGTCGGCATCCAAAATAATGCCGTATTTTATGACCTCTGCCATGCCGGAAGACATCTCACGGGCAGGAAGAGTGCGCAGGCAATCAAGATCGACCACAACCGAAGCCGGTTGATAGAACGCACCAATCATGTTTTTGCCGAGCGGGTGGTTGACAGCAGTTTTGCCACCAACGGAGGAATCGACCTGAGATAACAGCGTGGTAGGTACCTGAATAAAGCGTACCCCACGCTGATAACTGGCGGCAGCAAAGCCGGTCAAATCGCCAACCACGCCGCCACCGAGGGCAATAAGCGTGGTATCACGACCATGAGGTTTTTCCAGCAGAGCCGAAAAAACCTCATTAAGAACAGACAGGGATTTGTATTGTTCACCATCAGGCAGTATCACCTGATCAACACGAACGCCTGCCTGCTCCAGGACTGAGCGAACTGAGTCCAGATAGAGAGGTGCCAGAGTCTGGTTTGTCACCAGCATGACCTGATCACCCGCCTTTACAGGCATAAAAGAAGCCGGATCGTGAAACAATCCGGCAGCAATCGTAATGGGGTAGCTTCGCTCCCCTAACGTTACGGTAATCCTCTCCATTTCGCGCTCAGTGACCTTCTTAACTTACACCCTCAGGCAATAACAGAATGCCAAAAATCAGTTGCTTTCCAACATGTTAATGATTTGGTTGGCAACCACTTTGGCGCTTTGATCGTCAGTACGGATAGTCACATCCGCAATTTCTTCATACAGCGGATTGCGTTCTTTCGCCAGTGCTTCAAGCACTTCGCGTGGGGGTGCACTCACCTGTAATAATGGACGTTTTTTGTCGCGTTGTGTACGCGCCAATTGTTTTTCGATGGTAGTTTCAAGATAGACGACAACGCCACGCGCTGACAAACGGTTACGGGTTTCACGTGATTTAACAGAACCCCCGCCGGTCGCCAGAACGATGCCTTGCTTTTCTGTGAGTTCGTTGATCACTTTTTCTTCGCGGTCGCGGAATCCGTCTTCGCCTTCTAAATCAAATACCCAGCCCACATCAGCTCCGGTGCGTCGCTCAATTTCGTGATCGGAGTCAAAAAACTCCATATTGAGTTGCTGAGCTAACTGTCGACCAATAGTGCTTTTGCCGGCACCCATAGGCCCAACCAGAAAGATATTGCGTTTCTCTGCCATGTTTTTTGGTATTACTAAGACAATTCGTTGATGATAACCCGCCCCGCCAATCAAATTAGCGGCGGGACCTAAACTGAAACCTCATGAGCGGTAGTGCGAGATCAGACAAAAATTATCTCAACACTCTTGGTAGTTTGGCAACCGAATAAATCGCATCGCGCGCCGCGGGAGGGAAACCGTACGTTTTTATCGGCGTTTCAGCAGTCATTAAAAATCACGGTGCTCAATTCGGTAACCCTTGTAAGCTAAATCGGCCGCAGCGTCAAACTCAGAAGCCTTTCGTGACACAAAAAGTTGCATAAGCTCAACGCTATTCTGCCGTTTTAGTCACGCCAACACCCCGATTAATGGCGGCTAATTAAGGTTGGTGTAATAAAAATGACCAATTCGCGGCGCTTCATGCTTTTTGTTTGCTGTTTGAATAAAGATCCCACGACGGGGATGTCACCGAGCACCGGTACTTTATTTTCCGTGTTCTGATTTTGGCGCTGAAAAATGCCACCTAACACAATAGTTTCTCCATCTTTGACCGTTACCTGAGTCTTAATTTCCTGTTTATCGATGGCAAGCGCTTCGCCTTCAGCCTGTTTGATGGTGCGCCCCGGCATGTTCTGACTGATTTGTAGCGCCAGCGTAATATCACCGTTACGCTGAATTTTCGGCGTAACCTCCATGCCCAGCACCGCCTCTTTAAATTCTATCGACGTGCTTCCGCTAGCCCCGCTGGAAACCTGATAGGGGATTTCCGTCCCCTGTTTGATGCTGGCCGTCTGCATATGCGCAGTCAGCAGGCGCGGGCTGGCGATAATTTCCACCTGATCTTCCTGCTCCAGCGCCGTCAGCTCCAGATCCAATATTCGCCCGCTGATGTGTGCCAGGTTAAAGCCCATCGTCGCAATGGGGTTCTCCACCGGCATTCCCATGCTGAAGTTATTCATTCTGACCGATTTTGTGATCGGGTTGTCACCCGTAAATCCCCAGCGGACACCAAGCTCACGCAGACTCTCAGTGTTCATCGTGACAATATGGGCAGCCAGTTGTACCTGCTGTAATGGCGTATCCATCTCTTTTAACCAGGGCGTGATGGTATCGAGCGCATGCCGGGTATCGCGGATTAGCAGCGTATTAGTACGAACATCAGCAGAAGCATGGCCTTTATCTGACAACAACGTTCCTTTCTGTGCATTCAGGCTGGCAGCGGTTTCGGTAGCATCTGCATTTTGCAATGCCAGCGTCAGGCTCTCCAGCGGGCGCTGCTGAAGTTCACGCTCGCTCTCCTCCTGCTGTTTTTGCCGTTGAGCCGCGGGATCAATTTGAGGAAAGATCATCAGCACGTTGCCCTGCTGCCGCAGCGTCAGCTTTCCCATCTGCAGGATGATCTCCATCGCCTGCTGCCATGGTACTTCTGTCAGCCGGACGCTGAGTTTACCTTCCACACCCGGCGCGGTGACCAGATTCATCTGGCGGTGCTCGGCCAGCGCCTGCAAAATGACGGTTAGCGGCGTGTCCTGAAATTCCAGGGTAACGGGCTTTATAGCCGCTTGCTCCGCCGCCATACAGGGACCATTCAGCGCCAGTAACGCGATAATTGCTGCCCCCCATACGGCTCTTTTAACTCTCTTCATTTTTTTTCCTCTCCCTGGAATTTCATTGGCTGAAGCCCACTCTGGCGCGACAATGTCAGCGAATGTTGTTTTTCAGCACAAGGTTCGCGCTGTAAGTTGAACGTAATTTGCCCGTTCCCGACGGCAACAACCTGCCAGCCGGATTGATCATCACGCCACCCGACCTCAGCGGGTTGCCAGCCACGGCCGGGCCATAACATCCAGCCCTGCTGATGTTCTGTATCACTAATCATTCCTCCCAAAGTCACATCCCTGAGGGTGTTGGCGTTATCCGAACAGTCCTCAATATCCTGTGCAGAAAACGGATCACGCTTTACTCCTTCAGCAGTTGAAAGCGCGGAGAAAATCGGCGAATAAAACGGTTCTTCTGCGAGCGCGAGCGTAATGTGAAGCAACGGTTTTTCCGCACGCAACTGCAACTGACGCACCACCGGTGCTGCCGGATCGTTGAGTAACCCCGTCAGCAGCGCTAACACCCCTTTGAAATCTGACCGGAATGTCAGAGTTCCCCGTTCTTCATTTTCAACACCACCGGCCTCAGGCTGCCATTGTAAAAGCGTGCCTGCCGACCGGTGTAATGGCCCGGCGATTTTATCCACCAGAGTTATCCCCGCGGAGCTCACGGGCTTTAAAAGCGCCAGTTGCTGCAAAAGTTCATTCAGCGAAGGCTGTTCCAGTAAACTGCGCTGCTGCGCAGAGAGACTTTTTTGCAGAGCCTCTGCGTCTTGCAGGCCCTGCTGCAACTCCCGGATCGGGGCTTTCAGCATCGTTAAATAGAGCAGAAACCACAGAGTGAGACCACCCGCTATCCACAATGCCCATTGCTGCCACCGAGGTCGCTCCATCATCTGGCTGAAGAACAGTGAAAAGATATTGCTCATGGCGTAATCCTTCACTGGATGCCCGACTGCTGTGCAAACCGTATCTGTAAGACAAACCGCAGGTTCTGCGCTGGCAGACGCTGGATATCCAGCAAACGAACCTCACTGAATAGCGCGTCATCTTTCAATCTCTGAGCAAATTCCATCACAACCGGATACACGGCGCTTTCGCCACGCAGCTGAATGCGCCCTTCCGGCTCGTCGATCAGTTCTGTCAACCACAGGCTGTCAGGAATATGTCTGGCGAGGGAGGTCAGCAGGGCGAGATATCCCAGACTTTTAATCCGCCGCTGCTCCTGCTCTCTGGCGACGCGTTGCAACGTCTGTAGCTGCTGCGTCGCACCATTGACTTTTTTAAGCTGCAAGGCTAACCGTGTCTGGCTGTCGCTCAGCATCAGCAGGTGGCTTTGTTCTTTGCGCAACGCATGTCGCGTGGAAGCAGACCAGAGCGACATCAGCACCGCCGTCAGCGTGATGAATAGCATAACGTGCTGCAGCCACTGCCTCTGCTGCTGCCGTTGTTGAATGCTGCGCCAGGGCAGCAGATTAACATGTAGCATTAGCGGTCCTCCGGGCGCAGGGCCAGACCGGTGGCGAGCGTAAAAGCCCCCGGATTCGCCGGAAGAGGCGGCAAGAGTTGCCCGATTGCCGTTAACGGTGACCAGGCAAGCACGCCTGCGGGCAACGCTTCGGTATTCACGCTACTGAACAGACATTCTTCATCGCATAACTTTGCTGCCCGATACTGTTCACGGACGCGGAATACAAGCTGGGCAATATCGCCGATCTCATTTTCATCAAACATGCCAAATTGGAAAGGCAGCCCGTGAGGCGCAGCCCATAACCAGCCATCATCCAATCGGTGCAGTAGCAGTTGTTCAGCGCTGACACCCGCCGCACTGGCCGCTGACTGCAACGCACAGGGTGCGAGTTCAAAGACGTCGGGAAAGAGGCGGGACTGGGCCAGGCAGTGTTGCCACTGTTGAATCTCCTGCTGCCTCGCCGCCGTGACAATAATATTTTTGTCGCCACAGGGATCCGTCCGGTAGTCCATCACCAGTTGCTCGACACTCAGCGGAAAATGGCGCGCTGCGCTGGAGAAAATAAAGGCGCTGCGCATGGTTGCGCTAAGGCGGTCATCCGGCGGAGGAAGGATGTGCTGCATGGCTCGCTGAGCAGGAAGAGAAATACGCAGCGAGATCTTTGCCGGCAGGGTATTACGCCAGACAGATAAAATAGCGGAAAGCGGCGCGCTCTCATGTAAAATCCCCCCGCGCAGCGTGAGGGGCGGTAATGGGTGTTGCCACCAATGCCGTAATTGCCAGCCGTAACGGCGTCGCTGAACCGCGATCGCCCGGGCATAACCGGCTTGAATATCCAGACCTACCTGCCATGCTTGTAGTCGCATTTTCGCCCAATCTCCATAGGGTCAAGTTAAGAAAAGAACGTATCCATGTCGTAGGCTTGCCTTTATACTACCGCGCGGTTGTTTATAAACTGCCCAATTGACACTAAATGGGAAATCTCAGGTGAAGTTCGTAAAGTATTTTTTGATTCTTGCACTGTGTTGCATTTTGCTGGGAGCAGCCTCGATATTTGGCTTGTACAAATATATCGAGCCGCAGCTGCCCGATGTCGCCACGCTCAAAGACGTGCGCTTGCAAACACCGATGCAGGTTTACAGTGCTGAAGGCGATTTAATCGCCCAATACGGCGAAAAACGTCGTATTCCCCTGAAACTTGGCCAGATCCCTCCGGAGATGGTTCATGCATTCATCGCAACCGAAGACAGCCGTTTTTATGAACATCACGGCGTTGATCCGATCGGTATTTTCCGTGCAGCTTCTGTGGCACTGGTCTCTGGCCATGCTTCCCAAGGGGCAAGTACCATCACTCAGCAGCTGGCACGTAACTTCTTCCTGAGCCCGGAACGGACACTGACGCGTAAGATCAAAGAAGCGTTTTTGGCGATCCGCATCGAACAGATGATGACCAAGGATGAGATCCTTGAGTTGTATCTCAATAAGATCTACCTCGGCTACCGCGCTTATGGCGTAGGGGCGGCGGCGCAGGTCTATTTCGGTAAGGATGTCAGCCAGCTGACGCTCAGCGAGATGGCCGTGATTGCCGGACTACCAAAAGCGCCATCAACGTTCAACCCGCTTTACTCTCACGACCGCTCTCTGGCGCGTCGCAACACTGTGCTGTCCCGTATGCTTGATGAGAAATACATCACCCAGGCACAGTATGATGAGGCACGTGCTGAACCGCTGGTCGCCAATTACCATGCACCGCATATTGAGTTTTCTGCGCCGTATCTGACAGAAATGGTGCGTCAGGAGATGGTGAAACGTTATGGCGACAACGCCTATAACGACGGCTACAAGGTCTACACCACCATTACCAAGAAAACCCAGTTGGCCGCTCAGGAAGCCCTGCGCACCAACGTGCTGAACTACGATATGCGTCACGGCTACCGTGGGCCGTCGAATCAGCTGTGGAAAGTGGGTGAAACACCTTGGGATGAGAACAAAATTGTTCAGTCCCTGAAAACCCTGCCTGTTTATGGCCCGCTCTTCCCTGCGGTCGTGACACAAATTGACGGTGAACAGGCCACGGCCACCATGGCAAACCGCGCGGTGATTTCATTGCCGTTTAGCGGAATGCGCTGGGCACGCCCTTTCCGTTCCGATAACAGTCAAGGGCCAACGCCGAAGAAAGTATCTGATGTGGTGCAGCCTGGTCAGCAGATCTGGGTGCGTAAAGTGGGTGATGTCTGGTGGCTGACACAGGTTCCTGATGTGAATTCTGCCATTGTTTCCCTGAATCCGAACGATGGCGCAGTAGAAGCGCTGGTTGGTGGTTTCGACTTTAATCAGAGCAAATTCAACCGTGCAACGCAGGCATTGCGTCAGCTCGGTTCGAACATCAAACCGTTCCTTTACACCGCTGCGATGGACAAAGGCCTGACGCTGGCGACCATCCTCAACGACATGCCGATCACCCGCTGGGATGCCGGTGCCGGTCAGGACTGGCGTCCGAAGAACTCACCACCAACTTATGCAGGCCCAATTCGCCTGCGTCAGGGGCTGGGTGAGTCGAAAAACGTGGTGATGGTGCGTGCGATGCGTGCGATGGGTGTCGATTATGCGGCAGAATATCTGCTCCGCTTCGGCTTCCCAGCGGCCAACATTGTTCACTCAGAATCACTGGCGCTAGGTTCTGCGTCCTTCACGCCGCTGCAAGTTGTTCGTGGTTATGCTGCGCTGACTAACGGTGGTTATCTGGTTGACCCCTATTTCATCACCAAAATCGTTGATGAATCCGGTCAGGTTCAGTTTGAAGCCAAGCCGAAAATTGCCTGCCGTACCTGCAACATCCCGGTGATTTATGGTGATTCACAAAAGTCAGCCGTCCTCTCCGATGACAACGTCGAGAACGTCGCGGTTTCCAGCGAAGGCAATAACAACAACAGCGTGCCGATGCCGCAGCTTGAGCAGGTTCCGGCTGGCCAAGCTCAGCAGGACGGTGATCAGCAGTACGCGCCACATGTGATCAGCACACCGCTATCGTTCCTCATCAGTGATGCGCTCAACACCAACATCTTTGGTGAACCGGGCTGGATGGGAACAGGCTGGCGTGCAGGGCGTGACCTGAAACGTCATGATATCGGCGGCAAAACGGGTACCACCAACAGCTCCAAAGATGCGTGGTTCTCCGGCTATGGCCCGAACGTAGTGACCTCTGTGTGGATCGGCTTTGACGATCACCGCCGTGACCTTGGTCGTTCGACGGCGTCAGGTGTCATTCCTGACCAGATTTCTGGTGCGGAAGGCGGTGCCAAGAGTGCTCAGCCAGCCTGGGATGACTACATGAAAGCCGTGCTTGATGGCGTACCGGAACAGAAACAGACCCCGCCACCGGGTATTGTGACGGTCACCATCGATAAACAAACCGGCAAACTGTCTGATGGCGGTGGCGCAAGCCGCCCTGAATATTTCATCGATGGCACTCAACCGACTGAACATGCTGTTCACGAAGTAGGGACGACGCTGATGGACAACGGTCAGGCGCACGAACTGTTCTGATGAACTAAAGACGTCAAAAAAGCCGGTCATGCATGTACGCAGGCCGGCTTTTTTTATGGGGAAGATTACGCTAAATGAATCAGTGGCTAAACGGCGTTTCTCATCAGGAAATCGCGAGCAAGAAACAGTGCGCTGACGTTTCTGGCTTCGTTGAAATCTGGCTCGTTCAGCAGTTCCATCATGCGGGCAATCGGCCAGCGGGTTTGTGGCAACGGTTCGGGTTCATCCCCTTCCAGGCTTTGCGGATAAAGCCCTTTGGCGATGACGATATTCATGCGACTTGAGAAGTACGAGGGCGCCATGGTCAGCTGCATCAGGTAATCAAAATGCTGAGCGCCATAACCCACCTCTTCCATCAACTCACGGTTCGCAGCCTCAAGCACACTTTCGCCCGGATCAATCAGCCCTTTAGGGAAGCCTAATTCATAACCGTCGATACCTACGGCATATTCGTGGATCAGCAGCAGATCATCCCCGATGACCGGGACAATCAGTACCGCTTCACGATTAGACGGGCGCATACGCTCATAAACACGCTGCACGCCGTTGCTGAATGTGAGATCAACGGATTCGATGGTGAACAAGCGTGAGCTCGCTACCTTTTCTATTTTCTGAATCTCAGGTTTTTGCAGGTGCTTATCCATGTGTTCCCCAATTTATTGTTCACCTGATATCGGTGTCGCAATGGGTTCAATTTATTGTCACTTGATGGCATTGTGCGTTAATGCGAACCTTTATCGCAATATTTGTGCGACATAAATTCGGTGTAACGTTATCCACAGGGGAATTTTCGCATTGGAGTTCGCGATCGGCTTCTCAAACCCGATAAAAATCTCTAACAAAAAACCACACTATTAAAAATAGGATTATACCGATACCCGTCGCGGTGAGATTATTGGTATGATCAAAAGTGGCTGTTTTTACGGAAAATGTAAGAAAAATAACAATGAATAACTATGTCATTCCAACGCATCGACATCAGTCATCTTAGTCAGGGGATCGGATGAGCACAGTAGTCGTTACACTTTTTTTATTGTGTATCACCGTCATTGCCGCTGGGTTATTCCTTTGGTTTATCGTACGACGCCGTAATACGGCGACGTCGAGCGTTCATTTCTCCAAACCCAACCAACGTAAGATGACGCAGCAGGAACGTGACGCCGTCGAGCAATACCTGCGTCAGAATGAAAAACTCAGCCAAACACCTATCACACATCGCAGCGATCTCATGGTTCTTCGCGATAAGCTCACGCTGACGGCCAAAAGCGAAAATGTCTATACCATCACTCGCGCGATCACCCGTTATGGTGTTGCCAGCGAAGATCCCAATAAATGGCGTTACTTTCTCGATACGACTGAAATCCACCTGCCTCCGTTCTGGGAACAGTATATCGCGCATGAAAATCACGTTGAGTTGATCAAAACTCAGACGGTCCCTCTGGTTATCTCGCTCAATGGCCACTCGCTTGTCGACCATATTTATGAACGCCCAACCCCTGCCCCTTCTGTCATTCCAGTGCCGCCGCAAAACGCCTCGATTCGTCACGAAGAGAGTGAGCATATTCAGCTGGTAAAAGTGCGTCATGAAACCCGTGAAGAGCACGCTCTGACCCGCTCCAACGGCGTGCGCGAAGCGCTGGCGATATCTGCGGTAATGCTGCTGCTGTTTATCACACTGGTCGGCCCGGCGATGATCCTGCCGTGGACGATGGCGATCGCGGCTGTGCTACTCGGCTGGGCAGGCTGGCGTTTGCTGGCTGAACGGCTGGGGAAAAATCGTAAGGAGATCCACTGTCTGCGTGGCCAGCCTAAACGCTGGGGTCTGTTTGGTGAGTCCAAACAGGGTGATATCAGCAATATTTCATTAGGTGCTGTCGATCTGGTTTATCCACCGCACTGGCAGCCTTACATTAGCAGGAATTTAGGGCAACCGACCGACGTCGAGCTCTATATGAACAGCCATGTAGTCCGTCAGGGTGCGTATCTTTCACTGCATGACGAAGTTAAAAACTTCCCGTTGCAGCAGTGGGGGAAAAACCTGGTACTGGCCGCCAGTGCGCTGGTGCTGCTGCTGATGTTGCTGATTTATGTTCCCCTCGGCCTGCCGCTGAAACTCAGTGTTGCCTGGTTACAGGGCGCACAAAGCACGCAAGTGAACAGCGTACAGGTATTGGAAAAAACTCCACTGCGCGTGGGCGATACGCTTAAAGTACAAGGCACAGGTATGTGCTACGTTCCTCCGGCCAATGCCCGAACGGCACCCGGCGGGTTCGTGCCGTTTGATTGCTCCGGTATTTACTGGAATGAAGCACCGCCCCTGCCGATGCCGGAATCAGAATTAATTGATGCCGCCACTGCGCTGCTGACCACCGTCAATACTCAGTTGCATCCGGGCGACAGCACCGAACAAAATATCAACCCGCAGTTGGCCACCGCCATTGAGAAATCGGGCATGATCTTGCTGGATGACTTCTCTGACATCGTGCTGAAAACCCAGGCGCTTTGCAGCAACAGCGATGACTGCGTCAGGCTGAAAAATGCGCTGGTCAATCTGGGCAATGCGGATAACTGGGCAACGCTCGTGAAACGCGCGAAATCCGGCACGCTGAAAGGCATGAATGTGTTGCTGCGACCGGTCAGTGCCCAGACACTCAGTGAGCTGGTCAATACGGCGACCTCCTCCTTCTTCGCCCACGAAACACGCCGAGCGGCAGAAGCATTGAACAGCCCGCCACCGGGCGGCTTCCTGATCACTAATGACGAAGGTAAGCAGCTGGTAGACCAGCCGGTTCCGCCGGTGTCACTGTATGCGTATAACCCGCTCGCCCAGTGGAAGCAGCTGCAAAACTTGTCCTCCACGTTGTTACACACGCCGTTCAGTGCGCAGGGCGTTATTACCAGCATCAGCATCGATGCCAACGGAACCCGCCATATTTCGCTGCACAGTGAACCGGACATCTCTACGCTGTGGCGCTATATCGGCACCAGCCTTTTACTGCTGTTACTGATTGTTTGCCTCATCACCAACAGCGTTTTGCTGGTGAAGCGCCGGCTGAAAGACAAGCGCCGCATGAATGACATTCAAAATTACTATACCAACTGCTTTAACCCGACGCTGGTCGGTACGTCGGCCCGCCATCTGGACTGACCGCTTTCTGTGTCAGAAGGCCCTGTGCTACCCTGAACCCCTTCCCTGCTATTGAACATTTGCTCCCCGCGGTGGCTGTCTGATGCCACCGGGCGGGCGATATGGAGTTTGCATGTCCCCCGATTTCGACTGGAACACCATTGATACCGTCCTGCTTGATATGGATGGCACCTTGCTGGATCTGGCTTTTGACAGCCAGTTCTGGTTGCAGGACGTCCCTCTGGCGCTGAGCCAGCAACGCGCCATCGCTTTTGACGAAGCGCGGCAATATATTCAGGCTGAATACCTCGCCGTCCAGCACACGATGAACTGGTACTGCTTCGACTACTGGTGCCAGAAGCTGGATCTCGATATCTATCAGATGACTACCGATATCGGCAGCAACGCCAAATTACGCGACGACACTCTTCCTTTTTTGCAGCAATTACGGGCGAGTGGCCGCGAAGCGATTTTGCTGACCAATGCGCATCCGCACAGCCTCGCGGTGAAATGTCAGCACACGGGTTTGGACCAGCACCTTGATTTATTACTTTCCACCCACACATTTGGTTATCCAAAGGAAGATCAGCGGTTGTGGGCGGCAGTGCAGCAGCAAACCGGTTTTGACCCGGCGCGCACCCTGTTTGTTGACGACGGCGAACCTATCCTCAATGCGGCAAAAGCCTTTGGTATCCGCTATTGTCTGGGTATAGAAAATCCGGATTCCACCCTGGCGGACAAGTCATTTGCCGCGCATCCGTCGATTAACGATTTCCGTAGCCTGTTACCTTCGATTCGTCCGGTGGCTGGCAGGGTCGCTTGATCATCGCTCACCTGGGGAGAGACGTATGAAGGGTAAAACGGCAGAAGATGACAACGCGATTCGCCTCGACAAATGGTTGTGGGCGGCACGTTTTTATAAAACCCGTGCGCTGGCGCGGGAGATGGTGGACGGCGGCAAAGTGCATTACAACGGTCAGCGAAGTAAGCCCAGCAAGCTGATGGAAATGAACGCCGAAATCACCCTGCGTCAGGGGAATGACGAAAGAACGGTCATGGTGCTGGGCTTAACCACTCAGCGTCGCACTGCGGAAGAAGCCCAAAAGCTCTATCAGGAAACCGAGGCAAGCGTCGCCAAACGGGAGAAAGTCGCCCTGGCGCGTAAAATGAATGCGATGCCTCATCCGGACCGTCGTCCGGATAAAAAGGAACGCCGCGACCTGATCAAATTTAAAAATGGCGATACTGATTAAACTTCGCCAGGCAGTTAAACAGAGAGAATCTATGTCAAATCACGACCAACTACACCGCTATCTTTTCACTCACCATTCCGTACGCGGTGAGCTGGTTTCACTTAGCGAGACATTCCAGCAGATCGTTGCAGGCCATGACTACCCGGCCGAAGTCCGTACCCTGCTTGGCGAAATGTTAGTGGCCACCAGCCTGCTAACCGCCACCCTGAAATTTGACGGCGACATTACCGTTCAGCTTCAGGGCGATGGCCCGCTGAAACTGGCCGTCATCAACGGCAATAACCTGCAAGAAATGCGCGGCGTCGCGCGTCTGCAAGGTGAAATTGCCCCGGACAGCACGCTGCGTCAGATGATCGGCAACGGCTACATGGTGATCACCATCTCCCCGACCGAAGGCGAGCGCTATCAGGGCGTAGTAGGCCTGGAAGGCGAAACGCTGGCGGAGTGTCTGGAAAACTACTTCATGCAGTCAGAGCAGTTGCCGACGCGAATTTTCATTCGTACCGGCCAGTCTGAAGGCAAACCCGCTGCGGGTGGCTTGCTGTTGCAGGTGCTTCCGGCGCAGGAGACCGATCCGGAAGAGCTTAACCATCTTGCTCAACTGACTCACACCATTAAAGCCGACGAGCTGTTCACCCTGCCAGCTAACGAAGTGCTCTACCGCCTGTACCATCAGGAAGAGGTCACGCTGTATGAACCGCAGGATGTCTGCTTCCGTTGCACCTGCTCACGCGACCGCTGTGCCGATGCGCTGATGACTCTGCCGGACGGCGAAGTGCTCGAAATGCTGGAAGAAGATGGCAAAATCGAAATGCATTGTGACTACTGCGGCAGCGATTATGTCTTTGACGCCATGGATATGGCGACGCTGAAAGCCAGCGGCAGCCTGCCAGAGGCTGACAGCTCAGTTCATTAAGCACCATTAACTCCCCGTAAAACGGAGCAATGTCTGACATTGCTCCGGCTTCATTGCAGCCTTTTTCCTCCGTTACACCATTCACGTGCACTGTCTCGCATAATCACCAAAAATCCCGTCACTGATGCCATTCTTTGATAGCAATCGCGGATAAAACGCCACAAAACCCTACAATTACAGTCAAATTAATCATAGCGGCTGACTGGCCGTTCAGGTTTGACCATTCGATTGAGGAGCAGGGATATGCCAACACGTCATCTCACGAAAGAAACGCTGGCCACCTACGGTATCAACGACACCAGCGAGATCATTTACAACCCCGATTACGACTTACTTTTCAAAGAAGAGACGGCACCGGGACTTGAGGGTTTTGAACGCGGTCAGGTAACTGAATTGGGCGCAGTGAATGTCGATACCGGCATTTTCACCGGCCGCTCGCCGAAAGATAAGTACATCGTACGCGATGACACCACCCGCGACACTGTCTGGTGGGCCGATCAGGGCAAAGGTAAAAATGACAACCAACCGCTGACGCAGGAAGTGTGGAGCGCACTGAAGGAGCTGGTGACGCAGCAGCTTTCCGGCAAACGCCTGTTTATCATCGACGCCTTTTGCGGTGCTAACCCCGACTCACGTCTGAAGGTCCGGTTCATTACCGAAGTGGCCTGGCAGGCACACTTCGTCAAAAACATGTTTATCCGCCCAGACGATGCCGAACTGGAGAACTTCGAGCCCGATTTCATCGTGATGAACGGCGCGAAATGCACCAATCCAAACTGGCAGCAGCAGGGCCTGAATTCCGAAAACTTTGTTGCGTTCAATCTGACAGAACGTATTCAGCTGATCGGTGGCACCTGGTACGGCGGCGAGATGAAGAAAGGGATGTTCTCTGTCATGAACTACCTGTTACCGCTTAAAGGCATTGCCTCCATGCACTGCTCGGCGAACGTCGGCGAAAAAGGCGATGTGGCGATTTTCTTCGGGCTGTCTGGTACGGGTAAAACCACGCTATCCACTGATCCGAAACGTAAGCTGATTGGCGATGACGAACATGGCTGGGATGACGACGGCGTATTCAACTTCGAAGGCGGCTGCTACGCAAAAACCATCAAGCTGAGCAAAGAGGCGGAACCCGACATCTACGGTGCGATCATCCGTGACGCCCTGCTGGAAAACGTCGTGGTCAGCAAAGACGGTAAAATCGACTTCGACGACAATGCCAAAACAGAAAACACACGCGTCTCTTACCCGATTTACCACATTAACAATATCGTTAAACCGGTATCGAAAGCCGGTCACGCCACCAAAGTGATCTTCCTGACCGCCGATGCCTTTGGCGTTTTGCCGCCGGTATCACGCTTGACCGCAGACCAGACGCAATATCACTTCCTCTCCGGCTTCACTGCCAAGCTGGCAGGTACCGAGCGAGGCGTCACAGAACCGACTCCAACCTTCTCTGCCTGCTTCGGTGCGGCTTTCCTTACCCTGCATCCAACGCAGTATGCTGAGGTGCTGGTGAAGCGTATGCAAGCCGCAGGCGCGCAGGCTTATCTGGTTAATACTGGCTGGAACGGTACCGGTAAACGCATTTCCATCCAAAATACCCGCGCCATTATCGACGCCATTCTTAACGGAAAAATCGACGAAGCCGAAACCTTCACCCTTCCGATCTTTAATCTCGCGGTGCCTACAGAGTTACCGGGCGTTGATACGCATATTCTTGACCCACGTAATACCTACGCCAGCCGCGAGCAGTGGGAGGAGAAGGCGCAGGACCTGGCGCAAAGATTTGTGACTAACTTTGACAAGTATACCGATACGGAGGCGGGGGCTAAATTGGTCCAGGCGGGGCCAAAGCTTTAAAAAGCTTGAGGAAACTTTTTAAATCCAACGTCAAAACCGTGGGCTCGCCGCCCACACTGGCCCAAAGGAGGCATAAACGTGCCTCCTTTGGAATCCTGCGTTTTTTAACTGCGCGCTGTCGCTGAATCGGGATGGCCGTGTTCCAGTCACCGCTGTTACAGCCGCAAAATGTCGCCGCTTAAGCGGTGCCCTCACTTCAGGTTCGGACCTGCTCGCATTAAACCCGCTCACAGTTTCTCACCGTTCGTTCGGCATCATTTTTGAATGCGGCCGAAGCTTCTTTAAATTCAAAACCGGCACGATGCTTGCCTTTAATAATGTTGAGGCCGCGTTCAAAACGACGTCGACGAAGAGGTGGAAAACCGTGAGAGGAATTTATTCGAACGGGTTGTAACCCGAACGGAGAGGACCGTGCAGCGGCGGAGTTTGCGGCTATCGTCTTGGCCCATGAAACACGGCCATTGTGACCAGCGCAGCTGCTGTTTTTAAAAGAGCGTAGAGTCCAGAGACCCGCGCGACTGCGGGTCTCTGGTCGGTGTGGGCCGATGCCCACGACCTTGAATTTGAATTTGAATTTGAATTTGAATTAAAAAGATTTAAACGGGGTAAAAGGGGCATCGCCCCTTAAATCAAACCGGTTTTTGCGGTAAGGCCCGCGTAACGACTTTCTCTTGGCCGAGTGGCAACGGCAGATACGCCCGGATGCGTAACCCCCCGCGTGGGCTGCGTCCAATATCCAGAGAGCCTGCATGAGCATCGATAATGCGCTGTACAATGGCCAGACCAAGCCCGGTACCGCTGGTGGTTCGGGCGCTGTCGCCACGCACGAAGGGTTGGAACAGGTGCTTGAGCTGACTCTGCTCAATGCCAGGGCCATCGTCTTCTACTTGGAACCAGCCGCGTTGTAGCTCTTTGCCGCTGCTGACTTTAATCCAGCCATTGCCATAGCGGGCTGCGTTCACCACCATATTCGCCACGGCGCGCTTGATAGAGAGCGGATGCACATTGACCAGCACTTCACCGTCGATCAAGTCACTCTCAATTTCACGCTCATACCCGCTTTCAGCAGCAATCACTTCACCGAGAATCGAGTTCAAATCGCACTCTTCAGTCTGCAACTCCTGACCCGTTCGCAGATAGTCGATAAACTGCTCGATGATGGCATTGCACTCTTCGATATCCTTATTGATGGACTCCGCGAGATAGCCATCGCCGTCACTCATCATTTCTGTCGCAAGACGAATACGGGTCAGTGGCGTTCGTAAGTCGTGGCTGACACCCGCCATCAGCAGGGTTCGGTCGTCCGCAAGTTGCTTCACTCCCGCAGCCATCTGATTAAATGCCCGCGTCACGGAGCGCACTTCGGACGCACCGTATTCACGCAGCGGCGGGGGAATGATCCCCTTCCCGACTTGCAAAGCGGCATGTTCAAGTTCAACCAAGGGTCGGTTCTGAATACGAATAAACAGCCATGCACCGCCAATAGCAAGCAACATGATCGCCAGCGTGTAGCGGAATAACGGAGAGAAATCGCCCTGATGAATTTCGGTCAACGGGACGCGCACCCAGATGTCAGGAGACAACCAGGTTTTGAGCCACACCACCGGGGTATTTTTATTTACTTCAACGCGAACATCGGTCGGGCCACCGAGTTGCTGCGCCATTTGCTGACTGAGGAATTCGTAATGTTGCGCCCAGCGCAGACCGCTCTCTTCAGCCGCGGAATTGGTGTAGAGAGAGATGCCGAGCTCGCGATAAATTTCGCGACGAAACGCCGGTGGCACAGCCAGCAGTGTGCCATCCTCCAGTTGCAACCGGTCGGTCATCAGCATACGAACTTCGTAAGCCAGCACCTTATTGAACTGTTGCAGACTGGGCAGGATGGCAAAGTTCAGCACCACCAGATAGGTCGTCACCAGGCTGACGAACAGCAAGGTGACGATCAACAGCAGGGTTCGGGCAAACGAGCTACGCGGTGAAAAGCGTATTCGTCTCATGCCTTACTGCCGTCCGGCACGAAGACATAGCCCAGGCCCCAAACGGTCTGGATATAACGTGGATGCGCAGGATCTTCTTCTACCATGCGGCGCAGGCGTGAAATCTGCACGTCAATAGAGCGTTCCATGGCGCTGTATTCGCGGCCACGCGCCAGATTCATCAGCTTGTCACGGGACAGCGGTTCACGCGGATGGCTCACCAGCGCTTTCAGCACAGCGAACTCACCACTAGTCAGAGGCATAGGTTCGTCTTCACGGAACATTTCGCGCGTACCGAGATTGAGCTTGAATTTTCCGAAGGAAATAATAGCTTCCTCCTGAGAAGGTGCGCCCGGCAGTTCGTTGGCCTGACGGCGCAGAACAGCACGAATACGAGCCAGCAGTTCACGCGGGTTGAACGGCTTAGGAATATAGTCATCGGCACCAATTTCAAGGCCGACGATGCGGTCCACTTCTTCGCCTTTGGCGGTGACCATGATTATTGGCATCGGATTGCTCTGGCTGCGCAAGCGGCGGCAGATGGACAAACCATCTTCACCCGGCAACATGAGATCAAGCACCATCAGATGGAATGATTCTCGGGTCAGCAGGCGATCCATTTGTTCAGCATTGGCTACGCTACGTACCTGGAAGCCTTGTTCGGTCAGATAGCGTTCTAAAAGTGCACGCAGTCGCATGTCGTCATCAACGACCAGAATCTTGTGATTCTCTTGCATTTTTTATTACTCCCAAAGGCATTAATACCCAAGCCTGTATTGTTAGAAAAATGTGCTAAAACAGACAGCGATTAATGGTATACATTCTAGTCGAAATTGTTACAAAGCTTATGCTTTCCCTAATTTATCAACAATTTTCGTCCAGTAAAGCCTATGTCATCCTTAATAGTACGCTTACCTGCACTTTACCTCTTTACGGCGAAATCGCGTTAGTCATGTTGTACCTTCCACAAGGCTGTGGAAAGATCGCACAATAACGAACAGGCTTACTCTGTGAAAAAAACATGAAAACCAAACTCATTACCCGCGAAGGTTACAACAAGCTCAAGCAAGAACTGGACTTTCTGTGGCGCGAAGAGCGTCCCGAAGTGACGAAAAAGGTCACCTGGGCGGCCAGCCTTGGTGACCGCAGCGAGAACGCAGATTATCAGTACAACAAAAAGCGTCTGCGTGAAATCGACCGACGCATCCGTTATCTGACCAAGTGCATGGAAGAACTGCGCATTGTGGATCACTCGCCGCAACAGGATGGCAAAGTGTTCTTTGGCGCCTGGGTAGAAGTGGAAAATGACGACGGCGACGTTAAATTTTTTCGCATCGTCGGCTATGACGAAATTTTTGGCCGCAAAGATTACATCTCCATTGATGCTCCGATGGCACGCGCCTTACTGAAGAAAGAAGTGGGTGATAGCGCCGTAGTACAGACACCGGTGGGTGACGCACTGTGGTACATCAATGAAATCCATTACGGTGAAGAGCGGCCGGATTCATAAACCGTTCATAAGTCTCAAAACACCGGGCTGAAGGCCCGCAGCGCTGGCAATTCTGAGCTTCAAAACGTATAACTGTCCCCTGATTTTATGTCTCTTACACAGTGAAAAACAGATACCAGACCTATGAATGATCAACTGAGCCGCATTATCGCAACTGAATTGCAGGTTCGCCCGGAGCAGGTTGCTTCCGTGGTGCGCTTGCTGGATGAAGGTAATACCGTGCCCTTTATTGCACGGTATCGTAAGGAAGTCACCGGTGGGTTGGATGATACCCAACTGCGTCAGTTGGACACCCGTCTGAGTTATCTGCGTGAGCTGGAAGATCGCCGCCAGACCATTCTCAAATCGATCGAAGATCAGGGAAAACTGAGCGACGAACTGGGGAAAGCCATCACCACCACGCTGAGTAAAACGGAGCTGGAAGATTTATACCTGCCGTATAAACCTAAGCGTCGTACCCGCGGACAAATCGCTATCGAAGCCGGGCTGGAACCGCTGGCCGAGCTGCTATGGAACGAGCCACAACACGATCCTGATACCACCGCAGCCAAATTTGTTGATGCCGATAAGGGCGTAGCCGATACCAAAGCGGCCCTCGACGGTGCACGTTATATTCTGATGGAGCGCTTCGCCGAAGATGCTGCCCTGCTGGCAAAAGTCCGCGACTATCTTTGGAAAAATGCCCATCTCGTCTCACGCGTGGTCGAGGGAAAAGAGCAGGAAGGTGCAAAATTCAGCGACTATTTCGATCACCACGAACCGATTGCCAAAGTTCCTTCGCACCGCGCACTGGCCATGTTCCGTGGACGCAACGAAGGCGTACTGCAACTGTCGCTGAACGCTGACCCGCAACAAGATGAAACGCCGAAAGAGAGTTACGCCGAACAGCTGATCATCGATCATCTGAAGCTACGCTTAAACAACGCACCGGCTGATGTCTGGCGTCGTGCCGTGGTGAACTGGACCTGGCGTATCAAAGTGCTGCTGCATCTTGAAACCGAACTGATGAGCACCATCCGCGAACGCGCAGAAGACGAAGCGATTAATGTATTCGCCCGCAATATGCACGACCTGCTGATGGCCGCTCCGGCGGGAATGCGCGCCACCATGGGCCTCGATCCGGGCCTGCGCACCGGCGTAAAAGTTGCCGTTGTGGATAACACTGGCAAATTGGTAGGTATTGATACGGTTTATCCACATACCGGTCAGGCCGCCAAAGCCGCGCAGCAGGTTGCCGCACTGTGTATCAAACATAATGTCGAACTGGTTGCTATCGGTAACGGTACCGCGTCACGCGAAACAGAGCGTTTCTTCCTCGACCTGCAAAAACAGTTCCCTGAAGTGAAAGCGCAAAAAGTCATCGTGAGTGAAGCAGGCGCGTCGGTATATTCCGCTTCTGAGCTGGCGGCACTGGAATTCCCAGATCTTGACGTTTCTATTCGCGGTGCGGTTTCTATCGCCCGCCGACTGCAGGATCCGCTGGCTGAACTGGTGAAAATTGACCCGAAATCCATCGGTGTTGGCCAGTACCAGCATGACGTGAGCCAGAGCCAGTTGGCGAAGAAACTCGATACCGTAGTGGAAGACTGCGTGAACGCCGTCGGTGTGGATCTCAACACCGCATCGGTGCCTCTGCTGACCCGTGTCGCAGGCCTGACCCGTATGATGGCGCAAAATATCGTTAACTGGCGCGATGAGAACGGCCAGTTCCGCAACCGTGAACAGCTGCTGAAAGTCAGCCGTTTGGGACCAAAAGCCTTCGAGCAGTGCGCGGGCTTCTTACGTATCAACCACGGCGATAACCCGCTGGATGCCTCGACGGTTCACCCGGAAACCTACCCAGTGGTGCAGCGCATTCTGGCGGCGACAAATCTCGCGCTGAGAGAGCTGATGGGCGACTCCAACGCGCTGCGCAGCCTGAAGGCCAGCGAGTTCACCGACGAACGTTTCGGAATGCCAACCGTTACCGACATCATCAAAGAGCTGGAAAAACCGGGGCACGATCCGCGCCCAGAGTTCAAAACTGCCACCTTTGCCGACGGCGTCGAAACCATGAATGACCTGATGCCGGGCATGATTCTGGAAGGGTCGGTCACTAACGTCACTAACTTTGGTGCGTTTGTGGATATCGGCGTGCACCAGGATGGTCTGGTGCATATTTCCTCTCTGGCGAACAAGTTCGTCGAGGATCCGCACACCGTAGTGAAGGCGGGGGATATCGTCAAAGTCAAAGTGATGGAAGTGGACCTGCAGCGTAAACGTATCGCCCTGACCATGCGTCTCGACGAACAGCCGGGTGAAGCGCCAGCGCGGCGAAACAGCGGTACCGTAGCACCCGCGGCGACAAATGGCCGTGACCAGCAAAAACGCGGTGTACCGAATAAACCGGCCACGCGACCATCATCAAACAATGCGGGCAACAGCGCCATGATGGATGCACTGGCCGCCGCGATGGGGAAAAAGCACTAAAAGCTACCTGTTCATTTGTAAACCAAAGCCGCTGAATTTCAGCGGCTTTTTTCATGACTTTAGAAAGACCCTGTTTGCTGAATGATAACTAATCACGCAATCACTGAGTTAAATCAATAAAATCGCAAGGGTGGCGGCATAGGATATCCCTGTGATGAAGGCTGTCGCGTAGGGGTACAGAGGAGAATATCCTTTTTTTATTCCCTTGCTCACGAATTGATTATGATAATTATTCTCGTTTTTACTTCTTTGAGTATTTGACCTAATCTCCAATAGATGAGCATTTTTGGCTCCTGATAAATCACACATTATTTCGCAATGACCAGTGGAAATCCTGGCAAGGAAGCGCGGCGCATTAAACAACTGCCGCTCCCATAACGCCTGAACGCTTCGCGAGGAACTATGCAACTTATCTCACAACGTGCTTACAAAATTATCGGTTTCTCTGCTGAGATAAGCCCGGCGTACCGGCAGAAACTGTTGTCACTGGGTATGCTACCCGGTTCATTGTTCAATATTATTCGCGTTGCGCCGATGGGCGATCCGGTGCAAATCGAAACTCGTCGCACCAGTTTGGTTGTGCGCAAAAAAGACCTCGACCTATTGAAACTTGAAATCCAGGCCTGCTAATTTTTCAGTGCGGGCCGTTCTTTTTGCCCCCATCTCTTCCCTTTTATTTCCACACAGACAAAACCTATGAAAGCACTGACCATTGGGTTAATTGGTAATCCGAATTCAGGTAAAACCACCCTTTTCAACCAATTAACCGGTGCTCGTCAGCGCGTGGGTAACTGGGCAGGCGTCACGGTTGAGCGTAAAGAAGGGCAGTTTGCCACTCAGCAACATCAGGTCACGCTGGTGGATTTACCGGGCACCTATTCACTGACCACCATTTCGGAGCAGACCTCGCTCGACGAACAAATTGCCTGCCATTACATCCTCAGTGATGAAGCTGATCTGATGATCAACGTGGTGGATGCGTCCAATCTGGAACGTAATCTGTACTTGACGCTGCAACTGCTTGAACTCGGCATTCCGTGCATCGTGGCTCTGAATATGCTCGATATCGCCAAAACCCAAAACATCACTATCGACATTCCGGCGCTCGCCAAGCGCCTTGGCTGTCCGGTGATCGCGCTGGTTTCCACCCGCGCAAGTGGGATTAGCGAGCTAAAAGCCGCCATTGACCAGTGCCCGCAAGCGTCGAACCTGACCCGCGTAACCTACCCGCCAGTCCTGCAACATGAAGTGGATTTACTGGCCACCGAGATGCCAGCAGAAATGCCGTTGCAACAGCGCCGCTGGCTGGCCCTGCAAATACTCGAAGGGGATATCTACAGCCAGACCCATGCGGGTAACGCCGCCAATATCCTGCCACAGGTACGCGCCCGCCTGGCCGAACAGCAGCATGAAGACCCTGCATTGCTGATTGCCGATGCGCGTTATCAGTGCATTGTCAGCCTGTGTGAAGCAGTGAGTAACTCGCACCTGACGGCGCCCAACCGTATGACGCAAATCCTTGACCGGGTGATCCTCAACCGTTTCCTCGGCGTACCGATTTTCCTGCTGGTTATGTATCTGATGTTCCTATTGGCGATTAACATTGGTGGCGCACTGCAACCGATTTTCGATATCGGTTCGGCGGCTATTTTTATTCAGGGAACACAGTGGGTGGGCTTTACCCTGCACTTCCCACAGTGGCTGACTATTTTCCTCGCTCAGGGCGTAGGCGGAGGGATTAACACCGTTCTGCCGCTTGTTCCGCAAATTGGCATGATGTATCTGTTTCTGTCGTTTCTGGAAGACTCTGGTTACATGGCGCGCGCCGCCTTTGTGATGGACCGCCTGATGCAGGCGCTGGGGCTACCGGGAAAATCCTTCGTACCGCTGATCGTTGGCTTCGGCTGTAACGTGCCTTCTATCATGGGTGCCCGCACGCTGGACGCCCCGCGTGAACGCCTGATGACCGTCATGATGGCACCGTTCATGTCATGCGGCGCACGTCTGGCGATTTTCGCCGTCTTCTCCGCCGCATTCTTTGGGCAGAGCGGCGCGTCGGTGGTCTTCTCGCTTTATCTTTTGGGTATCGTGGTCGCCATACTCACCGGGCTGGTGCTGAAGTACACCATCATGCGCGGTGAAGCCTCGCCGTTCGTCATGGAGTTGCCGGTTTATCATATTCCACATCTGAAAAGCCTGCTGCTGCAGACCTGGCAACGCCTGAAAGGCTTTGTGCTGCGCGCCGGTAAAGTGATTGTCATCGCCAGTATTTTCATTGGCGCGCTCAACAGCTTCTCCTTCAGTGGCAAAGCCGTCGACAACATTAACGACTCCGCGCTGGCGACCGTCAGTAAAGTGCTGACGCCAATCCTCAGTCCGATGGGTGTGCACGAAGACAACTGGCAGGCGACTGTCGGTTTAGTCACCGGCGCGATGGCAAAAGAAGTGGTGGTCGGTACGCTCAATACCCTCTACACCGCCGAGCACATCACCACGCAACAGTTCGACGCTGCCAGTTTCGATCTGCTGGGCGAACTGAACGGCGCCATGCGCCAGACCTGGCAGGGGCTGAAAGACACCTTTAGCCTGAGCGTGCTCTCCAACCCAATTGAAGCCAGCAAAGGCGACGGCGAGATGGCAGCTACCTCAATGGGTGTGATGAGCAGTAAGTTCGGCACCGCCATTTCAGCCTACAGCTACCTGATTTTCGTCCTGCTTTACGTTCCGTGCGTCTCAGTAATGGGCGCTATTGCGCGTGAAACCAGCCGTGGCTGGATGACATTCTCCATCGTCTGGGGGCTGAACGTCGCTTATTCGCTGGCAACGCTGTTCTTCCAGGCCGCGACATTCAGCGACCATCCGGGGCGAAGCGCAGGGATCATCCTGACGGTGATTATTTTCAATGCGCTGGTGCTGCTGACCTTGCGCAAAATGCGCAGCCGCGTCAGCGTCACGTTAAAACCGCGCCAGGCTGCCGCCTGCTGCAGCTCGCCGTCAGGCGACTGCCACTAGGAGAAAGGATGACCTCATTGATTGCTGTTCGCGATGGCGTGGCACTGGCTGGGAGGGTTGATGCCCGCCAACTGAGCCATCAGTTACAAGCACCACAACCGCTGGTACAGGCGATGCTCGACCGGCTGGTTGCCATGCGAAAAGTAGAAGCCGTCGAACCTGATGACAGTTGCCTGAGCGGCGGCTGTAAAAGCTGCGCCGACGGACAAAAATGTCTGACCGTCAGCTACCGGCTGATGCATGATTGATAGTGAAATCACCTTCCGTAAGCTGGAAATCTTCATCGCTTACATGGAAAAGCTCAACATCACCCGAGCCGCTGAACATCTGGGCCTGAGCAGCGTCAGCGTGCACCGCGCGCTGCATTCGCTCGAAGAGGGGCTACGTTGCCCGTTATTTATTCATAAAGGCCGTAATCTGCTGCCGCTGCCTGCCGCCCGCGCACTGCTGGAACACGCCACGCAGGTGATTGAGCAGATGGAGCATGGCATCGAAGCCACACGCCTTGCTGCCGGTTTCGGTCAGAAAAGGCTCAAGCTAGGCACGCTCTATTCATTGACGCTGCAAACCATTCCCCGGCTGATTATGGGCCTCAAACTGCGCCGCCCCGAACTCGAACTCGAACTCATGATGGGCTCAAACAGTCATCTGCTTGCCAGAATGGAAGAAGGCCAGTTGGACGCCGTGCTGGTCTCCACCAGCGATTCGCCGATCGATACCCAGCGTTATGACCAAATCCCGCTGTTTCAGGATGATATTTTTCTCGCCGCACCGGCCAGTTCTGCGCTGGCCACAGCTGGTACCGCCGATTTACGCGATTTCACTCAGGAGAAGTTTGTGGCGCTGGCAGAAGGATTTGCTACCTATCACGGCTTTCAGGAAGCTTTTCATGTCGCAGGGTTCGACCCGGACATTGTTACCCGGGTAAATGATATTTTTTCGATGCTGAGTCTGGTGCAGGCGGGTGTGGGCTATACGTTAATTCCGGGGCGTATGAAAGGCGTCTATGAAAACACCGTGCGCCTGATACCGTTGGCCGAGCCTTATCAGATGCGCCAGACGATCTCCCTCGTCTATCCGCACAGCCGTGAACACGACCCTAACCTGCTGGCTCTGGCCGCTGAATGCCGGATGTATGCGTTAGGGAAACCGGTGCACAGATGAGTGTGAAAATCGTACATGAATGTGGGCCGCTTCGGGTGGATATCCCTAATTGGAAGAGAAAAAAAACGTATAAGTTTTGTATCGCAATATCACCGGCATACCACCACATTCCTTGTGTCGATAAGTGAAACGGCCCCCTCCAACAACCGTTAAGTTAACTATCGATAAAGCTAGCATGCCGGAAATTATTCTGCATTTTCCCGTAACCGCATTGCGAGAGTCCTCGCAACCTGTATGCCGGACTGACATAAAGACAGCGCTTCGCCCTGATCCATAGCACGTCGCGTCAGGCCAGTAAGCACTGAACCGGGCGGCATTTCTATCGCCAGACGCACGTCACGTTGGTATGCCGCCACCATCGCATCGCGCCAGTTGACGGTGCGCGCCATGTTCATCGCCAGATCGTCTGTAATCTTCTGCGGCTGCCAGTACACCCGGCCCGAAGTGCCGCTGAGATAACCGCAGGTCGGGCGCTGAAGCGTGACGGACTCGAAGGCGTTAACCAGTTTAGCTGCGGGTGCATCCAGTAAAGCGCAGTGAGACGGTACACTGACCGCCAGCCGGTGAGTTTTCTGCGCGCCCTGCGCTTTGGCTAAATTCAGTACCTGTCGCATGGCAACGTCGCTGCCGGCGATCACCATCTGATCTTCGGCATTGATATTTGCCAGATACACCGGCGTCTGCGGGTCATTCACCTGCTCCAGCAGCGCAGAAACCTTACCCTGACTCAGCCCGGTGATGGCCGACAAGCCGTACCCCTGCGGATAGGCCTGCTGCATCAGTTCGCCGCGCAGCGCCACCAGACGCACGGCATCGTCAAAGCGTAAAGCACCGGCAATAACTGCCGCCGCAAATGCCCCAATCGACAGCCCGCTGCAAAAATCAGGTTGTACACCTTCGGCTTCCAGCTGTTTTGCCCAGACGACACCGGCTATCAGCAGGCACAGCTGCACCGCGCGGGTGGAGCGCAGCGCATCGGCGCTGTCGAGCAGTAAAACGTCCGAGCCCAGCGCAGTGCTGGCCCCGGTAAGGAGATCCTGAGTAACAGGATTTTCTGGCAGGCGGTGCAGCATATCCGGCACCTGAGGGCCCTGACCGGGAAAGGTAAACAGGATGTTCATAACACTCCTCAGACTGCAGGCTTGCTCCACGGGTCAGTGACCAGAACCGGGCCTGAGTCAGTTTTCAGCATAAATTCCCCGCCGCGCAGCCATTCTGTCAGCGAGAAACCGCCCTGCGGCGTGGAGATTTGTACATCGACGCGGCACGGCATCTCTTCAAGGCTGGTGTGGAAAGCGGAAAACTCAATGGAATCCACCGGCTGATCGCAGCGGATGAGTAAGTCCAGATCGCTCTCGGTGTGCATCACCGGAATATCACTGACCATGGCATAGGCACAGCTGCCGGTAACGCCCCACTGCCAAGGCAGTTTCAGGCTGGCGAGGGTGATCAGCGCCTGCATAGGTTGCAGGGAGATAAAGCGCGAATGCAGCAACGTAACGGGATCGGCCACCAGTGATTCGGGCGTCACCACGCGCAGCACGTCTTCAGGTTTTACCCAGGCGGCTGCGCGCTGAATTTTGGTCATACCGCGTATCCCGACCGGGATGGCGCCATCGCCGCGCCGGTCACGACGCACCACCAGCGGCAAATGCGGCCGCCAGTTGCTCACCCAGTCGGGTAAGCCCTGGTCGTTTTCCAGCAAAGCACGGTCGGCAATCCAAATCAGGTCATGGGCACGCGGCAGACTCATCGTTACGGTTCCTTATTCATCAGTGCAGTGAAGCAGTCAGTGTTATAAACAGCGGTAACGTAATGATACACAACACTGAACTGATCAACAGTGACGCTTCTGCATCTGGCGACTGAACGCCGAAACGATTACCGAACACGATCCCGAAGAAACCGGCTGACAGCGCAATCATCAGAATCGCCGTCACCGCCATCTGTCCGCTTAGGCCAAAGGCCAGCACCAGACCCCAGGCGATAAACGGCTGGATCAGGTTTTTCGCTACGCAGGAAACCAGCACCGGACCGTTGATTTTCAACTGACGCGCCGACAGGATCACCCCGGTCAGGAACAGTGCCGACGCCGTTGCAGACAGGCCCAGCGGTTTAATCGAGGCCAGCACAATCTCCGGCATTTTGATGCCAATGGCTGACAGCACCACACCCAGCAGCGGTCCCCAAACAATCGGTTTTTTCACCGAACGCCACATCAGCACCGGCAGCAGCGCCAGCGAAGAGCCCTGACCTTCACCGCCGAGGCGCGCTTTTTCACGCTCGAGGATCAACAGACAGAACGGCGTCATCAGTACCGAACCGCAGGCAATCGCCACCGCGACCGACAGCGACGTGGTGGAAGATTCCCCGAGTACGCTGCCCAAAATCGGCAAACCGAGTGCCGCATAGTTTGGCAACGCTACGGTCAGTGTCAGCACTGCGGCGTCCTGCGGGGATTTGTGGAAAACCTTGGTGCAGGTGAAATAAATCGCCGCATAAGTTATCCACATCGCCAGAACCAGCACCACAATCAGCGGTGTCTGTTCGACAATCCCGGCCCATGGCGTCTGCACCGTAGCGGCAAACAGCGTAGCGGGCAAAGCAAAATCCATCACAAAGACGTTCAGTAACGAGACGTTTTTGTTATCCACCATTTTCGCCTTCCCAGCAAAATAGCCGAGCAGCATGATGACGAAAATCGGGGCGAGGGCGTGCAAAATCACATAAGTCATAGCGATGTACCTGAGGTAAATAAAAAGGAATTACCCAGTCCGCCGGTTACGATGTTTTTTATAAATTCCAGTCGGATGCGGCACGCTGAACTCTGTGCCGCACCTCGCTGTATGCAGGTGCCTTTACCGGCTGAAAGACTGAAAAGTTAAGGGATTACCATTCCTGGCGCATTCGTTCGCGGACAAGCTGCGAACTGGCGCGGTTGTCGGCACCTAAGCGATTGTTAAGGCCGACGCCCTCCTTACGGGCAGCGAGAATGTTGTTCCACAGCGCCGATTGCACGTTGACGATATCGTCCGGCGTCGCGCTGTCGGGATTACCGACCTCCATCAGCTGCGCCAGCAGCCCGAGTGTGGCGTAGTTTTCGATGTCATAGGCCATCGGCGGGATGGTCGCGGCCAGTTTCTCTAGCGCCGCAACCGAGCGCAGCGTAATACGCGCCGCTGACGCTTTGCCCATCGCGTGGATCATCACGTCCGGATTATTGAAAGCGATGAGCTTGTTGGCCTGATAGCCGTGCGCCAGAAACGCGCCGGACATGGCTTTGCCGACAATCAGCCCGATCACCGGGTGTCCGGCCAGTCTCGCATTGGCATAGGCCCCGGCGGCACCGGCCAGCGCCTGATGAATCCCGAAAGCCTCTTCGCGGCGGCCATAAGCCTGACTTGGCACGTCAATCACCGCCACAATCGCCCGTTTAATCGCTTTGCCAGCGTCTTCGGCAACCGTCTGGCTTACCACTTTAGCCAGCGTCCAGCCTTCCAGCAGCCCAACTTCGCCGCCTGCGGCACGCGGATAGTGGTTATTTTTATCCGGTACCACGGCGATATAACGCACGTCCTGATCGTTGATTTTCCCGTCCGCCGCTTTCACTGACGGGCACAGCCCGGTCAGTCGTGTGGCGTCTTTGGTCAGTTCAGCAAACCAGTAATCGCCGCGGCTGACGGCATTTTTGGCAATATTTTCAAGCGTGCTCATACGAGATCCTCCCGGTTAAACAGCTCTTGCGTAATTTCACGGCTGGCCTGCCGGCGGGTATCAAAACCGGTAAGTTTTGGCAGGTAATAATCGAATTTATCGGAGCGATGCTGCACCGGAACGCCTTTGGCCATAAACCTCAGCAGATGGCTTTTCACTTCGTTCAGGGAATCTTTCACCAGCGCGTCAACAAAGCCGCTGTGATAACGCACTTCGCCGCCGGTCATGCTCCAGATAAACGGCCGGTCACGGGAGTCATACTCTTCGATGCCCGCTTCCTGCTCGATAACCTGCGGGCCGTTCAGGCCAAGGCGCGCTTCACGGGTCACGATGAGATAACTGCACAACGCGGCGGCAATCGACATCCCGCCGAAACAACCGACGGTACCGGCCACCACGCCAATCACCGGCGTGTAACGGCGTAAATCCACAATGGCGGCGTGAATATCGGCGATAGCCGCCAGGCCGAGATTCGCCTCCTGCAAACGTACACCGCCGGTTTCCAGCAGCAGCACGGCCTGCGTCGGGATGCCGTTGCGGTTATCTTCCGCAGCCAGCTCTAATGCGGCGGCCATTTTTGCACCGGACACTTCCCCCATGCTACCGCCCTGGAATGCGCCCTCAATAGCAACAATGACGGCGGGCAGGCCTGCGATCGTACCTTTGGCGACCACCATGCCGTCGTCCGTCTGCGGCACGATGCCTTGCGGTTCCAGCCACGGTGACATGATGCGTTCGAACGGTCCCAGCAGCTCGCGGAAAGTTCCTGCGTCAAGCAGATTGCGCGCACGCTGGCGGGCATTCAGCTCAATAAAGCTTTGATCAGTTGGCATAACCCGCCTCCTCAAATACCTGTTCAATCCGCAGGCGCGCTACGCCGGGCGTTGCGCCAAAATCATTGATGTCGAGCTGGCCGGCAGGCAGTTCACGCAGCTGACTCAGACGGTCGAAAAAGCGTTGCCACAAAGTGTGGCTGCCGTCGACGGAGGTCGTGACGGTGACGCGCAGCGCATCGCCCGTTGTCGCTTCATACAGCGCTTCTAAATCGCCGGAACCGACTACGCCAGCCTGTGCGCGTCCGGTCAGCGGCGTTTGGGCCGGGTAAGTAAATTCAAAACGTTCCATAACACCTCTTTATACAAATCATGATGTTAATAATCGGGCCGGTCACGCCAGAGAGACGCGATCGAGAAACAGAGTGGCAGCCAGTAAGTCCGCCGCGCCGCCGGGTGAGGCGTTGTCATTGAGCATCCGTTTTTCCAGCGCCTGAAGGCGCCTGCGTCCGGCGGCCGTTTGCGTGCCGCCAGCGTCTAGCACCGCGCGGGAACCGGCGTGCATTGCCCATAAAGCGGGCAGGCCACCACGCGACAGCACACAGGTATCGGTAAGGCGGGTCATCACGGCCAGCAGCGCATTGAGCCGCGACTGACTTTCCGTCGCGCCAGACTGACGGCTGGTACGCAGCTGCGGCAAGGCGAGTTCGAGAATGTGTGGAAAACCACCCTGTGCCTCCTCCCGCGCGCCCGGCACTTGGTAGCGCTGAACGGCATGGGAACCCTTGCTAAAGCTTTTCGGGCTGAACGCATCGGGCAGCGTCGCCAGTTTTGCCGCCCGTCCGGCGATGATCGCCGGGCTAACGGTTTCAGGCTGCATTGCGACGGCGCTGACCAGCAAGCCCATCGCCCAGATTGCGCCCCGGTGAGTATTCACTCCGCCGGTGGCTTCCATCATCACGGCCTCGCCTTCGCGCCCCAGACGCCCCACTTCCTGACGCAGCGCGATATCCGCCGGGCGCTGAAAACTGTGCAGCGCCAGAGCATGGAAAGTAGAAGTCAGGCTGTGCGCCGAACGTTCCATCAGCGCCAGCGTCAGATCCTGATGGGCTCCTGAACCCCGGCTGTCCACCAGACCCGGTTTCGGGCTGAGCCGCGCTTCATCGATCAGCGCCTGCGTCGCCTCGTGTGCCAGCCTTGCGGCTAACTGTTCAGCGGCACTTTCGCCCCTGACCGATAAAATCTGCGGTATCGTCATTACCAGCTCCGGAATTTCGCCGGCGGGTTATACAAACCGCCAGACCAGTCGACCAGATCACTGACACTGCCCGCCGCCAGCAGCGAACGTGTGGCGTCGGTGCGGCGAATGCCCATATCCTCCGGGAAGACCACCAGTTCCTGACGGCGTAGTTCGGCAACGCGTTTGGCATCCACGCCCAGTCCGATATCCGTGATACCCGCCACCGCGGCTACCATGGCGCGGCGCTCTTCAAGCGATCGCGCCCGGTGCAGATAGGCGATCCCTTCTTCGGTCAGGACGTGAGTCACGTCGTCGCCGTAAATCATCACCGGCGCCAGCGGCATACCGGACTCTTTACCGACGTCAACCGCTTCGAGCTTCTCCACAAAGGTCGGTTTGCCACCGGCCTGATAGGTTTCCACCATCTGCACCACCAGCTTCTTACCGCGCGCCAGCGGATCCGGCTCTTCAATCATGTCGAGCCAGGCGGGAGTGGCATGGCGGCGGCCATGCGGGTCGTGGCCCATATTGGGCGCGCCGCCAAAACCGGCCAGACGACCACGAGTCACCGTCGATGAGTTAGCCAAACCGTCAACCTGCAACGTCGAACCGATAAACATGTCAACCGCGTACTGACCGGCCATCTGGCAGAAGGCGCGGTTAGAGCGCATCGAGCCGTCTGAGCCGGTGAAGAACACATCCGGACGGGCGCGGATATACTCCTCCATTCCCAGTTCACCGCCGAAACAGTGCACGGTATCGACCCAGCCGCTTTCGATGGCCGGGATCAGCGTCGGGTGAGGATTCAGCGTCCAGTGTTTACAGATTTTGCCGCGCAGGCCGAGCTGCTCGCCGTAAGTTGGCAGCAGCAGTTCGATCGCCGCCGTGTTAAAGCCAATACCGTGGTTGAGCGACTGCACGTTGTGTTTGGCATAAATGCCTTTGATAGCCATCATCGCCATCAGGACATGTACCGGTTTGATCAGGCGCGGGTCGCGGGTGAACAGCGGTTCGATAAAGAACGGACGGTCGGCGACGACCACAAAATCAATCCAGTCGCCGGGAATATCCACGCGCGGCAGATCGCAGCCCTCTTCGACCAGTTCATTGACCTGAGCGATAACGATGCCATTTTTGAAGGCAGCGGCTTCCACCAGCGCAGGCGTATCCTCAGTGCTGGCGCCGGTATAAAGATTGCCTTTGCGGTCAGCTTTGAAACCGGCGATCAGGGCAATATTGGGCACTAAATCCACGTAAAGACGGGAATAGAGCTCGATATAGGTATGAATGGCACCGATCTCCATCTGCCCGTCTTCCAGCAACTGTGCAATGCGCAGGCTTTGCGGGCCGGAGAAGGCAAAATCGAGTTTGCGGGCGATACCGCGCTCAAAAAGATCAAGATGCTCGGCACGGCTGACGCTCGGCATGATCATATGCAAGTCATGAAGCTTTTCCGGATTGGCTTTCGCCAGCGAGCGGGAGAGAAAATCGGCCTGCTTCTGGTTATTCCCTTCCATGACAACGCGGTCGCCGGGGGCAATCAGCGTTTCGAGGATGGAGATAATCTGGTCGGTGGGTAACACTTTGCCCTGAGCCACGGTCCGGACACTCTCAATCCGCCGTTGTTTCTCACTGCGGCGGGTGTCCCAAGCTCTGGTGGACTGCGGATGTTGCGTCATGCCTTAACCTCCCTGGGTTAACTTGCCGAGCAGCGTGCGGCTCTGACAAGTGGCGGTACATCGTATATGCGTCGGATAATAAGTGCGTTAAGTGTAGGAAGGGGATGACGTGGCATCAATCAAGCGCAGGAACCGATCGTTACCCTGAGAGTAACGTTTAAAAACAGGTGCGTTATATCAGCAGGATAAGAATGAAAAAAACGATGCGGTGCACAAAAATGGCACAAAAAAAGGGACGCCCGCAGGCATCCCTCTCTTGTTTTATTCACACTCTATCCAGAATCATTCGAGCCATAGAATCATGGATATAAAGGATATTATTTGAAGACTTCAGCCGTTGCGCTAATTTTCTTCTTCTCTTGGCCACCGATGATCACGAAGTACTTACCGCCTTTCTCATCAGCCAGTTTGGACAGCTCTTCACGAGCATCCATTGGTGCTGTGTATTCACCGCTGGTGCTCACAGTCCCTACGCTGGTGTAGCCTTTTTCTTTTGCAACTTCTTTGGTGATCAGCTCTGCAGACATTGCGCTCACTGAGAACAAACCTGCCACCAACGCCACTGCCATAATTTTATAAGATTTCATGAAGTTACCTCTAAAGAGTGATTATTATTAATGAAACTCCTGTGACAATAACGCGGGTGAAGCCTGCGCTGGCGTGAACCTTCCCGGTCAGACACCAAAGTTTCCCCAGAAACGCAGCTTTTTCCGCAATGGCCGGAACGCAACCATTCAGTCACCACGCGGTATTATCCTCTTCAGTATTAATCACTTCTAAAAATTAGCCAGTCTAAATGTGCAAAATAATTACATTACATTTCAATTTGTGACCATGAATCGCATAATTTCTTCACAAAAGGCCTCCGGATGAGACACAAATGGTGCATGGGCGGCTTTTTCCATCACCCGTGAAATGGAATCCGGCCATAATGCATCGAGTAAAAATGCAACCTTGCGCGGTACCAGACCGTCCAGCGCCCCATACATGCGCAGTAAAGGCATCGGCAACAGGCACATCGCCTGACGTAAATCGACCTGTCGCAGGATCTCCAGCCCGCCGTTCAGCACCTCAACCGGCGGCATCGGCTGATCGAGCACCACGGCTTTCAACATACGCGCATCCTGACGGGCGCTCTCGCTGCCCAGCGTTTGCAGCGCCAGAAAACGCTCGACGGTGCGCTGAAAATCTTCGCTCAGCTGATGTTCAAACCCCTGCAGAACTTCCGGGCGGATACCCGGCCACTCATCCTGCGCAGCAAAGCACGGTGATGACGCCACGGTGATCAGCGCCTCCACACGCTGCGGGGCGTTCAGCGCAATCTGGCTGGCGATCAGCCCGCCAAGCGACCAGCCCAGCCACACCGCTCTTTCCGGTGCCGCAGCCAGCACTACCTCAGCCATCTCCACGAGGCCCATCGGTCCAAAACCCTGGCTGCGGCCATAGCCCGGTAAATCCACCAGATGCAGACGGAAATGCGGCGCGAGTCGAGGCGCAATGTAACGCCACACCTCTGCATTCAGTCCCCATCCGTGAAGCAGCACAAGATTGCGATCTCCTTCGCCAAAGGTCTGCCAGTAGAGCCTGTTCATAAGGTAATGTCCGTTTGATTTCACAAATTAGGGAAGTGATAAAGATGACGTTAAGGATAACAATTCACGGCCTTTGCTGGCTATGTCAGCAGCCGTTACATCTTGCCCGACACGGTATGTGCAGCCTGTGCGTTAAAAGCCTGCCATTGTCGCCGCCCTGTTGCCCGCGTTGCGGCTTACCCAGCGCCAGCCAGAACTTAGACTGCGGCCGCTGCCTGCACAAGCCGCCACCGTGGGACGCCATGATTTATACCACTGATTATCTGCCGCCGCTGAGCGGGCTGGTGATGCGGCTGAAGTTTTCCCGTCAACCGGAGCTGGCCCTTACGCTGGCGCGACTGTTGCTGTTGCGCTGGCTCGCCCGTTTTCGTGCCGGTGATGTCGTGCGCCCCGACGTGGTGCTCAGTGTACCGTTACACCGCAGGCGCTATTTTTCTCGCGGTTACAATCAAAGCGAATTACTCGCCCAACCGCTGGCACGCTGGTTGGGCTGTCAGTTTCGCCCTCAGGCACTGCGCCGTATCCGTTCCACTGCGCCGCAACAACACCTGTCGGAAGCGGCACGCAAACTGAATTTACGTAAGGCGTTCGTCTGCGATGAAAACTTTCAAGGGAAACACGTCGCCCTGATCGATGATGTCGTGACGACCGGCAGCACGCTGCGAGAAATCAGCAAACTGCTGCGCAATCAGGGTGTTGCGTCGTTACAAATCTGGTGTATCTGCCGCACGCTGTAACCTTGAGCACACACAGCTAACATAGTGGCTACTTGAAAGATGACGGGTAAAAGCAAAGGGCGTATTATAACCAACTGAAGCAGTCAACTATTGAGCAAATACTATGATCCTTATTACCGATGCTGCCCAAGAGCACTTTGCCAAATTGCTGGCAAACCAGGAAGAAGGCACCCAGATCCGCGTATTCGTGATTAACCCCGGTACGCCTACCGCCGAATGCGGTGTCTCCTACTGTCCACCTGACGCGGTGGAATCAACCGATACCGAACTGAAATTCGAGAAGCTGTCCGCTTACATCGATGAACTCAGCAGGCCGTATCTGGCGGAAGCTGAGATCGACTTTGTCACCGACCAGCTCGGTTCACAGCTGACGCTGAAAGCCCCGAACGCCAAAATGCGTAAAGTGGCTGACGATGCACCGCTGATGGAACGTGTTGAATATCAGCTGCAATCGCAGATTAACCCGCAGCTCGCCAGCCACGGCGGCCGCGTGTCATTGATGGAAATCACCGATGACGGCATCGCCATTTTGCAGTTCGGCGGCGGTTGTAACGGCTGTTCTATGATTGATGTCACCCTGAAAGACGGCATCGAAAAAGATCTGCTAAAAAACTTCCCGGAACTGAAAGGCGTTCGTGATCTGACCGAACACCAGCGCGGCGAACACTCGTTCTACTGATCAGTTAACGCCGTTTCAGTATCCCAATGCTTTAGGGTTCAGCACTGCTGGGCCCTTTTTATTGCCTGCAATTTCCCCCTTCCTGTTGTGCCTGTGATGGCACAACCAGAGTTGCTATCAGCGCCTGCGGATTGCGAATACAACAGAGCAGGGGAAAAGGAATCATGTACAGACCTGCTTTCTCAAGCGAGAGTCAGGCCCGGAATACACACTTCCCCGGATGTCATTTCTAAGGAAATTACTGTCTGTCCGGAGTCTACGATGAAAAATACCTTTGGCTTTTTAGTCCCTCTCACTGGTCTGTTCGCGCTAATGCCGCTGGCTTCTCATGCGGCGTCAGGCCAGTCGAATGTTTCCTGTTCCTACAGCCATACCCTCGGCGACGATGCCATTCTGATGTTTGGCATGCCCAATCACGCGATGCTGCACGACTTCTTCGGTAATACCAGCACCGATGCGTATTCTACCTACGACACGCTGCAGGCAAAGCCCGAAACCACCTGCGACAACAAGGCGGATTCCACAGCCTACTGGGCACCCACCATGAAACTGCCTTCAGGTGAAGTCGTGAAGCCGTCCTATCAGAAAACCTATTATCAGGCTAACTCGGTTGAAAAGTACCCGCTGACGCCGTTCCCGAAAGGGCTGCAATTGCTGGCCGGCGATCACGTGGGAACGACGCCGAATCCTAACGTCAGTTTCTTATGTGCCAATGGCAACGGTTATACCAATAAGGCCGATCAGGTCTGTGGTTTGCGCTCAGGCGGGGATGCCGTGCAATTCAACATCGGCATTAACTTCCCTAACTGCTGGGATGGTGTTCACCTGGCACCCGTAAAAGGACAGGCGAATGCCGCCTATGATTCAAACAATGTTTGTCCGGCGAATTTCCCGGTGAAAATACCTAAGGTCAACATGAATATTGCCTACGTGTTACCACAGATCACCTCACTGGATACCAGCAAAATACAGCTTTCGATGGACCCGACCATGGTCGGTGATCAACGTATCGAGAACTGGGGAAGCATTTACACCGCACATGCCGATTTCGTGAATGGCTGGCCTGAACAGTCAGCAAAATACATGACCGATTTGTGCATGAATCTGGCATTCGATTGCAGTAACACCATCCCCTACAGCTACGAGCCTGCACTGGAAGACACGGTCGTCAGCAGCACCAGTAGCACCACCAATTACGGCAGTAGCACAGTACTGACCGCCAGCGACAACTGGAAAAACGGCGGTCATGCCAGCAATCCTGAAAGCCTGATCCTGTTCAAGTTTAAAATTCCTGCACTGCCGGAAGCGATCCCGGCTTCTGAGGAAGGATTATTCGTCTACCGTCTGCGGGTGTTTGGTGGCAATGCGGCTTCCAGCGCCACCGGCAGATTATATGTCTACAGCACCTCAACAGACTGGGATGGCAAAACCGTGAACTGGGATAACCATCCGGTTACGGATTATCAATCCGCTGGATCAGTTTCCATGAACAATAACCGTCAGTATCGCGATATCACCGTGGATACGGCTGTTCGCCAAGCGCTGGCAGAAGGCAAAACGGAAGTCGCTTTCTATCTTGGCGGTGACCAGAACGGTGGTACGTACACTTTCGATTCTACCGAAACCAACCATCCGCCATTGCTGATTGTGAAAGGCTATAAAGCAGCAACAGAGAATTAATCACTACGGGCCTGAGGAAACTCAGGCCCTTTTCTGCAGCCAGGATTACGCCTTTCGCCGCCGGTTCAAATCACCGAGCAACGCATCAATTTGCGCATCATCAAACATTTCCTCCAGCGTTCGCGTCAGTTTTCGCCGCCAGTTTGGGTATTCGGTGTTGGTCCCCGGCACGTTTACCGGCGTCGCCATGTCCAGCCAGTCTTCCGGCTGCAGACCAAGTAAGGCACTGGCGCTGTCAGCCAGATACCGTTGCAGGCCAAGGTTGAGCGCAGGTGTCATCGCCATTTTCTCAGCCAAGTGCCCGATGCTTTTCGCTACGCAGCCATGTCGGTGCAGCGCATCAAGCAGCGCCTGTTTGCTGGCTTCCCGCTCAACGCGCAGGGCCGCCAGCACGGTCGGGTCAGGGTAAATGCCCAACGTTTCACCGAGGGTTAAATCACCAGCCTCCCAATAACCGCGCAGCGTGGGTAAATCGTGGGTTGTGGCGGTCGCCATCGCCTGCACCACGTAATCCTGCGGCGCACGGTAAACGCCGTTCTTCTCCTGCTCGAAATAGAGCACCTTATAAGAGTAAACGCCGCTGTCATGCAGGCTGGCAATGATCTCTTTTGGCACGGTGCCGAGATCTTCACCAATCACCATGCACTGATGACGCTGACTCTCCAGCGCCAGCACGCCAAGCAGATCGTCGAGCGGATAACGCACATAGGCACCCTTGCCTGCATGTTCATGCGCCGGAATCCACCACAGGCGCATCAACCCCATCACATGGTCAATGCGCAGTGCGCCGCATTCCGCCATATTCGCCCGCAGCAAATCGATAAATGGTTGATAGGCACGCTCTTTCATCACATGCGGATCGATGGGTGGAAGCCCCCAGTTCTGGCCTTGTGGCCCGAGGATATCCGGCGGTGCACCAATGGTCGCTTTCAGGCAGTAGAGCGCCGTGTCCGACCAGGTTTCGGCCCCCCCTTCTGCCACGCCAACGGCCAGATCCCGGTAAAGTCCGAGCGGCATCCCCAGCGCAACGCTAGTCTGATAACAGTCAGAAAACTGCACATGCGCCAGCCACTGTAACCACAGATAGAATTCAATTTCGTCGGCATAGCGTTCGCAAAATTCTGCCACGTCCGGGCTATGAATATCACGGTAGGGTTCTGGCCAGACCGGCCAGCCCCACAGGCCTAAATCGAGGTCGCGCAGATGGACATGCAGTGCGTCGAACACGCCCTGCTGACGCAGGCTGTCGCCGCCAAGATGCACAAAGCGGCGAAAGTCTCGCTTGCGCTGGCTGGCTTCGGGGACATCGCAAAACATTTTCCACGCCAGATTGAGCGCTTCCAGCTTTAACTTCATCACCTGTGGATAATCCACATACTCCACGCTTCGCGCCTGATGCAGCGTGTCACGGGTAGCGGGTAACTGCCACCAGCGCTGAGCCTCCTCGCTTTGTACAAACTCCTCCACCTGATTGACGTCGATATAGGTGATATTCAGCCAGCGGCGTGACGACGGGCTATAAGGGCTGGCGCTCAGCGGATTGGCCGGATACAGCGCGTGAATCGGGTTGAGGCCGACAAAAGCCCCGCCACGCTTACCGACCTCTTCCACCATTCGTTTGAGGTCGCCGAAATCGCCGACGCCCCAGTTCTGTTCCGATCTCAGGGTATAAAGCTGCACAGTCGCGCCCCACAACTTTTCCCCCGCCAGCAACTGAGGCGGTTCATAGCAGCGGCGCGGTGCAATAATAATGCGGCATCCGCACGTATTTTTGCCCCAGTTAAGGGTCAGATGGTGATAACCCACCGGTAAATCCGCGGGTAGCCGGAGTGTTGCCCCGGCGGACAGTTTCCCTTCCGTCCGGTCGCCATTTTCTTGCGTCAGTTGCCAGCGGAATGCCTGACTGCCCTGCGGCGTAAGCACCACCGACGCGTCCTGATAAAATACCTTTACGAAAGGTAGCGGCAGGGTTTCTTCCTGACTGACCTCTCCGCGCCCCATCGCCGCTAACAGCGCCTGTTTGGTGTCATCGGAAACCGACTGCACCTCCTCACGCATATTAATGAAACTGTCTACAATCCCTGCCTGCTGTGCTGCCTGTCCGAGTTGCTTGCCCTCCATGCCTGCTCCTAACGTTTTGCCTGCCAGATGCGCTGCTGATAATCGCGGATGGAACGGTCTGCGCTGAACATCCCTACGCGGGCTGTGTTGAGTATCGCCCGGCGCGTCCATTCATCAGCGTCGCGGTACAATGCATCCACTTTTTTCTGCGCCTCGCAATATGCCGCGAAGTCGGCCAGTACCAGATAGGGGTCACCGCCCTCTTTGAAGCTGTTGAGCATCAGATCAAAGGCGTGTTTGTCACCGTGGCTGAAGAAACCGCTGGCCAATTCATCCAGAATGGCTTTCAGGTGTTTATCTTTTTTCACTACGCTTTGCGGTTTATAGCCTTTCTTTTGCAGCGCTTTGACGCCGTCAACGTCCAGACCAAAAATAAAGATATTTTCATCACCAACCTGTTCAGCAATTTCAACATTCGCGCCGTCGAGCGTACCGATAGTCAGGGCACCGTTAAGCGCCAGTTTCATGTTGCCGGTTCCTGAAGCCTCTTTTCCGGCGGTAGAAATTTGCTCAGAAACGTCAGCCGCGGGGATCATCATTTCAGCGACCGAAACCGAATAGTCAGGAATGAACACCACTTTAAGGCGATCACCGACGATCGGATCGTTATTGATCTTCTTCGCGACCTGATTGATCGCATAGATGATATTTTTCGCCAGATAGTAGCCCGGTGCGGCTTTGGCCCCGAACAGAAACACGCGCGGTACAATGTCCAGCGCAGGGTTATCACGGATTTGCCGATAGAGCGAAAGAATATGCAGCAGGTTCAGGTGCTGGCGTTTATATTCATGCAGGCGTTTGATCTGCACATCAAAAATGGCATCTGGATTGAGCTTGATCCCCATGCGATGCCAGACATACTCTGCCAGCCTGACCTTATTCTCATGCTTGATTTTGCGATAATGTTTGCAGAATTTTTTGTCTTTAACGCCGCTTTCCAGCCCTTTCAGCAAGTCGAGATCGGTTACCCAACTGTCTGTTTTCAGCCGCTCATCAATCAGGGCCGACAGCGCCGGATTACACTGTTTTATCCAGCGGCGCGGCGTGATGCCGTTGGTGACGTTGTGGAATTTTTCAGGCCACAGTTGGTGATATTCGGGGAACAGATCTTTTACCACTAAATCAGAATGCAGGGCGGCGACGCCGTTTACCGCAAAACCAGCCACTACGCACAGGTTGGCCATACGCACCTGTTTGTCGTGATGCACCGCCAGTTTGGCCCAGACGGCTTCATCGCCCGGCCACACTTTGCTGACCTGTTTCTTAAAGTTGGCGTTGATCTGTTTGATTATCTGGAAGTGTCGCGGCAGCAGGCTGCGCACCAGTTTTTCGTCCCAGGTTTCCAGCGCTTCCGGCATCAGCGTGTGGTTGGTGTAGGCGAAAGTACGACTGGTAATGTGCCAGGCATCTTTCCAGCTCATCTGGTGTTCATCGAGCAGGATACGCAGCATTTCAGGGATCGCGATGGTCGGGTGGGTATCGTTAAGCTGAATCACTTCGTAGTCGGGTAATTCAGAAATTTTGCGCCCGAGGAAGTGATGGCGGCGCAGGATATCGGCCACCGAGCAGGCGCACTGGAAATATTGCTGCATCAGACGCAGACGTTTACCGGCCTGATGGTTGTCATTCGGGTAAAGCACTTTGGTCAGCTTCGCGGCGTCGATGCCCTGCTGCTCCGCTTTGAGGAATTCGCCGTCGTTAAATTTTTCCAGATCAAACGGGTGCGGATGGGTGGCTTCCCAAAGCCGCAACGGCTGAGTCACACCGTTGCGGTAACCGAGTACCGGCAGGTCCCAGGCTTCACCGCGCAAGGTAAATTCCGGCTCCCAGCGTAGTGTTCCGTTGTCATTTTTCACCACGTTGCCACCAATACCCACGCTGACGGCCAATGAACTGTTGTGGCGAAACCACGGGTAGTCGCTGCGGTGCCAGTCGTCCGGTGACTCTTTCTGATGCCCGTCAACAAAGCGCTGGCGGAACAGGCCGTACTGATAGTTCAGCCCGTAGCCGATAGCCGGTTGCCCGACCGACGCCATCGCATCAAGGTAGCAGGCAGCCAGTCTGCCCAAGCCGCCGTTGCCCAGCGCCGGGTCAATTTCTTCTTCTAACAGGTCAGTCAGATTGATATCAAACTGCTCCAGTGCACTGGCAATTTTTTCATACCAACCCAGATTAATCAGGTTGTTGCCGGTCAGGCGCCCGACCAAAAATTCCATTGAAATATAATTCACATGCCGATGAATTTTATGATGTTTCTTACTGGCAGGGACGGTATCATTTTGCGGCGGCAATTGTTCAGCCACGGCGGCGCTGATGGCATGCCACCACTGATGCCGGGTCATGTCCCAGGCGGAAGTGAGTCCAAACGCTTGCCACTGGCGGGTTAACGCAGCCAAAAAAACATCATGTTTGAGAGTGGGTTTGGTCATAAGGCAGCTCTTTCCTTTTCGTTAATCAACCGGGAGGAGAAGTCTGTTTTAGCTTTATTCAGGGATCAAAGCGTGATCTGTGATCAGTTATAGGTATAAACCCTATAATGCAAAAAAGCTCACCGCAGTGACGTGATGAGCTGAGGGATTTGTCGATAAATATTAATGATGTTGCGGCTATTTTTGCCCGTAGTAAGCATCCGGCCCGTGTTTGCGGGTGAAATGTTTGTTCAGTAAATAGTTATCCATTGGCGGCATCTGGCGGTTCAGCGTGCCGGTGATCCACGCCATTTTCGCCACTTCCTCCAGTACTACCGCATTGTGTACGGCAAGCTCAGGCGTCGTACCCCAGCAAAACGGCCCATGCTGCGATACCAGAATTCCCGGCATGTGCAGCGGATCGGTGTCACCCAGCGTTTCGGCGATCACTTTGCCGGTTTCCAGTTCATATTTCCCCGCCACTTCATCCCGGCTTAATGGCCTTGTGCAGGGGATCGCGCCCGCGAAATAGTCCGCATGGGTGGTGCCCAGCGCCGGAATCGCCACACTGGCCTGCGCCCATGACGTAGCGTAGGTCGAATGGGTATGCACAATGCCGCCAAGCCCGGCATATCGCCTATAAAGCTCGAGATGAGTGGCCGTATCAGACGAAGGTTTGAAGTGCCCCTCTACGACCTCGCCCTGCATATTCACTACCACCATGTCGGCAGCGGTCATCACTTCGTACTCCACGCCGCTGGGTTTGATAACCACCAGACCAGAGGCCCGATCAATGCCACTGACGTTTCCCCAGGTGAAGGTCACAAGGCCGCGGGCAGGAAGCGCCATGTTGGCGGAGAAGACCTGTTCTTTGAGCAGTTCTAACATACGGTTTCCTCCATGTTCAGTCCGGCTTTTTGCATCTTGTCGATCACCCATGCGCGGGCCTCGCGCACTTCTTTCAACGGATCCGCAGCGCTTTCACTCCACATTTCGATAAGATAGGGGCCTCGGTAACCGCTGTTGAGTAAGGTGCTGAAGCAGCGTTCGAACTCGACCACACCGGTGCCGAACGGAACGTTTTTGAATACGCCGGGTTGGGTATCTTTAATATGCACGGCGACGATATGGCCTGCGCCGCTGGCAAGCTCCATTTGCACGTCATTGTCCCAGGCGGAGAGATTGCCGATATCCGGATACAGCTGAAACCACGGGTTATTCAGGTAATGCGCGTAGCCCAGTGCCTTGCTGATGGAGTTCATCAGCGGATAGTCCATGATCTCCATCGCCAGCGTCACCTGTGCACGGCTGGCCATCTCGACAGATTCCTGTAACCCATCGCGAAAACGTTCACGGGTATGGTCGTTGGCATCCTGATAATAGACATCGTAACCCGCTAGCTGAATAACCCTGATACCGAGGTCTTGCGCCAGCACAATGGCTTTACGCATGATTTCCAAGCCCTGGTTGCGGGTTTTGTTATCTTCCGATCCCAGCGGGAATCGGCGGTGCGCACTGAGGCACATCGACGGGATGCGAATCCCGGTGCGGGCGACGGCATCAACCACCGCCATCCGCTGTTCACGGCTCCAGTCAAGCCGTGCAAGCCGGTTGTCGCTTTCGTCAACAGACATTTCGACGAAATCAAAACCCAACTCTTTCGCCAGACTCAGGCGTTCAAACCAGTCTTCTCCCGCAGGCAGGGCTTTTTCATAGATCCCAAGCGGCACGGCTTTATGCATCATTACGCAGTCCTTAGCCCCAAAGCTGGCTGATTGATTTTTTAAACTGACGGGCGGCGTCGACCGGATCTTTGGCATCGCGGATGCTGCGACCGGCGATAAACACGTGCACCGGAATGTCTTTAAACAGCGGCAAATCTTCCAGTGCCAAACCGCCGGTAATGGTCACTTTGAAGCCCATACCAGACAAGCGCTTGATGGCAGTAATGTCAGCATCACTCCATGCGACACCGGCGGCCTGCGCGTCACGGCTGCGGTGATAAACGACCTGCTGGATGCCCGCGTCGTGCCACTCTTTGGCCTGTTCCCAGGTCCAGTAACCGGTCAGTTCAATCTGCACGTCGCCACCAAACTCTTTCGCCACTTCCAGCGCACCTTTGGTGGTGTTGATATCAGCGCAGCAAATCACCGTTACCCAGTCCGCATTGGCTTCAAAGCACATGCGCGACAGGATTTTCCCGGCATCGGCAATTTTGGCATCGGCCAGGACAATTTTTTCCGGGTAGAGCGCTTTCAGGTCGCGAACGGCGCGCACGCCTTCAGCGACACACAAAATGGTGCCGACTTCGATAATGTCGACTTCACTGGCAATTAAGCGGGTGGTTTTGTAGGCATCGTCCATCGACTGGTTATCCAGCGCCACCTGCAACATCGGTAATGGGTGAGACATAATGAATTCCTTCTCTTTTATTGCGCCGCCGCAGCGGACGTCTGATCGATTAAATCCAGTACCTGCTGGGGCGTGGTGCAGGCGCGCAGGCGGTCAAAGTTTTCTTCATCTTCAAACAGGTTAACCACCTGCATGATGCCAACTTCCTGATGGGCGTTAGCGTCAACGGCGGCCAGCGTGATCAGAATATCGACCGGATCATTATCTTCATGGTTAAACACCAGCGGTTTTTTCAGCGTTACCAGTGCGAATCCTGTCTCGATAACGCCTTCTTCCGGACGGCCATGTGGCATGGCGAGGCCAGGCGCGATAACAAAATAGGGACCAAAGCGCTCAACGCCATCCAAAATCGCCTGGTAGTAGCGAGGTTCCACCACGCCGGCGTCCACCAGTAAATCGACACCAATCTTTACGGCTTCCTGCCAGGTTTCTGCTTCCGCGTTCAGGCGGATAGACTGATTTTCAGCCAGAGAATCACGCAGTTTCATGGATGCTCCTTATTTCTTCAGGTCTTTGGCGAAGTGCGCGTTGATCACTTCCATCACCTTCGGGCCAAAGTCAGCGGCAGAGAGCATATTGCGCACGCCCACTACGTATTTATTGCCACTGACGGTGATCTCATCTGCCACGTGCGTAGAGGCGACGATAATGTCAGCTCCACCCAGTTCAGATTTGTACTCACCGACTGCGCAACTGTTCATGGTGTGATCCACCCCTTCCTGCGTCAGGAACTGCCCAATTTTCATCTTCATGATCATCGAACTGCCTTGCCCGCAACCGCATACCGCCAAAATTCGTACTGTCATGGGAACCTCGTTGATTAGTGAGAAGTAGATTGATTAAGCGTTTGTTTTTCAGCGTCCTCTTCGGCGCGCAATGTACGCCCCGCAAAGAACATATAAAGCAGTGCAATGACCACGATGACGCCCATAAAGGCCATCCCGATGCTGAAGAAGCCCTGCATCATCGGAGGTGCGAGAATTGACCAGTCTGCCATGCCCATCCAGGCACTCAGGCCCGTCAGTTTGATGGCCCAAACACAACCGAATATTTCGAGCATGCCCATCACCAGACAGATTTTCAGTGCGGCGCGCCAGCCACCGAAGTGATTAGCAAATACGCCGATAGTCGCGTTGGAGAAGAACATCGGGATGAAGCCGGGGATGATCATGATGGATGAGCCCATCGCAAACAGAATGCCGACGGCAATCAACTGACCGATGGTGCCCCACATAAAGCCCCAGACCACCGCATTTGGCGCGAAGCTGTAAATCGCCGCGCAGTCGATAGCCAGAACGGCACCGGGGATTAAACGTTGAGAAATACCGTTGAAGGCTTCCGTCAATTCGGCGACAAACATGCGCACGCCCTGAATGATGATGAAAATAGCCACGGCGAACATCAGGCCGGTCTGCAGGATATAAATGGTCCAGTGCGTTTTACCGGCCATCTTTTGCAGGGTATCAAGACCAAACGAGCAGAGGATAATGCCGAAGAAAACGGTCATAACGATGGCAGTTGAAACGATATTGTCATGGAAAATGTTCAGCCAGCCCGGCAGTTTAAGGTCTTCCACACTCTCTTCTTTCTTGCCCAGATATGGCGCGATTTTATAGGCAATCCATGAGGCAAACTGTTGCTGGTGACCGATGGAAAAGCCGCTGTTTTCCGTCACGGCTTGCGTCGGTTTGTACATCATGTTGGAGGTGATGCCCCAGTAGAGCGACACAAGAAACGCCGTTGACCAGATGGTCGTCCACATCGAATATCCCATGATGTAGAAGAACACGGCAATCAGCCCGGCCTGCTGAAACATGATGTGGCCGGTGAGCATGATGGTGCGGATGCCCGTGATGCGGCGAAAAACGACATAAAGAATATTGAGGCCAAGCGCAATAAGCACTGCGTAACCGACCCAGCTATAGGCATCGCCCATGCGCTCAACCGTTGCCATCATCGAGGCGTAGGTGTCAGATATCGCGCCGTTGATGCCGTAAACTTCTGACAGTTTGGCGACCACCGGTTTGAATGTACCTGTCAGAATCCCGGAACCGGCCTGCAGCAACATAAAACCGATAATGGTTTTGATGGTGCCTTTGATGATCACACTCGCGCTTTTCCTGAGCAGGATGTAACCCAACATAGTGACGATACCCAGCAACAGCGGGGCGTTGGTCATCACCTGATTAAAAAATACGGTAAATACGGTATAGAGGAATTCCATAAAACACTCCGTTAACCTTCGAGAGACCCGCCCAGGCTTTTACCCTGATGCATTAGCCACAAACGATGTAGGGACGCTGGAACTCTAATGCTCACCGACAGTCAGTAAAAGATTCAATGTGATTATTTGTGAGCGTGCTCGCAAGTTATCGTTGAACGTTGCTATACCCCCTGTTTACACTCAGATAATTATAGTAATAAATTCATATATATAAATCATTATTCCATCAATTACAGGCGATTTTCAGAATATATTTCCTGCAATACACCATCGTATACCGTACGCTTTATCCGCATTTTTTCCATTGTCAGTGGCTTAAATCAATGATAATTTCCTCACAACAAATCATATTTAATCACAAAATGACTTCATGTGATTAAATTCGCACTTCAACACATGACGAGGGAAGACCATGAGTAAAGTAGAAACCATCAGCCGCGAGTCCTGGATCCTCAGCACCTTTCCTGAGTGGGGTACCTGGTTAAACGAGGAGATCGAACAGGAGCGCGTCGCGCCGGGTACCTTCGCCATGTGGTGGCTGGGTTGTACGGGTATTTGGTTGAAATCAGAAGGGGGTGCCAATATTTGTGTCGACTTCTGGTGTGGCGTGGGCAAGCAAAATCACAGCAGCCCGCTGATGAAAACTGGTCACCAGATGCAGCGCATGGCAGGCGTGAAGAAACTGCAACCTAACCTGCGCACCACGCCGTTCGTACTGGATCCCTTTGCTATCAGAGAGATCGACGCCGTCCTGTCAACGCATGACCACAATGACCACATTGACGTCAACGTAGCAGCAGCCGTCATGCAAAACTGTGCCGCAGACGTGCCGTTTATCGGCCCGCAAACCTGCGTGGATTTATGGATGAGCTGGGGCGTTCCGGCAGAGCGCTGCATTGTGATGACGCCGGGGAAAGTCGTGCGAATTAAAGATGTGGAAATTCACGCGCTGGATTCGTTTGACCGCACCGTGCTCATCACCTTGCCAGCAGACCAGAAGGCGGCTGGCGTGCTGCCGGACATGATGGATCAGCGCGCGGTAAACTATCTGTTTAAAACGCCGGGCGGTAACCTGTACCACAGCGGTGATTCCCACTATTCCAACTACTACGCCAAGCACGGTAACGAATATAAAGTCGACGTAGCACTCGGCTCCTACGGCGAAAACCCGCGCGGCGTGACCGATAAAATGACCAGCGTCGATATGTTGCGCATGGCTGAGTCACTGAAAACACAGGTAGTTATTCCCTTCCACCATGATATCTGGTCTAACTTCCAGGCTGACCCGCAGGAGATCCGCGTACTGTGGGAGATGAAAAAAGATCGCCTGAAATATGGCTTCAAGCCGTTTATCTGGCAGGTTGGTGGCAAGTTTACTTACCCGGATGACAAAGATAATTTCGAATATCACTATCCGCGTGGCTTCGATGATTGCTTCACCACAGAAACAGATTTGCCTTTCAAATCATTCCTTTAATAAGTCAATAAGGGAAGGTGCGGGGATCTCCTTCTCCGCGCCCTCTCAGAAAATGATGATTGAATGCTTTAAATGCTCGTCTATAATCACGCGGTAATCATTACCCCCGCGGAGACACCATGACAGAACCACAACGCCACAATGCGATCCTTGAGCTTTTACAGCGTCAGGGCCAGATTTCTGTCTCAGATGTGATCGGCAATTTTGATATTTCGCCCGCTACGGCGCGCCGCGATATCACCAAACTCAATGAGCTGGGCAAGCTGCGTAAAGTGCGCAACGGTGCCGAAGCCGTCACCTCCCCGCGCCAAAACTGGACGCCGCTGAACATTCACCAGACGCAAAATCTTAATGAAAAAATGCGTATCGCTCAGGCGGCGGCGCAACTCTGCCAGCCGGGTGAAAGCGTGGTGATTAACTGCGGTTCTACTGCCTTTCTGCTGGGCCGTGAAATGTGCGGTAAAGATATTCAGGTGATCACCAACTATCTGCCGCTGGCCAATTATCTGATTGAGCAGGAGCACGAGAGCGTGGTTATCATGGGTGGCCAGTACAATAAAAGTCAGTCCATCACGCTGGCTCCGCAAGATGGTGACGCCAGTCTGTATGCCGGTCACTGGATGTTCACCAGCGGCGCAGGGCTGACCAGCGACGGTCTCTATAAAACCGATATGCTCACCGCAATGGCCGAACAGAAGATGCTGAATTACGTCGGTAAACTGGCGGTACTGGTAGACAGCACTAAAGTCGGCCAGCGTGCCGGGATGCTGTTTAGCCGCACCGAGCAAATCGATGTGCTTATCACCGGGCAGGACGCCGATGCGACGATCCTCGATCAGCTGCGCGCAAAAGGCGTGAAGGTGATTCTGGTCTGAATGTTTATTTTGGTTATCCCTGCGGTTTGTCTGGTCTTGGTGGCGCAATAATTCGGTAGAATAGCCTCAGTGATCCTTAACGAGGCCAGTCCGCATGGAACAATTTGAAGCAATCAGCGTAGAGCTTGCACATACCCGTCTGAAATCCGGCGACGCGGTGATGGTCGATATCCGCGACCCACAAAGTTTTGGTGCGGCCCACGCTCCCGGCGCATTCCATCTGAGTAATGAAAGCATGGCAGCCTTCATGCAAACCGCCGACGCCAAAACGCCGGTGCTGGTGATGTGTTACCACGGCATCAGCAGCCGCGGCGCCGCGCAATTCTTGATCGGACAAGGTTTCGAGTCGGTCTACAGCGTTGACGGCGGCTTCGAAGCCTGGTCAAAAACCTTCCCTCAAGATGTAGAAGCCTGATCCCAGGCGTTTCTCCCCTTCGCATTTTAGATAGCGGCCCCTCGTGGCGCGACCGCTTGGTTATAACCATTGGTTTGGTCTGCATCTTAAATGTTCTTAAGCCGAATAAGCTGCACCTTTTAAGTATTGGTATAATTTATCTCTGATATTTATAGGATATGAAGATGAAACACCTGGAAAACTCCCGCCCTCTGGGCATGCGTACGCTGGCGGTTCATGCCGGCCAGCAACCTGACAAACTGACCGGCGCCATTGCCACGCCAATTACTGCCACGTCGGCTTTCTCCTACGATGATTTCGACAGCGGCGCACGGCGTTTCAGCGGCGAAGAACCGGGCTACTCTTACAGCCGCTTCGCTAACCCGACCGTTGCCGTTGTTGAGCAGAAAATGGCCGCCCTCGAAGGCGGAGAAAGCGCCGTAGCCTGTGCCAGTGGAATGGCGGCCATCAGCGCCGTACTGTTTGCCCTGCTCTCTCCGGGCGATGAAATCATCCACGTCGGTACACTTTACGGTGGCACCGAAGGGGTGATCCGCAACCTGTTGCCGCGTTATGGCATCAAACCGGTATTCGTGGCTGACACGAAAGATTTGCAGGCAGCGCTGACGGTACACACCAAGATGGTGTTTGTTGAAACCCCGGCGAACCCGGTGTTGGGTATTGCAGATATCGCCGAAATTGCGCGTATTGCAAAACAGGCGGGTGCGGTCAGCGTAGTAGATAATACTTTCGCCACCCCTTATCTGACGCGTCCGCTGGATCTGGGCATCGACATTTCCCTGCACTCCGCCACCAAATACATCAGCGGCCACGGTGATGCGACCGGCGGTGTCGTCGTCGGCAGCAAAGCGCTGATTGACCCGATCCGTACCCTGAGCCTGAAACAATTCGGCGGCTGCTTAAGTCCGTTCGAAGCCGCCCTGCTGACCCGTGGCCTGAAAACCCTGCCTCTGCGCGTTGAAGCCAGTTCACTCAGCGCCGCGCACATTGCTGAAGTGCTGGATGCGCACCCGGCAGTATCGCAGGTGTTTTATCCGGGGCTGAAAAGCCATCCGGGCCATGAGATTGCGGCGCGCCAGATGAAATTATTCGGCGGCATTATGGCCATTGAACTGCGCGGCGGTCGCGACGCGGCAAGGACGTTCCTCGATAAGCTGACCCTTATTACGCAGGCTGTTTCAGTGGGTGACACCGACTCGCTGGCCTGCCATCCGGCCACTACCACGCACAGCGCGGTATCGCCGGAAGTACGCCGTCAAAGCGGCATCACTGACGGTCTGGTGCGTATCAGCATCGGCATTGAAGATGTGGAAGATTTAGTGGACGATATTCAGCAGGCGCTCGAAGGGTTGTAATTTCCCCTTCGCGTCACTGTTTTGACAAAAAAACCGACCAGGGTTTGCCCGGTCGGTTTTTTTTATGCAGCATACAGCCGCGCCTCTGACGTGATATTCCCAAAATAATTCGAGTCGCAGCACGGCGGCAATAGAACGAATCCCAGGGAGCATGGCCGTACCTTGTGACCGGGCTGAGTGAAAGCAGCCAACAATGCTGCAACTTGCAGTATGACGGGTATAATCGATTTTCCTAAAGCTGGCAGATAGGGTTACCCTACCCATGTCGTCGAAAAATCAAACTATTACAGGACCAGCAAAATAATATGGTACGCATTCTTAGCCTGAACAATCCCCGTCTGGCCCTGGCCTTTGTTGATTACATGGCGACGCAGGGGATAAAACTGCAGGTCAAAAAAGAGAGTCAGGAAGTGCAACTGTGGCTGGACGATGAATCCCGTTTGCCCGAAGTTGAGCAGCAGGTCGCGCTGTTTTTAGAAGATCCGTTGCATGAGCGTTATCTGGCCGCGAGCTGGCACACCGGCAGCACCGATGCGCACCTGAGCTATCAGCACTACTCTTACTGGCAGCGCATTCGCAGCCAGGCCGGACCGCTGACTATGGCAGTCATTTTCCTGTGCATCGCAGTTTATATCCTGCAACAAATTTACGGTGATGAAAGCGTGATGCGCGTGCTGGCATGGCCGATGGGCAGTAGTCAGTATGCTGAAATCTGGCGCTGGTTCAGCCCGGCATTGCTGCACTTCTCCCTGCTGCATATTCTGTTCAATCTGCTGTGGTGGTGGTATCTCGGCGGACCGGTGGAAAAACGCCTCGGCACCGGCAAACTGTTCACCATTACTCTGGTCTCTGCACTGGTCAGCGGCTGGGGGCAGTCGTTATTCAGCGGCATCTGGTTTGGCGGTTTGTCCGGCGTGGTTTACGCGCTGATGGGTTACGTCTGGCTGACCGGCGAACTCAAACCCGAACGCGGAATTTCTCTGCCGCGCGGACTAATGGTATTTTCCATTGCCTGGCTGGTGCTGGGCTACTTCAACGTGATGGGCATGGCGATTGCCAATGCCGCGCACGTTTTCGGTCTGGTGCTTGGCCTGCTCATGGCCTTTGTTGACACCCGCACGTCACATAAAAAACAGAATTAGGGGATTTCGGTGAAACAGACACAACGCCATGACGCCATTATTGACCTCGTACGCCAGCAGGGTTACGTCAGCACGGAAGAACTGGTTGAGCACTTTGCCGTCAGCCCGCAGACGATCCGCCGCGACCTCAACGATCTGGCCGAGCAGAACAAAATTCACCGTCATCACGGCGGCGCAGCACTGCCATCGAGTTCGGTCAACGCCGCCTACAACGACCGAAAAATCATGTGGTCGGAAGAGAAAGCGCGTATTGCCCAGCGCGTCGCTGCGCAGATCCCTGATGGGGCAACGCTGTTTATTGATATCGGCACCACGCCGGAAGCCGTGGCTCATGCGCTGCTCAACCATAAGAATCTGCGCGTCGTGACCAATAACCTGAACGTCGCCACGCTGCTGACGGCCAAAGAAGATTTCCGCCTGATCCTGGCCGGAGGCGAAGTACGCACCCGCGACGGCGGTATCATGGGCGAAGCCACGCTGGACTTTATCTCTCAGTTTCGCCTCGACTACGGCATTCTGGGCATCAGCGGCATCGACATGGATGGCTCGCTGCTGGAGTTTGACTACCATGAAGTGCGTACCAAACGCGCCATCATTGAGAACTCGCGCTGCGTGATGCTGGTCACCGACCACTCCAAGTTTGGCCGTAACGCAATGGTTAACCTCGGTAACATGAGTCTGATCGACTATCTGTTCACCGACCAGCAGCCACCGGAAAGCGTCATGAAAATCATCGACAAGTACGACGTTCAGCTCGAACTCTGCTAAACCGCCCTGCCCGCCGGATGCGTTCCTGACACGCATCCGGTGCTTTCTCCCAATTCATCCCCGCCGTCAAACGAACAATTGCGAAAAACTCCGCGCTTTTCTCTTTCCTTTTGCTTTATCCCTGACCTTTTTGCGCAAAAACGACAAAATAATGTTACCTGCATCACGCCTAAATGTTTTTATTTGGTTAACGCTTGGCTTGTTTGATGATTCTCGATTACAATCGTGAGCGAAAACGAACATAAAAGAGCTATTTCGAACATCTGGAGGAAGATGACGTGGAAACCAAAGACTTGATCGTAATCGGTGGCGGTATTAATGGTACCGGCATCGCTGCGGATGCGGCTGGCCGTGGGCTGTCCGTTCTGCTGCTGGAAGCGCAAGACTTGGCCAGCGCAACGTCTTCGGCCAGTTCAAAGCTGATTCACGGTGGTTTGCGCTATCTTGAACACTACGAATTCCGCCTGGTCAGTGAAGCACTGGCCGAACGCGAAGTCCTGCTGCGCCTTGCGCCACACATCGCTTTCCCGATGCGTTTCCGCCTGCCGCACCAGCCACATCTGCGCCCGGCCTGGATGATCCGCATCGGTCTGTTCATGTACGACCATCTGGGAAAACGCACCAGTTTGCCATCCAGTAAAGGGCTGAAATTTGGCGCGGATTCCGTGCTGAAACCTGAGCTGACCAAAGGCTTCGAATATTCCGACTGCTGGGTTGATGATGCGCGTTTAGTGGTGCTCAACGCTCAGGAAGTGGAAGAACGCGGTGGCGAAGTGCGTACCCGTACCCGTGTGACCCGTGCATGGCGTGAAGACGGACTGTGGATGGTGGAAGCCGAAGAGATTGATACCGGCAAAACCTTCACCTTGCGCGCCAAAGGTCTGGTGAATGCCACTGGCCCGTGGGTCAAACATTTCTTCGACGATGGCCTGAAGTTAAAATCCCCTTACGGCATTCGTCTGATCAAAGGCAGCCACATTGTGGTACCACGCGCCCACAATCAGCCGCAGGCTTATATTCTGCAGAACGAAGATCACCGCATTGTGTTTGTGATCCCGTGGCTGGATGAGTTCTCCATCATCGGCACCACCGACGTGGAGTATCACGGTGATCCGAAAGATGTGAAAATCGATGATAAAGAGACCAGTTACCTGCTTAAAGTGTACAACGATCACTTTAAGAAGCAGCTGACCACAGAGGATATCGTCTGGAGCTATTCCGGTGTGCGTCCGCTGTGTGACGATGAGTCTGATTCTCCGCAGGCAGTCACCCGCGATTACACGCTGGACGTGCACGATCAGGACGGTAAGGCTCCGCTGCTGTCAGTCTTCGGCGGCAAGCTCACCACCTACCGTAAACTGGCTGAACACGCGCTGGAAAAACTGACTAAGTACTACCCGAAAGCCGGTCCCGCCTGGACCAAAAATGCTGTATTGCCGGGCGGAAAACTGGGCGGAGATCGCGAAACTTACGCTGCCAACCTGCGCAACCGCTTCAAATGGTTGCCTGAATCGCTGGCCCGTCGCTATACCCATACTTACGGCAGTCAGACCGAGTTGTTTATCGCGGATGCTACCAGTCTGGAATCGCTCGGCGAAGATTTCGGCCACGGTCTGTACGAAGCCGAACTGCGTTATCTGGTGGAAAAAGAGTGGGTTATCGAGCTGGACGACGCCATCTGGCGGCGTACCAAACTCGGCATGTGGCTGGACAAAGCCCAGCAACAGCGCGTCGCCGAGTGGCTGGCAACCCATAAGCAGCAAAAGAAACATTTGTCGCTGGCATCTTAAACTTCAGCAGACCAACGCAAAAAGGCACCCATCGGGTGCCTTTTTCATATCAATGCTCTACTGCTACAGCTTAATCGGCTTAATGTTCCAGATCTCGTCGGCGTACTCCTGAATGGTACGGTCGGATGAGAAATAGCCCATGTTGGCGATATTTAGCAGAGTCCGGCGTGTCCACTCTTCCGGCTCTTTATAAAGCTCGTCAACTTTGTCCTGCATATCAACGTAGCTGCGGTAATCCGCCAGTACCTGATAGTGATCACCGAGGTTCACCAGCGTGTCGAACAGGTTGCTGTAGCGCTTCGGCTCGCCGGGGCTGAAAACGCCGGTGGCGATTTGGGTCAGCACCTGATGCAGCTCGGCATCCTGCTCGTAGTAGGTGTGCGGGTTATAGCCATCGCGGCGCAGCTGCTCGACCTGCGGCGTGGTGTTGCCGAAGATGAAGATGTTCTCCTCACCAACGTGTTCGAGCATTTCGACGTTAGCCCCGTCCAGTGTGCCGATGGTCAGCGCGCCATTAAGGGCAAATTTCATATTACTGGTGCCTGAAGCTTCAGTACCTGCCAGAGAGATCTGCTCGGAGAGGTCAGCAGCCGGAATGATCATCTGCGCCAGACTGACGCTGTAGTTTGGAATAAACACCACTTTGAGTTTGTCGCGCACGCGCGGATCGTTGTTGATCACGCTGGCAACGTCGTTGATCAGGCGGATAATCTGCTTGGCGGCATAATAAGCCGATGCCGCTTTACCGGCGAAGATCACCGTACGTGGCACCCAGCCTGCATCGGGGTCTTCAATAATGCGGTTGTAGCGGGTGATCACATGCAGAACGTTCATCAGCTGGCGTTTGTATTCGTGAATACGCTTGATCTGCACGTCGAACAGGCTTTTAGGATCAACCACCACATCGAGTTTCTGCGCGATGAAAACCGCCAGCCGTTTTTTGTTCTCCAGCTTGGCCTTGCGCAGTGCCTCAAGGAAACTTGGGTAGTCAATGTTCTGTTTCAGCTCTTCCAGCTGGCTCAGATCGGTGCGCCAGTTATGACCGATGGCATCATCCAGCACTTTCGACAGCGGCTTGTTGGCCAGCCCCAGCCAGCGACGCGGCGTAACACCGTTGGTTTTGTTGCAGAAGCGGTCCGGATATACTTTGGCAAAATCAGCAAACAACGACTGCACCATCAGCTCGGAGTGCAGCGCCGAGACGCCGTTGACTTTATGACTGGCGATCACCGCCAGCCACGCCATACGCACCTTGCGGCCATGCTCTTCGTCGATAATCGACACGCGCGACAAAATACCGCTGTCATCCGGCACCTTCACCGCCACTTCTTTGAGGAAGTGATCGTTAATCTGGAAGATGATCTCCAGATGGCGCGGCAGAATTTTACCGATCATATCCACCGGCCAGGTCTCCAGCGCTTCACTCATCAGGGTGTGGTTGGTGTAGGAGAAGACTTTACTCACCGTATCCCAAGCTTTATCCCAATCGAATTTATGCTCGTCGATCAGCAGTCGCAGCAGCTCGGGGATGGAGAGCACCGGATGGGTATCATTGAGATGGATGGCAATCTTATCAGCCAGATTCTCATAGGTATGGTGGGTGACGTAATGGCGGTTGAGAATGTCTTGCACAGTGGCGGAGACCAGGAAATACTCCTGACGCAGGCGCAGTTCGCGGCCTGAGTAAGTGGAGTCATCCGGGTAGAGCACTCGCGAAACGTTTTCCGAGTGGTTTTTATCTTCTACCGCCGCAAAGTAGTCCCCCTGATTAAATTTACCGAGGTTGATTTCATTACTGGCTTGCGCGCCCCACAGCCGCAGCGTGTTGGTGGCATCGGTATCAAAACCGGGGATAATCTGGTCGTAAGCGCAGGCAATAACTTCTTCCGTTTCCAGCCAGCGGGTTTTCGCCCCTTCGTGCTGCAGGCGTCCACCGAAACGCACTTTATAGCGGGTGTTATGGCGCTGAAATTCCCACGGGTTACCGTATTCCAGCCAGTAATCCGGTGACTCTTTCTGCTCACCGTTGATGATGTTCTGCGCGAACATGCCGTATTCGTAGCGGATGCCGTAACCGCGCCCCGGCAGCGCCAGGGTGGCCAGCGAATCCAGGAAACAGGCTGCCAGTCGCCCCAGACCGCCGTTGCCGAGGCCCGGGTCGTTCTCTTCGCCAATCAGCTCTTCGAGGTCGAAACCCATCTCATCGAGCGCTTGTTTGATGTCATCGTAAATGCCCATCGACAGCAGCGCATTCGACAACGTGCGGCCAATCAGGAACTCCATCGACAGGTAATACACCTGCCGCACATCCTGCGAGGTCTGTGCGCGGTTGGAGCGCAACCAGCGCTCCACCATGCGGTCACGCACGGCAAACAGCGTGGCGTTCAGCCAGTCATGCTGAGTGGCAATCGAGGGATCTTTGCCGATAATAAACATCAGTTTGTAAGCGATAGAGTGTTTCAGCGCTTCAACACTGACGGTCGGCGAAGTGTAATTAAAAGGTGAAGTCATAGCGTTGCGTTCCCAATCAAATAATGCCGCTTCTCAGTCTTTAAGGCAGCAAGCGTTGATAAAGTGAAAGATAGGCCTGAGCCGCGACCTGCCAGCCGAAGTCGAGCCCCATCGCGTGACGCTGCACGTGGCGCCAGTGTTTTGGCCGGCTCCACAGCACGAAGGCCCGGCGGATAGCACTGGCTAACGATTGCCCGTTCGCCTCTTCAAACACAAATCCGCTGGCTGTGCCGTCGGCCAGATTCTCCAGCGCGCAGTCCACCACCGTATCGGCCAGTCCGCCGGTGCGGCGTACCAGCGGCAAGGTGCCATACTTCAACCCATAAAGCTGGGTCAGCCCGCAGGGTTCGAAACGGCTCGGCACCATAATGACGTCAGCACCACCGATAATGCGGTGCGAGAACGCCTCGTGATAACCAAGTTGTACGCCAACCTGCCCCGGATTGTCTGCCGCAGCCGCCAGAAAAGCCTGTTGAAGCACTACGTCACCCGCGCCAAGCACCGCCAGCTGGCCGCCACGTTCAAGCAGGTCCGGCAGCGCTTCGAGCACCAGATCCAATCCTTTCTGACTGGTCAGACGGCTCACCACGGCGAACACCAGCCGCGAGTCGTCTACGTCCAGTCCCATCGCCCGTTGCAGATAAGCTTTGTTAATCATCTTCGAACGCAGGTCATCAGCGTCATAGCGCGCGGACAGCAATGCATCGTCGCGCGGCTGCCAGATAGCATCATCCACGCCGTTGAGAATCCCCGTCAGCCGCCCTTCGCGTTCACGCTCAAGCAGCAAAGCCTCCATCCCGTAACCAAATTCTGGGCGGGTGATCTCTTTGGCATAGGTCGGGCTGACGGTAGTAATGTGGTCTGAATAGAATAGCCCGGCCTTCAGGTAGGAAATCTGCCCGTAGAACTCCAGACCGTGCATCTGGAAGAACTCAAAGGGGATCTGTAAATGCTGCAAATGGTAGCTGTCGAACAGCCCCTGAAACGCCAGATTGTGGACGGTGAAGACCGTTTTAACCGGAATATGCCGCGCACGCACATAGGCCGACGTCAGCCCGGCGTGCCAGTCGTGCGACTGAATAATGTCCGGCTTCCACATTCCGTCAAAACCACTCCCCAGTTCCGCCGCCATCCAGCTCAGCAGGGCAAAGCGCAGATGGTTATCCGGATACGCAAAAGATGATTGATCGTGATACGGGCTGCCGGGACGGTCATACAGCCCCGGCACATCAATGATATAAATCCCCACGCCCTGAAATACGCCGTAGCGCAGCGTCACGTGTCCGGCGAAAGTATCAAGGTGGCCAACAATGTGCGTCTCTCCGATGCCCCGTTTGATATCGGGGAAGGCCGGGATCAGTACGCGTACGTCTGTCCCTCCCGCTATTTGAGCGGCGGGAAGCGCACCCGCGACGTCAGCAAGTCCCCCGGTTTTTAACAGGGGAAACAGCTCTGAACAAACATGTAAAACCTGCATTCGCGCTCCTGAATTATCATCACCACCACGGGATCATTACCGGGATGGTGAGCAAAAATTATCGGGGCAGACGTCAACATTCTCCCTGTTGCACCGTCCCGGACCACTATCATTCCGAGTTATCTCGTTTTCAATTTCTCACAGACATACCCAAGTCATTGGAGTTGTGGCAAGGCGGCAAATGCGTGAATTCCGATGAGCTTACACAGGTAAGTGAGTCGGATTCACGAATGGAGCTAATGCAGCCACGGCTTCAAGGACGCCGGGTATTACAATTTCGCTAACATCGCTCTGGTTACCAGGACTACGCCGTCCTCTGAGCGGTAAAAACGTTTACTGTCTTCGTCGGCGTTTTCGCCGATCACCATGCCTTCGGGAATATGGCAGGCGCGGTCGATAACACATTTACGTAAGCGGCATGAGCGGCCGACGTTGACGTCCGGCAACAGGATGGTCGAATCGATATTGCAGAACGAATTCACCCGCACGCGCGGGAACAGCACGGCGTTGACAACCACCGAACCTGAAACAATACAGCCACCGGCGACCAGAGAATTCATGGTCATGCCGTGGCTGCCGGAGCGGTCCTGCACAAACTTGGCGGGCGGCAGCGGTTCCATATGGGTGCGGATTGGCCACGAACGGTCGTACATATCCAGTTCCGGGGTCACAGAGGCCAGATCCAGATTGGCTTTCCAATACGCATCAAGTGTGCCGACATCACGCCAGTAAGGCGGCAACTCAGTATTTTGCGTGACGCATGACAGACCGAACGGGTGCGCCCATGCCGCCCCCTCACGGGTGATTTTCGGCAGCAGGTCTTTGCCGAAATCATGGCTGGACTCTTCGCTGGCCATGTCCTCTTCAAGCAGCCGGAACAGGTAGTCGGCATTAAAAATGTAGACCCCCATGCTCGCCAGCGCCATGTCCGGCTGACCGGGAATGGAAGGCGGGTTCTGCGGTTTTTCGAGGAAGCTCTTGATTTGATAATCTTCGCCGACGTCCATCACGCCAAACTCACTGGCCTCATTCAGCGGAACCGCGAGACAGGCAACGGTGCATTCGCCGCCCTTTTCGACGTGATCGACCAACATGCGCGAGTAATCCATTTTGTAGATGTGGTCACCGGCGAGGATCACCACGTATTCGGCTTCGTAACGGCGGATGATATCCAGATTTTGATAGACCGCATCGGCGGTGCCTTTGTACCAATGCTCGGTGCTCTGGCGTTGCTGCGCGGGCAGTAAATCCACAAATTCGTTCATCTCTTCGTTGAGGAACGACCAGCCGCGCTGAATGTGCTGAACCAGCGTATGTGACTGATATTGCGTGATCACGCCGATACGGCGGATGCCGGAATTGAGGCAGTTCGACAGAGCGAAATCGATGATGCGGAACTTGCCGCCAAAGTGCACCGCAGGTTTGGCACGGGTAGCGGTTAAATCCTTAAGACGCGAGCCCCGCCCACCGGCCAGGATCAGCGCGACGGATTTCAGGGGTAACTGCCTTGCCAGCATTACCGGATCTCTGTTTTCTTTTATGTTCATGGCTGACTCCTTGCATAACTCTGCTGACTTTCCTGTGTGCGTGCGGTGTTGTTATTCATAGCAATGGAGCACGCAGAGGGTTTTTGCTGCCGCACGCCAGGTCAAATCATCCCTGACACGCTGGGGTTCTTCTCCAAAAAGGACCGAATTAAACGGGGCGACCGGCTGCCAGCGCCCTGCGGGCAGCTGCATATCGACATCACCCAGCGAGGCATTCAGCACCAGTAACCAGTGGCCAGAAAGACGGATTTGCAGCAGTTGCTGCGATCCCTGCTCCCAGCTGGCGGCCTGCATCGGCTGGCCCTGCGCATCCAGCCATTCGACGTCACTCCCTTCACCGCGCCACCATTGATCCTGCATCAGCGCGGGTATTTTTTTACGCAGCGTCACCAGCGCGGCCACGTAAGCGGTCAGGCTGTCATCGGCACTGTTCCAGTCCAGCCAGGTCAGCGGATTGTCCTGACAGTAGGCATTGTTGTTGCCCGACTGGCTGTTGCCGTGTTCATCACCGGCCAGCAGCATCGGCGTACCCTGCGACAATAATAATGTCGCCAGCATTGCGCGCTGGCTGAGACGCCGCTGACGCAGCACCTCATCCGACGCATTCAGCCCTTCTACGCCGTGGTTCTGGCTGTAGTTTTCATTGTGGCCGTCACTGTTATTTTCGCCGTTGGCTTCGTTATGTTTATTGTTGAAGCTGACCACATCGCGCAGGGTAAAACCGTCGTGCGCCGTGAGCATATTGATACTGGCGTGAGGTGCGCGTGTACCGTGGTTAAAGAGATCGGCCGACGCGGCAAAGCGCCCGGCAAATTGCCCGAGAGAAAGATCGCCGTGCAGCCAGAATTTACGCATATCGTCACGCCACAGATCGCTCCACTCGGCGAAAGGCGACGGGAAATGACCGAGCTGATAACCGCCCTGGCCGATGTCCCAGGGTTCGGCAATCAGTTTGACGCCGGACAGCAGACTGTCGGCACGAATAGCGTTGAACAGCGGGGAATCAGCAGTGAATTTCGGCGTTCTACCCAGAAGCGTGGCGAGATCAAAACGAAAGCCATCGACGTGACATTCGCGCACCCAGTAACGCAGGCAGTCGAGAGTCCATTCAACGATCTCCTCATCCACCAGGCGCAGCGCGTTGCCACAGCCGGTGAGATTGTCGTCGCTGCCATCGTCGCGCAGCCAGTACCAACTGGGGTTATCAATGCCGCGAAAAGAGATGAATGGCCCGTCAACGTCCAGCTCGGCGCTGTGGTTAAACACCACATCGAGGATCACTTCGATCCCGGCCTGATGCAGCGCTTTCACCGCCACTTTGAATTCGTTGAGTGCGGAAATGCCTTTCTGGCGGCTGGCATAGCTGGGTTCGACCGCGCAGGGGGCCAGCACGTTGTAGCCCCAGTAGTTACTCAGCCCGAGGCGTTGCAGGCGCGGTTCGTCGGCGTGATGCTGCACCGGCAATAATTCAATCGCCGTGATGCCCAGATGCTGCAAATATTCGAGCATGACCGGATGCGCCAGCCCGGCATAGGTGCCGCGCAAGGCCGCCGGAATGTGCGGATGCTGACGCGTCAGGCCGCGCACGTGGGCTTCATAAATCACCGTTTCACCCCACGGCGTGGCGGGCGGTGCATCGTCGCCCCAGTCGAAGGAATCACTGACCACCACCGATTTCGGCGCAGCCACGGCACTGTCTTTTTCATCCGGTGCATCAACGCCGCCGTTCATCCGCGCGTTGTCGCGCAACTCGCCTTCCAGCGCACGGGCGCTGGGGTCAATCAGCAGTTTTTTCGGATTGAAGCGCAGCCCCTTCGCTGGGTCAAACGGGCCGTAAACCCGGTATCCATAGTGCTGACCGGCTTTCGCGCCGGGCAGAAAACCGTGCCACAGATTCCCGGTGCGGCCCGGTAACGTCAGGCGCTGCTCGCTACCGGTATCATCAAACAGGCAGAGCTCGATTTTTTCCGCATGGGCCGAAAACAGACAAAAATTGACGCCCTCTGCCCGCAACTGGGCACCGTAAGGCGCTGGCTGGCCGGTCTCGAGTTTTTTCATCGCTCCTCCCGCCGCAGATAGATAGTCGCCAGCGGCGGAATGGTCAGGCTGATGGAGTGCTCACGCTGATGCTGCCCGGAAGGCTGACTGTAAACCTCCCCGTTATTACCAATATTGCCCCCGCGATAGAAATGCGAATCGGTATTGAGGATTTCGTGATAACGCCCCGCGCGCGCGACGCCGATACGGTAGTCGTAACGCGGCACCGGGGTGAAGTTACTGACCACAATGATTTCGTCACCGTTGTCGTCGCGGCGCGCGAAGGCGAACACCGAATTCTCGTGGTCATCGACCACCAGCCATTCGAAGCCGCGCGGGTTGAAGTCCAGCTCATACAGCGGCGTTTGCTGGCGGTAAACCTGATTGAGGTCCCGCACCAGATGCTGAACGCCGATGTGCCAGCCGTTATGATCATCCAGGAGATGCCAGTCGAGGCTGTTGTTAAAATCCCACTCGCGCCCCTGCGCAAATTCACAGCCCATAAACATCAGTTTTTTGCCGGGGTGTGCCCACATAAAGCCGTAATAGGCGCGCAGGTTGGCAAATTTCTGCCACGCATCGCCGGGCATTCTGTCGAGCAGCGAACCTTTACCGTGCACCACTTCGTCATGGGAAAGCGGTAAAATAAAGTTTTCGCTGTAGGCGTAAAGCACGCCGAACGTCATAAGATTGTGGTGATATTTGCGGTGAACCGGGTCGAGTTGCATGTAATTGAGCGAGTCATGCATCCACCCCAGATTCCATTTGTAATGGAACCCCAGACCGTTGGCGTCCGGCGGCATGGTGACGCCCGGATAGTCCGTGGACTCTTCGGCCAGCGTCACGGCACCGTCGAGTTCACGCCCGATGGTCTGATTGGTGTATTTCAGAAAAGCGATGGCTTCGAGGTTTTCGCGGCCACCGTAATAGTTAGGGATCCACTCGCCCGGTTTGCGGCTGTAATCGCGGTAAATCATTGAGGCCACGGCATCGACCCGCAGACCATCAATGCCGTAGCGTTCAATCCAGTAGAAACCATTGCCCGCCAGATAGTTACGCACTTCGTGGCGGCCATAGTTGTAAATCAACGTGTTCCAGTCCTGATGGTAGCCTTCACGCGGGTCGGCATATTCGTACAGCGCCGTGCCGTCAAATTGCGCCAGACCGTGGGCATCGCTCGGGAAGTGGCCCGGCACCCAGTCGAGTATCACATTCAGCCCGGCGTTATGGGCCGCATCAATAAACGCTTTAAACTCCTGTGGCGTACCGTATCGGCGGGTCGGCGCGTACATACCGAGCGGCTGGTAGCCCCAGCTGCCGTCGAACGGGTGTTCGTTAATCGGCATCAGTTCGATATGCGTAAAACCCATCCACTTGGCGTAGGAGACCAGCTGTTCAGCCAGTTCGCCGTAGCTTAACCAGAAGTTATCATCGGTATGGCGGCGCCACGAGCCCAAATGTACTTCATACACCGACACCGGCTGGTTCAGCGCATTGGCTTGTTTACGGTCAGCAGAGAACGGGACTTTTTCGGGAAGATGGCTGACGAGTGAGGCGGTTTCCGGGCGCATCTGCGCTTCAAACGCATAAGGGTCAGCGCGCAGCGAGACATTGCCCCGGCAGTCGATCACTTCGAATTTATAGAGCTGGCCTTCACGCACCGCGGGGATAAACAACTCCCAGATGCCGTTTTCACGGCGACGCCGCATCGGATGGCGGCGGCCGTCCCAAAAGTTGAATTCGCCGACGACGGAAATACGCGTCGCATTGGGTGCCCATAAAGCAAAACTCACGCCTTCAACGCCATCCAGCACCTGCGGGTGCGCGCCCAGTTTTTCGTAAGGCCGCAAATGTGTGCCTTCTGCCAGCAGCCAGATGTCCAGCTCCTGAAGCAAAGTCCCAAACCGGTAAGGATCGTCAATCAGGTGAGTATTTTCACCCCAACGCACTTCGAGGCGGTAACGGAAGGGATTTTTGCGCCTGGGCATCACCCCGACAAAGAAACCGCGATCGTCGTAGCGTCGCAGTTCAGCCACTTTGGTGCCTTTATCGGCATCAATCACCCAGACCTGATCGGCATCCGGCAGCAGCGCGCGCACTTCGATGCCCGCCGCCACAGAATGCATTCCCAACAGCGAAAACGGATCAGCGTAATGGCCGGAAATGAGTTGATTAATAACGTGCTGATCGGGAAGTACTGACATGCATTTCGTCCTATGATTAATTAAATCAATAAGTTCAATGAAATCATTCAGATGCTCAATAATTATTGTCTGTTCAGTTTGCTCCTGAAATTGTTATGACCTTGTGACGAGTGTGTCATTTATTTTTGCTTAATCGTGCGCGCCAGCGTGTGCGCTCACAATTTCCAAATAAGTGCTTGTTTGCGCTTCTCAAAAGCGTCTGAGTCATCTACTAAGCATAGACAAAGGTCGTCAAAAGGCGGGGGCAAAAACCGAGGAATTTTTCACGTAATGAAATTCAGCCAAAAGCGCTGAGGAAGGCGGGCAAACAGCATGAAGTGATTGATGAGTGAAATAAAAACGGGACACCGTGCTGGTGTCCCGCTTCAAGAAAACAGTGAAGTTTTTTCGTTCTGACGAGATTACAAAAGAATGCGCAACATACGGCGCAGGGGCTCCGCGGCGCCCCACAGTAGCTGGTCGCCGACAGTGAATGCGGACAGGTATTGCGGGCCCATATTCAGTTTACGCAGACGCCCGACCGGCGTGTTCATGGTGCCGGTCACTGCTGCTGGCGTCAGTTCACGCATCGACAGTTCGCGGTCATTTGGAATGACGCGTACCCAGTCGTTATGGCTCGCCAGCATCTGTTCGATTTCCGGAATAGAAATGTCTTTTTTCAGCTTCAGGGTAAATGCCTGACTGTGGCAGCGCAGTGCGCCGATACGCACGCACAGACCGTCAACCGGGATCACGCTGGACGTGCCCAGAATTTTGTTAGTCTCGGCCTGGCCCTTCCACTCTTCTTTGGTCTGGCCGTTGTCGAGCTGTTTGTCGATCCACGGAATCAGCCCCCCTGCCAGCGGAACGCCAAAGTTGTCGGTCGGTAAAGTGCCGCTGCGGGTCAGCGTGGTGACTTTACGTTCGATATCAAGAATGGCTGAAGCCGGGTCCTGCAACTCTTTCGCTACGCTGTTGTGCAGCATGCCCATTTGGGTCAGCAGTTCGCGCATGTGGCGCGCGCCACCGCCAGAAGCCGCCTGATAGGTCGCCACAGATGCCCACTCGATCAGGTCATTGGCGAACAAGCCACCGAGGGACATCAGCATCAGGCTGACGGTACAGTTTCCGCCGGCAAAGGTCTTAATGCCTTTGTCGATACCCTGATGAATCACCTTACTATTGACGGGATCCAGAATAATGATCGCGTCATCCTCCATTCTCAGAGAGGATGCTGCGTCGATCCAGTAGCCTTTCCAACCGATTTGACGCAGCTTTGGATAGATTTCATTGGTATAATCGCCGCCCTGACAGGTGATGATAATGTCCAGCGCACTCAGTGCGTCGAGGTCAAAAGCGTCCTGCAATGTGCCCTGCTGACCGGTAAATGCCGGTGCGGCCTGACCGTGCTGCGAGGTGGAGAAAAATACCGGGCGAATGGCGTCAAAATCGCGTTCTTCAATCATGCGTTGCATGAGTACAGAACCGACCATCCCGCGCCAACCAACGAAACCTACGTTTTTCATAATTACTGTCCTGCCCTGAGGGTGATAGCTGCGTAAAGTGTGTTTGAAATTTTTAGCGCTGACGACCCTGTCAGTGCAATGGTCTACCACCTTACAAAATGGTGTAGAAGTGGCAAGTGAATTTAATCGATAGTCGGGGCTTTTTTAGCAGCGCGACTTATAACAGGCGTTTTTAAAAGGCCGAATTTCTTCTGAGGTAGTCATGACTGAAATGATTTCAGCAACCATCTTGCTGTTTTTAATTATGGATCCGCTGGGTAACTTGCCGATCTTCATGTCCGTATTAAAACATCTCGATCCGAAACGCCGCCGCGTGGTGCTGATTCGCGAGATGCTGATCGCACTGATCCTGATGCTGATATTCCTGTTCGCCGGTGAGAAGATCCTCTCTTTCCTCAACCTGCGCACTGAAACGGTGTCGATTTCCGGCGGTATTATCCTGTTCCTGATCGCCATCAAAATGATTTTCCCGTCAGAAGAGAAGAGCAGCAGCGGCTTACCGGCCGGTGAAGAACCTTTCCTGGTGCCGATGGCCATCCCGCTGGTCGCCGGCCCATCGATTCTGGCTACGCTGATGCTGTTGTCGCATCAATATCCGAATCAAATGACTCACCTGACGCTGGCGCTGTTCATTGCCTGGGGGCTGTCGATGGGGATTTTACTGCTGTCGAACCTGTTCCTGCGCCTGCTCGGCGACAAAGGCGTCAGCGCGCTGGAGCGCCTGATGGGCCTGATTCTGGTCATGCTCTCTACCCAAATGTTCCTCGATGGGATCAGGGCATATTTGAAAATTTAGTGGCTGAGACTTGTTCGCCATACCAACAAAAACGGCGGACCTTTTGGCCCGCCGTTTTTTATTGTCTGTCTCTTCGCTTTCGCTTGAAACGTAACCCGTTACACCACCATCGACAGCAGCAGACAGCCGCCAAGGCCGCACAGGGAAATAATGGTTTCAAGGATGGACCATGACTTGAAGGTTTCGACGATGGTCAGGTTGAAATACTCCTTGAACAACCAGAAGCCGGGGTCGTTAACGTGGGAGAAAATCACGCTGCCGGAACCGACGGCGATAACCATTAACTCAGGACTGGCGCCGCTGGAGGCAATTAACGGAGCAACAATACCGCCCGCCGTGATAGCCGCAACGGTCGCAGAACCCAGTGCAATACGCAGTACCGCCGCAATGGACCACGCCAGCAGGATTGGCGACAGATGGCTGCCGTTCATGATATTGGCGATGTACGGCTCAATGCCGCTGTCCACCAGTACCTGTTTGAACGCCCCGCCACCGCCGATGATCAGCAGCATCATGGCGATGATTTTGATCGACTCAGTAACCGTCGTCATCACCTGATCCATGGTACGTCCACGGTTCAGGCCAAAGGTGAAGATGGCGATCAGCACAGCAATCAGCGTTGCCATAACCGGGTCACCGAAGAATTCAGCGTAAGCCAAAACCGGGTGGCCTTTCGGCAGAATCATTTCGCAGACCGCGCGGAATGCCATCAGAATCACCGGCACCAGAGAGGTGGCGACGCTGACGCCAAAGCTTGGCATCTCTTCTTCGGTGAAGGTTTTCGGGTTGAACAGGCCTTCAGGAACCGGCTTATCAATCCCTTTCAGGAAGCGGGCAAACACTGGACCAGCAAGGATCACCGTTGGCACGGCCAGCAGTGAGCCGTACAGCAGGGTTTTACCCATATCCGCGTGGAAGATGGTAGCAATCGCCGTTGGTCCCGGATGCGGCGGCAGAAAACCGTGGGTGACTGACAGCGCAGCGGCCATCGGCACGCCGACGTACAGCAGCGGCAGGCGTGCGGCGGCAGCAATAGTGAAGACCAGCGGCAGCATCAGCACAAAGCCCACTTCGTAGAACAGCGCAAAACCGACGATAAAACCGGTCAGCACGATGGCCCACTGAATATGTTCTTTACCGAATTTCGCAATCAGCGTGGTTGCAATGCGCTGCGCACCGCCGCAGTCCGCCAGCATTTTACCGAGCATGGCACCAAAGCCCATGATCAGCGCCAGGCTACCAAGCGTGCCGCCGACGCCGTTTTTAATCGAGGTGATGACCTTATCCACCGGCATTCCCTGCATGATACCAACCGCCAGAGCGACCAGAATCAACGCGATGAAGCCGTTAAGTTTGAACCGGATCATAAGCAACAGCAGCAGCGCGACGCCAACCGCTACAATGACTAATGGCATATCTTTTCCCCTTATGCTTTATCCGTCGAATTAAGTGCAAATCGCCGGGGCATTATTTTTTGATTTTCAATGAATTGTAGGAGTTAACAGTGCAACGGGTACAGGCCGCGACCGCTAAATCAGCAGTGCATTCCTTTGTGATATTAGTCACATCTCCATTTGTTACCGGTATCATGATACCGGTAACATGCTAATATTAGGACTCACTCCGCAGTCGAAATTTTCATTTTGGGATAGAGATCAACTTATGGCAGGACAAAGCATCATTCTGATGGGCGTGTCAGGCAGCGGTAAATCAACCGTCGGCGCGGCATTAGCCCGGGCAATTAACGCTAAATTTATCGACGGTGATGATCTCCATCCCCGCGCCAATATCAAGAAGATGGCCAGTGGTCATCCGCTGAACGATGACGACCGTGCGCCGTGGCTCAAGCGCCTGAATGACGCCGCCTACAGTCTCTACCACAAGAATGAATCCGGGGTGATCGTCTGCTCTGCGTTGAAACGCCGCTATCGTGATGCGCTGCGTGATGAAAATCAGGGCGTAGTGTTTATCTACCTGAAAGGCAGTATTGACGTGATCTCCGAGCGCCTGAAAGCCCGCGCCGGGCACTTCATGCCGATGGATCTGCTTAAAAGCCAGTTTGATGCGCTGGAAGAACCCGGCGAAGACGAACCCGATGTGCTGCGGGTCAACATCGACCATAAATTTGACGGTGTGGTGGATCGCTGTGTGGCAGCATTGAATAAGCACAATCAGTGATCTTTAGCAGAAGAACCAGGCCCGTTTATACGGGCTTCAATCTATTGATATGTATGGTCAAAAACATCAGCTCGTCGGTGGTGAGCTGGCTCTGGTGATTTTTCGTGACGTAATCATTGATCTTTAATGCGCACTGATAAGACGCTGGCATCGCCTCCTGAATCCCCGCATAAATACTTTGGTCGTTATGACTGACCGGAGTCCGGTTTAATAACCGCAAAGAGAAAAATTTCAGGTGCGTAATGATGCGCTGATAATCGATGGATTTTTCATCAAATTTAATGCATAAATCATATTTGATGATGTTCAGAATATCTTTAATCATCCCGGCGCTTTGCATCGTACTCTGCATATTATTGTTGGTGGCATTCGCCAGATGCAGGGCCAGAAAACCGGCTTCATCTTCCGGCAGTTCGATCTGCAATTTCTCATTAATCAGCGCCAGCGCTTCCATGGCGACGGCAAATTCTGCCCGATAAAACTGCTTAATATCCCACAATAGGATGTTCTTTATCTCGAGTCCTTTTTTAAATCTTTCAACTGCAAAACTGATGTGATCACTCAGGGCGAAAAACAGTGTTTCCTGTACGTCGATATTTAGGCGGGATTTCGCCAGCACAATCACCTGCTGGGTGATGAAGAGATATTCCGTTGGTATCGCCGCCGTCAGCTGCGCCAGAACATCGGTCATGCCGCTGGCCTTTTTAACGAACTGACTTTCAATATCCGCCGGATTAACCTCGTCACCCGCCTGTTTACCAAAACCAATGCCCCGGCCGATCGCGACCATTTCCTGCTGATCATCTGTCGTCGCAATAATGGCGTTATTGCTTAATACCTTTATTACTTTCATCAGTGTGATCTCATGCCGGATAATTCCCTACTTTATTCATGGCCATAAATATTCGCCTGCGATAAAACATAAAGGCGATAACGCATTACACGTTATCACCTTAGCACCGGTCCGGGTGATGATTGCCGTTATGGCAATGCGTTGTTTTTTATCACATCGGCATACCAGTAAGAACTGAGTTTGCGAATACGGCGCAGATCTTTGAGGTCAAATTCATCGCGGTTTACGTAAATTAAACCATAACGTTTCGAGCAGCCCTGATGGGTGGAAATTAAATCCAGCGCCGACCATGGCGTATAACCAAACACTTCTACACCATCGGTGATGGCTAACTGCATTTGTTCCAGATGCCGGCGCAAATAGTCGATGCGGTAGTGGTCGTTAATTTCGCCATTTTCATCCAGCTTATCGAATGCGCCCAGACCGTTTTCGGTGATGAGCAACGGCAAATGATAACGGTCGTAGATTTCGCGCAGCGTATTACGAAAACCCACCGGGTCTATTTCGGTGCCAAATTCAGTGCGCGGCAGATGGTTATTTGCCGCGCCACGGTGTACGCCATCTTCCCCGGATTTCAGCAGCTTATTCCCGCCACGGACCACTTCATCCTGACCATCACCACGGCTGGCCTCTACCGCCTGGGTGGTGTAGTAGTTGAAGGCAATAAAGTCCGGTTTTCCGCTACGCAGGATCTCCATATCCCCCGGCTGAATGTCCGGTGTGTAGCCCTTCTCTTCCATATAGCGCCACGCCATGACGTTATATTCCCCGCGAGCGGCCATATCCAGATAAAGCCAGTTGCGGATAGCGTTATAGTTAAATGCCGCCAGAATATCTTCCGGTTTCGAGGTGGCCGGGTAAATAACCGCAATATTTGGCGCCGGGCCGATTTTGGCCCCCGGAATTTTATTATGCAGCGACTGCATCACCCTCGCCTGCGCCACCAGCATATTGTGGTTTTGCTGATAGAGATTCTTCTTCTGCCCTTCCAGTTTTTCATCCAGCGTGCCGAGCGCCGCGCCCTGTAAAATCATCAGGTTCTGTTCGTTAATGGTCAGCCAATATTTGACTTTGCTGCCGTACTCATCAAACAGAATATCGGCATAGCGCGCAAAAGCATCCACCGTTACGCGGTTATGCCAGCCGCCTTTTTCCTGCAACGCCTGCGGTAAATCGAAGTGGTACAGGGTGACAATCGGCACGATGCCGTGGCTGAGAATTTCATCAATAAGTTTATGGTAGAACACAATTCCGGCGGGGTTAATGTCACCGCTGCCATCCGGCACAATGCGGGTCCAGGCAATGGAAAACCGGTAGGATTTGAGGCCAATGTCGGCGAACAGGGCGATATCTTCTTTATAGCGATGATAGTGGTCGCTGGCGACGGTAAAGTCGGTGGTACCGGCCGGATATTCACGGCGGGCGTCAATCACCGAGGGGCCTTTGCCCTCTTCATTCCATGCGCCTTCTACCTGATAGGCTGAGGTGGAAGCGCCCCATAAAAAGTCGGCGGGAAAAGGCTTAAGTTCACGGTATTTCACGGTGTTCTCCTCTGTGTTGAGACAAATGGGGTCAGGACAGTGTCAGCAGCACATCACCCGCGATGGCATCAGGCTGACGCGTTTTATGGAAACCTTTGTACTGCTCAGAATTGGTGATGATCACCGGCGTGATGGTGTCGTATCCGGCCAGGCTGATGGCCTCTAAATCAAACTCAATCAGCAGATCTCCCTGCTTAACGCACTGATTTTCCGTCACATGCATGACATAGTGCTCGCCGTTTAGCTGCACGGTATCCAGCCCGATGTGGATCAGCACTTCCGCTCCGTTATCAGAGAGAATTTGCAACGCATGGCCGGAGTCAAAGGTCGCAGTGATGATGCCGTTCACCGGCGAATAGACCTGCCCATTGACCGGCTGAATAGCGATCCCATCGCCGACCACGCCGCTGGAGAAAACGTTGTCATTCACCTCTTCCAGCGCGATGACGCGCCCGGCAACGGGCACCATGATCTGTTCAGCAACGCCGGCAGGAACAGCAATCACCGGGCGGGAAGGAGAGGGTTTTGCAACGGGTGCAACGGCAGACTCTTCCACCGGGTCGTCAAAACCGACGATATAGGTAAGAACGGCGGCCATCACAAAGGAGATGACGATGCCCAGAATCAGGCCACCAAAACCCTCGCCGTAAAAGATCGGTAAGGTCAGCAGGCTTGGAATGCCGGTGGAGATCGCCGCACTGTTGGAATATCCGACCACCCCACCGCCCACGGCGGCGGCAATTACCGCGCAGACAAAAGGTTTTTTGAGTTTTAGCGTTACGCCGTACACCGCCGGTTCAGTAATGCCAAACAGCGCGGTAATGAACGTACTGCCCGCCAGCGCCTTCATCTTTTTGTTTTTGGTTTTGAACATCACCCCAAGCACGGCGCCGGCCTGCGCAAATACGGCGGGCACGGTTGAGGCTTTCAGCGTGCTGCGCCCCAGCACCGTGATGTCGTTGATGATCACCGGCGTAAAGGCCCAGTGCATCCCGAAGATGACAAACACCTGCCAGAGTGCGGCAAACAGGGCGCTGGCAATAATCGGGTTGTAGCTGAAGATGGCGATGAACACGCCCGCGGCGGCTTCGCTGGTGTAAATCCCCACCGGGCCGAGGGTGATGAGCGTCAGCGGCACCATGATCACCAGCAGCAGGAACGGCGTGATAATGCTGCGCACCGTTTCATGGATGAATTTATCGAACAGCCTTTCCAGATGACACATGACATATACCGAGAAGACGATGGGCACCACCGTCGAGGTGTACTTCATCATCACCACCGGAATACCGAAGAACGTCACTTCTACCTGACGGGTGAAGAGGTCAATCATCGAAGGATAAATGAGCGCGCCGGCAATCGACACAGCCACAAACACGTTACCCTGAAATTTTCTGGCGGTGGTGATGGCCAGCATGATCGGCAGGAAGTAGAACAGGCTGTCTGATGCCGCCTGCAAAATAATGTAGGTGGATTCCGTTTTCACCATCCAGCCCTGCGAGGTAGCGATATTCAGCAGCCCTTTGAGCACACCGGCAGCGGCCATCGCCCCCAGCAGCGGGGTAAAAATGGCCGAGACGATATCAATCAGATGTCCAACCCGGCTGCTGCTGCGCCGGGCCGGTTTCTGCGCGCGCTTATGGCCGTCTTCCAGAAGCGCCGTGAAATTCCCCAGCTCGCGATAAACCTCCGCCACCCGGTTGCCGATCACTACCTGAAACTGGCCTGAACCGGTCACCGTGGTGATCACGCCATCCAGATTTTCAATTGCCGCCACGTCGGCTTTACTCTCGTCATGCAGTGAAAAACGCAGGCGCGTCGCGCAATGCACCACGGTTTCCACGTTGGCTTCCCCGCCGACTAAACGGATAAGCTCTTCTGCCAGGGATTTGATATTCATCGTTTTTATCCTTATTCCCAACCTGGATTTCCCAGAAAAAGGCCAAAAAAAAACCTGATTCGAAGGCTGCCAGTAAAGACAGACTTCGAATCAGGTTTCGCTCAGGGTACTGCGCTGATAACGTCCCGAAGCTCGTTTATAACGTTGTGTTCATACTCAAACAAGCCCGGTTATGGCGTTCTGTGACCGGACTCTCAGATACTTCCACCCGGAGATATCGTAAATCCGACATCGACCATGCGCGGAAACACCTCTTCCCCGCGCAGTCTCGCCAGCAGGCGCTCGGCGGTGATCTGCCCCATGCGTTCGCGCGGCGTCAGTACGCTGGCGAGCTGCGGCTCCATCGCCTGTCCCATGTTGTGGCCGTGGAAACCGGCGATCGCCATCTGCGAGGGAATATGCAGCCCCTGCCGCTGGCACTCAAAAAATGCGCCTGCCGCGAGGTCGTCGTTGGTGCTGAAAATACTGTCGATCTGCGGCCAGTCTTTTTGCGCCTGTTTAAGCAGCTCGGCTCCCGCCGAATAACTCGACGAGCGGCTGGTCATCACGCTGTAAGGCTCAAGCCCGGACTCCCGCATGGCCTGTTCGTAGCCCTGCTGTTTGATCAGCGTTCGCTCATCCTGACGCGCGCCGAAATAGACCACATGACGATGGCCGCGGGCAATAATCTGCTGGGTCATCTGCCGCGCCGCTTCGAAATTATTGAAGCCCACCGCCAGATCGACGCACGGCGACACGCTGTCCATCATCTCAACCACCGGAATGCCCGCCACCTCGATCATCTTCAGGGTACGTGCGGTGTGCGTGCGTTCGGATAAAATCAGTCCATCGATATTGTAAGAAAGCAGCGACGTCAGCCGCTGCTCTTCGCGTTCAGGACTGTAACCGTAGTGCGCCAACATGGTCTGATAGCCGTGAATATCGGTCACGCTTTCGATGCCGCGCAGCACTTCGGCAAATACCTGGTTGGTCAGCGACGGCAGCAACACGCCGATGGCGCGGCTTTTGGCGTTGGACAGAATATCGGGGGCGCGGTTGGGGATATAACCCAGTTCATCAAGTACCGCGGAGATTTTCTCCTGCAACGCGGCAGAAACCTGTTCAGGATTACGCAAATAACGGCTGACCGTCATCTTCGTGACGCCCACTTTATCCGCTACGTCCTGAAGTACGGGTCTTTTTTTCTTCATTTTCAATGAACTGGGTTAAGAAAGGATGGGGCTGATTTTAGCAAATATTCGCCCTGACGGATAACGCTACCTCAAGGTAATCAGAACGGCGTCACGAGTGTTCCGCGAACGGGAGCCACGCCCGAACCGGCTGAAAGCGGCGACGTCAGCAGCGCAATCGCCCGCTGAGCCAGTTTCTCCAGCGGATAGCTAATGGCGGGCACCACCGACGCTCCTGGCGGCAACGTACTGTCGAGGCTGAACACCATGACGTCGGCGGGCACCTGACGGCCAAACTGCGGCAATAACCGCAGGGCCTCCTGCGCTAATGCGTCATCCGGCACCAGCAGTCCATTGAAACTGACGTTCTGATTAAGCAACCGTTGCAGCGCGTTTTCCCCGCTGAACACCAGTTGACGGTTATAGGGCAGCAAATGGTGCTCAAGCGCCTGATGATAGCCCTGCGCAGTCTGCTCAGCGGCCTCACCGTCGTGCGGATTGATCAGCGCAATTTTACGCCGCCCCTGATTGATCAAATACTGGCTGGCAGTTTGGGCCGCAAAGCTGTGATCAAACTGGATGCTGCGCTCAGCATGCCTTTCCAGACAATCAATGGTGACTGCGCTTCGCGGCAACGCAGGCAGAGGGAAACGGGCACCGATGACAATTACCGCATCGCATAAACCGTTGCCGATCTCATTCAGCGCATGGGTGACGTTCGCTGCATCCGTGGCGAAGCGCAGCAGCAGATGCTTCTGATGCAACCGCAGCTGCTTTTCCAACGCATGAAGATAACCGGTAGCCTGGTTGATATTCTCCGACGCGCAGACCACCCCGATGCAGCCGGTAGACTGGTTCGACAGCGACTGGGCAATGACGTTGGGCTTGTAGTTCAGCACTTCCACCGCCCGCATGACGGCCAGGCGGCTCTCTTCTTTTACGCCGCGACTGCCGCTCAGCACGCGGGACACGGTGGCTTTCGACACCTGTGCCAGCCGCGAAACGTCATTGATGTTTGCCATAGGTTCCCCTGTTAGTCAAAACCATGCTGTGAGGCAACGTTAGCAAACCACTCACCGCTTTTTTTCACCGTGCGCTTTTGTGTCGCCAGATCCAACTGCACGAAGCCGTAACGGTTTTTGTAGGCGTTCATCCATGACCAGCAGTCGATAAACGTCCACATGTGGTAGCCGAGACAACCGCTGCCTTCCTGCAACGCACGGTGCAGCCACTTCAGGTGCTCACGCACGAAGTCGATACGGTACTCATCATTGATTTGCCCGTCCTGCTCGAAGCGTAATTCGTTTTCCACGCCCATGCCGTTTTCGGAAATGAAGCAACGCGGATTGCCGTAGTTTTCCCGCAGGTTGGTCAGAATGTCATAGATACCTTTTTCATAAATTTCCCAGCCACGGTGCGGGTTCATCTTGCGCCCTGGCATCTCGTAGTTGCTGAAGAACCATTCCGGCATCATCGGGCTTTGCGGATTCACCAGACTGTCGCGACATTGAATGCGGCGCGGCTGGTAGTAGTTAATACCCAGCAGATCGACCACCCCCTGCTGCAACAATTCGGCGTCGCCATGGCGGCAATCAGGCAGCTGACCTTGCTCACGCAACAGTTCTACCAGCTCCTGCGGATATTCACCACGCAGTGCCGGGTCAAGGAAACTGCGGTTAAACATCAGGTCTGCGATGTTCGCGGCTTTGATATCCGCCGGGTGCTGCGAACGCGGGTACGACGGCGTGAGGTTGAGAATAATGCCGATTTCACCGCCCTGCTGACGTTCACGGTAGGCTTTCACCGCCAGCGCGTGGGCCAGCATGGTGTGGTAGGCCACGGTCGCGGCGCGCTTGAAATCCACCACGTTCGGGTAGTGGAAGTCATACAGATAGCCGCCTTCCACCGGCACCACCGGCTCATTGAAGGTAAACCAGTGTTTAACGCGATCGCCGAACAGGTCGAAACAGGTCGCGGCAAATTCACCGTAGGCCTGCACGACGTCGCGGTTTTCCCAGCCGCCCGCTTCTTGCATCACCATCGGCATATCAAAGTGGAACAGGTTAATAAACGGCTGAACACCCTGTGCCAGCATTTCGTCGATGATCTGGTTATAGAAGGTCACGGCTTGTGCATTGACCTCTCCGCGCCCGGCCGGAATTAAACGCGCCCAGGAGATCGACGTACGGAAGGTGTTGTGATTGAGCTGTTTCAGCAAAGCGATATCTTCGCGCCAATGCTCATAGAACGTCGAAGTCTGCTGCGGCCCGACGTTGCCGTGGAAACGGTTAGGTTCCTGCTCAAACCAGTGATCCCAGACGGTGGCACTTTTGCCAAAACTCAGGTTTTCACCTTCAGTTTGCGGTGCAGAGCTGGCGCTGCCCCACCAGAATTCCTTTGGAAATGCATATTTCATGGTCATCTTCGCTGTCCTTTAGCTGATTTTATTAACTGTTAACCGGCACGGCATGGCCCGCCGTTTGTGAGCTGGCTTTTTCTTCTTCTTGTTTAAGCAAGGTGCGCTCATAGGCTTTGAGGAACGGGTAATACATCACTGCCGACAACACCATGCAAAACAGGCACATAATCACCGGGCTGAACGCCCAGTTGGCAGCCCATGACGCCCCAATTGGCGCGGGCGTAGTCCAGGGCGTCAGTGACACCACCTGTGCAACCCAGCCGAGTTTGGTGGCGGTATAGGCAAAAACGGCGTTGAGCATCGGCACAAAAATAAACGGCAGGAAAAATACCGGATTCATGATAACAGGCGCGCCGAACAGAATCGGTTCGTTGATATTGAACAGGCTTGGCACCACGCCCATTTTGCCGATGGTCCGCAGGTGAATGGCTTTGCTGCGCAGCAGTAAAAACGCCAGCGGCAGGGTGGAGCCAACACCACCAATCAACAGGTAGTGGTCCCAAAATCCTTGCAGGTAGATATGTGGCAACGGCGCACCGGCGGAGAGCGCACTTTGGTTCAGCGCCAGATTGGTGAGCCAGAACGGGTTCATGATGCCGGTGACAATCAGCGCACCGTGAATACCCGCGAACCACAAGATCTGGCAGACCAGCACCGACAGCAGGATCGCAGGCAGTGAGTCCGAGGCCGATACCAGTGGGGCCAGCAGATGCATGATGGCTTCAGGGATGATCATCCCGGTGGCAGACTGCACCAGCAGGTTAAGTGGATGCAGCGTCGCGACAATCACGACAACCGGGATCAAAATTTCAAACGATCGCGCCACGCCAGTCGGCACCTCTTTCGGCAAGCGGATCGTAATATTGTGGCGCTTCAGAAAGGCGTACACCTCTGTGGTGTAAATCGAGGTGAGAATGGCAGTGAAAATCCCCTCTCCGGAGAAGAATTGCGTCGAAATCTGCTTATCATGATAGGGCGCAGCCACCAGCAGAAAACCCATAAAGGCCAGCAAACCGGTCATGATCGGGTCCAGTTTGTAGTGCTTACCGAGACTGGCACCAATGCCCACCGAGATAAAAAACGTCATGACGCCCATGCTGAGATACCAAGGCAGCATCAGCTCTTCGCGGTACTTCAGAGAGAGATTCAGCCAACCGCGGGCAAAGCCGTTGGTGGTATCGGGTGAAAATGGCGGAAAAATAAACACCAGCATAAACGAGCCGATGATCATAAACGGCAGCGCGGCGATAAAGCCGTCACGGATAGCAATCACATGCCGCTGCTGGCCGACGGTTCCGGCCAGCGGTGTCACCCTGCGCTCTATAAAGTCGACCATCGACTGATAGGCACTCATGCGTGACTTCCTTCCTGTTCAATCAGCGACAGTGCGTGATCCAGCACTTTCTCACCACGCTGCATGCCGTAATCCATCATGTCGATGGTGGCGACCGGAATGTTGAACTCAGCCGCTTTGGCCGATAAATCAGCATGCATATACCGAATTTGCGGTCCCAGCAGCACCACCTGGTAGTCACGGAATTTTTCCTCGAACTCGCTGGCCCCGAAGGCCGCAATCTCTACCTCGTCGCCGCGCGCCTGCGCCGCTTCGTTCATCTTGCGAACTAACATACTGGTCGACATTCCCGCCGCGCAACAAAGCATGATTTTTTTCATAGTGCTTCACTCCAGTGATGATGAAAGGGCTACTGAGTTAAATGGATCACACAAGCATTGGAGTCATTTTGGAAACCGGTTTCCACCCTTAAACACGAAGAATGAGAGCGCGTTCAAAAATTGGGGGCTGGCGTGTGCAAGGCTGTGAATGGCATCACGAAGTTGAATGAAATATCGGCAATATTGGGAGGGGAGACTATGGCGCAGAGGAGTGAAAAAAAATGGGCAACCGGAGTTGCCCATTATGACGTTACAGAATCTGATATCTATCAGACCGGCGGCAGGTCAAACAGCAGGATTTCACTGTCTTCATCGGCATGGACCGACAGCGCCGTTTCATCCCAGATTGCCAGTGCATCGCTCGGACCCGCTTTCTGGCCGTTGATGGATACCGTGCCTTTAACGACCTGGATCCACACGCGGCGTTCTGCCTGAATCTGATAAACGGACTGTTCCTCTTTCTTCAGCGCCCAGCGTGACAGCTCCATGTCCTGGAACACTTTCAGCGAACCTTCGCGGGCATCCGGTGAAAGCACCAGTTGTCGGCCCTGCGGTGCGTCGAACATGCGTTGTTCATAACGCGGTTCCAGACCTTTTTTGTCAGGAATGATCCAGATCTGATACAGGTGCAATTTCTTATCTTTATTGCCGTTGTATTCGGAGTGCGTCACGCCGGTACCGGCACTCATAATCTGAAATTCACCCGCCTGAATCTGCTCTTTGTTGCCCATGCTGTCCTGATGTTCCACGGTACCTTCCAGCACGTAGGTCAGGATTTCCATGTCTTTGTGCGGATGCTTGCCAAAACCCTGCCCCGCGTCGATGAAATCTTCGTTGATAACCCGCAGCGCGGAGAAGCCCATAAAGTTCGCATCGTAGTAATCGGCGAAAGAAAACGTGTGCCAGCTTTCCAGCCAACCGTGACTTGCGTGACCGCGTTCTTGTGCTTTGCGTAAGTAGATCATGTTCAACTCTCCTCAATGTTTTCTCTAGTCTAGTCAACGGCTGAGAATAAGAAAGCGTAAAAACTTCACCCCTCTATTCAAAAAATATGAACAAGCGCAGATAACTAAATTCAAAGGATTTGTTGAGGTTTTAAGAAGAAAGAGATGCTGGTTTTTCCCAAAATAATTTGGGCTGGGAGAAGGCGGCAAGCGAGGGAATCCCCGGGAACATACATCAGTATGTGACTGGGGTGAGTAAGTGCAGCCAACGCACTAGCAGCCCGAAGTATGAAGGGAAAAAAAAGCCAGCACATAAGGCTGGCTAAATAATACTGGAAGCAATGTGAGCAATGTCGTGCATTCATGGGGACCCGTTTGACCATGGTGTGTGGCCATCCCCGGAACACATGACAATAATAATCATTATCATTCGCACTTGTAAAGGATTATTTTTAGCCACTTTATCATTTGACTCTTTTTGAAATCCTGATAAATGTGTAGGTTATTCAAACAGTAACCACAATAAGAGGGTGCAGCCATGAGCGAAATAGTCATACGCCACGCAGAAGACCGAGATGCACAGGCGCTTCATCAACTCTACGCTCAGGTTCCGCTTTATACCGGCACGCTGCACCTCCCTTATTTTCCTGAATCCCTATGGGAAGAACGTCTGGCCGCCAAAGCACCAGGGAAATTCGCACTGGTCGCCTGTATTGATGACAAAATTGTTGGCAATGCGGGCATGATGATCGAACAGAACTTGCGCCGCCGTCACGTTGCCTCTTTCGGCATCGGCGTAGATAGCGCCTTTCAGGGCAGAGGCGTTGGCAGTGCGCTGATGGCGGCCGTGGTTGATCTTTGCGATAACTGGCTGGGCATAAAACGCATCGAACTGACAGTGTATGCCGACAACGAAGGTGCCATCGCGCTGTACAAAAAGTTCGGCTTTGTCGTTGAAGGTCGCAGTCCGTGCTTCGCGATGCGTAACGGTGAGTTGGTGGATGTGCTGCACATGGGCCGCATAAAGCCAGAAAGGCGTTAACCCCCCAGCGTTGCGGCGTCCGGCAGGACGCCGCAACGCCTCCTATACTTATCCTTCACTCACTGAATTCTGAATGACCGAGGAGCGAAGATGAGCAAAGCGATTAAGCCCGAGCAGGCAGCGACCAACCGCCATATTGAAGCGTTTCTGACCCAGTTGAATTCCGGCGGCGGTAAACCTATGGAGCAGATGGAACCGAAAGAGGCGCGCGAAGTTCTGATTGGTGCACAAAAGTCCGTTGAGGTGGATTTAAGCGGTATTGAAACCACTGAAAAGACCATTATTGTCGATGAACACTCACTGACCCTTTCGATAGTCCGGCCCATCGGCCACAGCAAAAAATTACCGGTGTTTATGTTCTTCCACGGCGGTGGCTGGATACTGGGCGACTTCCCGACCCACAAACGTCTGGTCCGCGATTTAGTCGTCGGCAGCGGTGCCGTTGCAGTATTTGTTAACTACACGCCCTCACCGGAAGCGCACTATCCGGTCGCGATTAATCAGGCCTATGCGGCAACAAAATGGGTGGCCGAACACGCCGATGAAATCAACGTAGATGCCTCGCGGCTGGCTGTCGCCGGTAATAGCGTTGGCGGCAATATGGCAGCGGTTGTGGCGCTGATGGCCAAAGAGAAAGGCACGCCGCATATCGCCTTCCAGCTTCTGCTCTGGCCGGTGACAGATGCCAATTTTGATACCGAATCCTATCTGACTTACCCCGAGGGCTTCTTCCTGTCACGCAATATGATGAAGTGGTTCTGGGATGCCTATACCACCGATGTGGGCAAGCGCAAGGAGCTGCACGCTTCGCCGCTACAGGCCAAACCCGAACAACTTGCGGGGCTGCCGCCAGCACTGATTCAGGTGGCCGAATACGACGTGTTGCGCGATGAAGGCGAAGCCTATGGCCGCAAACTGAATGAAGCAGGCGTGGAAGTGACACTCGTCAGGTATGACGGACTGATCCATGACTACGGCCTGCTAAACCCGCTCGCCACTATCCCTGCCGTAAAAACCGCCCTCGCCCAGGCCGCCGCCGCGTTAAGGCACTATCTGGAATAAAGCCAGAGTAAAACCCGAGGGTTTTGAATTGAAAAAGCCCCTGGCCGCATTCAAAAATGGCGCTGAGCAAGAGGGGGGAAACCGCGAGTCTTTTTTCGCGGGTTTTAACCCGTCGCGAAGGAACCGAAACACGGCGCTATTTTTCGGCTATCACAGCGGCGACTGAAACACGGCCATCCCGATTCAGTGATAGCGCGCAGTTAAAAAACGCAGGATTCCAAAGGAGGTTCGTTTAAACCTCCTTTGGGCCAGTGTGGCCGGCGAGCCCACGGTCTTGAAGTTGAAGTTGAATTTAAAAGCGCGCCTGGGCCGCACCCACCCAGTCAATCTACCTCTCCCGCAGTGCCTCATTCGCCTTGTTAAACGGCTTAAGCAAATAATCCAACACGGATTTACTGCCGGTGCTGACATCAACGGTGGCGATCATGCCGGGAAATATCGGGAATTCTTTGCCGGATTTGTTCTTCAGATAGCTAACGTCGGTACGGATATAGACGCGGTAGTAGTAAATATCGCGCTTCACTTCGTCCTGAATGGTATCGGGCGAAATGGTGGTCACCACACCCGGTAAGCCGCCATAAATCGAGTAATCGTAAGCAGTGATTTTCACCCGGGCGGCCTGCCCAGGATGGATAAAGGCCACGTCGCGCGGGGAGATTTTGGCTTCAACCAGCATTTGGTCGTCGAGCGGCACCAGCGTCATCAGCTTGCCATTAGGCGGGATCACACCGCCGACGGTAGTGACTTCAACATCTTTCACAATCCCGCGCACCGGCGAGGTAAATTTCAGCCGCGTGAGGGAATCCTCGCGACCCTCCGTCACCGAGCGCTGTGCCTGCACTTCGGCGTTGGCTTTCGCCAGTTCTTCACGGGCGCGGACGTAATACTGCGTTTTGAGATCGGTAGATTTATTCTGCATCTCGTTGATCTGGCGCTGTAAGCGCAACACTTCGACATCACTTGCCGCGCCCTGTTTAACCAGCGGACGCGTCATCGCCAGCTCGCGCGAAATCAGCGCCATGCCCTGCTCCAGCCCGCTAAGACCACTTTCCAGACTTTCGCGTCGCGACTGATAGAGCGCCGTTTCAGCGTTCACCAGCCCCGACTCTTCAGCCAGTTCTGCGGGGAAAACCAGCGGCGTGCTGTTCACTTCCGCCTGCAATCGTGCGGCGGTTGCCATCGCGGCATGCATACGCGACAAACTCTCCTGTACGCCGGACGCCGTTTTGGTGCGATCGAGTTGTGCCAGCACCTGCCCCTGTTCAACGATATCGCCTTCGCGCACGTCCAGTTTGTAGAGAATGCCGCCCTCAAGGGATTGCACCACCTGCTCGTGGGCAGACGGCACCACTTTCCCGGTGCCGGTCGTGACTTCGTCAAGTTTGAAGAACCACGCCCAGCCCAGAAAACTGAGCAGCAGCAGGACGATAATCCATACCAGCAAGGTCGAACGCGGCAGTTTTGGCTCAACCAGCCCACGGTTACTTTGAATGTGTCCGTTCATGATTTACACCGCTCCCTGCGGAATAACCACCGGCCGCTTTGGTTTTGCCGCCGGTGCGGGTGACGCCTGATGGAAATGCTTTTTAAGGATCTCTTCTTTCGGTCCATCGAGCACAATTTTGCCGCTATCCATCACGATTATGCGGTCAACCAGCTGCAACATCGCTAAACGGTGAGTCGCAATCACCAGCGTGCGGTTGCTGATCCAGTGACGCAGGTGTTCGATAATATGTTGCTCGGTTATCTCATCCAGCCAGGCGGTCGGTTCATCGAGCAGTAAAATATTCGGCTGCATGATCAGGTTACGTGCCAGCAGCAGCGCCTGACGCTGGCCGCCGGAAAGGCCGTTGCCGCCCTCCATGATGGTGTAATTCAGGCCATTCTTCTGTTTCTGCACAAAGGCCAGCGCACCGCTGAGTACCAGCGCCCGGTGAATGTCTTCATCACTGGCGTTGGGCATGCCCATGGTCAGGTTCTCGCGAATCGAGCCAAAGAACAGCCGCGCGTTCTGATTGAGCAGCGCCATATCCCGGCGGATATCTGCCGGATCCAGCTGATTAATATTGATATTGTCCAGCAGCACCTGCCCTTCCTGCGCCATCTGCATACCGGAGAGCAATTGCAACAGAGTGGATTTCCCCGCGCCATTGCGCCCTAAAATGGCGATTTTCTCCCCCGGTTTGATGTGCAAACTGGTAAGGGTCAGATCGGCAATTTTCTCTTCTTCGTCGTAATAGAACACCGCATTTTTCAGTTGGTAGTGCCCGCGCAGCACCGCTTTGTGCACCATTTTGCCCTTTTCTGGCGCGTCGAGCGGGCGCTGCATCAGTTCGTCCAGCCCTTTGCGCGCCACTTTCGCCTGTTGCCAGCGCGACAGCACACCGGAGATCTGCGCCAGCGGCGCGATGGTGCGCGAGGCTAAAATCGTCGTTCCGACTAGCGCACCGGTGGTCATGTCGCCGGACATCACCAGATAGCAACCCACCAGCAGTACCACCGCATAGACAATCGACTGCACTTCCTGCGTCCACGACATCAGTAAACTGGTAAGGAAACGCTGGCGCATACTGACGCTGGCCGCCACGTCGTTACTGTTATTCCACTGGTTCTGAAAACGCTGCTCGGCGCGCAGCAGTTTGATGTCTTCGATGGATTCCACCGCTTCGACCAGCGTGGCGTTACGCACCGCTGACTCACGCATCCCTTCGTTGGACAATTTCGCCAGCGGACGCTGGATCAGCAGGCCGGGAATGATCAGCAGCGGTAACGCGAGCAGCACGACAAACACCAGCGGGCCACCGATCATCCACAGAATGAAGACAAACAGCAGGAAGAACGGCAGGTCCGACAGCGCGCTAAGCGTGGTGGAGGTGATCAGATCACGCACCGACTCCAGCTCGCGGATCTGCGAAATAAAGGATCCGGTGGATTTGGATCGGGCACTGTTTTTAATGCGCAATGCACGGCCAAATACCCGGTCAGAAATGCGTAAATCGGCGCGTTTACCGATCACATCGGAAATATGTACGCGCACCATGCGCATAATAAATTCGAACAAAATCGCCAACATCACGCCGCCAAATAGCACCCACAATGTCGGGATGGACTGCGCGGGCACCACGCGGTCATATACCTGCATGGAGAACAACATCCCCGCCAGCGCCAGCACGTTCGCCACCATCGAGGTTAGCATCACGTCGCCGTAGCGCTTCCAGTCACGCAGCGCGATACTCCAGAACCAGTCTTTTTTGTACGGCTTGATGTAATCATCCACCCGCGCATCGGGGATGGATTTGAGCGGGCGCAGTACCGCAATTTGGACAATGCACTTACTGAGTTCAGCCGCCGGGATCGTGGTTTCCAGCCCTTTATCACCGCTGAACGCCACACCAACATTCCCATCGTTATCCATTTTGCTCAACACACCAATCTGGCCCGTGCCAAACTGCGCGACGACCGGCAACCGCCACGGGTCCAGCTGTAGCGCGTCAAATCCGGCCATGACCAGCGCCATCCCGAGCTGACGGGCCATGTCTTCGAGGAACAATGACTGATCGGTATGACTTTCCCAGCGTAACGTCACGCGGACGTTCTCTTCTGAGTAATCCAGGCGGTAATGACGGGCAACGGCGAGCATGGCCTCAAGCCAGGCTTCGCTGTTCATTTTCGGGCCGGAGGCGGTTTGCGGCTCGGCTGAGCTTTCCGCAATATTTTCAGCATCAGGCTGTGAGCTGATCTTCATGATAAAAAATTCCTGTGTGGTACAGAAAACAGCGCATCAAAATAGCGACGGCCAGCGTCTGTTATTTCAAATCCGGTAAGGTATCGGCGGCGGCGGTGTTAATTCCGCTCAGCGGTAATAGGTTGTTCACGGCGGTGGCGTAATTTACGGCTGCGGTCCAGCCGTCATAATTAGCGCTGATTTGTGAAAATTCGGCCTGAAAGACATCCTGCTCGACGCTTAATAGATCGTTAAGGCTGCGTGTGCTGAGCTTATATTCATTTTTATAAACATCGCGGGTCTGGCGGGCACTGGTTAATTGCTGGCCGCCAGCCTGTTCGCGACCGCGCGCACCGTCCCAGTTAGCAAAGGCCACCGAGGCTTTTTGCAGTACATCCAGTTTGGATTGATCCACCACCGAGGCCGCCATTCTCCGACCGCCTTCCGCCTGATCGACCCTCGAAGAGACTGCACCGCCCTGATATAACGGCGCCTGCACGTTGAGTTGCAACTGGTTGTTCCAGTAAGAATTATTGTTATTTTCGTAACGGGTGCGGTTACCTTGCAAGCTGAGCGTCGGCCAGTATTGCGACTTGGCTTTATCGACGCCGTAACGCGCCGCCTGCTGCTGATTTTCAGCCATCAGTACTGCAGGAATGCGCGAATAATCGATGTTATCCAGCGCCACCGGCTGGTCCGTCAGAGAATCGGGCAGCGGCTGATAACGGCTGGCCTGAACGCCGGTCAGCACCGCCAGCTGGGCACGGGCGGTTTGCAACTGCGCTTTATAATCCTGCAAAGTGGAACGCATACTCGAGATGCGGGTTTCTGCCTGCAACACGTCCGAACGGGTACTCAGGCCCGCATCCGCACGTAAGCGCGCCATATTGCGCACACTTTCCAACGATGCAATGTTTCCCTGAACAGCCCTGACCAGCGCCTCATAACGCATCACCTGCACATAGGCCGTCGCGGTTTGTTCCGCGACTTCGCTGAGGGTCGACATCAGTTTGAACCGGTAGCTTTCGCGAGTGGCTTCCTGCTGTTTAATGTTGCTATTGGTTTTGCCGAAGTCATACACCAGTTGGGAGAGCGTCAGACCATAAGAGGCCGAGTTATTGAGGCTGTTGCCAATATCATTCTGAGTAGAACTGCCGGTATTCCCGCTAAGACCAACCTGCGGGTACCAGGCGCTTTCGGCTTCGCGGATCTGCGCCTGACCAATCCCGACCTGTGCCGCCTGCTGGGCGATACCGGGGTTACGGCCAAAGGCGCGCAGCAGACTCTCTTTTAAGGTGAGGGTATCGACATCGTTAACCTTCGGCGCCTGCGCCCACTGCGGTAATGGAGCAGACAGCGCCGGAAATAGGCAAAATGCGACCGTGAAGGCCATCAGCCCGCAGGTTAAATAATTCAAAATCCGTTTCAACTGTTTATTCCTGAGTGATTTCTTATATTCCTGACCCAAGAATAATACGCAGCGCCTAAGGTTTATCCTATTCACCGACAAGTGAATAGGAAGGCGCAGGCCTATTAAGAGAGAAATGAGGAAAGCAGGAAGAATAATTACCCCATGCAGTAGGAAGTTTCGTACGCCTTATTTCCTCCTGCGGAAATTCCTCACTATTTTTTCTTCAGACGCGTCCTACAACAAGGTAGGACCGGCCTGACTGATGACTGTTTCTTGTTCGCATATATTCACTGCCATTAAACCCTCTGCGGACGAGAGCACTATCACTATGAACAAAATCTATCGCGTTATCTGGAACAGCGCCCTGCGCTGCTTTATGGTCACCTCTGAATTGGCGACCGGCAAAACCAAATCCAGCTCCGGCACCACCACCGGCCTGCTTACCGCTGCCGCCTTGTTGGCCACCTTCTCTGCCACGGCGACGCCGAACGGTCAGTTGTCCATTAATGGCACTACCGCCACTTACGATAATTATCAAATCGCGACGTCAGCAGGCTCTACTTACGCCATGACCGTGAACAACGGCGGCAACCTGACGTTCACCAACAACCAGGCTACCACCACAGGTAGCGCCGCCTATGCGGCACTGGTCCAGAACGGTTCCACGCTGACACTGGATAACGTCTACCTCGGCACATTAGGTGGCAATACTCACGTACTTTATGCTGCCACCGGCTCTACCGTGAATGCCAATAACTTGCGCCTGATGGGCACAGGTACTGGCACTTACGGTATTAACCTGCTCGGTAACAGCGTGTTCAACGGCACTGACGTACAGATTCTAAGCACCGCAGCCGGTATTCTGGTTGCCGATTCCGCGCTGGATATTGACGGACTCAGCATCGTTACCAGCGGCGATAACGGTTACGGTATTCGTTACACCGGTGCGACGGCCAGTGTGAATGTTAAAAATGCCACCATGAGCACTGCGGGTTCTGGCGCCAGCGGATTACTGGCGCAGGGCGGCAACCTGACCGGTAATAACATCGTCCTTTCCACCGCAGGCGACAGCGCGCGTGGCGTTCTGGCTACGGGGGCAGATACCCAGCTAACTGCCGACACGTTGAGTATCACCACGCAGGGCACCAATAGCTATGGCATTCAAAATGCCGCGACCGGCAGCGGCGCCGTCACGGTTAACAATGCCACCATCAATACCTCCGGTTCCGGTGGCAGTGCGATCTACGCACAAAGCGGGATCACCACGGCCAACAATGTGGCATTCACCACCACCGGCGACAACGCCCGCGGCGTTCTGTTAACGGGCGTGGGTGCACAGGCGACCGTTAACGGCGGCAGTATCACCACCTCAGGTGCAGGGAGCAATGGCATTCAGGGGATGAACGGTACCCTAGCCAATATCAGCAATATGGATCTGAACATCGGGGCAGTAGGAAGCGTTGGCTACAATGGCGCAACCGGGTTGTATTCCGGTGCAGGCGCGGTGATTAACGCTGACAGCTTAAACATCAATGCCAACAGCTCCGCGATGTGGCTGGCGGGTGGTACTATTAATGCCAATAATATCAATATGGTACAAACTGATGGCCAATACAGCGCAGCCATCGGAGCGACCAGCAGCTCAGCGCTGAACTTAACCAATGCCGAAATCTCGCTTGCTGCTGAGAAATCGCAGGGCGTTTACATTAATAATTCGACAGCCAACATTGACGGGCTGGGTATGACCGGAGCGCTGGGCGGCAACGGCATGACCATTACTGACGATGGCACCCTGATTGCAAAAAATATCGATATTGCCATTAATAACGTCAACGACGCACCAAATGCGGCGGTCCTGCTGAGCAATGGTACGGGGCTGAATACAGCGAGTTTCGAAGATTCACGTCTGGTCTACAACGGCGCAGAAGCGATTGGTGTGCAGTCCACTGGCGGTGTGCAAAACGCGACACTGAAAAATACGCAACTCTCCACGGATAATGTGGCGATCCAAGCTGATGTTGGTTCTTCACTGAACCTGACGGCAGACGGCTCGTCCATTATTGGCCAGAAATACCTGATGGTTGGGGGTCAGGAGAACGATGCCGGAGACACCGTGGGGAGCATGAACATCACGGCAACCCATGGTTCCCAGCTTAGCGGCGACGTCTCTATTGACCGCAACTTCACAGACAGCAGCACGATGGCATTGGACAACTCTCAATGGCAGGGCGCTTCTGCGGGTCTGCAAACGCTGAACCTGAGCAACAACAGCCAGTGGATCATGACCGGCGACTCTAACGTTGGCGACCTGAACCTGAACGACAGTACCGTGGTATTTAATCACGACACAGACAGCTTCAAAACCCTGACCGTCGATGGCGATTACAACAGCAACGGCGGTACGTTAGTCATGAACAGCGTATTGTCCGATGACGGCTCATCGCACGATACATTACAGATCACCGGTAATACCTCCGGCGATACCAACGTCGTGATGAACAAAGCGGGCGGCAGCGGTGCGCAGACAATTCAGGGTATCGAAGTGATTTCTGTCGGCGGCGAATCTGACGGCGAATTTAAGCAGCAGGGCCGTATCGTAGCCGGTGCTTACGATTACCACCTGATGCGCGGCGTCGGCAGCGAAGCCAAAAACTGGTATCTGACCAGTGATACGGCGGCGGTCATTCCTGTTGATCCGGTAACGCCGGTCGATCCGGTGAATCCCACTGATCCGGTTTCTCCGACAGATCCTGTGGATCCTGTAAAACCTGTCGATCCGGTGATCCCGGAGAAACCAGTACAACCGGTGAATATGATCACCCGTCCGGAAGCGGGCAGCTATCTGGCAAACATGGCGGCAGCCAACAACATGTTTAACCTGCGCCTGCACGATCGCGGCGGTGAAACTCAGTATGTAGATGCCATCACCGGTGAGAAAAAAGTCACCAGTCTGTGGATGCGCAACGTCGGCGGCCATAACACCAGCACCGACAGCAGCGATCTGTTGACAACCCAGACCAACCGCTACGTGTTGCAGATCGGCGGCGACCTCGGTAAATGGTCCTTCGACGGCACTGACAGCCTGCATTTCGGCACCATGGTCGGTTACGGTAATGCGCAAAGCAACACCGATTCCAACGTCACCGGTTACCGTTCGCAGGGTCAGGTTAACGGTTACAGCCTCGGCGTGTACGGTACCTGGTACCAGAATGCTGCCACGCAAACCGGTGCGTATGTTGACAGCTGGGCGCAGTACAACTGGTTTAACAACAGCGTGAAGGGCGACGGTTTGCCGCAGGAAAGCTATAAATCCAAAGGCATCAGTGCGTCAGTCGAAGGGGGCTACAGCTGGAAACTGGGTGAAGACAGCGCGAAAAACAGCTACTTCATCGAACCGAATGCGCAGTTTGTCTGGGCGAATATCCAGGCCGATGACGTGACCGAGAACAACGGCACCCGCGTCACCAGCCAGGGCAACGGCAACGTGCAGTCCCGCGCCGGCGTGCGTGCATCAATGAAAACGCACAGCGACAAACAACAGCCGGTATTCCAGCCCTACATCGAAGCAAACTGGCTGAACAACAGCCAGAATATGGGCGCAACGATGAACGATGTCAGCATCCAGCAGCACGGTAGCAAGAATATCGCTGAAGTGCGTGCCGGTGTGGACGGTCAACTGACTCAACGCGTTAACCTCTGGGGTAACGTCGGCCAGCAGATGGGCAGTGAAAGCTACCGTGATACCAGTGCAATGATCGGTGTGAAGGTGAGCTTCTGATCATTTCCGTATCGAAAAGTCGAATTGCGCTGAAATAAAAAGCGGCCGCTCCATACTTTAAAAAATGGAGCGGCCAATTTTTATATAAAGAGAACATTATTAAATTTATTTAACGCATCAATGATGCATAAGGGACACACCGCATTATAAGAATCCCTCTTATCATTATCGAGAAATTTCTTAAATTTGGCATATTGTATATTCATTTAATGAATATCTTTTGATCGCCCCCTTTATTGTCCATATAATCCGCGAGGTTTTTTATTATTCGAATCAAAATCATTTTAAGGGATTATATGTTGAAGAGACTATTTGCCGAATTCTTCGGTACATTTTGGCTGGTATTTGGCGGTTGCGGCAGTGCGGTTTTAGCGGCTGCATACCCGGAGTTAGGGATTGGATTTGCGGGTGTTGCGCTGGCATTTGGTTTAACGGTGCTGACTATGGCGTATGCCGTAGGCCATATTTCCGGCGGGCACTTTAACCCGGCGGTGACCTTTGGTCTGTTCGCCGGTGGCCGTTTCGCTGCCAAAGACATCGTACCTTATATCATTGCACAGGTTATCGGCGGGATTGCCGCGGCAGCGGTGCTCTACATGGTTGCCAGCGGTAAAGCCGGATTCGACGCCACGGCTAGCGGTTTTGCTTCCAATGGCTACGGCGAACATTCACCCAATGGTTACGCACTCGGTGCAGCGATGCTGATTGAGTTCGTACTGAGCGCCTTCTTCCTGCTCGTCATTCTGGGCGCAACCGACAAAAATGCACCGACAGGCTTTGCCCCGCTGGCGATTGGTCTGGCGCTGACGCTGATTCACCTAATCAGTATTCCGGTCACAAACACCTCCGTAAACCCGGCGCGAAGCACCGCTGTAGCTCTCTTCCAGGGCACCTGGGCTGTGCAGCAATTGTGGATGTTCTGGCTGATGCCAATCCTCGGCGGCATCGTGGGTGGTCTGGTCTACCGCTTCCTGCTGGAAAATAAGAAAGCGGTTTAATAATACTCTCGCGATATCACTTTGTTCCCCACCGCGCTCAGGCGCGGTTTTTTTAGCTCCGCACCGGGCTATCCCGCCAGCACTCTGTTACGTCCGGAGGTTTTTGCGCGGTAAAGCGCTTCATCCATGCGTTTGAACAAGCTGTCTGAGTCCTCATCAGCCTGATGTTGCGCGACCCCAATACTCACCGTGAGTTGCGGGAGATTCTGCTGGCTGAGCTGCTGAACAATTTCGCGCAGGGTTTCAGCCACGTACAGTGCCCCTTGCAGATTGGTCAGCGGCAGCAGGATAACGAACTCCTCACCCCCCCAGCGAAACACCGTATCGCTGTCACGAATGCCTGACTCCAGCGCCCTTGCCAGTGAGATCAGCACTTCGTCACCCTTGTGGTGACCATGCTGATCGTTAATCGCTTTGAAGTGATCGGCGTCCACCAGCATCAGGCTAAAATCCTGCTCAAAATATTGGTTTCTGGCATAGGCGCGTTCGACCAGTTGCAAAAACTGACGACGATTACCAAGCCCTGTCAGCGCGTCTCGCAGTGCCGCATGTTCCAGCTCCTGCTCCAGTCGCTTTTGTTCGGTAATATCATGAATGATACACAGCATTAGCCGCACACCGTCCAGCTCCACCGGACCGGCATATGTCTGCACGTGACGCAGATTGCCGTCCGCCAATTTATGAATGAAGTTAAGAGGTTTGTGACCGCCGGGCAGCCGAGCAATTTCATGCATAACCGGCAAGATATCGCGGCCCATAACATTGATTTCCCAAGTATGTTTCTGGCACATCGCTTCGCGTGAATAGCCATAAAAACGTGTGGCCGCCAGATTGGCATCCACAATCAGCCCCTCTTTCGCCGGATCGATAAGCAGCATAGGCGCGGTATTAGTATGAAACAGACGTTCATAAAAACCCCGCTCATCGCGGCAATATTGCGCTGAGCATACACTGTCAAGACGCGGGCTGGCGGCCGGCATCGCGACGCCGGAAGCATTAATACCTTCGAAGATAATCGCCGTTCCCTGCCCCTCCAGCCGCATCAGCGAGAGATGGCAACTCAGCGGAAAAGGGGTGCCATCACGCTGAACGGTCCAAATTTCAACGATTTGTTCATCTTTAAGTAAAGCAGGAAGATAGGACTCCAGCGAGTGCTGGGCATGTGCAGAAAACTGGCCGTTACGTAGCGGCGGTAGCTGGCTGTGGCCAGCCAGCTGCTGTGCTGCCGTATTGGCGAAAAGGATTTCCTGGTTCTTTGGCGAGACAACCCAAACCGGGGTGCTCAAAATATTCAACGCGTCGAGTTGGGCTGGCAGCATAGGCGATCCCGATCACTGTTTGGTATACGGCCACAATACAACGATTTTCCCCGAACTCACGGATTTTCTCGCGCAAGGCAGCGAGTACAGCACACTTCAATGCATCACGCCTGACGACGCTTCCACTCCTTCACGACGTCACCCAGAGTTTTGGCCGAACCATTGCGGATCCAGGCCATAAAATCCCGGTCGAATTTAAAACCCGCCCCGCAATGCTCAACCATAAAACGCCGTACATTCTGAGTATTTTTATAATTTTCATTAATCACTGTTGCCGTCGTTAGGGTCGCGCTGTGCCAGTTGAAGGCCATAGGGGTTTCCTGTAGGAGTTAGGTGAGAGCTGGTGAAATGAAAATAATAAAATACCAGCGTCTAGGTTTATCGCGTGAAGTATAATTAATTTTACCCTATTGAATTTTCTTATTACGAGTAGCGTCCTCACGCCATGCTTCATCTGCTTTCCACTTTATTTATTTCTGCTCTAAATAAATGCGTTTCCTATCCATATTAATTGTCGACTTAATGAAAAAAGCAAACAGTTAAGAGGATAATAATGACAGATATCATGCTAAAACGCATTCAGCCTTCCCTTGGTTCTTATTCCTCAAACAGCATTTAATACGTGTGTGGTTTATTTTACCAGCGCAGCAATATTTAGGGCAAAGTAATCACCCGTAACCGCTTTCAACCCCATTATTTAAAAATAGTTCACAACGTTTATTGTTTCCGGTCGGACACCAAATCCTGTGCACAGGCCCATGCAGAACTCCATGCCCACTGGAAGTTGTACCCGCCAAGCCAGCCGGTAACGTCTACCACTTCGCCGATAAAGTACAAACCCGGCACTTTGGCGGCGGCCATGGTTTTTGACGAGATCTCTTTGGTATCGACACCACCCAGCGTGACTTCTGCCGTGCGGTAGCCCTCTGTACCGTTCGGTTGTACCTGCCAGTTTTGCAATTGCTCCACCAGTTCCGCCTGCTGCGGTGCGTTCAGTTGTTTAAGCGTGACGTCCGGCAGTTGACCGAGCGTTTGCAGGCACTCCACCAGCCGTTTCGGCAACTGCATTGCCAGCGTATTTTTCAGGCTTTGATTCGGATGTTGCTGGCGTTGTGAATCCAAAAACCCCGCCATATCGACATCAGGGAGTAAGTTAACGCTCACAAACTCGCCAGGTTGCCAGTAACTCGACAGCTGTAAAACGGCCGGACCTGACATGCCACGATGGGTAAAAAGAATGCTTTCACGGAATACCGTGCCGTCTTCGGCGGTCAGCACGGAGGGCACTGAAACGCCGGACAAGGTCTGAAGATGGTCGAGCAGCGGTTTATGCAGCGTAAACGGCACCAGACCGGCGCGGGTAGGCAGAACGTTCAGACCAAATTGCTCCGCAAGGCGGTATCCCCACGGTGAAGCGCCAAGACCCGGCATCGATAATCCGCCGCTGGCAACCACAAGTGAGTGAGTACTTACAGTTGATCCATTCACCTTGATTTCAAAGCCGGTTTCCGTTTTTACCACGTCGGTAATTTCACTGCGCAGGCGGATATCGACGTTGCCTTTGGCGCATTCGCTTTCCAACATGGCGACAATTTGCTGCGCCGAGTCATCACAAAACAACTGCCCGAGGGTTTTCTCATGCCAGGCGATGCCGTGACGGTTAACCATTTCGATAAAATCCCACTGGGTATAGCGCGCCAGCGCGGATTTGCAGAAATGCGGGTTTTGAGAAAGGTACGCGGCCGGTTCGGCATACAGATTAGTGAAGTTGCAACGCCCGCCGCCAGACATCAGAATTTTGCGGCCGATCTTCTTGCCGTTATCCAACAATACGACCCGCCGACCGCCCTGTCCTGCCAGCGCCGCGCAAAACAGACCGGCCGCACCTGCACCAACAACCACTACATCAATCTGTTCCACATCGGCCTCACTTTTCTCTCATTTTCAGCTACGTTATATAAATAGCAGGGGCAAAAATCTCACCAACACCCTCTACGGGCGGCGATTGTAAGACGCCAGCAGGCACGAAGCCAGTCAGTAAACGTTAGCTAACGCCAAAGTAAGCAAATGTTTCTTCATAAATCAGCCAACAACCTATTGATTAAAAAAAGATTAGTGATGAACAAGATAGACTGAGAGCAGTTTGTCACCAAAAAAAAGTCATATTTTCCTTTTACCGTCCCCCTGTTCTCGCAGATAATGCGCGGCGTTCATGACCACTAACTGGCGTAACAAATATGCTGCATTTATTTGCCGGGTTAGATATCCACACCGGCTCGTTATTGATTCTCGCGTTACTGTTTGTGCTGTTCTACGAGGCCATCAACGGCTTTCATGACACGGCAAACGCAGTAGCTACTGTCATCTATACCCGCGCAATGCGCTCGCAACTTGCGGTCGTCATGGCTGGGGTGTTTAACTTCCTGGGCGTTATTCTTGGTGGTTTGAGCGTGGCTTACGCCATTGTTCATTTACTACCAACAGATTTATTACTCAATGTCGGTTCGGCTCACGGTCTGGCCATGGTGTTCTCCATGTTGCTGGCCGCCATCATCTGGAACCTGGGAACCTGGTATTTTGGCCTGCCGGCCTCCAGCTCTCATACTCTGATCGGGGCCATTATCGGTGTGGGTTTGACCAATGCGTTAGTCACCCACAGCTCGGTGGTGGATGCCTTAAACATTCCTAAGATGATCGGGATTTTTGCGTCATTAATCATTTCTCCACTGGTTGGGATGATTATGGCCGGAACCATGATTTTCGTGCTGCGCCGCTACTGGAGTGGCACCAAAAAGCACGCGCGAATTCACCTGACGCCAGCGGAACGTGAAAAGAAAGACGGCAAGAAGAAGCCGCCATTCTGGACCCGTATCGGTCTGATCCTGTCAGCGATTGGCGTAAGTTTCTCGCACGGGGCGAATGACGGCCAGAAGGGAATCGGCCTGATTATGCTGGTGCTGATTGGTGTGGCTCCAGCAGGCTTCGTGCTGAACATGAACGCCACGGGATACGATATTACCCGTACCCGCGACGCCGTGACGCATCTGCAGCAGTTCTACCAGAAGCACGATAATGCCCTGCCACACGTGGTCGCGCTGACGCCACTGGTACAAACGCCAGAAGAGTCCAAAGCAGAAGCGGCAGATACCACGAAGGAAAAAGTGTTCCATTGCGACAGTTCACACGCACTTGACGCTATTGACCGCACGCAGGCATTGCTGGCTAATCTGCAATCCTATAGCGAGCTGTCACCGGAACAACGCAGCCATATGCGTCGCCTGTTGATGTGCGTTGCGGATACCGCAGACAAAGCGGCCAAGCTGGAAGAAACGACCCCGGCTGATAAACGCTTCCTCGGTGACCTGAAAAGCGACATTCTGCAAACCGTAGAATATGCGCCTATCTGGATCATCATTGCGGTCGCACTGGCGCTGGCGTTGGGTACTATGATTGGCTGGAAGCGCGTTGCGACCACCATCGGCGAGAAGATTGGTAAGAAAGGTATGACTTACGCACAAGGCCTGTCGGCGCAGTTAACCGCCGCGGTGTCCATTGGTGTCGCCAGTTATACCGGTATGCCGGTCTCCACGACCCACGTTCTTTCGTCCGCAGTTGCCGGCACCATGCTGGTAGATGGCGGCGGCGTACAGAGCAAAACGGTGAAAAGCATCGCCATGGCATGGATCTTAACCCTGCCGGTGTCGATTGTTCTTTCCGGTGTGTTGTACTGGATCGCGCTGAAGTTTATCTGAGTCTGATGAGCTGATGTTAAAAAGGCGGCTGTTCGAAAGAACAAGCCGCCTTTTTATTGCTCCGGATCTTCACCGCGTCCTCCACAGGTTATGTTCGGTTTTCAGTACCAGATCAACATCGCCATCATGCTGATCAGGATCAGACCCACCAGGGCCGTCGTCAGCACAAACTGGCCGCGCACCCGTTCACAACGGCGAATAAACTCGGGGTCATGATGATCGTTATAACGCTGAGCATAGATGTATCGCACTAACCGGATCTGCTTGCTGGGTTGTCCATGGGCCGTGAAAAAACCACCGCCATCGACGTACTGATACAGCAAAGGATCGCATCCGCGTAACACCACCAGCAGTGCCCGTAATGAAGAGTAGTAACGCAGCATATTGACTACGCAGACAAAACATAAAGCCCAAAACAGCGCAACGGGACTGATCATAATTCCCCCTCAAAACGAATGTGCCACGCGCAGTGCCGCCTTTAAATAACGCCTGCCCGCGACTTCGTTCTACCGCCTAAGACATCTCCCCCCCGGGTAAACTTGCACCCGCCCACCCTGTCGTCGCAAAAAAATACCAGAGACGTCTGGCGCACAACGCCGGTCCCTTAATATTCAGTGTAGGAAACGAAATAAAAAAGGGGGGCGCATCTTCATATTATTTACGTCTATAGATTTGCATCAGAACCACTTTCAGGAAACGAGGAGACAGTCTTGATTTATCAGGGCGTTTTAGCGCTATACTGAAAGCATGAAACTCGCATGATGCTGATATTGCTATTAACTGACTTATGGAAGGAGTTTTCTTATGTCTTACAAACACATACTTATTGCGGTTGATCTGTCTCCCGAAAGCAAAGTGCTGGTCGAGAAAGCGGTTTCTATGGCGCGTCCGTATAACGCCAAAGTGTCCTTGATCCACGTCGACGTAAATTACTCCGATTTATACACCGGTCTGATTGATGTCAACCTGGGGGATATGCAAAAGCGTATTTCTGAAGAAACCCACCACGCGCTGAATGAACTGTCTCAAAATGCCGGCTATCCGATCTCAGAAACCCTGAGCGGCAGCGGCGATTTAGCCCAGGTGCTGGTTGATGCTATCAATAAATACAGCGTCGATTTAGTATTGTGCGGCCACCATCAGGACTTCTGGAGCAAGCTGATGTCTTCAGCCCGCCAGTTGATCAACACCGTCCATATCGACATGCTTATCGTTCCACTGCGTGACGAAGAAGACGAACCTGCTGCCCAATGATTTCTAATTAGCAGGAATAAAAGGAGATGCTCAGGTATCTCCTTTTTGTTTTGTATCAATGCAATTTGCTTTAAACATTCACAAAACTAATGATTGTCCTATACAACCGGTGGGATTTATTTTATAGCTAAGGAAGGTATCACTCAGACCAAAAGGAACTGTCAGACGTCATGGCGACATACGATATCGACACCACAGCCCAGCTCTGCGGCATACACCCTATCACCCTGCGCACGTGGCAGCGCCACGGATTACTCAAACCTCACCGAACACCTCAGGGACAGCGTTTTTACAGCGACGACGATCTGTCACGCATTCATGTGATTCTCGACTGGGTTAACCGTGGCGTACCGCTCACCCAGATCCGCAACCGGATACAGGGCGATACCGCCGCATGTCCGAACGGCTGGCGGGAAATTCAGGCAGAAATCCTTACCCTTCTTGACGGTTGCGACGCCAATAAACTGCGCCGAGTGGTCTGGCGCTGTGGCCGCGAATACCCGTCTGCCAATCTGGTGAATGACGTTCTGCGCCCGCTGCGACGCTTTCTGGCGTCCAGCAAACACCCTTTGATGAAACAGCAGCTCGGGCTGCTCGACAGTGCCATCATCGAGTACACCGCGTTTATCCTCACCACCTCACGCAAGAAAGGGCTAGCCAGCGTGCTGTTACTGGCGATGCATATCCGCGATCCGCTGGAGATCTGGCTGGAAGCCATGTCACTGGCCGGAGAAGGTTTACGGGTAGAGGTGATTTCAGCCCCCATCGCAGAGCCGGATCTGTCACACTTTAAGATGGAACATTATGTGATTTGGTCGGATAAGCCGCTGAGCGAACGTCAGCAGGCGCTGTTTCAGGGCTGGGAAGCGCAAGGTTTACCGGTCATGCTGGTCGGCAATATCACGCAGCTGCCTGCCGCCGCCGTGAAACCACGGCAGGCAACGCCTGATACCGCCCTGATCGAAAAACTGATTTACAACGGCGTATAAATATCGAACCGGTGGCTTTTGGTGGGCAGCGCGGCTTGCGCGGGAATTCCGGCCATCGGTGGCGCATAATCAGGCCGTTTGACCACAATACGTTTGGTCGCCAGGCGGCGGGCCGGTTCCAGCAGACCATCGGCATCGTCATCCGGGCCGACTAATCCCTGAAACACCCGCATCTCTTTTTTTACCAATGCACTTTTCTGCTTATGCGGATACATCGGGTCAAGGTACACCACTTCCGGTTTTGGCGTCAGATCCGCCAGCGCCGTCAGGCTGGAGGCATGTAACAGCGTCATGCGCTCACGCAGCCACGGGCCGATCTCGGCATCGCGGTATCCGCGAGCCAGACCGTCGTCGAGCAATGCGGCAACCACCGGATTGCGCTCCAGCATCCGCACATGGCAGCCCAGCGACGCCAGTACAAAAGCATCGCGCCCCAGCCCCGCCGTTGCATCTACCACGTTGGGCCGGTAGCCGCCTTTAATGCCGACCGCCTTCGCCACCGCTTCACCTCGACCGCCGCCGAACTTACGCCGGTGCGCCATCGTGCCGCCGACAAAATCGACAAAAATCGCGCCCAGTTTTGGCTCGTCGCGCTTACGTAACTCGAGACGTTCAGCCGTCAGCACTAGCGCCATCACGGCGTCGGGCTCTGACGTCAAATTCCAGCGCTGCGCCAGAATAGATAAGGCGCCTTCATCGGCGCCTTCTTCACAAATTAAACAGACACTCACGGGGTGACGTTTCCTCAGGCAGGCTCTTTCGTGCCGCTCTCTTTAATGCCGTAATGGCGCAGCATAGCATCCAGCTGAGGTTCACGCCCACGGAAGCGTTTGAACAATTCCATCGGCTCTTCCGAACCCCCGCGCGACAGGATGTTGTCGAGGAACGACTGGCCGGTCTGACGATTGAAAATCCCCTCCTCTTCGAAACGGGAATAGGCATCGGCAGAGAGCACTTCCGCCCACAGATAGCTGTAGTAACCGGCGGCGTAGCCACCGGCGAAAATGTGGCTGAACGCATGTGGGAAGCGGCCCCAGCTCGGCGATGGCACCACGGCAACCTGCTTTTTGATTTCCGCGAGAGTTTGCAAAATTTGCGCCCCTTTGACCGGGTCATACTCGGCGTGCATACGGAAGTCGAACAGGCCGAACTCCAGCTGACGCAGAATAAACAGCGCCGCCTGATAGTTTTTAGCCGCCAGCATTTTATCCAGCATCTCTTTTGGCAGCGGTTCGCCGGTTTCGAAATGACCGGAGATAAACGCCAGCGCTTCCGGCTCCCAGCACCAGTTTTCCATAAACTGGCTTGGCAGTTCGACTGCATCCCACGGCACACCGCTGATACCAGCAACGCCTGCGGTGTCGATTTTGGTCAGCATATGGTGCAGACCATGGCCGAATTCGTGGAACAGCGTCGTGACTTCGTTATGCGTAAACAGCGCCGGCTTGTTGCCAACCGGTCCGTTGAAGTTACAGATCAGGTAAGCCACGGGTTTTTGCACGTCGCCATTGGCTTTGCGCAGGCTACCTGCACAGTCGTTCATCCAGGCACCGCCGCGTTTGTGTTCACGTGCGTACAAATCGAGATAGAAACTGCCGCGCAGATCGCCTGCTTCATCGAACAGGTCGAAGAAGCGCACGTCTTTGTGCCAGGTATCCACGTCGTTACGCTCTTTTGCCGTGATGCCGTAAATGCGTTTCACAACTTCAAACAGACCTTCGATCGCACGTTGTTCCGGGAAGTACGGACGCAGTTGCTCATCACTGATGGAGAACAGATGCTGTTTCTGTTTTTCACCATAGAAAGGCAAGTCCCAGGCTTCCATTTCGTCCACGTCATAATGCGCTTTGGCAAAGGCTCGCAGCTGTGCGAGCTCCTGCTCAGCTTGCGGACGCGCGCGTTTGGCGAGGTCATTAAGGAAGTCGATCACCTGTGATGGCTTTTCCGCCATTTTGGTGGCCAGCGACATGTCAGCGAAGGATTTGAAGCCCAGCAATTCGGCCAGTTCATGGCGCAATGCCAACTCTTCGGCCATCACTTCACTGTTATCCCATTTACCGGCATTTGGGCCTTGATCGGACGCGCGGGTGACGAAAGCGCGGTACATCTCTTCGCGCAGTTCGCGGTTTTCACCGTAAGTCATCACCGGCAGATAGCTGGGAATATCCAGCGTCAACAGCCAACCGTCCTGCTCTTTCGATTCGGCCAGCGCTTTGGCAGCGGCCACTGCGCTTTCCGGTAAACCTTTTAAGTCATTGACGTCAGTAACCAGCTTGCTCCAGCCCATGGTGGCGTCGAGCACATTATTGCTGTAGGTCGAACCCAGTTCAGACAAACGGGCAGAGATCTCACCGTAGCGCTTTTGCTTCTCAGGCGGCAAACCGATGCCTGACAGCTCGAAGTCGCGCAGTGCGTTATCCACCGCTTTTTTCTGCGCCAGAGTCAGTTTGGCAAAATTAGCGCCCTCTTTCAGATCGCGATATGCCTGATACAGGCCAGCATGCTGGCCGACCCAGGTACTGAATTCGGAAATAATCGGCAGGCACTGCTCGTAAGCTTCACGCAGCTCAGGGCTGTTTTTCACCGCATTAAGATGCCCGATCGGCGACCAGATGCGGCTCAGACGGTCGTCGCTCTCCGCCAGTGGCTGACAGAGCGTCTCCCAGCTGTATGGCCCGGACTGTGCCACCACGCTTTCAACCGTCTGACGGCACGTTTCGATAGCAGATTGCATGGCAGGAACGATATGTTCCGGACGGATCGCAGAGAAAGGCGGCAGGGTAAAAGGTTGCAGGAGCGGGTTGGTTGAAGCTGTAGTCATAGGGAGGTCCTGTAGTTTTGTGCATGATGCGCGCGGCGCTGGCCTCGGCTCTTCGCGCAACACACCGTGAATTTGGGTGATGTTCTATATGACGCAATAACTAACATGAGGTCAAGGCAGGCGGAAATCAAGAGTTCGCCGGGGACCGGAGTACAACCATGCGGGATGCATCTGGAAATCGTGCTGTCACTGACGCTCAGTACTCTTTTTTCTTCCGCAAGCCGGTTAGGATGTGACAGGCTTTTTATTTCAGACACTCAGGAAGCAAAAATGACGACAGCAAAACGGTTTGGAAAAAGCGCAGCCGGTATTGTCGCGCTGATGTTGGCAAGCCAGACGGCATTCGCGCAGGAAACACTGATTTTTGTCCGCCACGGTGAAAAACCCGCCAGCAGCAGCGGTCAGTTGACCTGCAAAGGGCTAAACCGCGCACTGGCGCTGCCGGGGGTTTTATTGCCGCGTTATGGCAATCCGGACTTCATTTTTGCCGCCGGGCCGAAAGAGCAGAAGCAGGGTGATTCACTGCGTCCGTTGTCCACCATCATGCCGACCGCAGTTCGCCTGAATCTGCCGATCAACATTCAATTCCATGCAGATGATGTCGATGGCGTAACCAAAGAGTTACAAAATGACAAATACCAGAACGCGCGTGTATTCGTGGCGTGGGAACATAAAAATCTGGATAAAATCGTCAAACAGATCGTTAAAGAAAACGGCGGCGAACCGGCAGAAGTACCGGAATGGCCGGGCAAAGATTTCGACAGTATCTTTATAGTGACGCTGGATAAATCAGGGGCGCCGCCGAAAGTGACCTTTAAAATCGAAACCGAAAACCTCAACGGCGTTTCTGAAACCTGCCCGAACGCATGACGGTCAGCCCAGCCCCCTGAATGCCGGACAAGGCTTTTGCCTTTTTTACGTCCAGACGGTTTATACTAAGCCGCATTAAAGGCGTGCCGTTTTTGACGGCCGCCTGCCTCACGCATCCAGTACAGTATAAAATTTCGGTAACCCACTGATTTTACTGTCTACATTCATTATTCGGAAACGTAAATCCATGCTGAGTTACCGCCACAGCTTTCACGCTGGCAACCATGCCGACGTCCTCAAACACACCGTTCAGAGCCTGATCATCGAATCTCTGAAAGAAAAAGAGAAACCTTTCCTCTATCTCGACACCCACGCCGGTGCCGGTCGTTACCTGCTGAGCGGCGAACACGCCGAACGTACTGGCGAATATATGGAAGGTATTGCGCGCATCTGGCAGCGTGAAGATCAGCCTGCTGAGCTGGCCCCGTACATGTCGGTCATTAAGCACTTTAACCGTAACGAGAGCCTGCGCTATTATCCTGGTTCTCCGCTCATCGCCCGCCAGTTGCTGCGTGAAGATGACAAACTGCACATGACCGAACTGCATCCGAGCGACTTCCCGCTGCTGCGTAATGAGTTCCAGAAAGACGATCGCGCCAAAGTGCTGCGTGAAGACGGTTATCAGCAGCTGAAAGCTCAACTGCCGCCACTCTCCCGCCGTGGGCTGATTCTGATGGATCCGCCGTATGAGCTGAAAACCGATTATCAGGACGTAGTGAAAGGTATTCAGGAAGGTTACAAACGTTTTGCCACCGGCACATATGCGCTGTGGTATCCGGTGGTCATGCGCCAGCAGATCAAAAAAATGCTGCGTGATCTGGAAGCTACCGGCATCCGCCGTATTCTGCAAATCGAGCTGGGCGTGCGCCCGGATAGCGATCAACGCGGCATGACCGCCTCAGGCATGATCGTGATTAACCCGCCGTGGAAACTGGAACAGCAGATGAAAGCGGTGCTTCCGTGGCTGCTGGAAACGCTGGTGCCATCAGGTACCGGCCATCAGTTAGTGAAATGGGTTGTTCCTGAATAATTCGCCTTTCATAAATTCCATGCTCCCCTGCCAAGACCTTTTCAAAAGGTCTTGGCTATCAAACCTATTGCAATCATTGATCCAATCTTTTCCACAACACGCTAAACTCTTGGGCAATTATTCAGATTAGCAGCGCCGGTATGGCGTTCTTCATTTTTCACAATTCATGGAAAATCCGATGACAAAACATTATGACTATCTGGCAATTGGCGGCGGCAGCGGCGGTATCGCATCAATCAACCGTGCGGCCATGTATGGGCAAAAATGTGCGCTGATCGAAGCGAAAGAGCTCGGAGGCACCTGTGTCAACGTGGGTTGTGTGCCGAAAAAAGTGATGTGGCATGCGGCGCAAATCGCTGAAGCTATTCGTAATTATGGCCCAGACTACGGCTTTGACACCACCGTCAACAGCTTCAACTGGAAAACGCTGGTCGCCAACCGCACCGCGTACATTGACCGTATCCATACCTCGTACGACAACGTGCTGGGCAAAAATAACGTTGATGTGATTAAAGGTTTCGCGCGTTTTGTTGATGATCATACCGTTGAAGTGAACGGCGAGAAGATCACCGCGGATCACATCCTGATCGCCACCGGTGGCCGCCCAAGCCACCCGAACATTCCAGGTGCGGAATACGGTATCGATTCCGACGGTTTCTTTGATCTGATGGAAATGCCAAAACGCGTTGCCGTCGTCGGCGCAGGTTATATCGCGGTAGAAATTGCCGGTGTGATGAATGCACTGGGTGCAGAAACTCACCTGTTCGTACGTAAACATGCCCCGCTGCGTACTTTCGACCCGTTAATCGTCGAGACCCTGCTGGAAGTGATCAACACCGAAGGCCCGGCGCTGCACACAGAATCTATTCCGAAAGAAGTCGTGAAAAATGCTGACGGCAGCCTGACCCTGAAACTGGAAAACGGCAAAGAATTTGAAGTCGATAGCCTGGTCTGGGCAATTGGCCGCGAACCGGAAACCGACAACTTCAACCTGAAAGCGACCGGTGTAAAAACCAACGCCAAAGGCTACATTGAAGTCGATAAATTCCAGAACACCAGCGTCAAAGGCATCTACGCCGTAGGCGATAACACCGGCGCAGTTGAACTGACGCCAGTCGCCGTAGCCGCAGGCCGCCGCCTGTCAGAGCGCTTGTTTAACAACAAGCCAGACGAGCATCTGGACTACAGCAACATCGCCACCGTGGTCTTCAGCCACCCACCAATTGGTACAGTCGGTCTGACCGAACCTCAGGCCATCGCGCAGTACGGCGCTGACAGCGTGAAAGTCTATAAATCTGCGTTCACTGCGATGTATACCGCCGTGACGAAACACCGCCAGCCTTGCCGTATGAAACTGGTTTGTGTCGGTAAAGAAGAGAAGATCGTCGGTATTCACGGCATCGGCTACGGCATGGACGAAATGCTGCAAGGCTTCGCGGTTGCAGTCAAAATGGGCGCCACCAAGAGAGACTTCGACAACACCGTCGCCATCCACCCGACCGGCGCTGAAGAATTTGTTACCATGAGATAACACGCGGCAATTTCCTTGCTGTAAATAAAAAGGCTTTAGATCTTGGATCTAAAGCCTTTTTTACCCTTTGGAGCATCAGTGAAATTAATCGGCGCTTTGCAGTGACTTCATCCGGTTGGCGTAACTCTTGCGCAGTTTTTGCAGTTTTGGCGGAATAACCGCCATGCAGTAACCGTTTCGCTGCCCTGCGCCGTCCCAGTAATTCTGATGATAATCTTCTGCGACATACACTTCGCCCAACGGCTCGATGGAAGTCACCACCGGCTGGCTCTGGTCCGCCTGCGCACGCAGAATGGCCGCTTCGGCTTCGGCGCGCTGCTCATCATTAGCAGGGAAAATCACCGAGCGGTACTGCGTGCCGACGTCATTACCCTGGCGGTTAAGCTGGGTCGGGTCATGGGTAACAAAGTGAATATCCAGCAGGTCGCCATAGCTCAGTTTTTCAGGGTCGAACCCGACGCGGATGGCTTCTGCATGGCCGGTCACACCAGCGCAAACTTGCTCATAGGTGGGGTTTGGCCTGCGCCCGCCGGTATAAACACTTTCTACCGATTCGACGCCAATCACATCTTTAAAAACCGCTTCAGTACACCAGAAACACCCACCGCCGAAGATGGCATATTCGATAGTCATATTCTCTCCCGAGCTCAGATCGTATGAGGGACAAATGCGATGACGACAGCCACGCTACATCATATAAATGTACATGGATGACGGTGGGTCTGCCACCGTGATGCACGCGCGGCGGACTGAGTAGCATTTATCGCCAGAAATGAAGACTCGATCATGACAATAAAGTCAGATTTATTCTCTGACTGTAATTTATCAAGTTCTTTGAGCAGCAGAGTTTTCTAACAATGAAGTTAAATGCTCAATTTTTTGTTTTAAATCAGCAATCTCATTTTTGGTGATATTGTCCACCTTGTCATGTAACGCCGTTATTTCCAGATCGGCTTTCACATTGATGTCCGATTCCATTTCGTTACGGATCTGATCGTTTTTCGCCTGACGCTTTTGATTCATCATAATCGCCGGTGCCGTATAGGCCGACTGGAATGAAAGAAATAAATTAAGCAAAATAAAGGGATAAGGATCAAACGCCGCCTTACGAATAACAATGTTATATCCCGTCCACAGGAGGATCAACGATGTCTGAACAATGATGAACTTCCAGGTGGCGATCGCACTGGTTATCTTCTCCGCCAGCACTTCACCGTAGGTTGCCTCGGTTTCAGCCTCCTCGGGATCCGCCATCAACGTAGCGTGCGTCTCCTGACTTTTTTCACGTAAAGTCTCGAGATGCTCTTCGTCTTTACTGTCCATCATCTTTTCCATTATGGGTTTCCTGGTGGCGGGATCGGATGATTTAATTTTAGTTGGCGGATGGAATTTATCTATTAAAGCACTCCCGATGGAAGCAAGATTTTTATATTGAGGATCCCGCTAAAAAATCTTGTACATGTTAATAACTTTGTATCGATTCTCGCCCAGAAAAAATGCTCAATGCCTTTTCAAGGGACTCATTAGATTACATAAAATAAAACAGCCGAGGTTAATGGCAGGAATGAACATAGGAATTTTTCAGATGAATTTTTGTTATTTATGGTGCCTGGAGGATGTTAATGAGTAAACAATGAATAAACGAACCGAAAATAAATAAGCCCCCGCCAGATAAAACCTGAACGGGGGCGAATACGGGTTCTTAATTTACCGGCAAGCGGTCGAGGATCGCCTGTGCGGTATTCACGTCAGTCACCAGCGAGTTAATCATCCCCGAACGCACCGCGCCGATGATCCCGGCGGCTTTTTCCGGGGTTGCCGCCACGCCGATGGTCAGCGGTGTGCGGCGCAGCTGTTCGGCCGACGCTGCAATCATCCGCTCCTCCCCTTCCCAGTGCAGGATCTCCCCCGCCTCGGTAACGTAATGGCGCAATACATCGCCTGCGGCGTGGCTCAGCGCCTGTTCGCCCGGCGTCGCGGTGCTCGATTCACTTGGTTTTGGCGCGTGCGTCAGGCCCACGCCAACAATCGCCACGTCCAGCCTGTCCCACAGGGAGATAATCTCCTGCACGCTCGGATCACTGAGGAACGCATCACGCAGTTCCGCCGACGAAATATAAGGCGCATGCAGAAAATAAGGCGTGCCTTCCATCTGCTCGGCGGCGCGGCGCACAAATTCGGTTATCTGGAAATGGGGCGCAGCCTGCTGCATACCGCCGTTCAGCGCCACGGTCAAAATGCCCGGCAGACGCGGCATACCGGCCAGCGTCACTTCGCGTATCGCCCTGCCCCAGCCGATACCCAGCACCGAACCGGCACCTAACTCAGCCTGCGACAAAATCGATGCCAGCGGTGCCGCCAGCGACCCGAGCACGTTGTTGGGTGGCGCATCGATCACGTAGGCCGTTTTTAGCCCCAGACGCGAAATCAGATCGGCGGTCATGTTCTCCGGCGACGATAAACCAATGACTTCAATGCGCACAATACCCGCCGCGCGCGCTTTATTGAGCAACCGGGAGATGGTTGCCGTTGACACATCCAGCTTGCGGGCGATCTCCACCTGCGACATATCAGACTCGTAATGCAGCTTAGCCACCATATGCATCATAGCGCGCGTTGCTGCAATATCTTGCAAAATTGGCTCTTTCAGCTTGAAATTCCTTTCAGTAATGAATTACACTCAAATCGTCGATTGAGGAATTATTGCGCAACAGCCTGCTAAATGCAATGTTCCTCACAGGGCTGAATCCCTTGTAAACCGGCGCTTTTCACGGTTTTCGGCCCCCTTTCATCGAAAGGGTTACGACAGAACGTCCAGTGTAATCGAGATTTTTTCATCTGTAATAAATTTCACGCAAAGGAGAGTTTCATGTCAAAAATGTCAACGTCAGAACTTCGCAGCTATCAGCAGATTTGTGGCAAAAACGGCGCGATGCTGGTTGTCGCCTGCGATCAGCGCGGCGCCATGCGCAGCCTGCTGGCCAGCGACCCTCAGCTACAAGCCGCTATTTCCGAACATGAACTCGGCCAGATTAAAGCCGACATCACCCAGTATCTCGCCAGCAAAGCCTCCTGCGTGTTGGTTGACCCGGTCTGCGCCGTCCCTCAGTTAGTCGATGACGGTATTATTGCCCGCGACACCGCACTGCTGATTGGTCTTGATGCTTCCGGCTGGGACACGTCACCTGAAGGTTATCGCCTGTCGCGTCTGGTACCGGGTGTGGATGCCCGCCGTGTGCGCGAACTGGGTGCCACCGGTGGCAAAATCATGGTCTATTTACGCTCAGACTTACCGGAAGCCAACCGCCATAACATTGCTATCCTGCGTCAATGCGAAGAGGATTTCAGCCGTGAAGACCTGCTGCTGGTCGTCGAATTCCTCACCTACAAACTCGAAGATGAAACCGAAGATGCCTATAAAGAGAAAGTGCCCTCGCTGATTTATGGCGGCACCCAAATATGCCTCGAATGCGGCGCGAAAGTGCTGAAACTGCCTTATCCTGGCTCGCCGCAGGCCTGCGCGGCCATTACCAAACTGGCGGGTGACGTTCCCTGGGCAGTGCTATCAGCCGGAGTCGATCACGAAACCTTCCTCAAACAGGTGGCCGACGCCATGAGCGCCGGGGCTTCCGGCGTGATTGCCGGGCGTTCGCTTTGGAAAGACTGTATTTCCCTCGACCGCAGCGCCACCAAAGCTAAACTGGAGTCACTGGCAATCCCGCGTCTGAATGAAATTCAGGCTGTCATACAACAATATTTCAATGCGTCCCGGCAGGGTAACAAGGCGGGCGCAGAACAGGTGGAACATGTCTGAGAACAGAGCGGCTTTTAACGTCGACATCCCTGCCCAGCCGGGTAAACGGGTCATTCTGGTCAACGGGATCCCTGCCTCCGGTAAAAGCCGTCTCGCCGTTGAGCTCTCTGCACAAACAGGCTGGCTGCCATTGTCGCTTGATGGCATAAAAAACCCGTTTCTCCAGCGGCTCGAAGGCGTGGACCGCGCGTTTAACCGCATTCTGGGACAGGCGAGCTATCAGGTTATCTGGTCAATCGTGGCGAATGCACCGCAAGGCAGTACCTTTATTGTCGATGCCTGGTTTGGCTTTCAGCCAAAAGAGGTGCTCAGGGATTACCTGACGCAGGCCGGTGTGACGCAGGTGGTGGAAATCTGGTGTCAGATCTCCGCAGAGCTTGCCGCAAGCCGTTATGGCGCCAGGTTGGATCAACGCCTTCCCGGACATTTAGGAGCGGAATATATTCCCGAATTAAAAATACTGGCAGCAAATGCCCAACCAATATCATTCGGACCGGTATATTATGCCGATCAGGACAAGCCGATAAACATTCAGATTATTAAAGACTGGACAGACAACGCACTGAAATAACAATCAGCGAAGTCCAATTATCGGGAAATATTACGTTACTGTTCAAAACGGCTTGCTGATATTATTTCAGTAACCTTAGTACTTCCATGTCATTAATTTAAGAGAAGAAGTGAGCAATATTATTTCCCACCAATGATAAATAGGACCAGATAGATCACAGTTTTTAATATTGTTAACTATGATACTGAGAAAAGCCGTTAATTATTGTTAAGAGGTAATATGTTAACTGACTGGATTAATGAAAATAACATTAGCGTAATTAATCATATTGAAAATTGGAAAAAGGCGGTGGAATTAGCCGTGCAGCCGTTAATCGATGTCGGGGCAGTTGAAAGCCGTTACCTGCAGGCGATATACGATATGCACCGTGAAATAGGTCCCTATTATGTACTGGGTGAAGGCATTGCGATGCCACATGCCCGGCCTGAAGAGGGGGCTATCCGTACCGCGCTCTCGCTGGTGATTGTCTCCGACGGCGTTGAGTTTGGCAGTGAAGATAATGATCCTGTCTATATTATCTTCGCGCTGGCCGCCGTGGACAGCCATTCACATATTGAAATGATTGCCAGCCTGTCTCATTTATTCTGTGATGATGAGGCCGTAAAAAAATTAAGAGGGTGTCAAAGCAAGCAAGACGTATTGCTAGCCATCCGTCAGTTCTAACGTCGCTTATAGCATTCACTGGCACCTGAGGAATTTTATGAAAAAACTCTCTATATTGGCGGTATGTGGCGCAGGTCTGGGCAGCAGCTTTGCCTGCGAAATGAGTATCGAGGCCGCCCTGAAAGATTTAGGTATTGAAGCTGATCTGTCTCACTGTGATATATCCAGCGCAACGTCAACCCGCGCAGATATTATATTTACCGGCGAGAACTTCAGAACGCAATTTCAGCACTATACGATCAGCGCCAACATTATTTATCTGAAAAGGCTGGTCGATAAAAACGAAATTATTTCCAAACTAACTCCTGTCCTGCAAGAGATGGGGCGGCTGGCGCACTAATATAAACATCTTATTTTTAATAACATATAACTCCAAGCCTACAATATTTATTCAAAATCATTCGAATGACAGCTACGCGGCAAACGGGAAAACCCCGACGCACTTAAATAAGTCAGTGAGTCGGGTGAACCAGAGCGGCCAATAACGCTGTAATTTTAAGGATGAAGAATAAGGGGACTCGCTATGTCTTTCCTGCATTTCATTGTTAACGATGTATTAGGTCAGGCGTCAATATTAATATCACTGATAGCCATGATCGGGCTGATAGCCCTGAAAAAAAGTCCGGGACAGGTTATTACCGGCACGCTAAAAACGCTGCTCGGTTTTTTAGTGCTGTTGTCAGGGGCCAGTATTATTGTTAATGCCCTAACCTTCCTGGGGGAAATATTCCAGAAAGGCTTCCATATGCGCGGCATCGTGACTGACGTCGGGTCAATTGCCGGTATCGCCCAGCAGACGCTCGGGCGGGAAACCGCATTGATTATGGTATTGGCATTTATCGTTAATATCCTGATCGCCCGCTTTACCCGTTATAAATATATCTTCCTCACCGGTCAGGCGTCTTTATGGATGGCAACCGTCTGCTCCGTGATTGGTTATATGGGTGGTTTGCGTGGCACCGAACTGATTGTCACCGGCGGTGTGATCGCCGGGGTAATGGCGGTGGCGATGCCGGTACTGGCACAGCCAATTGTGCGCAAAATTACCGGCTCGGATGACTTTGCGCTCGGCCATTTCTGTACCATCGGTTATATCGTGCAGGCGGGGGTGGCGAAAATCACCGGTGATGTCAGTAAAAGCACCGAAGACCTTGAGCTGCCGCAAGCTTTGTCTTTCTTGCAGGACACTTACCTGTCGATGATGGTAGTGATGATCCCGATTTACCTTATCCCTGCCATTGCCGCCGGGCCAGAGGTGGTCGCGCCTTACGCCAATGGCGTGAACTATCTGGTTTACTCGTTCCTGCAATCGGTGCAGTTCGTGGTCGGGGTCTATGTGCTATTAGCTGGTGTCCGCCTGCTGCTGGCTGAAATCGTACCGGCGTTTCGCGGTATCGCCCTGCGCATCGTCCCTAACGCCATTCCGGCGCTCGACTGCCCGGTGCTGTTCCCCTATGCACCGAACGCGGTCATCATCGGCTTTATCTCTACCACCATCGGTTCAGTTATCGGCATGTTCCTTTTCCCGAGCATTGGACTGGCGATGATCCTGCCCGGAATGCTGACCAACTTCTTTGCGGGCGGTACCGCCGGGATTTTCGGCAATGCGGTGGGCGGACGGCGCGGAGCGATCATTGGCGGGGTTTTCCACGGCCTGTTTATCACCCTGCTTCCGGCACTGCTGCTGCCGCTGCTCGGCAAGTTCGGTTTCTCCAACGTGACCTTCAGCGATTCTGACGTTATCGGCGTCGGGCTGGTGTTCGGTCATTTCCTTAACTTCTTCCACTGAGCCTGACGGAGGTTAATATGAAAGCAGAAATCGATGCCATTGTGGCGCAGAATTTGCCCCCGGCCGAGTGCGCCAAAGCGCTCAACGAGCTGGGAAAACGTTATGCAGAACAAGACGATGCCGACAGCGCCATCGCCTGCTGGGAAAAGAGTATGGCCTGTTACGGCAAACCTGGCTTTGCGCAGGCGCAGCTAATGAAGGCCTACAATGCCAAACGCCGCGAATGCTCACAGGCCGGTGACGGCACAGGGCTGGAGCTCTGGTCGAATAAAATCGACGAGCTGATGCAAAAAAGCAAAGACGCCATTCGTTACGGTTTTTAAGTGCATCCTGCCGGTAAAACTGATACTTAAAAGGCCAGCGACTTCCTGTTGCTGGCCTTTTCACTTTGCACCGGGATCCTTCATGCCGATAACTTTCATGCCTATAAAAACGGTGAGCCGCATTGCTGAACTTCCTGCCGCCGGGTGGGATGCGATGGTGCCCGCCGGGCAGCCTTTTGCGCGTCACGCTTTTCTTTCGGCGCTGGAAGAGAGCGGCAGTCTGGGGCCCAATTCCGGCTGGCAGCCCGAGCATTTGGTGTGGCAGCATGATGGCCAGATGCTGGCGGCCATTCCCGGTTATCGCAAAATGCACTCCGCCGGTGAGTACGTGTTTGATCAGGGCTGGGCTGAAGCCAGCGAACGGGCTGGCATCCGGTACTACCCCAAGTGGCTGGGCGCGGTGCCCTTCAGCCCGGTGACCGGCGCCCGCCTGCTTGGCGAACCGGCCGCTGCCGCAGAATTGCTGGAAAATCTGCCCGATTATCTCGCACAGCATCATCTCAGCGGTGCGCATATTAACTTCACTGATACCGCCAACAGCCAGCTGCTGAGCGGCAACCCGGCGTGGCTGCAACGCACCGGCCTGCAATATCACTGGCACAATAAAGGCTACCGCGACTTTCAGGATTTCCTCGACACCCTAGCCTCCCGTAAGCGCAAACAGATGCGCAAAGAGCGCGAATTGGTCGCCGCGCAGGGCTTTGAATTTGAGTGGCTGGAAGGCGCAGAGGTCAGTGAAGCGCAGTGGGATTTTGTCTACACCTGTTACGCCAACACCTATCTGGTACGCGGTCGTGCACCTTATCTGACGCGGGAGTTCTTCAGTTTACTGGCCGAAGGTATGCCGCAAAATTTACGTCTGGTCCTGACCCGGCTTGGCGGCCAGCCGGTCGCGATGGCGTTCAGTCTGGTGGATGGCGACACGTTTTACGGGCGCTACTGGGGATGCCTGGCGGAGTTCGACCGGCTGCATTTCGAAACCTGTTTCTATCAGGGCATGGACTACGCCATCGCGAACGGCTTGTCGCGCTTTGACGCCGGCGCACAAGGCGAACATAAACTGCTGCGCGGCTTCGAGCCGGTGATCACCCATTCATGGCATCACTTGCGTCATCCCGGATTACGGGCGGCGGTAGAAAACTTTCTGGTTGATGAGCGTGCAGCGGTGTTGCAGTGGGAAGAGGATGCCCGTCAGGCTCTGCCGTATCGCAAAGCCTGACGGTCATGTTGACGCTATTGGTTGATTAATCCGTACCGACAAAACCGCCGGTCTGATGCTGCCACAAGCGGGCATACAGACCGTTATGCTCCAGCAGTTCGCTGTGGCTGCCTGCTTCGACGATCTGACCTTTCTCCAGCACAATCAGCCGGTCCATCTTAACGATGGTCGACAGGCGGTGAGCGATGGCGATCACCGTTTTGCCCTGCATCAGATGTTCAAAACTTTCCTGAATCGCCGCTTCTACTTCAGAATCCAGCGCCGACGTGGCTTCATCCAGAATCAGGATCGGCGCGTTTTTCAGCAGCACGCGGGCAATAGCAATACGCTGACGCTGCCCGCCGGAGAGTTTCACACCGCGCTCACCGACGTGGGCATCCAGCCCTGTCCGGCCCTGCGCGTCATAGAGCTGAGGGATAAACTCGTCGGCGCGAGCCTGACGGATAGCCAGCAGCAACTCCTCTTCCGTCGCGCCCGGCCTGCCGTACAGCAGGTTGTCGCGAATGGAACGGTGCAGCAACGAGGTGTCCTGAGTGATCATGCCGATTTGCGCACGCAGACTCTCCTGCGTCACCTGCGCAATATCCTGCCCGTCAATCACAATGCGGCCACCGTCGAGGTCATACAGGCGCAGCAGCAGATTCACCAGCGTCGATTTCCCGGCACCCGATGGGCCAATCAGACCAATCTTCTCACCGGGGCGGATCGCCAGATCCAAATTGTGGATCACCCGACTCCCTTTACCGTAGTTGAAGTCGATGTGATCGAAATGGATCGCGCCCTGATCGACCTTCAGCGGCTTCGCCTGCGGTTTATCCGTGACGGTCAGCGGCTGCGCAATGGTGTGCAAACCATCCTGAACGGTACCGATATTTTCAAAGATGCCGTTCACCACCCACATGATCCAGCCGGACATGTTCACAATGCGGATAACCAGACCGGTCGCCAGCGCAATAGCCCCGACGGAGATCAGCGACTGCGTCCACAGCCAAAGTGCCAGACCGGTCGTACTGACGATCAGCAAGCCGTTCAGTGATGTAATGGCAAACGCCATGCCGGTCAGCAGACGTCCTGCCAGCTGGGTTTTATGGGTCTGATGGCTGATCGCTTCGCGGGCGTAATGCTGTTCCAAATCGCTATGGGCGAATAACTTCAGCGTGGAAATATTGGTGTAGCCATCCACAATGTAGCCCATCAGCTTTGAACGGGCTTCCGACGACTCGACCGACCGCTGCTTCACGCGCGGCACGAAATAGCGCAGGCACAGGCCATACAAAATGATCCACACGATGAGCGGGATCATCAGCCGCCAGTCCGCTTCGGCAAACAGGAACAGCGCACTGGCGGCGTAAATCGCCACATGCCAGATGGCATCTACCGTCTGCACTGCGGAATCCCGCAGCGAACTGCCGGTCTGCATAATGCGCTGAGCGATACGCCCGGCAAAATCACTCTGGAAAAAATTCAGGCTCTGTTTCAGCACGTACTTATGGTTTTGCCAGCGGATCATACTGGTCATACCGGGAGTCAACGTCTGGTGGACCAACAAATCATTCAGCCCGAAGAATACGGGCCGCAGGATCATCGCCACCGCCGCCATCCAGATGAGTTCACCGGCGTGGTCAGAGAAAAAGCTGTCGCCCGGCGTCTCTTTGGTCAGATCGATAATCTGGCTGAGATAGCTAAACAGCGACACTTCAATCAGTGATGCAATCAGCCCGACCACCAGCAGCGCGGCAAAACTCGGCCACACCTGACGCAGATAATAGAAATAGAAAGGCCAGACTTTATCAGGCGGCTCAGCGCCCGGTGCCTCGCGGAAAATATCAATTATTCGCTCAAAACGGCGAAACAACATGGCACACCTCTTAAGTTATTTATTGTCAGGGCTGTCCCGCCCTGATGCTTTCCCAGTGAATTGGTCTGAATAATTTTGTTGAAGATGTAAGAGTAGATGCTGACTCGCCTTTTCGTTTGATCTTTATGCCATAGCTTTTATCATGAAGATTACATTCTGAGCACCACCATAAGCACCACGAGAGGGATTTATGTCAGTAAAGTTAATCGCAGTCGATATGGATGGCACGTTTCTCGATGATAATAAGAAATACAATAAAACCCAATTTCTGGCGCAATATGCGCAATTAAAACAACAGGGTATAAAATTTGTCGTTGCCAGCGGTAACCAATATTTCCAGCTAAAATCCTTCTTTCCGGAAATCGCCTCTGAAATCGCTTTCGTCGCCGAAAACGGCGCTTATATCGTTAACGAAGGTCAGGATGTTTCTGTCGCTGAAATCAGCAAAGCTTCAGTCGGGAAAATCCTCGAATTCCTCGACAACACACCCGGCCTGCGCACCGTGATTTGCGGTAAAAACAGCGCCTGGATCCAGTCTTCGCAACCCGAAGATTTTTATCTCAAGATGAACCGCTATTACCATCGCCTGCAGAAAATCGATAGTTATGAGGAAATAAACGACACGATTTTCAAATTCGCGCTGAATATTTCCGACGAGCATCTGGCGGAATTTATGGCCACTCTCGACAACGCCCTCGGCCATATCATCACCCCGGTTTCCAGCGGCCACGGTTCCGCAGACCTGATTATCCCCGGCCGCCATAAAGCCAACGGTCTGCGCATCCTGCAGAAAATTTGGGGCATCGACGACAGCGAAGTGGTCACCTTCGGCGACGGCGGCAACGATGTAGAAATGCTGCAACAGGCCGGTTTCGGATTCTCCATGGCGAACGCCATGCCGGTGGCAACAGCGGCTGCGCGCTACAGGACGGTATCGAATAATGAGGAAGGGGTGCTCACCGTTATTGATAAGGTGATATCAGGGGAAAAACCGTTTAATTGATGAATGGCGATTCGCGGGCGGCTGCCCAGACTTGCTTTTAAAATCAAGGTCAAAACCTTGGGCTGCCGCCCAAACTGGCTTTAAGAGGCGCCTATCGCCGCGCCTCTTAAAAATCTCCGGCTCTTTAACTGCGCGCTATCGCTGAATCGGGATGGCCGTGTTTCAGGTATCTCAGTGATAGCCGCAAAATACCGCCGCGTTGCGGTCCCTTCATTTCGGGTTCGGACCCGCTCGCAATAAACCCGCTCGCCGTTTCTCACCTCTCATTCAGCGGCATTTTTGAATGCGGCCGAAGCTTCTTAAATTCAAAACCAGACCTGTTTTTATCTTTTAAAAAAGTGTGGGCCGCATTCAAAACGACGTCGAGGGAGAGGCGCAAAACCGCGTGGTTTTTTACGCGGGTTGAAGCCCGAACTGAGAGGACCGCACAGCGGCGGAGTTTGCGGCTATAACAGGGGCACCTGGAACACGGCCATTGTGACTAGCGCAGCTGCCGGTGCCTCATGAAAAGGCGCGGGATGTCCAGAAGGGCCGCGCCTACGGTCCTTCTGGGCGGGTGTGGGCAGCAGACCCACGACCTTGAATTTGAATTTGAATTTGAATTTAAAAAGCGTGTTAGGGCCGCAGCCCTATTTCTTCAGCACCGAATCCTTCTGCAACAACGACAGCACAAACGCCAGTACCATGACGCCTGCTGCAATCTGGTAAACCGAGTGCAGGGCCGTGCCAAACGCCTGTAAATAATCATCCCGGATGGCCGGAGGTAATTGCTGAACGGCATGGGCGCCGAGCGAACGGGGAAGCACTGTGCCTTCGGGGATCCGTACCTGAAGCTGATTGCGTAAGACGTGGGTAAAAATCGCGCCAAACATCGCCACGCCGATTGAACCGCCAATCGAACGGAACAGCGTTACGCCCGATGTCGCCACGCCCATCTGCTTCATGGACACCGAGTTTTGCACCGCCAGCACCAGTATCTGCATCACCATACCCAGACCAAAACCGAGTATGCCGATATAGAGATACAGCATATGCAGCGGCGTGCTGACCTTCAAAAAGCCCAGCAACACCATACCGATAAAACTCAGCAGCGTACCGATAATCGGGAAGATACGGTAACGGCCGATACGGCTGATCAGACGTCCGCTGATAATCGAGCTGACCAGCAACGCGCCCATCAACGGCAGCAGTTGCATCCCCGCCTGCGACGGCGTAGACCCTTTCACCACCTGCAAATAGAGCGGCAGGAACGTCATCGAGCCCATCAGCGACATACCGATAATAAAACTGATGGCACAGCTCAGAAGGAATGTCCGGTCGCGGAACAGGCTGAGCGGAATAATAGGCTCAGCCGCCAGCGTTTCTTCATAGATAAAGCCGCCAAGCGTCACGATGGCGAATGCCAAAATGCACCACAGCTGCGGATCCGACCACTCATACACCGTGCCACCTTCAGTAGTGAACAGGATGATGCAGGTTAGCGCCGCCGCCAGATACCCCGCGCCGAGGAAGTCAATTTCATGGCGAATACGCGCACTTTGCGATTTCAGCGCCACGCCGATCACCAGCAGTGCGAAAATACCGAGCGGCAGGTTGATGTAAAAAATCCAGCGCCACGACATGTGTTCCACCAGGAAACCACCAATCAGCGGCCCGATAACGGTCGCCAGGCCGAAAACGCCCCCAAACAACCCTTGGTATTTCCCGCGTTCAGACGGGGGAATAACATCGCCGACTGCGGCCATGCTCACCACCATCAGCCCGCCGCCACCCAGCCCCTGCAAAGCACGCATCAGGATCAGCTGCGTCATGTTCTGCGCCAGCCCGCACAATACGGAGCCTAGCAGGAAGACTACGATCGCCGTTTGCAGCACGATTTTACGGCCCAGCAAATCACCGAACTTACCGTACAGCGGCACCACGATGGTTGAGGCCAGCAGATAAGAGGTCACGACCCACGAAAGCTGATCCAACCCGCCGAGTTCGCTGACAATGGTTGGCAACGCGGTAGAGACAATGGTCTGGTCGAGCGCGGCCAGCAGCATGACCAGCATCAGCGCGCAGAACAGCAGCTTTATTGAAGGCTTCTGTTCCGTTATCTCGCTCTGTGCTGTATTCATAGTCGTCATGAATTGCATCCTGACTTGTAATTAATTAACTGTATAATTAATATTGCAACATCACTTTCATTCGGTCAATGGATCAGCCCGCTTATGACAGACAGAAAAATCTCAGAAAAGAAAGAATCAGCACAAAAGGTTCAAAGCGGTGCCAAGACGCCAGCGCGTCGTCCGGGTCGCCCTAGCGGGGTTAAGAAAGGCGCGGATAAGCGGGAACTTCTGCTGGATGCCGCCCTGAAGCTGTTTGCCCAGTCCGGCATCGGCGAAACGCCGCTGAGCGCTGTCGCAAAAGAAGCCGGTGTGACCACCGCCATGCTGCATTACTATTTCAATACCCGCGAACAGCTACTGGACGTGCTGATTGAGGAACGTTTTCAGCCGGTGCGCGCCGGTTTCACCGACATTTTTGATACCCATGCCGACGACCCGCTGATGGCTATCACGTCAATGGCACAATGCATGATCGATGCCGCGGTAAAACACCCGTGGGTGGCGCCGCTGTGGGTGCGTGAAGTGATCAGTGAAAGCGGAATGTTGAAAAAACGGATGGAAGCCCGCAACGGCGATGCGAACCGCAAAATCGTGCAGGAGTCGATTACCCGCTGGCAGGCCGAGGGCCGCCTGAATCCTGATCTCGATCCCGCCCTGCTGTTCATCTCCCTGTTCGGCCTGACGCTGTTCCCGCTCGCCTCCATGAAGATGCGGCAAGGGGCAGCTTCGCTCATCACCCCCGACATGCTGCGTAAACATGTCTCCGTTTTACTGTTCCACGGCGTTGCGCCGCAGAAGCCGTAGATTGAATCCTTATCCGCGCGGAGGATCTCCGCGCAACTCACTTTAATCCCTCATTTTTGTATAGGAAAATACTGTGCAGACTCTATTATCATGTAACGAAATTGTTGCAGTAAAATAGGGAATGAGTTTAAAAATGAAGGGAATGCCGCCACTGATCCTCGCTCTGCTTACCAGTTCGTTAGTGCTTACAATTGGACGTGGCGTCACGCTGCCGTTTATCACGATTTACCTGACTGAGCATTACCATCTGTTGCCGAAAAGCGTCGGAATTATTCTCGGTGCGAGCCTGGCGATCGGCATTCTGAGTAGCCTTTACGGCGGCTATCTGGTGGATAAATTCAACCACCGCACGCTGATCACGGTATCGATCAGCTCATTTGGTCTGAGTTTTTTACTGCTGCCTGTACTTCCCAACGTCACCGGTGTTTTGTTGGTATTGGCCCTGCTCAATGCCTCTTATGCGCTGCTGAGTATTACGCTCAAAGCTTGTATCGCCAGCTGGCTGCCAGTGAATAAGCGTGTAAAAGCCTTTTCGATGAATTACACGCTGGTGAACGTCGGCTGGGCGGTCGGTGCCTCCCTCGGCGTATGGCTGGCAGGATACAGCCCGGTGCTGCCGTTTGTGATTTCCGGCGCGCTGGCGTTTGGCACGGTCATTTCACTTGCCTGGGGTTTACGTAATATTCCTCATTCACCACCGTCAGCAGAGCAGGAACAAAAACCGCTGCCCAAGCCCAATCTGCGCCAGACGCTGAGCATTCTGGCCCATGACCGCCGGCTGATCTATTTCACGCTGGGCAGTACGCTCGGTTCGGTCGTATTCGGCCAGTTTGCCGGTTATCTGTCGCAATATCTGATTCTGGTATCAGACGCCGCATTCGCGTACAAAATTATCGGCGTGGTGATGATCGCCAACGCCGTGATTGTTATCGTCTTTCAGTACGTCTTGAGTAGCCGGATGCGCCAGAACACGCTGCTAAAATGGCTGTTCCTCGGCACTGTATTTTTTATCATCGGGCTTCTGGGCTTTATGACCGCCGGACAATCCGTGCTTTTCTGGATGATCGCGATGGTGATTTTCTCCTTCGGCGAGCTGATCGTCATTCCCGTGGAATATATGTTTATCGACTTTATCGCCCCGGAAAACATGAAAGGCAGCTATTACGGTATGCAGAACCTGAGCAACCTCGGCGGCGCCATCAACCCGGTGCTGTGCGGTTTTCTGCTCAGTTATGCTGCTCCCCCGGTGATGTTTATCGCGCTGATCGCCGCCGCCGTAGGTGGTCTGGTGTTCTTCTGGCTTGGTCACAGGCTGGCGACGCAGATGGCGGTTAAAGCAGAGCAAGCGCCTGTTCCCTGAGGCGGGCCATCAGCTCAATATAAGGACGCGGGCCGAAGCTAATCCGACTAACGCCCAGTTCTGTCAGCTGCGCAACCGGAAGTGTCCGGTCATTAACCATGATATTGACCGGCAATGATGAAAACTCACACAGTTCAGCGATAAGTGCAGGGTCGCTTAAACCGGGAACAAAAAAGCCACTGGCTCCCGCATCCTGATAGGCTAACAGCCGCTCTTTCGCTTCAGCCATTAACTGCGGGTGCTCTGCCGGATCAGGAGCCCGCAGAAATACGTCTGTTCTGGCATTGATAAACAAAGCAATGTCATGAGCCTCTGCGACTTGCCGTAATGCGCTCAATAACTGGCACTGTTCCGCGATGCCGTTTAACGCCGATAAGCCCATCAGTTGGTCCTCAACGTTAATCCCCACCACGCCCGCCTGTAAAAGCGCCGCCAGATTATCGCGTTTATTCGCGCCATAACCGGTTTCGAAATCTACGGTAAGCGGCTGACTGACCGTGGAGGTGATTCTCTGCACCGTATGCAAAAGGGCTGAAAAGGGCATTTCCTCACCATCCTGATAACCCTGCGCCGCCGCACAGGACCAGCTTCCGGTGGCAATCGCTGTGGCTCCTGCCTGCGCTACGGTTTGCGCACTTCCGGCATCCCAGATGTTGTACAACATCACCGGGCTGTATTTTTTATGCTGCTGCGAAAAATTCAATGCCTTACTTTGCTGACTCATCTTTTGCTCCTAATGTCACTGGCTCAGCGCCATTCTTCTTTCATGTTCAATCAACCAGCGTTTGCGCCACAACCCGCCACCGTAACCCGTGAGCGAACCGTCTGCGCCAATCACGCGGTGACAGGGGATAACAATCGAAATCTGGTTGGCGCCGTTGGCACGGGCCACCGCCCGGGATGCCGACGCCTGGCCGATATCTGCCGCCAGTGAGGAGTAGCTTCGCAGTTCACCCAACGGAATGGCCCTCAGCGCATCCCAGACTTTACGGGTAAATACGGAACCAAATTCGGCCAGCGGCGTATGGAATGCAGGTGAATGTCCGGTGAAATAAGCCGCGAGCTCACGTTCGACCTGATCGACCGGTGCAGTCCGACCGAAAATAATTTCAGAAGACGTGAGTTGTTTTAGCCGTTCGATTTCATTGGGCAGTGCAGGCCTGTCGATGAACTCAAGCAAATACAGGGCGTCACTGCTGGCTACCGCCAGCATCGAACCAATTGGTGTATCCAGCCAGTCGGCTTTCAGAAATTGGTGCTTTCTCGCCTGACTGGGATTGAGACCAATCTGGCGGCTGATAGCCGCACGAAATCCGCTACCGGACTCATAACTGGCGTCCATTTGCGCCTCAATCACAGGGTTGCCACGGGCAAGGGCATCTACACCCTTCCCCATCCTGCGTAAACGCGCCATCTCCAGAAAAGTGATGCCAAACTGACGCTTAAAAGCCCGGCGAACCGTTGACGGATCAACATCCATTGATTGCATATCGCCTTCGCTCCACTTCCTGTCCGGTTCATCCTCCAGCGCGACCAGCAACTTAAGCACCAGAGGATCTTTTTCACCGCCTTGCATGAGTGGCCGACAACGCTTACAGGGGCGATAACCGGCTTCCATCGCGCCTGCCATCGACGAATAAAATACCGAGTTCTCGCGTTTAGGTTTTCGTGCAGGGCACGTCAGACGGCAAAAAATACCGGTGCTTTTCACCCCCACAAACGCAAAACCGTCATAAGCCGGATCGCGGGCAATTAGCGCAGCATAGAGAACATCGTCGTCGGGCAAATCAAATAGCATGATTTAACTCACGGGCTGGATAAGTAACAAAAAGCATAGGGGATATTCAGAAAGGGATGCGACGTTTTTCGGGCGTCTATTTTTGATAGCGTAAAGTGAAGGGAAAACACGAATAAAGCTGCGCCCGGCAATCTACCGGACGCGTTATATTGACGCTTACAGTGACTCCTCCAGACCCCGGTTCTTCAGCATCGGTTCAATCGACGGTGCTTTACCGCGCCAGGTTTTATACAGTTTTTCCAGATCTTCGCTGTTGCCGCGCGACAGGATCTGGTCGCGGAATTTCTGCCCGTTTTCACGGGTTAGCCCGCCCTGTTCTTCGATTCCCGCAAAGGCATCGTCCGCCAGCATTTCGGTCCATAAATAGGCGTAATAACCGGCGGCATAACCGTTGCCCCAAATATGCTGGAAGTAACTGGAACGGTAACGCGGCGGAACGTAAGCCAGGTCAATATTGTCTTTTTTCAGCGAGGCTGCTTCGAATTTGTCCACATCTTGTTCCGGTTCGCTGGCGCTCAGGCTGTGCCAGTGCATGTCCAACAACGCCGCCGCCAGCAGTTCGGTCATCTCATAGCCTTTGTTGAATTTGCTGGCCTTCTCGATTTTGTCCTGCAACGCCTGCGGCATCACTTCACCGGTCTGATAGTGTTTCGCAAAGTGGTTGAATACTTTCGGGTCACTGGCCCAGTGTTCGTTGAACTGCGACGGGAATTCGACAAAATCGCGCGGCGTGGCCGTACCGGACAGGCTCGGATACTGCTGGTCGGCGAACAGCCCATGCAGCGTATGGCCAAACTCGTGGAACATCGTTATCACGTCATCCCACGACAGCAATGCGGGCTGGCCCGCAGCCGGTTTTTGGAAGTTGGCGACGTTGTAAATTACCGGCTTGGTGCCGAGTAATTTGGACTGGTCGACGTAGTTACTCATCCAGGCGCCGCCGCCTTTGTTGTCACGCTGGAAGTAGTCGGCGTAGAACAGCGCCATCGATTTACCGTCTTTGTCGAATACTTCAAATACCCGCACGTCCGGGTTATAGACCGGCAGGTCGTGACGCTCTTTAAAAGTCACGCCGTAGAGCAGATTCGCGGCATAAAACACGCCGTTTTCCAGCACATTATTCAGCTCAAAGTAAGGTTTGATCTGGGCGTCATCGAGGTCATATTTGGCTTTGCGCACCTGTTCGGAATAGTGCTGCCAGTCCCAGGCTTCGAGTTTAAATCCGCCTTTCTGCTTATCAATAAGCGCCTGAATGTCAGTAGCCTCACGCTGCGCGCGTGCCGTCGCGGCCGGAACGATTTTGTGCATGAAGTCCAGCGCCGCCTTCGGCGTTTTCGCCATCTGATCCTGCAACTTCCACGCGGCATACGACGGGAAACCAAGGATTTTCGCCTGCTCGGCGCGCACTTTCGCCAGTTTGGAAATCAACTGGCGGGTGTCGTTGGCATCACCGCGTTCAGCGCGGTTAATTGACGCGTCATACAAGGCTTTGCGCGTCTCGCGATCTTCCAGCGGAAGCAACAAAGGTTGCTGCGTGGTGTTCTGTAATACCAGCAGCCAGGCGTTATCCAGCTTGCGGTCTTTGGCGGCCTGCGCGGCGGCGTTAAGCTCAGCCTCGCTCAGACCGGCCAACTGTTTCTGGTCTTTAAGCGTCAGTCCGCCTGCTTTCGTGGCCGCCAGCAGTTTATTGGTGAACTGGGTGCTGAGCGTGGCAGCCTGCTGGTTCAGCGCCTTGAGCTTCTCTTTATCGGCATCAGAAAGATTCGCGCCCGCCAGCTCAAACTCTTTGTAGGTTACTTCAATCAGACGCTGGGACTCCGGGTCCAGTTTCAGCGTATTACGCTGGTCATAGACCGCTTTCAGCCGTGCAAACAGCTTGCTGTTCAGGTAAATACTGTCACTCATCGCCGCCAGTTTCGGCGAGGTTTCTTCATCAATTTTTTGCAGACCATCAGAAGTATTCGCGCCGGTCATCGCGCCAAATACGTTCATCACACGGGTCAGTAACTGGCCGGATTTCTCCAGCGCAACATAGGTATTCTCAAAGGTCGGTGGCGCGGTGTCATTGGCGATGTGGTCTACTTCCGTCAGCTTTTGCTTAATCCCTTCGGCAATCGCCGGAGCATAATCGCTTTCCTGATAGAGATTGAACTGCGGGGCCTGATACTCAAGCGGGCTGCGTTCGAAGAACGGATTAACGTGTTTTGCCGGACTGTTCATGACATTTTCCTGCGAGGGGGCCGGCGCGGGTGCAGTCTCTGCTGCTACCGCGTGCTGACCGCATGCCAGAGTAATGGCCAGAAAGAGGTTTGAAAAACGCATCGATAATCTCCTTTGCTATAAATTCCAGTAAGGTCCTGATCATAGTAACAGGTTGGGAAATCAGCAAAATCATGGCGGCATTAATGTGATTTCTGCTAGGCTTGACGCATAAACACTGTGCATTTTTACAGGCCTAATCATGATTAAAAATCAGATATTTACCGATCAGCGCTTCAGCCAGCAGAACACGCTGGAAGGCGAAATCTTCCATGACTGCCATTTTCTACGCTGTCGTTTCGACAGCACCAACCTGTCAGAGACGGTGTTCGTTAACTGCATTTTCTATGACGATGAATCGCAAAAAGGCTGCTCTTTTCAACATGCGCAGCTTAAAGATGCCAGCTTCAAAAACTGCGATCTCACCATGGCGGATTTCAAAAACATTCAGGCACTGGGCCTGGAGATGCGCGAATGTAAGGCCACCGGTGCGGATTTTGCCGGTGCCAATTTTATGAATATGATCACCGCCCGCACCTGGTTTTGCAGCGCCTTCCTGACCAAAAATAATTTCAGCTACGCCAACTTCAGCAAAGTGATTTTGGAGAAGTGCGAGTTGTGGGAAAACCGCTGGACCGGCGCTAACATGCAAGGCAGCAACCTCAGCGGCTCCGATCTCTCCGGCGGCGAATTCACCGAATTTAACTGGAACGACGTCAACGTCACCCACTGCGACCTGACCAACTCCGATCTTGGCGAACTCAACCTGCGAAAAGTGGATCTCGACGGCGTGAAAATCGACGACTGGCAACAGAGTCATTTGCTGGAGAAGTTGGGCGTGATTGTGATTCATTCGAAATAAGACGTTCGGGAGGAGAGTGAAAGTATAAAAATGCTCTGTGACATCCGTCACCCTCAGAATTTCGCACGGATATGCTATAACAGCCGTTCGCTGTGACTACGAAATTAACCCCATGAAAGATAATAGTATTTACTCTCCTCAAAACTCAGTACCGGTAAAGTCGCGGGTGCTGGGCTGGTCGGATTTATTCTCGCTGTGGTTCTCGCTCGGTATGGGCCTGATGGTCTTACAGGCTGGTGCAATTCTGGCGCCGGGCCTTGGGCTGGCCGGGTCGCTGGCTGCCATTTTACTGGGAACGGCGGTGGGTGTGGCGCTGCTGGCGCTGGTTGGCGTGATCGGTGGGCAGACGGGCATGTCGTCGATGGCGTCGCTGAGGCTTAGCCTCGGTAAACGCGGTGTGGCGCTGCCGGTGCTGTTCAACCTGATTCAGCTCATCGGCTGGGGCGCATTCGAAATTGTCGTGATGCGTGACGCGGCCAGTTTGCTGGCGCAGCGGGCGTGGGGAAGTGAAAGCCTGTGGGCGAACCCGACGCTGTGGACTTTTGTTTTCGGCGCCGTTGCTACCCTCTTGGCGGCGAGCGGCCCGCTGGCGTTTATCCGCGTGGTGCTGCGTCGCTGGGGTATCTGGCTGCTGATGGCGAGCTGTGCGTGGCTGACGGTGTACTTGTTCCGCCATGCCGATCTCACCGCGTTGTGGCACAAAGCGGGCGATGGCTCGATGCCGTTTGCCATGGCCTGTGACATCGTGGTGTCGATGGCCTTCTCGTGGCTGCCGCTGGTGTCCGATTACACCCGCTTTGGCAAATCTGCCCGGCAGAACTTCTGGGGGACCGCCTGCGGATTCTTCCTCGGCAGCGTATGGATGATGTCACTGGGTGTGGCCTATACACTGGCGTTTGTCAGCACATCGACTGACGCCAATGCGCTGCTGCTGGCGCTGTCCGGCGTGGCATTCGGTATTCCGCTGCTGCTGATTTTAGTGGATGAACACGAAAATGCTTTTGCCGATATTCACTCCGCGGCGGTATCTGCTGGTACCTCATTACCGCTCGGTATCGGCAAACTGACGCTGGGCATTGGCCTGCTGTGTACGCTGATCGCCTGGCGCGTTCCACTTACGCAGTACGAAAACTTCCTGCTGCTGATTGGTTCTGTCTTTGCGCCACTGTTCGGCGTGGTGCTGACGCATCACTTTGTCCTGCGCCGCCAGACTAACGAGAACCTGAATCTCCGTTCTGTCACCGCCTGGTTTATCGGTATTGCGGTCTATCAACTGATGGCGAACTTCCTGCCCGATATCGGTGCGACGATTCCGTCACTGATTATCGCGGCGATAGTTTGCTGGGTGTTAGGCCGGAAGGAAAAGAGCTAAAAAAACCGCCCGAAGAGCGAGAACTCCCCAACAAAAAAACCGCTCTCTGAAGCGGTTTTTTTGTGCCTGAAATTCAGCCGTTACGGCGAACGACTCACCTTATTTTCCCTGCACGAAAAAATCGTTATAGAGCATATAAAGATGCGCTGCGCTCCAGGAGAAATTGGGCGCACCCTGCTGCTGGCCGTTGAGTGGATTGTAGTTTTCGCGGATCGGGCCATCGGTGACCAGACCGTCGGCGTGGTCGAAGAAGGTCTGCGCCATCGCAATAGCATCGTTACGGTAGCCGTACTGCTCCATGCCTTTTAGGCCGAAATAGAGTTGATCCACCCAGACGCGGCCACGCCAGTAGATGTCTGCGCCAAACGCCGGATTGGTCAGCGCCGCGGTGCCGAGCGGCACGTAGGTGTTGAACTCTTTCGGGTCTTTCATGACTTTCACTACGACGTCGGCGTGTTGCTGGGTTGCGGCACCGTTAAACAGCGGCGACCAGCCTTCCGGGCCTCTGCCGCGTTCGACAATCGGTTTGCCCGCGCAGCCGTTGGCCAGCGGTTTTTCTTCGATGCGAATGTCATAGAAGAAGCCGCTGCGGCTGTCGAACATGCAGGTATTGATGTAGTCCGCCAGTTTGCTGGCTTTGTTGCGGAAATCCTCTGCCTCGGTTTTCTTGCCTAAAATATCGGCCATTTCAGCCAGATATTTATTGTCGCTGTACATATAGCTGGCCTGATCGACCGACTCCTGCAACAGCGAATAGCCCAGCAGCGTCCCATCTGCGGCGCGATTTTCGGCGAAACTTACCTGCCAGTCCTGCTTTTTACCGCCATTTTTGACATATTTCGCCAGCTGATCGGCATCGATAAAACCAAAGGCGGCGGCATCGTCACGGCCCGACTCCCACGAGGCAGCCACCTGCGCCGGGATCTCTATGCTGTCATATTTTCCTGACTTCACGATCTTGTCGTAATGCTTCAGGCCGGATTCCGTCTGCTCTTTATTCCCTTCTTTGACGGTAAACAGCATCTGCCCGCCGGCGGTGTTATGCGCTTTATCGCGCGTTGCGCCATATTCCGGCACGCCGTTATGGTTGTGGTCACGGTTGCGCAGCCACCAGTCGTGGTAGGCCACCAGTTTCGGGTACATCTCGGCCAGCCACTGCTTGTCGCCGGTGGTTTTATACACTTCCATCACCGACCAGGCTGCCAGGCTCGGTTTGGTGTTGCGTTCGTTCCAGTTGGTGCCGTCGCCACCACGTTCCGGGCTCGGGTTATAGGCGATGAGATCAGGCAGGAAACCGGCGTCCCACGAGCGGAGCGGGTCATCAGGCTGGACCTGAAACGCAAACACCGCGCGGATATTATCTTTGGCGACGTCCGGGTTGAAATGCGCCATCGCGTAGGCCTGTTTCCAGGTATCCCACGGCCAGGTCTGGTTGCCGGAGAACCAGCGCCCGGTCACAGAAGGAGTGACAGAATCAAACTTCATGGCACCGGCCGCGCCGCGCCAGTTACCGTTGAGCGTTTCGATGGCTTTCACCGCCACGCGCTCCTGAACCGGGGTGGCGTGTGTATTGGTCAGCCCCTTGTTCAGATACCCTTCCCAGCGCTGAACGGAAGCCGTCAGATACGGTTGAGGATGGGCCAGCATATCGGCGATTTTGGGTTGCTCTTTTCGCACTTCTTCGGCGGTGAGCAGGTGCGAATAGGTGGTGTAAATCGTGGTGGAGCCGGAAATATCGGCCTTCGCCACAAACCGGTGCCCCTCGACCGTGGTTTGCATCGGTACCGATTTATGGATCTGGTATTCAGACTCACCTGAGGTCATCAAATTGGAAGGCGCACGCACTTTGCCAAAGGTGACGGTCAGGCCATCGGCGGTAGGCAGAATTTTACGGGTGTAGTCCGGATACGCCTGTTCGATGGTGTGATCAGACTGCGGTTTGCCCTCTTTTGCGTGGTATTTTTCCAGCAGTTCACCGTCCCACACCAGTTCCAGCGGCACATTCGTGGTGATGTTGGTTTCCAGCAGCGAGGTGCGGGCGCTGGCAAAACGTAAGGTCATGTCGATGCGGATACCGGGCGCGGTCAGGGTCTGAATCAGCGCGCCGGGAATGCTGTAAGCGTTCATGCTGAAATCGACTTTCTTGCCCTGTTTGTCTTTATCTTTATAAAACACGGTCAGGCGGTCGAAGTTGTCCGCCATAAAATTAATGTACTCTTCGGTCAGCAGCGCCGGGCCGGGGAATCCGCCCATGCCTTCCGGGCCTGCTGGCAATAAATGCCCATGCCATGAGCCGTCATCGAACAACGGATTAAAACGCTGATGATCGTCGGAGTCATAATCAAGCATGTAATGCGGCGCACCGCTGCGGTTGATGACGTTTTTATATGCATCGGCGCGCAGTTGATTATTGCTGCCGCTGGCCGCCGCAGCGCCGGAAATAAGCAGGGTCACAGAGACAAAAATGGCGAGAGGTTTTCGCAGGCTGATTTTCTTCATTATGATTTCCCCCAATAGAAATATTGCATCAGAAAGACCGAGTTGCTGGCACCGGTAGTATCGTTGGTCATATAAAATTTACTGTCCAGCGCAGTCGCGAACCGGCCACCGGCGTATTCGTACCAGATACCTGCCTGCGCATACGAGGTTGTGGTATCTGGCGCATTATCCAGCCGGTGCTGGGCGTAACTGTATGCGGTGGAGAGATAAAGCCCCTTGGCGGCCTCAACCATCGCACTGGTCATCATGCCGGTCTCCGTGCCAGGGTTATGCCCGTCGCCTTTGCCGGTGTGATGCCACACGCGCCCCGCCAGATTTTTTCCCTGTAAACCGGCAAGGAACAACTGCCCCATTCCGTCGGTCAGTTCCAGTCCGTTCAGTAAAGTCAGCCCCTCCAACAGGTCATACTGGGTGTAACCGTTGACCATCGCCTGATAGGTATATTTGTCTGAATAACGATCATATTTTCCGAAGTGCAGCAGCGCGGTGCTCTCGTTGACGCGACTTTGCGGCGCGGCAGTCACGCTATAGCGGAACTTGCCGGTCAGGTTCTGGATTTTAGCTGCCTGCGTTAAATCACGGGTGTTAGGGATCACATAACCATATTCCGGTGTGAAATCGCCCCACCATTGCAGGTCATCCAGCGAGGAGTCATTGCGCATACTGAGGATCATTTCAGTGCCGTCATCGGTGCGGTAGCCGCCATAAAAACGGTTGAGGCCACCTTCAAATCCACCCCAGCTGTGATCCGGTACCCAGGCATTGCCATGGTGGTCGGCCTGCACTGTCCAGCCTTCGCCATAAACCAGGCCAAACCAGTTGCCATGCTTTATTTCCAGCCCGCCTTCGATATACGTGCCATCGCTGTATTTATGCTGATGCTCACCGTTTAAATAGACACTGCCCCCGCCGCCCATTTCGCCATAAAAACGCAGTGCGGTCGCAGCAGGATCCTTCGGCGTAATGTCCGGTGGCGTCATTTCATTATGTTCAGCAGGCACCACAGGCTCCTGAGCCATTAAAGGCATAGGTGTGCTGAATAATAAAAATAGAAGTATTTTATTGAGTGATATTTTATTCATTCGTATGCGCTTCTGTTCTATTTGTGTTCCCAAAAGTAAAACGCATACTAGTAAATATTTTAGTAAAATATAGGTAATTATCAGTAAATCGTTAACCGTGTCACACTGATCTTTTGAGCATGTCGGCAGCCGTGACGGGTGTACATAAGCCTCTGATCGCATTAAGCTACGACATAAATTTACCTGTTTACGAGACGCTGATGGCTACTTTGAAGGAAATCGCTGAGGCCGCGAACGTATCCGTTGCGACGGTTTCACGCGTGCTTAATGACGATCCGAGCCTGAGCGTGAAAGCGCAAACCCGGCAAAAGATTCTGGAAGCCGCAGAACGTCTGGAATATAAAGTTTCGCCTTCTAAACGTAATACTGCCCACCGTATGACCTTCGCCGCGCTGTTTACCTATAAACAGGGGCTGGAAATTAACGATCCTTACTATCTCTCCATGCGCTACGGCATTGAAACGCAGTGTGAAAAGCTCGGTATCTCACTGAATTCCTGTTATGACTTTACGGGCGATAAACCGTTGCCAGTGGCCGAGGGTTTTTTGGTCGTCGGGCAGCCGCAACCGGCCCTGTTCGCGCAATTACAGCAGCAGAAGACGCCGGTGGTGTTCATTGATGGCGTTATGGAAGATGCACAGTTTGACTGCGTAAATGTCGATCTGTTCAAGATCAGCCAGAAGGTGATAGATCACTTTATCGGACAGGGCTATTCCCGCATTGGTTTTATCGGCGGACGCGATCTCCCGGCCTTTGCCGACCAGCGGGAACAGGCGTTCCTGGAGTATGGCCGTTTGAAAAATGTCGTGCAGCCGCAGGATATTTACTACGGTGATTTCACCAGCCAATCCGGCTATGTGTGTGCGAAGAAAATGCTACAGGAAAATACGCCATATCCTCCGGCACTGTTTATCGCCACGGACTCTATTGCACTCGGCGTGATGCGTGCCCTGCTGGAACACGGAGTGAAGATCCCTGAGCAGGTAGCGCTGATAAGCGTGAACGATATTCCGACAGCGCGTTTTGTTTTCCCTTCGTTATCAACGGTTCGCATTCATTCCGAAACTATGGGTGCGCAGGCGGCCAATCTGCTGATAGACCGTCTGCGCGATGAACGCACCGTGCCGTTATCCGTGTTTGTCCCCAGCTCGTTACAGCTTCGCGACACCACCCGCCGCTGATCCTGCGCTGCAAAAAACCTCCCTCATTGGCGCTGCCTTGCGGTGCCACAGGGCGGCGGCTCCCCCGGTAAAAATTAACCTCTTGATCTTGCAGGCTGTTCTTATTTTTTTTGTGATCACACTGACAATCAGTAAATATTATCCGATATTTTTACTAAATATTTACTATTGTCTCTCCCAGAAACCACGTCTGGAGAGTTCACGTGAATCATTGGGAAAATATCGACAAGCAGTCAGAAAACCGTTTACCGCCACGGGCCAGCTTCTTCAGCTACGCCAGCGCCGATAAAGCCTTACGTTTCGACCGTGCTGCCAGCCAGCATTTTCAATTGCTGAGCGGCCGCTGGCAATTCCGCTATTTTGAACATCCGGATCTGGTGCCGGATGAATTCTACCGCCAGCCGATGGCCGGCTGGGGCGACATCGCCGTACCCGGCATGTGGCAGATGGAAGGCCACGGCAAGCTGCAATATACCGATGAAGGTTTTCCCTTCCCGATTGACGTCCCGTTTGTGCCCACCAACAACCCAACCGGTGCCTATCAGCGATGCTTTATTCTTGACGCATCATGGGAAAATCAGCAGACCCTGATTAAATTTGACGGCGTTGAAACCTATTTTGAAGTGTACGTCAATGGCCACTATGTGGGGTTCAGCAAAGGCAGCCGCCTGTGCGCCGAATTTGATATCAGCGCCTTTGTGCAGCAAGGCGACAACCTGTTATCGGTGCGCGTTTTACAGTGGGCGGATTCCACCTACATAGAAGATCAGGACATGTGGTGGATGGCTGGTATCTTCCGCGACGTTTACCTTATGGGTCAGAACCCTGTTCACCTTCAGGACATAACCGTCGTCACGACCTTTGATGAAAACTACGGCGATGCACAGCTGGCAATAGACGCGCTGCTGCATAATGTGGGTCCGTTGCCGCTGACCGGTTACCGCCTGCACGCCGAGCTGTTTGACGGCGGGCAGTGCGTCGCAGAACAGTGGAAAGACGTTTGTGAAACGGCCCGCTGCCAGTTTGACATCCCCGTCAGCCAGCCACGCCAGTGGAATGCCGAACACCCCGAGTTATATCAGTTACTGCTGACGCTGCATGACGGCGCAGGTCAGATACTTTCCGTGGTGCCGCAGCGCGTGGGCTTTCGTGATATCTGCGTGCGTGACGGGTTGTTTTACGTCAATGGCCGTTACCTTAAGCTGCATGGCGTAAACCGCCACGATCACGACCACCGCAAAGGCCGCGCGGTCGATATGGCGCGGGTTGAGCGCGATATCATTCTGATGAAGCAGCACAATATTAACTCGGTGCGCACCGCGCACTACCCTAACGACCCGCGCTTCTACGACCTGTGTGACCGCTACGGGCTGTTTGTTATGGCGGAAACCGATCTGGAAAGCCACGGCTTTGCCAACGTCGGCGATCTCAGCCGCATTACCGATGACCCGCGCTGGGAACATGCCTACGTTGAGCGCATAGAGCGCCACGTCATGGCGCAAAAAAACCACCCGTCTATCATCATGTGGTCACTGGGAAATGAGTCAGGCTATGGCTGTAATATCCGCGCTATGGCGGCGCGCTGCAAACAGCTCGACCCGACCCGGCTGATTCACTACGAAGAGGATCGCGACGCCGAAGTCGCCGATGTCATCAGCACCATGTACTCCCGCGTGCAAATGATGAATGCGTTCGGTGAATATCCGCACGCCAAACCGCGCATTATTTGTGAATACGCTCATGCGATGGGCAACGGCCCCGGCGGCTTATTCGAGTATCAAAACGTACTCAACCGCCACGACAGCCTTCAGGGCCATTACATCTGGGAGTGGTGCGATCACGGTCTGCTGGAAACGGATGAAAACGGGCAAATTCGCTATACCTATGGCGGGGACTACGGCGATTACCCAAACAACTATAACTTCTGCATGGACGGTCTGATCTACCCTGATCAGACCCCCGGCTCTGGCCTGCTTGAATACAAACAGGTGCTTTGCCCGGTAGACGTTAGCCTAACTGCGGATAAAAAGACGCTGCATGTCAAAAACCGTTACTGGTTCAGCTCACTCGATGACATCCGCCTGTCGCTGACCGTACAGGTCGCAGGGCGAGGTCTGCAAACTCATGAGATAACCCTGCCGGCTTGTCAGCCGGGTGAGTCGCAGACGCTACCGCTGCCTGAATTCAGCGCAGACGGGCAGGAAGTTTTCCTCAATATTACCGTCAGTAAAAACAGCCAAACCCTCTACAGCGAAGCGATGCATAACCTCGGACACTATCAGCTACTGTTGCAGGCGGCAGCTCCGCTGACGGCCACCTTGCCAAAACCGGGCAACGTGGCCGCGCTGGAGTGTGATGAACAAAAGCACCGGCTGCGGGTCAGCGGTGAAGGCTTCTGCCTCGAGTTTTCTCGCCTCGATGGCGGGCTGACATCCTGGAAAGTGGATGACGAAGAGATCATCGGCCGCTCGCCAACGCTGAACTTCTTCAAACCGGTTATCGATAACCATCAGCAAGAATATGACGGGATCTGGCAACCCAACCATCTGAACATCATGCAACAGCATTTCCGTTCGCTGCACTGGGAACAGCTCGCCGGTGGCAACGTGGTCATTGAAATTCACAGCCTGATTGCCCCGCCGGTTCTGGACTTCGGGATGCGTTGTACCTACCGCTGGCAGATCTCGCCACAGGGTGCCGTCACTCTGGATCTGTCCGGCACACCGTACGGCAACTTTGAACAGGTGATCCCGAAAATTGGTCTGGATTTTGGCCTCAGCCGCCGTTTTGAGCAGGTGGAATATTACGGGCGCGGACCGGGTGAAAATTATCAGGACAGCTGTCAGGCCAATCTTATTAGTCATTATCAACAGCCGGTGGAGAGCCTGTTTGAAAATTATCCGATGCCGCAGGATAACGGCAACCGGCAGGATGTGCGCTGGCTGGCGCTGAAATCAGAGTCAGGCACAGGGCTGTTTATTCAGCCGCGTCAGCCCATTAATTTCAGCCTCTGGCCGTACAGCGCCCAAATGTTGCAGCAGGCGCAGCATATCGATGAATTAACCCCGGCTGATTATCTGACGCTCAATCTTGACCACAGAATTCTCGGGCTGGGTTCTAACTCCTGGGGTTCTGAGGTGCTGGACTCCTACCGTGTCTATTTCTCTGCATTCAGCTACGGATTTACGCTGCTGCCCTTTAATCAGCACAATACCGATGGCCTGAGCCTGGCTGAATTTAACGTCCAACCTCAGGAGGCTCACTGATGATTATTCTCGATACACTGTCTGAATTTCAGCAAATTTACCGCGCCGGTAAGAAATGGCAGCGCTGCATGGAAGCCATTAATAATCTGGAAAATATCCGCCCCAATGTTTTCCACTCGATTGGTGATTCGCTGGTTTACCGCCTGACCGGCGGCGCTGAGATCCAGCGGGAACAATTTGAAGGCAACCGGCGTTATTTCGACGTGCATTATTACCTCGAAGGCGAAGAGGTGATCGAGTTCGCCGCCAAATCTGCGCTGCAATGCGTTGCGCCTTATAACGACGACACTGACCGCGAATATTTCGACGGTCAGGGTGAAAAAAGAACGGTCAAAAAAGGCAACGTTGTGATTTTCGAAAACCACGAAGCCCGACGTTTTCTGTCCGAAAAAGACGTCAGAAAAGTCATATTAAAAGTGACGGTAGAAGAGAGTTATTTCCTAAACAAATAAAAATAAAAGATACCCACAATCATTCGAGTTGCAGGAAGGCGGCAAACGAGTGAATTCCGATGAGCTGACTGAAGTCAGTGATTCGGATTCGCGAGAGCAGCCAACGCACCTGCGGCTTGAAGGGTGAAGGGTATGTACCCTACAAATATTGCAGTTGGAGATTATAATGGCCGGGTCGAACAGAAATACGATAGGTAAATTTGGCTTATTATCCATGACATTTGCGGCTGTCTTCAGCTTCAATAATGTCATTAATAATAATATACAGTTAGGCATCGCCTCGGCTCCGGTTTTCCTGGTGGCGACGGTGCTCTATTTCATCCCTTTTTGCCTGATCATCGCCGAATTTGTCTCGTTCAATAAAAACTCCGAAGCGGGGGTTTACGCCTGGGTAAAAAGCGCGCTGGGCGGGCGCTGGGCCTTTATGACAGCCTACACCTATTGGTTTGTGAACCTGTTCTTCTTTACCGCACTGCTGCCCAGGGTTATTGCCTATGCCTCGTATGCGTTCTTAGGCCATGACTATATTTTCACGCCGATCACCACCGCGATCATCAGTATTTGTCTGTTTGCTTTCTCCACAATGATTTCCAACAGTGGCGCGAAATTATTAGGGCCGATGACCTCCGTCACCTCCACATTAATGTTATTGCTGACCTTCTCTTATATTATTCTGGCCGGTGCAGCACTGATTGGCGGCGTTGAGCCCGCTAACCCGATTAATGTCGAAGCCATGACACCGCACTTTAACTGGGCATTTTTAGGTATTATTGCCTGGATATTCCAGGCCGCTGGCGGTGCTGAATCAGTCGCAGTGTATGTTAATGACGTCAAAGGCGGCAGCCGCTCGTTTGTAAAAGTGATTATTATTTCCGGGCTGGTGATAGGCGTGCTCTACTCCATTGCATCCTTGCTGATTAACGTGTTCGTGGCGCAATCGGCGCTGCATTTCACTGGCGGCACCGTACAAGTCTTTGAAGGGTTATCCGCGCACTTCGGTTTACCGGCGGTATTGATGAACCGCTTTGTCGGTATTGTCTCTTTCACCGCCATGTTTGGCTCATTACTGATGTGGACCGCCGCGCCGGTTAAAATCTTCTTTACTGAAATTCCTAAGGGGATTTTCGGCGAGAAAACTATCCGCCTGAATAAACACGGCGTGCCAACCAGGGCGGCATGGTTCCAGTTTCTGATTGTGATCCCGCTGATGCTCATCCCAACCTTAGGTTCGGACAGCGTGCAGGATTTGATGAATACGCTGATCAACATGACCGCCGCAGCCTCCATGTTGCCACCGCTGTTCATTATGCTGGCGTACCTGAATTTGCGTCTGAAGTATGACGAGGTCGAACGGGATTTCCGCATGGGCTCGAGAATGCAGGGCATTGCCATTGTCAGCACACTGATTGTTATTTTCACCGTCGGGTTTATTGCTTCCACCTTCCCGACCGGCGCCAGTATCATGACCATTGTTTTCTATAATGTCGGCGGCCTGGTGATCTTCCTCGGCTATGCGTGGTGGAAATACAATAAATACTCGAAGAGTCTGGATGAAAAAACGCGTTATCACGAAGATACGCCGCTGGCGAAAATAACGCTGGAAACTCAGCGAGCCAGGAATAATGGAGAAACGGACGTTGCCAGCTCGCTCTCGCGTATATAATTGAGCATCAGGCAAAATCAGGGCATAAAAAAACCGCCGGTATGGCGGTTTTTGCTTTTAGTTCGCAAAATCAGAACAGCAATTACAGCGCGATATCGGCCGGGTGTTTCGGCTCTTTCTGCTCTTTCTTCTCAGCGTCAGCCTGCGGTTGTGCCACAGTTTCCGGCGATTGCGCCTGCTGAACCTGTTTCACCTGCGGGTTATCGAGTTGCAGAACGCGGCTGGTGTCGCTCAGCTCTTTCTCGGTCGCTTCCACGTTACCGTTCAGTTGGGTGCCGTAAGAAGGGATGATCTCCTTCAGCTTGGCTTGCCATGCCGGTGTGGCGACTTTATCTTTGAAGACGCTCTCCATCAGGTGCAGCATGATCGGCGCGGCAGTTGAAGCCCCCGGAGAAGCCCCTAACAGTGCCGCAATGCTGCCATCTTTCGAGCTGACCACTTCGGTGCCCAGACGCAACACGCCCCCCTCTTTCTCATCTTTCTTGATGATCTGCACGCGCTGACCGGCAACCCACAGTCTCCAGTCCTCTTTTTTGGCGTCCGGGAAGTACTCTTTCAGCGCTTCATAACGGTCGTTGTCGCTCAGCATCACCTGACTGATCAGGTATTTCACCAGAGCAAAGTTGTCGATACCGACGTGCGTCATCGGGCCAATGTTGGAGAAGTTCAGCGTACCGAACAGATCCCACAGCGAACCGTTTTTCAGGAATTTGCTGGAGAAGGTGGCGAACGGACCGAACAGCAGAACCTGTTTGCCATCGAGAATACGGGTATCTAGATGCGGAACCGACATCGGTGGCGCACCAACGGAAGCTTTACCATACACTTTGGCCAGATGACGTTTCACCACGTCCGGGTTCTCGGTCACGAGGAATTCGCCGCCGACCGGGAAACCGCCATAGTTGTCCGCTTCCGGAATACCGGATTTTTGCAGCAACGTCAGGGACGCACCGCCCGCACCAATAAACACAAATTTCGACTTGATGACGCGCTCTTTGCCGTCGTTTTTCAGGTCAGCCACGGTCACGTTCCAGGTATTATCCGGGTTACGCTTGATATCGCGGACTTCGTGGCCGAGGCTCAGGGAGAAGTTCGGCTGTTTCTGCAACGATGCCACCAGCTGACGCGTGATTTCGCCGAAGTTTACGTCCGTACCGATAGGAATGCGCGTTGCCGCCACTTTCTGGTCCGGGTCACGACCTTCCATCACCAGCGGGATCCACTGCCTGATTTGCGTCGGGTCGTTTGAGTATTCCATGCCTCGGAACAGCGTGCTTTTTTGCAGCGCAAGGTAGCGTTTATGCAGGAAATTAATGTTGTCATCGCCCCACACAAAACTCATGTGCGGCACGCTGTTAATGAACGAGCGCGGGTCGTGCAGGACGTTATTTTGTACCTGATAAGACCAGAACTGACGGGAAATCTGGAAGGCTTCGTTGATTTCCACCGCTTTGGAGATATCGATCGAACCGTCGGCTTTTTCCGGCGTATAGTTCATTTCTGCCAGCGCAGAGTGGCCAGTACCGGCGTTGTTCCAGCCGTTCGAGCTCTCTTGTGCGACGCCGTCCAGGCGCTCAACCATATCAATGGACCAGTCTGGCTCCAGTTCCTGAAGGTAAGTACCCAACGTGGCACTCATGATCCCTCCGCCAATCAGAACAACATCAACGGATTTCTCTTCTTCTGCCATCGCACGCGGGCTAAGCGCAAATGCGGTCAGGCAGAAGATCATGACGAGGTGCTTTCTCATGATTCTCTGTATCTCTATAAGTTTAATTTTGTGGCTTGCAGGTGAAAACGTGACCAGATTCCCTGGGAAAAAGCGAAATCAGCAACCTGATGAGTGCAGGAACAAGCGATTATTCCCGACAAACTGAAAGGATTTTTATACCGCGCGGCGTATTCGCTGGCGCATTAACAAAAGAAACACACATATTGTTGCTGGATATTCCAAATATCAACCTTTCGTAACCAATATAACATTAATGCCACGTTGGTTAAAAATAAATTTAAACTTTAAAATTATTCAGCAAGATAGTTTCTGTGTGTAATTATATTTATCTTAACTCAGCGTCTGCAGCAATGTATGACCATGCGCGGCCATCTGCTCTGCCGGATTATGGCCGATTAACATGAAGTTATACCCATTACTGCGCCAGTACACCACGTTCATGCCGCGGCGGACCTCACTTTCCTGCGCCGTTTTCCCCGGCTGTGAAGTTCGGGTGATGCACAGCGCCAGCGAGCCATATTTGGGATCGAGGTAGGAGATTTGTGCGATGCGGTAATCGTCATAACTGAGGATGCGGGCATTCTTCAGTTCAGCGCCCGGTAAAGCCAGCTGGGCAGGCGTCAGCACGATGCCTAAAATATTTTTAACCCGCTGCAATTCGGCCTGTTGGCGGGCGGGCGAATCATGAATATCCGCCAGCGTTTCAGCGGAATAGAGCGACATATATTGCGCCACCAGATTGCGCCAATTGTTATCTTTTTCGCTTGTGGCAGGCGGCAGCGCGTATCGCCCGACCAGCACGCCGACCGCCAGAAAACTGACCGCCGCCGCCAGCAGTTGTCTGCGGTTTACCCCGACAGGTTGTGCCGCATCGGGAATGGCATCAAGCCGCGCCTGTAAATCGGTCAGCGGAGCTTCAGCCAGCATCGGTTCAAAGGCGTCGTGGAAAGGCAAACTGCTGTGCGACAACAGCATCAGACGTTCACTGAGGATCTCATCATGCTGAAGATGTTCGGCAAACTGCTCGCGCTCAGTGAGGCTGAGCTGGTTATCCAGATAAGCCACCAGCACCTCATCAGAGAAAGGCGTGTGAAGCTGCGTCATTTTCTCTCTCCCTGCAGCGCATGACGTGAGGAAACCGCTGCTTTCGCCAGCGTCTGGCGCGCCGTAGACAGGCGGCTCATGATAGTCCCCACGGGGACCGCCAGCGTATTCGCGGCTTCCTGATAGGTAAAACCTTCGACGTAAACCAGAAAAACCGCATTACGCTGCGCTTCCGGCAGGCCGCCGACCTGCTGCATAACCTGCCGCTGCCAGCGGTTGTCTTCAAAATCACTGGCCTCACTGGCCGGCTCCACGTCATCAATATCGACAAATCCCTGCCCCTGTCTGACCTGCTGCGCCCTGAGTTCGTTGACCCAAATAGAATGCAGAATCGAAAACAGCCAGCGGTCGATGCGGGTTCCTTCCTCAAACTGCGGGCTGCGTTCCAGCGCCCGCACGCAGGTGGATTGAACCAGATCATCAGCCACGTCGCGCTTACGCGACAACACCATGCCATAGCGCCAGAGACGCGCGAGGCAAAGGCTCAGTTCGTGCCGGATTTCAGTGGACGTGATTTTTCACTACCTCGTCATCAGTCAGAAAATATCAAGATTCCGGATGCCCTCCGATGGCGGCGTTCAGGTCGCGATACTCTTCGCAGCCGGTACCGCAAATTTCTTTGATGGTCGCCAGCTGGGCTTTCGCTAAATCAGGGCGTCCTTTGATCATATAGGCTTCGCCAAGGTATTCGCGCACTTTGGCGTAATGGCCGTCGAGAGCGATGGAACGTTGATAATAGCCGATCCCTTCATCGGTGCGACCCAGTTTACGCGTGGCATAGCCCCGGTAGTTCCAGGCTTCCCGCGTATTAGGCTGTTGCAGGGTATCGAGCAGCGTCAGGGCTTCCTGATAACGGCCCGATTTTGCCAGATGGTAGGCGTACTGGGTTTTATCCTGATCGGAAATCATGCTGCCTTTTTCAACCATACAGCTTTTGGTTTTACTGTCATAAACCTGGCCTTTCGGGCAGTCCGGCGTTTTCTGTGAGTCATCACCCATCGCACTGACAGAGAGCGAAAACAGCGACAGCCCGGCGACCAGACATAGCGCTGACAGGGCTTTAACGGAAGTCATCGTGTTCATGTTGGTGTCCTGATATTACTGCGTTGACGGATTATGAGCGGCCGTGGCTGCCCGGTAACATGCGGCGCAGAATGCCGTCGCGTAACACGTAATGGTGGAACAGCGCGGCCAGAGCATGAACACCCGCCACAATAATCAGCGCCCAGGCCACGTTGTTATGCAGCGAGCCGAAGGTACGGGTCATGACGCTGTCGAAATTAAAGACATCAGGGATGGGAAACAGGCCGAAGAAATAGAAAGGCTCCGCCTGCGACCAGCGGAACAGGAAGCCGAGCACAATCTGTGCCAGCAACAGCAAATAAAGCGCCAGATGCGTCAGGTGCGCCGCCGCTTTCATCAGCGTTGGCATGGCAACAGGCGCCTGTTTACTGCGCCCGGTGCTGACGGTGAATAACCGCCAGAGCAAACGCCCGATAATAATCACCGCCAGCAATATCCCCATCGAGATATGCACGGATTGCAGCCCTTTGCGCAGCGGCGTGCCCCGTTCCAGCACCTCCCAGATATGCGCGCTGGCAAACATAAAGATGACGATCGCCGCCGTCACCCAGTGCAGCGTAATGGTCAGGCCGTCATAGCGATGACGCAGCGGTGAAACGGAAGAAGCCGAGTATTTTTGCATAAAAGAAGCGTCCGTAAATGTTCTGTATAGGCAGTAAACACTTGAGGTCGGGGTTTTATTCGATTTTATTTATCAATACGGGGAAATAAATTTTCGTGGATCGACTGGCAACATTGGTCTTGCCCCTCTTTCCTGAGGTTTTTCCGAATTAACAAAAAAGCATCAAGCTTCGCGGCGGCCTGCCGATAACCGTTATGACCGCTTTTTTAAGTCAAATTGAGCACCGTATAACCAAAATAAAAATACTAATGGGGTATGGCAGGTGAACGAAGCATCGAAAGAGCAATTTGTCCGACGCAATAAGCTGGGGATCCTGGCCGTTCTGCGCGATCTGAAAAAAAACAACACGCTGGTGATGGTGAGCCACGGGCGCGGACAATTTATCAGTAAAATTCTCGACGTCCTGCCAGACACCAACCAGTTGCTGTTTGATTTGGGCAGCGGTGATTATGACAATCAGCTCGCCAAAGAGGCACAAACACTGAGCTTTGTCGCCGAGCCTGCCGGGGCGAAAGTGGAATTTATCTCCGGAAAAATCCATGAGATCACCTGGCAAAATCTGCCGACGTTTAGCTGCGAGATTCCACCGGAGCTCTATTTCATCCAGCGTCGTGAGTATTTCCGCGTCAATATCCCGCTACAGGCGGCTTACAATTGCAGCGGGGTATTTCCCGATGCCACCGGCTTTTCGTTCAAACTGAAAGATATTTCGCTCGGCGGTCTGGGGCTGCACGTCGAGAACGTGATTCCACTGAGCATTGAGTCAGGTGCGGTGATTAAAGATACGGTGGTGGAGCTGGCAGAGTTTGGCTCCTTCAGGCTGGATCTGGAATTTATCAGCGCGATGGACCGCAAAACGGTGAGTAATAAAGGCGAGACGGTGACCACGCAGAGACTGAGTTTCAAATTCCCTTGTTTGTCGCCCGCGCAGGAACGTGACCTGCAACGGGCGATTTTCGAACTGGAAAAGCAGCAGAATCAGAAAGCCCGACGTTTTCAGGATGACTGATGCTTAACATCAGATAAACATACCGCCTGACGCTTCTACGCGCTGGGCGTTCATCCAGCGCGCTTCATCACTGAGCATCAATGCGACCATATCACCGATATCATCCGGCAAACCGGCACGCCCCAGGGCGGTGTTATTGGAAACGATTTTGTTCACCTCAGGGTTATCGCGCACCATTCCGCCGCTGAAATCCGTTTCAATTGCACCAGGCGCCAGAACGTTGGCGGTAATACCGCGCGCGCCCAGCTCTTTAGCCTGATAGCGGGTCAGGACTTCAACCGCACCCTTCATGATGGCGTAAGCCGAAGAACCCGGCAGTGCAAAACGCGCCAGCCCGCTGGACACGTTCAGAATGCGGCCACCGTCTATCATCACCGGTAACAGTTTTTGCGTCAGGAAAAACGGCCCTTTCAGGTGGACGTTCATCATCAAATCAAACTGCGCTTCAGTGGTATCAGCAAAGGACTCATGTAAGCCCACGCCGGCATTGTTGACCAGAAAATCGAAGGTCTCACGCTGCCAGACGCGCTGCAACTGAGTTTTGACCTCGGCGACAAACGCCTCAAAGGTGCTGCTGTCGCCCGCATCGAGTTTAACCGCAACGGCTTTGCCACCCTGCGCTTCAACAGATTTCACCACGGCCTGCGCGGCATCGGCCTGACTGTGGTAAGTCAAAATCACATCAATACCGCGTGCAGCCAGCTTTTCCACCGCATTTTTGCCTAAACCACGGCTGCCGCCGGTCACTATTGCTATTTTATTGCTCATTTTCATACTCCGCAGTGAATGTTGTCGGTTGTCTCTGTATGAAATACAGACTATTAGACGACAGGGAAATGATAAAGAGTCAATAATGAGTTTCACTGTCTCAATTCAAACAACAATCGGGCGAAATGTGGATAAAATACAGTCAATGCAAGTCTTTGTGCGGGTGGCGGAACTGAGTAATTTTACCCGCGCCGCCGAAAGCCTCGGAATGCCGAAAGGCAGCGTGTCGCGGCTGGTTCAGCAGCTGGAGACGCGCATGGCGGCACGCCTGCTGCACCGTTCTACGCGGCGCGTGCAGTTGACGCAGGACGGTCAGGTGTTTTACGAGCGCTGCAAAGAGCTGCTGGCCAATATGGACGAACTGGAGTCAATGTTTCAGTCCAATCCGGCGACGGTCAGCGGTCGTTTGCGCGTCGATATGCCGGTCAGCATGGCGCGTGATCTGGTATTGCCGCGATTGTCGGAATTTCTGAATCGCTATCCGGCGATAGAGATTGAACTCAGCAGCACCGATCACCGGGTAGATGTGGTTCGTGAAGGTTTCGATTGTGTGGTGCGGGTGGGGTCGATGAAAGATTCCGGCCTGATCGCCCGCCCGCTGGCACAATTAAACATGGTCAACTGCGCCAGCCCCGCCTACTTACAGCGTTACGGCACGCCGGAACACCCGGACCAACTGATTCAGCACGCCATGGTGCACTACGAACAAACGCTGGGTAACCGCACTTCAGGCTTTGAATATCTGGAAGGGAAACAGCTCAAAACGGTAAAAACGGGCGGAGCATTAACCGTGAATAGTACCCAGACCTACACCGCTGCCTGCCTCGCCGGGTTAGGTATTATTCAGGTGCCGCTGACCGGCGTTCGCGCGGCGCTGGCAGCAGGCAATCTGGTGAGCATTCTGCCGCAGTTTTGCGCACCGCCTATGACGGTATCGCTGGTTTACCCTCACCGCCTTAACCTGTCACGACGCGCCAAAGTGTTCATGGACTGGATGACTGACATCGCCAGGCATTATGCTGCCTGACCGGCGATCCCCGGCGCGGCGCTGTACAGTGCGCGAGCAGTCAGCGCCGCTGTTGCCTGCGCGCTGCGTCTGGCGGGCTATACTGACAGCATGGAAATCTTTTAGATTAAGGACTGAGTGGATTAATGCCGACCACAATCGAAAAAAAACACCCTGAGCAGGAAGAGAATAAGCCGCTGATAAATATCAAAACGGGAAATACAACGGTAGATAAAAATATCACCCGTTTTTCCCGTCTGGTCGCTCGCGTTCAGGCATGGGGCTGGGTCGCCCACCTGATACGCACCACGGAGCGTTTTAATGACCGCCTCGGCAGCCAGTTCGGTGCGGCTATCACCTATTTCTCATTTCTGTCGCTGATCCCCATTTTGATGGTGTCGTTTGCTGCCGCCGGTTTTGTGCTGGCGTCCAATCCGGATCTGCTGGCCGAACTTATCGGCAAGATAGTCAGCAGCATCAGCGACCCGAACCTCGCGAATACGCTAAAAAGCACGGTAAACACCGCCATTCAGCAGCGTACTGCTGTGGGTTTGTCCGGCCTGCTGATTGCGCTCTATTCCGGCATCAGCTGGATGGGGAATTTACGCGAAGCCATCCGCGCACAGTCGCGTGATGTGTGGGAGCGTAATCCGCAGGATCAGGAGAAAATCTACAAACGGTATGTCCGCGATTTTATCTCGCTGACCGGTCTGGTACTGGCGCTGATCATTTCGCTGTCCCTGACGTCGATTGCCGGTTCCGCGCAGAAAAGCATTGTCGATGCGCTGGGGTTGGGCGGTATCGAGTGGTTACGACCGGTGCTGACCTCAGTGGCGCTGGTGATCTCCATCGCCGCCAACTACCTGTTATTTTTATGGATTTTCTGGATGCTGCCGCGCCACAAGCCGCGTAAAAAAGCGTTGCTGCGCGGTACGCTGCTGGCGGCCATTGGCTTTGAGGTGATCAAGTTTGTAATGACCATGACCCTGCCACGGCTGGCGAGTTCGCCATCGGGTGCGGCATTCGGTTCAGTCATCGGGCTGATGGCGTTCTTTTATTTCTTCGCCCGCCTGACGCTGTTTGTGGCGGCGTGGATAGCCACCGCGCAGTACAAGGACGATCCGCCCATGCCTGACCCTAAAACCAAAGCCGGACACCAGAAGAAAGCCGCAACGGGAAACGACAGTGAATTCACGCAGGACAATGCTATCGTGCCAGATGAAATTCATATTGCAGTCGTTAATGCTGATATAAGATCCAACAATCAGTGATAAACGCTAACCAACGACCGGCCATTCGTTGAAATCAGAATAACTGACTGAGGCCCGCACTTTTCTTTGGCGGTTTTCTAGTCAGTTACTCTGCCTTTAATCCATTCGCCAAACTTATGATTGGCGAAATCTCATCAACAGAAAACAATCCCCCGATTCCGCGCCAAATGCCCTCTTTCTGCTTTTCCGTCGCGTTGAAATGCCGTCGCGCTCTGCATAAGATGTTTTTACGCTATACATTTATTTACATTCGTTAGTTCCTTCCCACTCACTACAATAAGAAACACTTATGCAAGCCTCCATCACACCAGAATTAGAAGCTGACGCGAATTTAGTGAGTCAGAATTCACGCGGTAAAGTCATCGTAGCGTCGCTCATCGGCACGGCCATTGAATTCTTCGACTTTTACATTTACGCCACGGCGGCGGTGATTGTTTTCCCGCATATTTTCTTCCCGCAGGGCGACCCGACGGCAGCCACGCTGCAATCTCTGGCGACTTTCGCCATCGCCTTTATCGCCCGCCCGATTGGCTCGGCGCTGTTCGGTCACTTCGGTGACCGCGTCGGGCGCAAAGTCACGCTGGTCGCTTCGCTGCTCACAATGGGCATCTCCACCGTGGTGATTGGCTTCCTGCCGACCTACGCCGCCATCGGCGTGTTCGCGCCACTGCTGCTGGCGCTGGCGCGTTTTGGTCAGGGTCTGGGATTAGGTGGCGAATGGGGGGGCGCGGCGTTACTCGCAACCGAAAATGCGCCACCGAAAAAACGTGCGCTGTACGGTTCTTTCCCGCAGCTGGGCGCGCCGATAGGCTTCTTCTTTGCCAACGGCATGTTCCTGCTGCTGTCGTGGCTGCTGACCGACGAACAGTTCATCGCGTGGGGCTGGCGCGTGCCGTTTATTCTTTCGGCAGTGCTGGTTCTCGTCGGCCTGTATGTGCGCGTATCGCTGCATGAAACGCCGGTGTTCGCTAAAATAGCTAAAGCCGGGAAACAGGTGCGGGTACCGATTGGCACATTGTTCAGCAAACATCTGAAAGCCACCGTGCTCGGCACCTTTATTATGGTCGCCACTTACACGCTGTTTTACATCATGACCGTCTATTCGCTCGGTTATGGCACCACGCCAAAACCGCTGGGGCTGGGTATTACCCGTAACGATTTCCTGCTGATGCTGATGATTGGCGTGGTCGGATTTGGTGTGATGGTGCCGATTGCCGGTCAGCTTGCCGATGCGTTTGGCCGCCGTAAAACCATGATTTGCATTACGCTGCTGATGATCGTCTTTGCCCTGCTGTTCCCGACCCTGCTGGGTTCTGGCTCACAGGCGCTGGTGATGGTGTTCCTGCTGTGCGGTTTCCTGGTGATGGGGCTGACCTTTGGCCCGATGGGCGCGCTGCTGCCGGAGCTGTTCCCGACAGAAGTTCGCTACACCGGCGCTTCCTTCTCCTATAATGTGGCATCGATACTCGGTGCATCCGTTGCGCCCTATATCGCGACCTGGCTGGCCACACGCTATGGGTTGTTTTATGTGGGTATCTATCTGGCATCGATGGCTATGCTCACGCTGATCGCGCTGCTGTTGTCCAAAGAGACCCGCGACCAGTCACTCTAGCCGCCGTTACTTTATTCATTGTGCTGACGCAGCCGACGCGGTGTCAGTCTTTGCCAAGGACTCTTTATGCGTTTCTCACGCCGACTGCTTATACCACTGGTGTTGCTTCTGGTGGTGATCGCCGCCGCCCTGTGGTTTCTTCTGCCGCATAAATCTAATCCGAATGCGTTATGGAACATCATCAGCCAGAAGTGCGTGCCGAATCAGCGCGCCAGCGGGCAGCCCGCGCCTTGTGCGCAGGTAGATGAAAAGCAGGGATTTGTGGTTCTGAAAGACATGAACGGACCATTGCAATATCTGCTGATGCCCACGGCCAAAATCACCGGTATGGAAGGCCCGGCGCTGCTCGAAGAGAGTACGCCAAACTACTTTAGTCAGGCGTGGGATGCCCGCCACTACATGTCGGATAAATACGGCAAAGCCATCGACGACACTAATGTCTCACTGGCGATTAACTCACAATATGGCCGTTCACAGAATCAGCTGCATATTCATATCTCCTGCCTCTTACCGGCAGTAAAAAGCACGCTGGCAAAGGATGCCGGACAGGTCGGTTATCGCTGGAAGGAATTACCGGATCAGCTGGTGGGTCACACCTATCTGGCGCGTAAAGTGGATCCGGCAGAGTTAAATCAGAAAGGGGCTTTCCGTCTGCTGGCCGAAGGCATTCCGCAGGCGCAGGAGAAGATGGGCCATTTCGGCATGGCGATGGTCAGTCTGCCGGGCGGCCATTTCCTGCTGTTGGCCAGCGAACGTAATCTTCTGAAGCTGAACAACGCATCCACCGAAGAGATCCAGGACCACGACTGTGCGGTACTGGATCCGGTGCCAAAGTAACAGGCTCAATTTTCCTCCCCCGCGAAGGGGAGGAAGCGAAACCTACTTCTGCTTCATCTTCTGTAAAATCGGGCCGCACTGGTTCTGTTCATTATCACTTGGAGAGATCAGCGCCAGCAGCGCAGCGGCAGGGGCGACGACGGCACCCAGCGCCACGGCAGCGGCACCGCGTGCAATCAGCGGCCCAGGTTTCACGCCTGCATCTGGATTTTTATAGGTACCGCGCACGTAGAGCGGTGAACGCAGCGTCAGAATACGCACGCCTTTACTCTGCGGATCAATCGTCAAATCCAGACGTTCAGTTGCCATATTGGTCGTACCGCTGATGTTAATGACGGCGTTCTCGGTGTCGAACACAAACAGCCTTGGGGAAACCAGACCGTTTTTAATATTCACGTCCGCCGCCGCGCAGTTGATCGCAACCTCGTCATCACCAAACAGCTTGCCCACCACATAGTTCCCGACGTTAAGGCCGACAATCTCCATCAGGCCGCGGCTAATAACCCCGTCATTAATCAGCAATTTCATGTCGCCGTTGCTGGTACCGAGCAGTTCAGCTACCGAATTACCGGTACCGGTGAGCGTAGCGTCACCGTTCAAATCCCCCAGACTGCGCTCCATCGACTGCACGCTCGGCAGTAGCTGTTTCAGCTTCAGCCCGCGCGCGTGCATATCAACGCGGCCCTGCATCGGGGATTTATCCCCTTCCAGCCGCACGGTCGAATTAAGGTTGCCGCCTGCCACCCCAAAGCGCAGCGGGTCCATCAGGATCACGCCTTTAGTCAATTTCAGATGCGTACTCAGATCGCTAATCGGCAGGGATTTTCCGTGCTCAATGCGTTTGGCGCTGAATTTCACGTCGGCATCCATCACGGCCCAGCTTTTAGTATCAAACTTCTCAACCGGAAGGACTTTATCCGATGGCTGACGGGTTTTCTCGCCGCGTTTGGCTTTGTCTTTATTGGAATCTGCACCGATAAGTGGCGCAAGATCGGCGAACCGCAGCTGTCTGGACTCGACGCTGCCGGCCAAACTTGGCCGAGGCTTACTGGCACGATAGGTCAGCGAGCCATGAATATCGCTGTCGCCGATTTCGCCGTTGAAGTTCTGATAGCGGTACACCGCACCATCTTTATCATGCAGCGTGGCGCTCAGATGGCCGTCGGTGGAGTACGGCGGCGTTTGCGGTAACAGTACGCCAGTCAGTCCGTAGAGATCCGAAAGCGTTTGTCCGGAGAATTTGAGGCGTAAATCCAGCGCCCCCAGGTTCATCGGATCCGTCAGCGTACCGGCTACCGCGACACGCGTGTCGCCCGAGCGCACATCCGCCTGTAACGGGAAGCGGGAATCGGGGTCTTTCAGAGCCAACATACCGCCAATTTTACCGCTGCCGGAAAGCGGTTCGCCGTTGTACTTGCCGTCCACTTTCCAGCCGAAGACGTAATCCGGCGTTTTGCCTTTGCCCTCAGCAGACTTATCACCTTTCGCCCCCACCACTTCGGTGAATGGCAACGGTTTTCCGAGCGGGTCAATGACGGCACGGAAATCCGCTTTCAGCGGCGCATCTTTATAATCAATCTGCCCCCGGTCAAACACGATGTCGTTGAGGGTAAATGACCACGGCGAAGCAGGCTGGACCTCATCTTTGGTGTCACTGTTTGCCAGATTGAAGGTCCAGTTATTTTTACCATTCGCCAGACGGATCAGCGACGCATTGGGCTGCTTCAGCCAGATGCGCGGGATCAGCACCTCTTTATGCAACAACGCCAGCGGCGCGATGCTTGCATCCACGCGGGCCAACGTCACCATCTGGTCATCCTTTTTCTCGCCCGGCACATCTTCCGGGTTACCTAATACAATGTCTTCGGCATGAATGTGCGGCCACGGCACCCAGGCACGCCAGCCGGCTTCATCTTTCTGACGTGACCAGTCAACACCCAGATTTCCCCGGATGGCAAAAGTGCGGTTGAGCTCGGTTGAGACTTTTTGATTAATCGTGGGTTTCAGGCGGTTCCAGTCGAACATCGCGATGAAAATAATGATGGTAATCAACAAAATAACGATGATACCGGCCACCCAACTAACCACTTTACCTGTGCGTGTCATTAGCCTATTCCTATCAGACAATTAACTGATTAATAGAGCTAACCATAGTTGAGTTTGCGGGAGCTTGCATCATTGGCACGGGAAGGAACAACGTGACAGAAAGTGATTAATCTTTGAAATGTATTGGCAATTGGTCGAGGAAATCGAAGGTTTTTGGGCGGGATAAATAGTAACCCTGAGCCGCCAGCGCATCGGAATTTCGCACCATAGCCCACTCCTGTTCAGTCTCGACACCTTCAATGATCACGCCTTTACTGTAGCGGTTCATCAGGGTGACCAGCGTGAAAAACAGGCGGGCTCCCTCCTCACTTTGGCGAAGTAAAATAAACAGATCGCGGGCGATTTTGATGTACTCATAATGCCAGGTTGTGAACGACGAGAAGTTGGCGATACCCTGACCGAAGTCGTCGAGCCACAACCGGTCAGCCTGCTCAATTTGCGACAGCGGAATACTGAGTGCGTTCTCGGCACTTTCGACCAGTTCGAAACGCACATAGGGCATATTGTTGATCTGGCGCTTCAGCGCACCGTCGGTCTGTAGCGCTTCAAGTACCTGACCGTCTACGTTAATGGAAGCCAGCAGGTTGTGGTCGATAAATAATGTTTGCCACTGCTGCAACAGGTCGAGCTGTTCCTGAACAATCTGTACACGTTTGCCTATCGCAATGGCGACAAAGTAGTGTTCGGGCGATACAAATTTTTGCGGCTGTGACGGGTGAAAAACCCCGGTCAGCAGCTCAATACCCAGTAACTTTCCGGTGGTGCGGTAAATGGGCTGAAAGCGGTACACCCGCTGGCATTGCCGCCAGTAGGACTGTGCCCGAACGCGTTCAATTACAGCGAATGAAGGCATCATCAGACCTAACATCATCTTTGTTATCATATTTTTATGCCGCCATGCTTTCTGCTATCAACCTCTCTGCCACCTGAACCCGAGTCAGTTCATCCGTTTACGTGCGGCAGATGTTATGCGTGGCCACACGGGTAGTCCGGCCCCCTGCAATTCTTTCGTAGTGATATCTATCGGCGTAGCGAGAGGAAACTTTAATCACCTGTATCAGGAGGGGGAACCAGACAGCACAAAATGCCAGCCGGTCGCACTGGAAGTTCGCCGGAGCACGCTCTAGAGTAAAAGGCCGTACTGAAACTGTGATAACTCCGGAGAAAACCATGCCTTTCGTCAATATCAGAATTACCCGTGACGGCGCGACCGCTGAACAGAAAAAAGCGTTGATCGAAGGGGTCACCCAACTGCTGGTTGATACCCTGAATAAAAACCCGGCCACCACTACGGTGATCATCGATGAAGTGGATACCGACAACTGGGGTCTGGGCGGACGCACCGTCACCGAACTGCGCAGCGAAGCAAAATAATACGGGCTGAGGCGGCAGTTAAGAGTATGGCGAGAGCGTAAAGGCTTTCGCTTTTTTTATGACTTTTTTTTGCTTCTTCGAGACACCTCGAAAAAAAATAAAACCGCGTTTTAATAGTGTTGACTGCCCTGCTGCTTGCGAAGAGACTAAGCGCATCGTTTTGCTTATTCCGTTTTCATTTCTCAAGACATAGGCCCGTTTCAATGACCAGCAAAAACATTGCCGTTATCGGCGAGTGCATGATTGAATTGTCACAGAAAGGCTCCTCCCTGAACCGCGGATTTGGCGGTGACACCCTAAATACCTCCGTCTATATCGCCCGTCAGGTCCCCGCCGATGCGCTCAACGTGCATTATGTTACTGCCCTTGGCACCGACAGTTTCAGCAACGAAATGCTGGCCGCGTGGCAACAGGAAGGTGTGAAAACGGACCTGACTCAGCGTCTCGATGACAAACTTCCGGGTCTGTACGTGATTGAAACGGACGACACCGGCGAACGCACCTTCTATTACTGGCGCAACGACGCCGCCGCACGTTACTGGCTCGACAGCCCGCATTCGGCAGAAATTTGCCAGAAGCTGGCGGAATTTGATTATCTGTATCTGAGCGGTATCAGTCTGGCGATCCTCAATGACAACAGCCGCGAACGCCTGATGACACTGCTTCAGACCTGCCGCTCACGCGGTGGCAAGGTGATTTTCGACAATAACTACCGTCCGCGCCTGTGGGCCAGTAAAGAGAAAACGCAGGCAGCATACAACGCGATGCTGGCCTGTACTGATATCGCCTTCCTGACGCTGGATGATGAAGATATGTTGTGGGGCGCAAAACCCTTTGATGAGGTAATTGCCCGAACGCACGCGTTGGGTGTCAGCGAAGTGGTGATCAAGCGTGGCGCTGACAGTTGCATTGTTTCCGCCTCTGACGGCAAACAGTATGACGTTCCGGCAGTGAAGCTGCCAAAAGAGAAAGTCATCGACACTACCGCCGCCGGAGACTCCTTCAGCGCGGGTTATCTCGCCGTACGCCTGACCGGCGGCAGCGCCGAAGCGGCAGCTGTGCGCGGACACCAGACAGCCAGCACAGTGATTCAATACCGTGGGGCGATCATCCCGGCAGAAGCGTTAGCTTTTTAGAAAAGCTAAGCAAAATCTCTAAGGTTCAAGGCCGTGGGCTCGCCGCCCACGGCCTTGAATTTGAAGTTGAAGTTGAAGTTGAAATTAAAAAAGAAAAGGGGCCGAAGCCCCTTCATCAAGCATCTACAACGTTATTGTGCTGGCGCCGCACCCGGCACACTCTCTCCCGTATTGCTGGCTGCATCAGCCGGCGCGACATCGGGAACTACCGCAGGGACCATGATTTGATCATAGGTTTCCTGCAAGGCTTTAACGCTCATCTCTGGCTCACCTTTCGGCTGGACCAGTAACAATGCCGGATCACGGGAAAGCTGCTGTTTGAGCTCCTGATTCAGTACCGGTAAGGTCAGCGTGGAGAGGAACTCCTGACGCAGTTTCTGGTATTGCTCAGGGGCGATATCCACCACGCCATTCTGCTGCGAACGCAGCCGCTGACTCATCAGGACGTCGGTATCGGTACGCGCGTAGGTGGCAAACAGTTTGCTGAGCTGATCCTTTTTCTGCGCAATCAGGGCATCGAATTCCGCCTGTGACAGGCCGTTATCGCGCACTTTGACTAATTCCTGCGACAGATTTTTCAGTGAGTCGAGCATCTTCTCCTGCGGCGCATCCATACGGATGGCGCACTGCGCACGCTGATACTGCACACGGCAGTCAAAACTCAGATTAGGCACCGGCGATTCTGCGGATTTGGCTTTGCCCTCAGGCGAGATTTTCAGCGCCTGCTGTAAATGCCAAAACAACGCTTCACGCGCCAGATCGCTGCGCCAGTAAGTGCTTAGTGCCTGCGAATCCTGAATCGGCTGCCACGGCATATCCCACAACAACGAAAGCTTGTCCTGCGTCAGCGAATCATCCATCAGCGTCATCGCTTTTGGCGGTAAACCCGGCAAGGTTGGCAGCGTTTGCGGCGTCTGACGGGTGCCTTTCAGCGCGGAGAAGGTTTTGTTGATCTGCTCCGTTATGCTGCGGCTGTCGACATTCCCGACCACGTAAAGCGTCATGGCGTCCGGGGTATACCATTGATGGTAGAACTGGCCCAGCGCTTTGACATCCACCGGGTGTACCGGCGGCTGGCTAGGATCATGGCCCAATAGTGTTGAACCGGTCAGGCGATAACGCCACCAGGCATCTTTGGTATCCATCGGCAGTGCGCCTATCGGATCCTGCTGCATACGGGCGGCATCCGTTACCGACTCCTGATTAATCACCATGTTGCCAGTGGTCGCGGCCAGCCAGGCCAGCGCTTCTTTCAGCAGATCAGGCCGCCCGTTAGGCAGACTGATATTGTACATAGTGAAATCATACGAGGTGATAGCCGGAGGTAATGGCCGGTCACTGTTAATGCTTTGCTGCCAGAAAGACTGCAACTGAGAGCTGCTGAAGCCTTCGGCATGTGTCAGGGCAAGGCGGGGAAGAAAGTGCGCAAAGCCTGTTTGTTGACTGGATTCCGCCAGAGAACCGGTTTTGACGATAAAACGTAATTCGATGCGATCGCTTGGACGTTGCGGCGTAGCCAGCATTTGCCAGGTAAAACCATTGTCTAATTTACCCTGCTGCCAGGCCGGATCGGGCTGTAATGCTTCAGCCTGCGCGTTGCCTGCGGCGACTGCCAGCAACAATCCACCAACGAGTAAACGAATTTTGGTGCCCTGCATGTGAACCCCTACGTAATGACAATCCAATTTTCAATGTGCTTGTCCTGCCGGCGTCTTACGACTCACCCACAGGATATCAATGTGTAAAAACGAAGACGGCAAAGTTTAGCACTCTGTTAGACCGCATGTTTTTGCCGATGTCACCGTTCTCATGAAAATTTATTGCGAACCATAACCGAAGGGACACCGGGGACGCACATTATGAAGATAATCCAATGGTTACATCAAGCAACCGGTCAATTAATAGGGGAATTAAACATGAAAAAGGCAGGATTCGGAAATTCCGACCTGCCTTTTAGATTTTTTATACCAGATTTTTCGGAAAGAATTCGCCCGTCAGGCAGATTTCTCAGCCGCTGTCAGACCCTTCTGACCCGCCAGTGTGGCTTTCAGCTGACCTTCATCCAGTTGATTACACCATTTGGCTACCACGACCGTCGCCACACCGTTACCCACCAGATTGGTCAGGGCACGGGCTTCGGACATAAAGCGGTCAATACCGAGAATCAATGCCAGACCGGCAACCGGCAGATGACCTACTGCGGACAGAGTCGCGGCCAGAACGATGAAACCGCTGCCCGTGACGCCCGCTGCGCCTTTCGATGACAGCAGAAGTACCACCAGCAGGGTTATCTGATGCCAGATATCCATGTGGGTATTGGTCGCCTGAGCGATAAACACCGCCGCCATAGTCAGGTAAATCGAGGTGCCGTCGAGGTTGAAAGAGTATCCGGTCGGAATAACCAGCCCCACCACCGACTTTTTACAGCCCAGACGCTCCATTTTATCGAGCATACGTGGCAGAACCGATTCAGACGACGAGGTTCCCAGCACAATCAGCAGTTCTTCTTTTATATAAGCAATGAATTTGAAAATACTGAAGCCGGTGAAGCGGGCAATCAGCCCCAGTACCACCACGACGAACAGTACGCAGGTCAGGTAGAAGCACAGAATCAGCTGACCGAGCTGCACCAGCGAACCCACTCCATATTTCCCGATGGTAAAGGCCATCGCACCGAAAGCACCCAGCGGAGCAAGGCGCATGATCATATTGATGATGCCGAATATTACCCGCGAGAAGCTGTCGATGAAATTAAAGACCAGCTGGCCTTTATCGCCCAGGCGGTGCAGCGCAAACCCAAACAGCACGGCAAACATCAGGACTTGCAGGATGTTACCGCTGGCGAAGGCGCCGATGACGCTGCCCGGAATGATATCCAGCAGGAAAGGAACGATGCCCTGACTTTGCGCCTGCTCGGCATACATCGCCACGGCTTTGGCATCCAGCGCCGCGGGATCGACGTTCATCCCTGCTCCCGGCTGCACCAGATTGACGATAACCAGCCCGATGATCAGAGCAATGGTGCTGACAATCTCAAAATAGAGCAAAGCAATCGCGCCGGTGCGACCCACGGCCTTCATGCTTTCCATCCCGGCGATGCCGGTAACGACGGTACAGAAGATCACCGGGGCGATGATCATCTTGATTAATTTAACAAAACCATCACCGAGAGGCTTCATTTGCGCACCCAGCTCGGGGTAGAAGTGTCCCAGTAGAACGCCCAGGGTGATCGCCGTCAGCACCTGAAAATAGAGGCTTTTGAAGATATTTGTTTTCATTTATGGCCATCCTGTAGTGGTACAAAACCCTTCAGTCATTATGGGTAATACCCAAAATCGACAGGCGGGAAAATAACACCGACATAACAAGATGGAAATAATTTGTTTCGTTTCGCAATCCCTGTTGTTGTAAAACTAGAGCCGAAACCATTCAGCTGAAAAGCAACAAGGTCAGGGATACATTAAAACAGCAGGGAGCGAAAGAAAAAAGAAGCAGATAGAAAAGGGCCACAACGTCAGACGGGCACAATCTTGTTATCACAGAACTGGCGTTCAAACTCGGCCTGCGACAGCGGCGCGGAGAAGAAATAGCCCTGACCAAACAGAATGTCATTTTCCAGTAACCAGCGGCGCTGTTCGTCGGTTTCAACACCTTCGGCAACCAGCTGAATATTCATCGCCTTTCCGATGGACGCCACGATGTTGACCATCACATCATCCTCCGGCAGCACGCTGACAAAACTGCGGTCAATTTTGATCACGTCAATCGGCAAGCTGCGCAGGCGGTTCAGATAATCCAGCCCGGAATAGCCCAGACCAAAATCATCCAGTTCAATGGAAACACCGACCGCACGCAGCTCACCCAACAATAAAAGCGCGCGATCCAAATCTTCGATACGGGCGGTTTCGGTGATCTCCAGCACCAGCTGGCCGGGGTTGATTTTGTAACGGCTCAGGAGGCTGCGCAGCTCCGGCAGAAAATTGCGCTGCTGCACCTGAATACCAGAAAGATTGACCGACAGCGGCAACGTAATGCCGCACTGCTGCCAGCGGGCCAGAATGCCACAGCCCAATTCCAGCACTTTATAACCGAGCATCCCCATCACGCCGATCTCTTCCGCCAGTACGATAAAATCACTCTCCAGCCCGTAGCTGCCGTCGGCCATTTTACGGCGCAGCAGCGCTTCCGCGCCCATCACCGTGCCGTTAGCCATATTGACCTGGGGCTGAATAAACAGGGTGAAGTCGTTCTGCTCCATCGCGTGCAGAATTTCATTCTCCTGCAGCAGGCGCTTTTGAATTTTTTCCGTCAGTTCTGGCTCGAAGAACAGAATCTGATTTTTACCCTGCTGATAGGCCGACAGACGTGCAGCGCGGGCATTCGCCATCAGTTGTGCGGCGGTCACCGGTATTTCACCGTCATAATGCACAATGCCGATGCTCCCGGTTGGATGCAGCGCCAGTGGGGCAATATCACTCTCCTGCGGGGCATTGATACGTTCCATAATCTGCCGCGCGAGACGCATTGCCATGAAGGGACGGGCGATGTCCGTTGCCAGCAGGGCAAATTCGTTATAGCTCAGACGTGCCAGCAAGCAATCTGGCGGCAAGATTTCCATGATCGACGTGACCAGCGGACAGCTAACATGACCGTCATCGCGCAGGCTCTCAATGCCAATAAGAAGCAGGTGGAAATCTTTCTCCGCTGGCGTGGCGTTTATCCGCAACTGCAAATGTGCCATAAACCGCGCTTCACTGCTCAGGGCGCTGGCCGACGGGTTTTCTTCCTGAACTTTCTGCTGCGCCTTAAGCCAGTGCAGCTGATTACGGTTATAGCTGCGGATCAGCATGCCAAACTCATCATCCTCATGGCGCGGAGGCAGACTCAACTGATGATGGGCAATCTCACTTTCGGGCAGTGCTTCCAGCTCACGGGCGATGGCCCTGAGCGGTTTCACCACCAGGCGGTTGATGCACCAGCTCACTGAAATCGACAAAATCAACGCCAGCAGTAAATACGTGGTGAGCATGGTAGAGAGCGCGCTGACGATAAACTGATACATGCGGTAGGAGTCGGCCTGCAACTCAAGATAAGCCAGCGGCTTGGGCGCGGTCGGGCTGGCCGCAGCCGAATAGAGCGGGACCGAAATCGTGACCGGCAGATTAAATCCGCGGATAACCCACTCAGGCACCGGTCTTCCCGCAGGGAAATGGGTACTCAGCGCAGTGATTTCATTCGGCGATACCACTTCTGCGCGGCTAAGAATGCCGACCGGGCGCAGCGTGTTAAGAATTTCCTGGGTTTCTTTGAGATCAACGTCCAGCACGGCCTGTGACAACGGGAGCCTGACGGAATGGGCAATATTTTCAAGTTGTTGGGCGTAATCGTCCCTCCGCTGCTGCACAAAGTGAAACAGTTGGATGACAATAAAAAAGCAGATGGTGATCACCGCGACGCTGGATACCGCCGCCATCTGTTTTATGGTTAATGAACGCCTGACCCGCAATCTAGTTCTCCGACATATTCTAACGTAATTTCAACCCGCATATCGTAACAGGCAGAGAAGATGAACCCTACCCCGGCGCAGTATACCTGATTAGAAAAAATTCTGGCCCCGCCCGCAACGTATTAGTCTATGAAAACAACACGTTTATGACAGGAAAAAACATAACCGCCTCATCCTGACGTTTTCCATACAAATATGAGTAACCTTATTTATTCAATTAATATTTGGAATTGTCACTTTAGAGGTGGTAATCATTCTGACTTTAACAACGTTAAAGCAATAAATGTGCTACTTATCACATTAAAGGTGGAGCAATTAACGCCATTATCTCGTTGCAACAGCAAATTGCGCCAAAATCGCTTTTTTACCAAGCAGTTAACGATGGTCTATGATGATATGGACTAATTCCTATTTTTTGTAAATTGTGCTTCACGCTATACCTTAGCTGATATATTAGGACTAATCCTAAAGCACATTATTTATGTGTTAATCACTTCTTTCCTGACATTTTGCCACTGATGATCGTTGGCCGTTTTCGCGTCTCAAATACTCGGATAAATATAATCCCCACCGGGCAGAACATATGAATAAATATGACGATATTAAGCGCTTTATCGAAAAATCAAAAACAGAAGATCTTGATTATAAAGAGATAACAGAAAAATCTACCGGTAATGGCATGACGGGCTCAATGAATCAATGGGCATTGATTAAGCAAGTATCTGCCAGCGAAGAAACGCAGAGCACGCTGGACAATGGCCGCACCACGCAGCCGACGCCACAGGCCATTTCCGCTGAAGAATTTCAGCGTAGCCCGCCGCAGACCCATGAGCGGCCGAATTCGCCGGTGGCGGCAGCACATTCTGCGGCCCCGGTCGTCGCAACACCTATGACAGTGAATCCCCTTTCTTCCGCCATTGCGCCTGCCCCTGGTGGCCTGATGGATGCTCTGCGTGAGTCCCTCCCGCTGGCTCCTCAGCCATCTGTATCTTCGCAGGCACCCGCAGCGCAGGCCTCTGCGCCACACAGCGCGGCGATTTTACATGCGCAATCTGTCACGCCTGACACTACGGGCAGCCTGCTGGATTCGGTGAAACAGGCTCTGCCTGACCAGCCGGTCACGCCTGCGCCAGCCTATACCGCGCCGGTCAGATCTGCGCCGGCCCCTGCCTGGACACAACCTGCTGCGGCTGCGGCACCTGTGCCTGCCGCGTCAGCGCCGGGCACACAATTCCGTCAAATGTTTAAACAAAAAGCTCCGCCATCTGCGGGTGCTTTCTTACATCGCGATACGCCGCTTCAACCCCTGTTAGAGATGATTGCCTCATGCCGTTAGTTTGTGTGTGTTCCCCGAAAGGCGGGGTTGGAAAAACCACGGTGGCCGCGAATCTGGCGTACTCCCTGGCCCGAAGCGGCAGCAAAGTGCTGGTCATCGATTTCGATGTACAAAACGCCCTGCGCCTGCATTTTGGTGTACCCATTTCCGATACCCGTGGTTTTGTCGCCGGGTCAGGTAATGAGTCAGACTGGAGCCAGTTTATCCTCAAGGCCGGGTCGAATACTTTCGTACTGCCTTATGGCGAAGTGAACGAAGAACAGCGGCTGGAGTTTGAACATCAGCTGGCGAGTGATCCGCATTTTTTACAGCGTGGTTTAAATACCGTGCTCAATTACCCCGGTCTGGTCGTCATTGCCGATTTCCCTCCCGGCCCCAGCCCGGCGCTGAAAGCCGTACAAGCGCTGGCGGATTTACACGTCGTCGTAATGCTCGCAGATACCGCGTCATTATCGCTGCTGCCGCTGATGGAAAAAAATAAGCTTATCGGTACGCCGCTCAACAACAAGAAAGGCGAATATTACGTTGTTAACCAAAGTGATAGCCGCCGGACACTCAGCCGTGATGTGACGCAGTTCTTTGAACAGCGCCTGAACGAACGGCTACTGGGCACCATCCACAGGGATGAATGTGTGCCTGAGGCAAACGCCTCACAGCGCTCTATTATTGATTTCAGCCCGGTATCTGCTTCGGCGTTTGATATTGAACTGATCAGCAAAAAAGTCGCGGCCATTTTAGGGATCAAAGTCGGTGATGGGGAACTGCACGCCTCTCCAAAGCCTAATAATTATTAATAGCTCCAGCAGACAGCGATCCTAAATGCGATGAATAAATTCCTATTCTCCCTGCTCGTCCTTCTTTTGCTGCCGGTGGCGGCAGTTATTATCATCACGCCGATGGACAGCCAAAAACAGTATATTTTTGGTCTCATCAGCATCGGTTTATTATTCATCCTGGGACGAATAAAAAACCGACGCATCTCTATTGTGCTGGTGATCCTGTCGGTATTAATGTCCACCCGCTATATCTACTACCGGGCGACAGAAACACTGCATTTTAACTCCACAATAGAAACCATTCTGGGATTAGGCCTTTTCCTGGCCGACATCTATGTCTGGGTAGTGTTAATGCTGGCCTATTTGCAAACCATGTGGCCTTTAAACCGGACTATCGAACCGTTGCCTGAAGATATGTCACTGTGGCCGACGGTCGATGTGTATATTCCGAGTTACAACGAAAGCCTCGATGTGGTTCGCGATACGGTTCTGGCCGCGCAGTGCATTGATTATCCAAAAGATAAGATAAAAATTTATCTGCTCGATGACGGCAAGCGGAATGAATTCGCCGTATTTGCCGCCGATGTGGGCGTCGGGTATATCACCCGTGATAACAATGCCCACGCCAAGGCGGGGAATTTAAACAATGCGATGAAACTCACCAAAGGTGAGCTGATTTGTATTTTTGACTGCGACCATGTGGCAACCCGAGTATTTTTACAAGCCACCGTGGGGGGCTTCCTTAAAGATGAACGTCTGGCACTGGTACAAACGCCGCACTATTTCTATTCACCCGATCCCTTTGAGCGCAACTTATCGATAGGGCGCAATATTCCGAAAGAGGGGTCACTGTTTTATGGCCCAATCCAGCAGGGGAATGACAACTGGAATGCCACCTTCTTCTGTGGCTCCTGTGCCGTTATCCGTCGTAAAGCGCTGGATGAAATCGGCGGCTTTGCCGTAGAAACCGTCACCGAAGATGCACATACCGCATTGAAAATGCAGCGACTGGGTTGGAAATCCTCCTTCCTGGCGATTCCGCTGGCGGCCGGTCTTGCCACAGAACGCCTTGGTTTGCATATCATCCAGCGGACCCGCTGGGCACGCGGCATGACGCAAATTTTACGTATGGATAACCCGCTGTTTGGCCGGGGGCTGACCATTGCGCAGAGACTTTGCTACCTCAATGCGATGATCAGTTTCCAGTCCGGTTTACCACGCGTGGTGTTTCTTACCGCTCCGATTGCCTTCCTGCTGTTCAACCTGAATATCATTGCGTCTTCTTCGGCTCTTATTTTCGCCTACGCCTTACCGCATCTGGTGATGTCGATTTACATGAACTCAAGGCTTAATGGCAAATTCCGCTACTCCTTCTGGGGCGAAGTGTATGACACGGTCATGGCGTTCCATTTGATTATTCCGACGTTGGTAACGCTGATTTCCCCAAAAAAAGGGAAGTTTAACGTGACCGATAAAGGCGGATTACTGGATAACGGATTCTTCGATTTCCATATCGTTAAACCGCATCTGATTGCATTGACGCTGATGCTGATGGGCATTGGCTGGGGTTTGATCCGGGTGATATTCCACGATTACTTTGATGTCGATCCGAGCGTTATTGCCCTGAACGTGGCGTGGGGCAGTTTCAGTGTGATCATTCTGCTGGCCGCTATTGCCGTCGCCAAAGAGACGCGTCAGGTGCGTAAAACTATCCGTATCGATGTCGCTATCCCGGCGATTATCCACTACGCCAACGGCATCTCCCTGCGCACTGAAACCATTGATATGTCGATGGGCGGTGTGCAACTGGTGACACCGGATGTGCGTTATCTGAATGAAGAGATTGAAGAGGTGGAAATTCAGCTGGCTTCCGGTGCCGAAAGCTTCCCGGTCAGCCAAATCAGCGCTGACAAAGACCGCCTGCGCCTGCAGTTCGAAAATCTTCCTTTGGATAAACGCCGTGAACTGGTCCGGGTGGTGCTGTCACGTGCTGATGCATGGCTCGGTGATGAATATCCGCAAGACAGGCCGCTGCGATCGCTGTTCGGTATTGTCCGCTGTGTTTTCGATCTTTTCTTTGGCACCTGGCGCGAACGCCGTGCGAAAAACAGATTGTTAGCCAAAGAATCCGCCGGTAAGAGTGAAGCCGCATGAAACGACCATTAAAAAAATTATTCACTCGCCGTTTAACTACCGGATTGCTGCTTTCGCTGGGCGTTTTGCCGCTGGTGCAAACCAGTGCAGAAGAGTCAGCCGGCGCACTGGCCACGACCCAAAGTAACGGCCAGACTATCGCACCGGACAGCGGAATGGGTAATCTGCCACCGGCTCCGTCCTGGCTGCCACCGACGCCGCCAGTCCCGGCCGGTAATGTGTCGCAAGTTGAGACCAGCCAGCCCGTTACCAGCGCAATTCCTGCCGCTGACGCCGCGCCGCAGGATGACACCACGCCGGTTAACACGTCGCCGGTGGCCGCATCACAGGACGCAGCGCCTGCGCCGGTGATCCCGCTCGTACAACCGGTAACCAGTAACATCACCGTCGCGGACATGGGCCAGCCGAATGGGCTGACGCTCAGCGGTGGCCAGTTACAATCAGGGATTATCTTCACCCTGCCCGGCGATCAGGTGATCACCAATGCCAAACTGTCGCTGGCACTGAAAATCTCTCCGGCGCTGATTGCCCGAGATACCACGCTGGAGCTGATGCTTAACGGCCAGCCACTGGGCAATTTGCCGCTGAGCCAGAGCAGCAACGGCGGCGACGTCTACGAACTGGACATTCCGGCGGCGATGGTGGTGTCGAGCAACAACCTGAGTTTCCGCGTTCATGACATCAACACCATGACCTGCGAGAAAGATCAGTCGGACAAGTATTGGGTCACGGTTCTGCCTTCCACCAGCATCGGGCTGGAAGGTCAGCAGCTCAACATTGGGCGTAACCTCGGCAACTTCCCGCGTCCTTTCTTTGACCCGCTACAAATGCAGGAGTCAAAAGTGACGATGGCGTTCTCCTCCGCGCTGCAACCGCAGGATGTCAGCGCAGCCGCGATGGTCGCCTCATACCTTGGCATGTTGTCTGACTACCGTGACATCGACTTCCCGGTAGTCCTGAATGATTTACCGGAACAAAACGGCATTCTGTTTGGCAAACCGGGCGATAAAATTGGCTCACTGACGCTGCCCGTCAGTAACGGCCCGTCAATTCAAATCATCGATAACCCGCTGAATCCGGTCTACAAACTGCTGCTTGTATTGGGCAACGATGAAAACCAGCTGCGTCAGGCCTCTTACCGTCTGATCAGCGCCGCGATGCCAAATAACACCGATCGCCTGCCCGTCACGCAGCAAAGTATCCCGACGCGCAAACCGTATGATGCTTCCCGCTGGATTGACACTTCACGTCCCGTGACGCTTGGAGAGCTTGCCGCACGTGACCAGAACCCGCTGACCGCGACCGGCATCTTCCATAATGAAATCCATGTGCCGTTCCGCGCCGCACCGGATCTCTTTATGTGGGATGGCCACACCATTCCGGTTCGCATCGATTATCGTTTTCCCACCGAAAACTGGATCGACGAGGACAACTCGCAGCTGAACGTCTCCATTAACGGCACTTTCCTGCGCAACCTGACGGTCAATAAAGTCGGCCTGCTGGAAAACGTCTGGCGGCGTCTCGGCGGCGACAGCCGTCAGGAAAGTTACACTATCAAGTTGCCCCCTTATCTGATTTACGGGGATAACCAGCTGGCTTTCTATTTTGATATCAAGCCGAAGAAAGATGCCCCGTGCAGCATTCTTACCAGCGATAACATCAAAAGCCGCATCGACCCGAACTCGTATATCGACCTGAGCAGCAGCTATCACTTTACCCAGTTGCCGAATCTCTCCTATTTCGTCGGCGCATCGTATCCGTTCTCGAAACAGGCAGACTTCTCCGACAGCCTGTTGCTGCTGCCGCCGGTGCCGACGGCGGGTGACATTCACACCCTGCTGAACATGGCCGCCCGTTCCGGGAACGCGACCGGCGTACCGGTCAGTCATGCGCAGGTGGTGTTTGGCCTGAAAGGCAATGACAGGGAAAACCCGCTGTTTGACCGCGACATCTTAGCTATTACCACGCTCGGGGATTCAGCTTTCAACCAGCAACTGCTGGAAGCCTCGCCGTTCGCCATCAACAACAATTCGCTCAGCGTGAAAACGCCGACGCAGCTGCAACGCGCCCTCGACGCGCTGACCGGCGACTGGTATCGCCAGCCCGTGGATGCCGACCGTTATCTGTCGTCGACCGGCGCATGGCGCGGGTTTATCAGCTACCGTTCGCGCTGGTCACCTGACCACGTGGTGGTGGTGGCGACCGGTACCGACGACCAGCAACTGCTGAAAATTCACGACGACCTCAAGTCATCCAAAATCAACGCCGGTATCCGTGGCGATCTGGCGATCATCACGGATGAAAACGGTATCCGCAGTTTTGCCGTCGGTAAGCAGTTCCCGACCGGCCAGATGCCGTGGTACATGATGGTGGTGTGGTACGCCAGCACGCACATTGTGATCCTGTCGCTCATCACCTTACTGGTTTCGCTGCTGATCGGCCTGAGTCTCTACGTCCTGCTGGCAAAACATGCTGCGAAACGCCTCGGTAAGCAGCCAAAAAAATGAACATAACCACAATAAAAATAATAATGATGATGATGATGACACCTGACTCGGCGATCACCGGAGCTGAAAATGAAAAAACATAAACTGTCACTGGCCGTGGTCAGGGCCATTTATCTGGTAGGGATCGCCGGAATGGGAAGTTTCAGCACGCTGGGGTACGCGGCTGACGCGGCAAATCCGGCGCTGAAAGCACTGTTTGACCAAGCGGCTTACTGGCACGACCGTGCTCATGACGATCTGGCAAAAGATGCGCTGCAAAAAGTGTTGCTGGTTGACCCGAACAACACTCAGGCACTCTACCTGATGTCGCTCTACTCGTTGCAGAGCGGGGATAAAACCGCCGCCAATAAGTGGCGCGAAAAGCTGAGCGCTGTCTCGCCGCAGGACCCGCGTCTGGCTTCGCTCAGCAGCGCCAAAGCTTTGCAATCTATTCCCCCCACTCAGCTGGCGTCGGCCCGGCAGATGGCAGCGCAGGGCAATATCAGCGGCGCGCTGTCCACCTACCGTACAATTTTCAACGGCAACCAGCCGCTCGACAGTCTGGCGACCGAATATTACCTGACGATGGCCGGGGATAAATCCCTGCAACCACAGGCGATTGAAGGTTTGCAGCAGCGCGTGGCGCAGCGCCCGGACGACACCTCGGCAAAAGTGGCGCTGGGTAAAGTGCTGACGTATCAGGAATCGACCCGCCGCGACGGTATTAATCTGCTCAACAGCCTGGCCGCCAGCAGCCCGGAAGCGGACCGCTCGCTGCGTCAGGCGCTGTTGTGGATGGCGCCGAAAGAGAGCGATCGTGAACTGTATCAGGGCTATCAGGCGCGTCATCCCAATGACACCGGCGTGATGGCCTATTTCCAGAAAAATATCGGTGGCGCAGCCAAGGGGCAGGGCTTTACTGCGCTCAACAGCGGCGATGTGACTGACGCAAAAACCCAGTTCCAGACCGTGCTGGCGGGCAATCCAAACGATCCTGATGCACTGGCCGGGTTGGGCTATATTGCCCAGCGCAGCGGCGATTTTGCCGCCGCCGCCGATTATCTCAACCGCGCCGCGCAGCAGGGTGGCGCCAATAGCGCCCAGTTGGCCGCGCAGGCGCAAGATTCCGCGTTCTATGCCCAGTTGGCGAAAGCCAAAGCCGATGCAGAATCCGGCAGTTATGACAACGCACTCGCTGCCGTCACTCCGCTGACACAGGCCGAAGGCGAAAAAGGCGTCTCCGCCGGATTGCTACGCGCCGACATTTTACGCCGTAAAGGCGATCTGGCGGCTGCCGAGCAACAATACAGCGCACTGGGCGACAACCCGGAAGCGCGCGCCGGGCTCTATTACGTGCTGCGCCAGCAGAATAAGCCGGAGGCTAATCAGGTTCTGCAAACGCTGCCAATGGCGCTGCGCAATAAACTACAACCGCCTGCCGTGGCGGATGTCATCGAACCGATGCGCCGTCAGGCCGCGCAGGCCGTCGCCAACAATGACCCGCAGCGCGCTCTGACGATTTTACAGCAGGCGCAACAGCGCCAGCCGGGCAACGTCTGGGTGAAGCTGGATATGGCGCGCATTCTGCAACAGCAGGGGCAAACCGCTCAGGCACAGTCGCTGATGGCCTCTTCAGGCCGTCCGGGAGCCGGTGCCACCGATCTTTACGCTGCCGCACTGTTTGCCGCGGAGACCAAAAACTGGTCCACCGCCAGCGCCTTGCTGTCACGCATTCCGCGCAGTAACCAGACCGCAGCCATGCGTGAACTGGCCCAACGTGCCAACTTCAACCAGCAAATGGCGACCGCCGAAGCCTATCAGCAGCAGGGCAACAGCGCCGCTGCCGCCAATACGCTGCGGGCACTGGCGCAGGATCCGCCTTCTGCACCGGCTGACGTCGGCGCGCTGGCGAAGAACCTCGCCGCCACCGGACAGATTCCCTTGGCCGTGCAGCTGGTTCGCCAAAATATGCAAAAAGGTGTCCACGGCAATGCCGGTGACTATGCCGATCAGGTGACGGTGCTCAATCAGGCCGGGCTGAGCAATGAAGCGCAGGCCTTCCTGCAAAATCCGCAGATTCAGTCGACCACCACGCCGACCGAAATGGCCGATATGCGCAACGGCTTTGTGATCAATCAGGCCGATCAGCTGCGTGAACAGGGCCAGTACGCAGCCGCTTATGACAAGCTGGTCGTCGCGTTGCAGGCCGATCCGCAAAACCGCGATCTGATGCTGGCGATGGCCCGCCTCTATCAGTCAGGCAAAATGAACAAACAGGCAGGTCAGGTTTATAACTACCTGATGAGTAACGACACCCCAACGCAGGATGCCCGCATCGGTGCGATTAACGTGGCGCTAGCCGAAGGAAATACCCAACGGGCGCATGAGCTGATGAACGGCCTGACCGGGCCACGCACGCCGGACCGCCTGTTACTGGCCGCCCGCGTCGCGGAAGCCGAAGGCGACCACCAGCAGGCGCTGGCGCTGTTACGTTCGGCCAAAGGCAAGGTGATCGGGCTGGAGGGCGCGGACGGCGGCTCGTCGCAAATCGCCGGTTTACAACTGACCGACAATCCATTTATCAACCGTTCCACGCAGGGTACCCGCAGCACCACGCAGTCTGTGTATGGCACGGTGATGCCGTGGCAGAAGTCGGATGAGGTTTCATCTGTCAGCACGGCTCCGCTTCCGGGCGCCACGCCGACCGCCGTGGTTCAGCGCAATGCGACCGAAAAGCAGATCAACGATATGCTCGAGACGCTGCAGGATAAAACCTCCACCTGGGTGCAGGGCGATTTGTCCGTACGCGGGCGCGACGGCGAAAGCGGCCTGAGCCAGCTGACCGAAGCCAAAGCGCCGATGACCTTCTCCTTCGTGCCCTTTGATACTTCCCGCGTTACGCTCGGCGTCACGCCGATCACGCTCGACTCCGGCACCAGCAGCGGCAGTGCCAATAATCGCTTTGGTACCGGCGCGCTGCATGGCGTGCTCAGCCCAACAGCACAGGCGTTGGCTAACACCTCCACTACGCCACCGTCGGCCTCGCAATACATCGCCGAGCAGTCTTCCGGTTCGCAAAGTCAGTCAGGGGTGGAAGTGAACGCCGCACTGAGTGGCGACAATTATAAAGTCGATGTCGGTTCCACGCCACTCGGGCAAGATTTAACCTCGCTGCTCGGAGGGGCGCAGTGGGCGCCGAAACTGGGTGATTTCACCACACTGACGGTAACGGCTGAACGCCGCGCCGTGACGGACAGCTTGCTCTCTTATGTCGGTGTGCAGGACAGCTATACCGGCAGCAAGTGGGGGCAAGTCACCAAAAACGGCGGCAGCGTTAATCTTTCGTATGATAACGGCGATGCCGGTTTCTATGCGGGCGGTGGCTACTACAGCTATCTGGGCACCCATGTGACCTCAAACAGCGCGGTTAATGCCAACGTCGGAATGTACATTCGCCCATATCGTTATGACGACCGCGAGCTGAAAACCGGGATTAACGTCGGTTACATGAATTTTGACAAAAACCTCAGCTACTTCAGCTACGGTCAGGGCGGTTACTTCAGCCCGCAAAACTATGTCAGCGTGTCGTTCCCGGTGGAATATACCCAGAAATATGACGACTGGGATCTCAAGCTGAGCGGCTCCGTCGGCTATCAATCCTATACTCAGGATGAAAGCCCTTACTTCCCTGAAGACCCTGATTTACAGGCCGCGCTGGAGAACAAAGTGGCGAACAACACCGCGCAAGAAGCCTATTATACCGGCGGCTCCAAAAGTGGTATCGGCTGGAATGCGGGCGTGGGCGGCAATTATCATCTTAATAAGAATATGCAGATCGGCGGACAAGTGGGTTATGACACGTTCGGCGACTACAATGAAAGTAAGGCTCAGGTCTACTTCCGTTATCTGATGGGCGACAACTGATCCGGTGGAATAAACCATGCAAGAACAAGATTATGCGCAGGTTGAGCAGCAATATTATCGCCACCGTCATCAAACTACCGGCTGGCAAAGTCTGGTTCAGGTGCTGTTTTCCGGTATTCTATCTTCTGCCGATGACGAAGATGGCCGCCGCTTTTTGACCCTGATGGGCGGCAATCTGGCACGTCAGCACCCGCTGCCCGCTTCGGCGACTCTGGGCGAGCTGGAGGATAATCTTAACCAGCTGCTGAGCCATTTCGACTGGGGTGTGGTCAAAATTGAAGCTACGCAGCAACAGCTGACACTGGTGCATATTGCCTGGCCTGCTGCGCCGCAGGGGCAGGATCAAGAACTGTGGACCATCGCGCTTATCGCCCTGCTCGAAGGGGCCTATGCCGAATGGCTGCTGGCGCAGGGTGGGCAATCTTTTGTGCCGCTGCGCTGGCAGGAAAGCACCCGCGAAGGCGCTCTGGTCTTTCGTTATCAAAATGGATTGTAAGGAATTTTTATGTGGTCATTTCGGGCCCGCAGTCTGGTGCTGTGGTTTTGCCTCGCATTCTCGCTTTTCTCTACGGCAGTGATGGCTCAGGACACCGGCTGGTCAGACTATAAAAGCCGTTTTCTGATGCCGGACGGGCGGATTGTGGACACCGCGAATAAAAACGTCAGCCACACCGAAGGGCAAGGTTTCAGTATGTTGCTGGCGGTGTTCAACAACGATCAAAAGACGTTCGATAAGCTGTGGCAGTGGGCCAACACCACCCTCTACCGCAAAGATATCGGGCTCTATTCCTGGCGCTATGACCCAAACAGCACCCCAAAAGTGGCGGATAAAAATAACGCCTCCGATGGCGATACGCTGATGGCATGGGCACTGCTGCTGGCGGGCGATCAGTGGAATAACCCGCGCTATACACAAGCTTCTGACAAACTGCAGGCCGCGCTGATTAAACATACGGTGATCGATTACGCCGGTTATAAAGTGATGCTGCCCGGTATCTCCGGTTTTAACCAGACCAGTTCGGTGACGCTGAATCCATCCTATTTCCTCTTCCCGGCGTGGAAAGCGTTTTATCAGCACAGCCATCTGAAAGTGTGGAAAGATCTGGATGAGAGTGGCACTGCGCTGCTCGGTAAAATGGCGTTTGGCGATTTACGCCTGCCGACTGACTGGGTTGATATGAGTGCCGATGGCAGCATGAAACCCTCCAGCCGATGGCCGACGCGCTTTAGTTTTGACGCGGTGCGCATTCCGCTCTATCTCGGCTGGGCGCACCCCGGCAGCCCGAATCTCGCCCCGTTTATTCAGCTGTGGCAGAAAACACCGCGCGATTCGACCCCGGCCTGGGTCGATGTCATGACCGGCACGAAAGCGCCGTACAACATGTCGCCGGGCCTGCTGGCCATCCGTGATTTCACCATGGAAAACCGCAGCGCCCTCAGCGCGAATCTCGCCCCGAAAGATGATTACTACTCCTCATGCCTGCAACTGCTGACCTGGTGGGCCAGTCAGGGGAAATAGGATTCACGCAGTTCCCACTCAATAAACGGCAAAACGGCATCTGATGAGGATGCCGTTTTTTATTTTCCAGACGCACACTGATTTGCCCAAACTCATTCGAGTTAGATCTAGGCGGCAACTGAATGAATCCCCGAGAGCTTACTCAGGTAAGTGACCGGGGTGAATGAAGGCAGCCAACGCCGAGCTCACTTGAAGGATGAAGGGCAAATTAGAAGTAGTATTTGAAGCGCGCACGTACGCCATATCGTGTGTCATCGCCGTTATTCTTCTCTCCCTCTGCCGTATCAAGCATTGACGCGTAGGCTCCCAGATAGAGATTGAAGTTCTGCATGTCCATAATGTTCGGGATCAGGTAGGAGGAGTGGATGGTATGGATACTGTATTTGCCTGCGCCGTCGAAGGCATAGTCCCCATTATCATTGCGCATAAAGTTGCTGTTATTGAACTCATCAATCTTGTTGTGCGCATAGATATACCCGAGTTCCAGACGGTGCCACAGCACGTTGGCGCCGATGGAGAAATCTTTCTCGTCCTGCGCGTCAAGATAGGCGGTGCTGAAGTTCGCGACCACGCCATCCTCAGGATCGGCTTTCTGTCCGTCCCACGTCATGGTCATGCCATAGCCATTGCGTTTTGATTGATCAACGGTGTCGCCCTGCGCATTTTCATACCCGTAGGCGTTGTTGACCACGTTACTTTCCATAGCGACAGCCGCGGAGAATGCCTCCCCTTTCCACGCCACAATCGGACGCAAATAGACCACGTTTTTGTCGTTGGTCAGATCGTTGCCGTGATAGTTTTTATCGGCAAACAGCGAGGTGCCATCTTCCACCAACGTGTTTAGTTCGAAGTACCAGTTGCCGATATTTTTGCTGAGATTGAAGTTACCACCACTGTTGCTGCGCCCGCGGCCCTCTTTCATCATGTAGATGTAGCCATAACCGTCTGCATAGAGATCGTTGGCGGTATTGCCGGAATACTCGACAAAGGTGTCCTGATTGAGCGGGAACATATCATAGGCTTCAAAACGCCCTACTTTGGCCTGCCAGTTATTTTCCTCCCCGAAGAAGAAGGCGGCGTCATCGACATTCATGCTGCCATGCAGGTCAGCCAGGGGTTGCACCGTAAAACCAGAAAACTGGCCATTATCGTTACGGCGGTAACCATCCACGCCAATCAGCAGACGACCATTAATATCCCAGCGTTCGTTATTTCCGGGCTTCCAGCTTTTATTATCACTGGTTTTTGCCGACGTTAATTGCCCGCTGCGGCTCGCCCCATCCATATTAAACTCCACGTCACCATAAAGTTTTAAATTATCGAAACCGTTAAGTGTGAGACTTTTCTTATTAGCCGGTTCTTTCTGTTTAATATCGACAGCAGCGACCTGCAATTCCTGCGTTTGTTTCAGCGTCTGGTCGTCATGTTTTAGCTGCTGAATCTGTTTTTCCGCATTGTCCGCACGGGCCTCGGCCTGTTGTAAGCGCTGTTCAAGCTGTGCCAGGCGGGCTTCCAGGCTGGTGGGGGCTGACGTCGCTGCATAGCTGTTACCTGATACTGCAGCACCCACCATTAAAGCGATAACGGTTAATTTTTTCATGATGTCCCTTTCATTGCCTATTTAAAGAAATAACGTAACAGAAATAATAAATAACGTAATTTTATAGAGTTTTTTGTCACCAGAAATAAATCAAAGAAAATGTATGGCGAGGGAATAATACCTGTCAAAAGACTTTAACTATAAACGTGACGCCGATCGGCCTCTTAATTAATTGCTATTATTACTAATTTTTATTATTTATATTTTTGACTTTAAATATATAAAATACAGATAAATGAACACGAAATTATTCTGCGGAAGAATAGGCTGCGAAGGGTGACATGCTAATAAACATCTCAGCCATAGGGTGCGCCATGTCGCATTTCCAATGTCGCCTTTGCAAAGTTTCTAGCCAATATGAGATTGGCCTCGCATAATTTCTTTCTAATACAGCGACCTATAAAAAGAAGAAAAGATGAAAAAGACGATTCTCTCCATGCTGCTTTGCGCAAGTACCTCTGTCATGGCCGCCGAGCCGGTCAATATCACTATTCTGGGCACCTCTGATCTCCATGGCACCTTCGTACCTTGGGATTATTCTACCGACACTGAAAATCTGGCGGGCAGCCTGAGCCAAATTGCTACACAGGTGCATAAAGTCCGGACGCAACAGCCGAATGTGATCCTGGTTGACGCCGGTGACACCATTCAGGGCAACTTCGTTGAGACCTTCAAGAACGATAAAACCAGCCCGATGATCCTCGGCTTGAACGCTCTGAACTACGATGTCTGGGTGATGGGCAATCACGAATTCGACTTCGGTCTCAAGGCATTGGCCACCCCGCTCAGCCAGTTCAAAGGGACGGCGCTGGCCGGGAATATTCTGTGGGACAGCGGCAAACCCTATCTGCCTGCCTATAAAATCATTGAGCGTGAGGGCGTGAAGATTGGCATCATCGGCATGGATACCCCGATGACAGCTGAGTTTGCCAAAGGTACCGACCACATTACAGGCCTGAACTTTACCGACCCGGTCAATGCGGTGAAAAAGGTGATTGCCGAGCTTCACGGTAAAGTGGACGCGATTGTGTTGGTTGCTCACATGGGTATCGATAACGAAAACCAGCGCCCTGGCACTGGCGTGGGTGATATCGCCCGCGCGAACCCTGAACTGGCGGCCATTGTCGCGGGTCACATGCATGTGAAAGTGGATAAAGAGATCATTAACGGCGTTATTGTCACTGAACCCGATAAATATGGCCGGGCACTGTCGCGCATCGATTTGCAGTTTGAACAGCAAAACGGCAAATACGTGCTGATCAACAAAGACAGCTACACCTACCCGATTAAGGGCATCACGTCCGATAAGAAGATGGAAGAGATCTACCAGCCCTTCCATAAAATCCTGCGGGCCAACGCCAACCGGCCGATTGCCCAGCTGACCGGGCAGGATTTGGTGCCGCCGGATGCCGTAAAAGGCATTCCTCAGGTGCATATCCAGGATACCGGCATCAGCGCGCTTTATCAGGAAGCGGTCCGCCATTACGCGCCAAAAGCACAGGTCATCGCATTGCAGATCGACAATGACCGGCCAAAACTGAATGTGGGCACCATCACCGCCAAAGATATCGCCTTCAATTATCAGTATGCAGGCGGCGAAATCACCGTGTATCAGCTCACCGGCAAAGAGCTGAAAAAATACATGGAGTGGTCGGCAGGCTACTTTAATCAGCAGCACGACGGTGACGTAACCTACAGCTTTAACCCGCAGCGCCGCGCGTCCAAATATTCAACCAACGACTTCTTCGACGGCGTCACTTACACCATCGACCTGCGTAAACCGGCCGGACAGCGCATAACCGATCTGAAAATGAACGACGGCTCGCCGGTTACCGACAGCACGCCAATTCGTTTAGGAATGAACGCCTACCGCATGGGCCATCTGACCCAAAAAGGCGGCGCACTGGAGGGAATGCAGTTCCCGATGCTGTCAGATACCAAAGTGGAATATGGCGAAGAAGCCGGAACCATCCGTAATCTGACCATCCGCTATCTGACCGACGTGAAGAAAGGCCAGTATCAGGGCAAGGCAGAACATCGTTGGAAGCTGACCGGCATGGAAGGCTATGAACGTGAACGAAAAATCGTGGATCAGCTGCTCAATGACGGCAAAATCAGTGTCCCGACGACAGAGGATGGCCGCTACACCAACGTAGCCTCCATCAACGTCAAGCCGCTGTTGTTTAGCGAGGTTCAGGGCAAGAAGCAGCAGGTGGCCGCGCTGCAGCAACAAATACAGAACGCCAGCGATCCGGTAGTGAAAAAGCAGCTGAGTGATCAGTTGGTGATCATTGAAGCGATTAACTGATAGAATAGCGTAAGAAGCAATAATCCCGCGTAACAACTAAGGCCGCTCGCTTATAAACGGGCGGCTTGCTTTTTGTTCAACACCACAGGATAATTCCCTTATAACTTTACCATTTTTGTATTTAGCATCTTCAGGGAAAAAAGATGAAGGGTTTTGATTATAGGAAAAAGCACCGAAAGCTTAAACAAGACATAAGTAATATTCGGATTAATATTTTGAAATTACGGTCATTAATAAGAAAGCGTGTTTCAAAAAAAATTGACCTTAAAGACAAGCCGCAGCTAAAGGTCCTCATTCTCAGAACCGGAGATGAAATTGGGGATGCTGTAATATTGACAGGGTTAGCCAAAAAATTACACGATGCGGGATACCAGGTTAACTTTCTTGGCGGTAAATCATGTGAAAATTTGTTCTCTCACACAGATTTCGTGCACAAGGTTTTTCTATACGATCGGGATAGGTCGCCACGCAGGCTGAAGCGAGAGGGTTTCGATATTGTCATCGATTTGAATGATATCTTAACCTTCAGAAGAATAAATCTGATATATAAGATTAATGCTAACATCACCATTGGATTTAATAAATCAAGATATCCAATGTATTCCGACTCTATTGAATTCATGGATAAAGACATTCATATTACGGCACGCTATAAGAAAGTATTGGACCTGCTTGAGATTGACTCTGCCAACTATGAATATTCGCTGGGTATTAGTGAGGCGGATGAAAAGATCATTTGTGACAAATTGTCATCAAAGAGATTCAACTATTTAATCGCATTAAACCCACTGACCAGCTCTCTGGATAAGAACCTGTCCAAAAGGCAAGTTGAAGAAATTATATTATTCATCAGAAAAAACTACCAGAACATTGGTATAATCCTCATCGGCAAGTATGAAAAAATAGCTGAATTTCAAACTGATGGATGTATTATCTTTCCTGAAAGTACGATCATTTTTGCCGCAGCGATGGTGAAAAATGCAGATTTAATCATCACACCAGACACATCCATTGTTCATTTATCCCGAACTTTCAATAAAAAAATGATCGCTCTTTATAATAATGGAAGAATAGAGGAAACCGGATTCCTTGCCTATAATATGTGGCTTCCTGATTATGATAATGCAACGGTCATTCGCGTCAACACGCCCAATATCTGTGAGTTTAGTTCAAAGGAAATTATTGATAAAATTAAAGACATTATTCCGAGTGAGTTACTTAAATCATCAGAACAACCTCAAGCCGTAGCCAATTTAACGCAGGAAGATACGTTGTCTGTCGCTTAAAAACTGCACCTTAATCAGTTGCTATCCAACTTTTCGGGTGCAGTTGTCGCGAAGTAAGAAAAAACTTACGCCTGCCCCGCCTCAACCAGTGGCTGGGTCTTGCCCATCTCATCCTGATCTACCGCAAAACAGGCAACCAGCTGGTCACCATATTGTTTCAGCTGCGGCTGGAACTGGGTACAGGTGGTGAAGGCGCGGCGGCAGCGGGCATTGAACGCGCAACCGGCTGGCGGGTTAAGCGGGCTTGGCAGCTCACCGGTCAACTTGATGCGCTCACGGCGCTCATCCGGGTTCAGACGCGGCGTAGCCGATAACAATGCCTGCGTGTACGGATGGCGCGGATTGTTGAAGATGGCATCTTTCGGCCCCTTCTCCACACAGCGGCCGAGGTACATCACCATCACTTCATCGGCAATGTGTTCAACCACTGACAGGTCATGGGAGATGAATACGTAAGAAAGCCCCAGATCCTGCTGCAAATCCATCATCAGGTTCAGCACCTGCGCGCGCACCGAAACATCGAGCGCGGAAACCGGTTCGTCGGCAATCACTACGTCCGGGTCAAGCATCAGACCACGGGCGATAGCGATACGCTGACGCTGACCGCCGGAGAACATGTGCGGATAGCGGTCGTAGTGCTCGGTTTTCAGACCGACTTTCGCCATCATTTCCAGCGCTTTTTCGCGGCGCTCTTTGCTGGTCAGCTTGGTGTTAATCAGCAGAGGCTCTTCAAGGATCTGCCCGACTTTCTTACGCGGATTAAGCGATCCGTAAGGGTTCTGGAACACGATTTGGATTTTCTGACGGCGCAGCTTTTCAGCGGTGGCATCAGGCTTGAGCAGATCCTGCCCGCGGTAATAGAGCTCACCGCCGGTTGGGATCTCAATCATGGTCAGCAGACGGCCAAGGGTCGATTTACCACAGCCGGATTCACCAACCACGGCCAGCGTTTTACCGCGTTCGAGGTCAAATGAAACGCCGTCGAGGGCTTTTACCGTGCGCTCAGGGGCAAACAGCCCTTTCTTTACCGGGTAGTGTTTTTTCAGGTCAATCGCCTGCAACAGAGGCGCTGACTGGGTGGGGTTTTCATGACTCATAGGTAGGTCTCCCGGCATCATCCAGCGGATAATGGCACTTCGACTGACGCCCGTTCGCAAGGTCACGCAGCGCCGGTTCTTCTTTACGGCAGAGATCTGTTGCATACGGGCAACGCGGGTTCAGCAGGCAACCGTTCGGACGGTCATATTTGCCCGGCACGACGCCCGGCAATGACTGTAAACGGGCCTTGTCAGCGGCAAATTCCGGCAAGGATCGCAGCAGCGCCTGAGTGTAAGGATGGCGCGGCGCACGGAAAATCTCCGTGGCTTTAGCCGACTCCACCACCTGACCGGCGTACATCACGATGATATGCTGCGCCGCTTCGGCGACCAGCGCCAAATCGTGCGTGATCAGCATCAGCGCCATGTTCTCTTTCTGCTGCAACTCCAGCAGCAGTTCGATGATTTGCGCCTGAATGGTCACGTCGAGCGCCGTCGTAGGTTCGTCGGCGATCAGCAGTTTTGGCCGGCAGGCGATCGCCATGGCGATCATCACGCGCTGGCTCATCCCGCCGGAAAGCTGGTGCGGATAGACGTCAAGACGCGAAGCCGGGTCAGGAATACCGACCAGATTGAGTAAATCGATAGTGCGCTGACGACGGGTCTTTTTATTGCCGCCCTGATGCACCTTAATGGCTTCCATAATCTGGAACCCGACGGTGTAGCACGGGTTAAGGCTGGTCATCGGGTCCTGGAAAATCATCGCGACTTCAGCACCGACAATCTGGCGGCGCTCTTTTTCGCTCATCTTTTGCAGGTCGCGTCCGCCGAACTCCAGCGTCTCAGCCATCACTTTGCCGGGGAAGTCGATAAGCCCCATCAGCGCCAGTGAACTGACCGATTTACCGGAGCCGGACTCGCCAACAATCCCGACCACTTCGCCCTGTTTTACGCTGTAGCTGATACGGTCAACGGCGCGGAACGGCGTGCCTTCGTCACCAAAGTGAACGGAGAGTTTATCCACGGTCAGCAGCGTTTTGCCGACCGGTACATCTTTAATTAATGTGGTTTCCATCTCTCGTCCCTTACTGCTTGAGTTTAGGGTCAAGGGCGTCGCGCAGACCGTCACCCATCAGGTTAAATGCCAGTACCGTCAGCAGGATCACCACGCCAGGGAAGGTCACGACCCACCATGCGCTTTGGGCAAACTGCAATACGTCGGACAGCATAGTGCCCCACTCAGGCGTTGGCGGCTGTGCGCCCATGCCGAGGAAGCCGAGAGCCGCCATATCCAGAATGGCGTTGGAGAAACCGAGCGATGCCTGAACGATCAGCGGTGCTAAGCAGTTAGGCAGAATGTTGACGAACATCTGACGGGTCGCACCGGCTCCGGCCACGCGCGAAGCGGTGACGTAGTCTCGGTTGACTTCCACCAGCACCGCCGCACGCGTTAAACGCACATAGTGTGGCAGGGCGACGAAGGTCAGTGCCAGTGAGGCATTGACGATGGACGGGCCGAAAATGGCCACCAGCACCAGCGCCAAGAGCAGGCTTGGCAATGCCAGCATGATGTCAACGATACGCATGATCGCGGCATCAATTACGCCGCCGTAGTAACCGGCAAACAGACCGAAGACCACGCCGAGGATCAGGGAGAGCACTACCACCAGACAACCGACCAGCAGCGACAGACGTGCGCCGTACATCAGGCGGCTGAGAATATCGCGGCCGACGTCATCGGTACCTAACAGGAATTTCCAGCTGCCGCCCTGCATCCAGACCGGCGGGCGCAGCAGCGCGTCACGGAACTGTTCAGCGGGAGCATGCGGGGCGAGAACATTAGCGCCAATCGCAATGACCAGCATGATAATGATGTAAACCAGACCGGTAACGGCCCCTTTGTTGCGCTTAAAGTAGTGCCAGAATTCGCGCAGTGGCGGCATCGGCGTTGGCGCAGCCGTCACGATTTCATTCGCGACGGGCTCTGTAACCTGAGACATAGTGCGCCCCTTATTTTCTATGACGAATACGCGGATTGACCACGCCGTAGAGCACGTCTACCAGCAGGTTAACCACGATAATCAGAATGGCGACCAGCAATACCCCGCCCTGTACGACCGGATAGTCGCGGCGTTGCAATGCATCAATCAGCCAGCGGCCAAGTCCCGGCCAGGAGAAGATGGTTTCTGTCAGGATGGCGCCGCCGAGCAGCGTACCCACCTGCAAACCAATGATGGTCACCACCGGCAGCAGCGCGTTACGCAAGGCGTGGACAACAATCACCCGCATACGACTGACGCCTTTGGCGCGCGCGGTACGAATGTAATCTTCGCCCAGCACTTCCAGCATGGAAGAGCGGGTCATACGCACGATAACGGCCAGAGGAATAGTCCCGAGCACCAGAGCCGGTAAAATCATGTGCATCACGGCATCTTTAAAGTCACCCGGTTCGCCCCAAATCAGCGAATCGATCAGCATAAAGCCGGTCAACGGTTGGCTGTCATCGAGGAATACCGTATCGCTTATTCGCCCCGATACGGGCGTGAGATTGAGCTGTACCGAGACCAGCATCACCAGCATGATCCCCCACCAGAAGATGGGCATCGAATAACCGGTGAGTGAGATACCGACCGCCGTGTGGTCGAAGATGGATCCGCGTTTAACCGCAGCCAGCACCCCCACAGGAATACCGACGATCACCGCGAAAAGCATGGCGCAGATACCTAATTCCAGCGTCGCTTTAAAGCGCGGCACAAACTCCTGCCAGACCGGAATACGGCTCTTTAACGACACGCCTAAATCACCGTGCAGCACGCCGTTCACATAGTGGAAGTATTGTTGATAAAGAGGCTTATCGAGCCCCATCTCTGCCATCAACTGAGCGTGGCGCTCGGCAGAAATACCGCGTTCTCCGGCCATGATGGTCACCGGGTCACCTGGGATCATGTGCACGAAGGCAAAAGTCAGCAAAGTTATGCCGATAAACGTTGGGATAACTAACCCCAAACGTCGGAGTATGAACTGAAACATATCCCGTACTCTCTGTATAAAATGCCCGGAAAACCGTAGCTCGCCGGGCTTATTGTTAACTCACATTGCTTTCTAAACGTATGAACCTAACGCTGTAGTGAATGGCCCGCGAACGAGGCGCAGGAGCACAGCAATCGAGACATACCATTAGGTAGGCGAAGATTGCGAGCACCGCACAACGCGGTTTCCGGGTCATTCAGTAAGCTGTCACTCCATGCTTACGTTTTCGAAGTGGTGTTTGCCTAACGGGTCTACCACATAGCCTTTAACTTCTTTACGCACTGGCTCGTATACGGTGGAGTGAGCGATGATCAGCGCAGGCGCCTGGTCATGCATCACAACCTGAGCCTGTTGGTACAGCGCAACACGTTTGGCGTGATCGGATTCTGCACGGGCTGGCTGAATCAGATCTTCAAACGGCTTGTAGCACCAGCGTGAATAGTTAGAGCCATCTTTCGCAGCCGCACAGCTAAACAGGGTCGCGAAGAAGTTATCCGGATCCCCATTGTCCCCGGTCCAGCCCATCATCACAGACTGATGTTCACCGGCTTTGGCACGTTTCAGGTACTCGCCCCACTCGTAGGTCACGATGTTGGCTTTAACGCCAATTTTCGCCCAGTCAGACTGGATCATCTCAGCCATACGACGTGCGTTCGGGTTGTACGGACGCTGAACTGGCATTGCCCACAGGTCGATAGTGAAACCATCGGCGTGGCCGGCTTCTTTCAGCAACTCTTTGGCTTTGGCGGGATCATACGGGTAATCCACCACGTCTTTGTTGTAGCCCCACATGGTTGGTGGGATCAGGTTTTTAGCCGACTGGCCAGCACCCTGATAAACCGCATCGATGATGGCCTGTTTGTTCACAGCCATGGTCAGTGCCTGACGCACTTTCACTTCATCCAGTGGTTTTTTCTCAACGTTGAAGGAGAGATAGCCGACGTTCAGACCTGGCTGTTGCATCAAGTTGATCGTCTTATCTTTCTTCATTGCCGCGATATCAGCCGGATTCGGGTACGGCATTACCTGGCATTCGTTTTTCTGCAATTTCGCATAACGGATAGACGCGTCAGGCGTGATGGAGAAGACCAAACGGTCGATCTGCGGCTTGGTACCCCAGTAACCTGGGAACGCTTTGTACAGAATGCGGGAATCTTTCTGGTATTGCAGCAGCTGGAACGGACCGGTACCGATTGGGTTCAGGTCAACTTTCTCAGGGGTTTTCGCTTTCAACATGTTGTCAGCGTATTCCGCAGACAGGATTGACGCGAAGTCCATACCGAGGTCAGCCAGGAACGGGGCCTCCGGACGGTTCAGAACGAACTGAACGGTGTTGTCATCCACTTTAACGATCTTGTTGATCAGATCGCCCATGCCCATACCTTCGAAGTATTCGTAGCTGCCGCCAGAAACACCGTGGTACGGGTTGTTTTTGTCTAACTGACGCTCAAACGAGTAAACCACGTCGTCTGCGTTGAAATCACGGGTCGGTTTAAAGTCTTTATTGTCCTGCCATTTCACGCCTTTACGCAGATGGAAGGTATAGGTTTTGCCGTCAGCAGAGATATCCCACTTTTCAGCCAGACCCGGCTGCAGTTCTGTGGTGCCGATTTTGAATTCGACCAGACGGTTATAGATAGGCACGGAGCTGGCGTCGTAAGTAGTACCAGAGGTGAACAACTGCGGGTTAAAACCTTCAGGCGAACCTTCAGAACAATACACTAACGTTTTTGCCTGCACGCTGGCTGCCACGGTCAGCGCAATCAGGCCAATACCGAATTTCAGTATCCCTGCTTTTCCCAAGGAGATTGTCATCGCTTTTGCTCCATTTATTAATGGTGATGTGGATGTGTGTGTTGTGTTTGCAGCTCACGCCACCCTTTATTTTTTATTTACGGGTGACTGTGTTGCCCAATTCGCTGCGGAAAGTTTTCTCAGAAAAGGGAGGAACGCCTAGGGAGCGCTTTTTTCGGGCAAACCTTGTAAACATAGCGTTACAGGTAGTTACCGGAAAAATCTTCTGGTCAGACTTCGGGCTCTCAATTTGGCAACTCTGAAGGATGACGTCAATATAACCAATAGGCATTTACAAAGACTGTGAGTAACAGCAAACAAACATAAAAAAACCTTTCTTTAACATTTACAGGACGAATGTTCAGTCCATGAAGACAAAGTCAACAGAATCGGCTTCTCATGAGACTTTTCTTAGCGATTTACCCCGTTTTAAATCCACAAAAATTAATTGCCAAATGATGATTATATGAACGGTTATTTGTAAGATCAGGGTAGAAAGCAGCGGAAAATGCTGGTCAGCCGCCAGATTCGGGCAAGTCAATGCAAAGAAGCACAGCCTTAAAACAGTGCGCCAGGGCGCCAAAACAGGGCCATTGCTCCGGCGTGGTGCAGAGAGGTGCGTGGGATCATAAAACGAAAGTTTGAAGTATAAGAGGCAGCATTTTTGGGCAAAAAAAAACCTGCTTTAAAAAGCAGGCTTTTCGAATGTGGTCGGCGAGAGAGGATTACGCGCATCTTCGATGCTTGCCCTGCGGGCCGTTGCTAAAGCAACGTGGTCTCGCTGCGCTCGGCTCAAACCTCCTTCGGAGGTTCTCATCCTCATAAACTTTGGGCGAAAAAAAACCTGCTTTAAAAAGCAGGCTTTTCGAATGTGGTCGGCGAGAGAGGATTCGAACCTCCGACCCACTGGTCCCAAACCAGTTGCGCTACCAAGCTGCGCTACTCGCCGAATCGGAGCGCATGTTACTGCTGCTGATTCAGAGCGTCAACGCCTTTTTGTCACGCAAGCGCTGACTGCCTAGATTTCCAGCAAAATCACCCTTTGCCGACTCAAATAGCCTTGTCAGCCGGCGTTTTTGCGCACCAGTTATTGGCCGGGTTGATGCCACCATCCGGTGAGGTATAGCCGAGGCAGCCAAGAATCGAGTCAAACAGCTCCTCGTGGCGCTTTTCACCGCCGACCCGCTGCTGGGCTTTCAAACGTTCAAACGCCTGCGCATGATCGGGTTGCGCCAGGAAGCTGTCTGAGGCCCACACCAGCATCGGCACGCGGAATTGCTCCGGCGGCGCCATTTCGCGTGGTGTGCCGTGCAAATGCGAATTCTCGTCGATAGACTCGCCATGATCGGCGGCATAAAACACCACCGCTTTTTTATCACGCAACTGATCCAGCACATTGGCGATAAAGCTGTCGGTATACAGCACGCTGTTATCGAACGCGTTAATCAACTGAGCCTTGGTACAAGCACGGTCAACGCCCATACACTCCGGGGTGTAACGGGCAAAACTGCGAGGATAACGTTGGGAATAAAGATAATGCGAACCTTTGGTGTGCAGCACGACCAGATGTTTACCCTGCGGATGGGTTCTCAACGACTCCTGTAACTCGTTAACCAGCAGCATGTCATCCACTGGCTTACCGTCGTTGCGCTTTTCAGAGGCGATGATTTCCCGAAATGAGTAATCATCCGGATTGGTATTATTGTAGAACCACACTTCACTTTGCATCGCGAACAGTTCTGAACTGAAACCCAGCGATTTCAGTACGGCAAAAATGTTCTGCTCTTTCAGGGTGCGCTGCTGATTATTCTCTGTGCCGCCTTCCCGCACGAACATGCAGCGTAGAGAGAGCTTGGTCGAGGTGTCACAGGACTTACCGCGAAAGGCGACCAGATTCTTCTCTTTCGACAAGCGTGGCGTGGTATCGCGCTCATAGCCCAGCAGGCCCATGTGGTCCCAGCGAGTGGTTTCCCCGATGATAAAGACCACGTAGGTATCATCGACACCCGCTGGCGCTACGTAAGTAAACGCTTTGGCCGGGTCAAAAAAATTGCCCGCATCCTGGCTTTCATCCACCTTGGTGTAAGCAAACAGGCCGAGTGCTGCCAGCCAGTTAGACGGTAAATAGGAGTGTGCAACCACCCCGCCGTAGCTGGGTAAATCAATGTTCGTCAGTTTTTCATTACGGCTCTGCTGCTTATCCAGCATACGCAGCGGCAACCAAACCAGTGCAACAACGACGACTAAAATACCTAAGGGCAACAACCTCTGGCCCGGCGTTTTGATCTGTTCAATCAGGGTTAGCCGCAGGTCATTTTTCCAGATCAGTATCAGCGGTATGGCACTGACCGCGATCATCCACATGAAGAAATTCCAGCCAACCACCTCTTTGCTGAGATCAATATCCGTGGTCATGACTGACACGATAATGCCGTAACCAATCACCACATTGAACATCACCATGTAGTAACTGGCTGCCACGGAGATCAGCAGCAGTAGGCTGGCGATGATGCGGAAAAAGAGCTTACCGCCCAGAGAAAGCAGGCGCAGCAGGAAGAAAGTAAACAACACGATGGCGACCACTTCGGTCACTGCCTGGGACAATTCAATGAAATTGACGCTCTGAGTGAGGGGTGCGAAGCGGCGGAAAAAAACGGAGACATTGAGAAAAATGCCGATATAGATCGCTAACAAGAATGAGAGATTTTGCTGCGATAGAGTCTTCACTCTATTCATGTAATGTGATTTTCCAGACGGTTTTAGAAAGATTCTGAATCATTGTGACATGTTTATAAGCGACTGGTTCACAGATATTGGTGAGAAACTGGATTTGGCAGGGTTTTCAGGAGTAATCCGTCTGGCGCAGGCGCGACGGCAAGCGCACTCAAAAGAAGATGACAATTTCACGCAAAGAAAAAGGAGGCCGCAGCCTCCCTGGACAGAATAAAACAGGACATAAACCCCATATTTAGTCTGAGGTCATTATTTGACGTTGAGTGTCACGTCAATGTTGCCGCGCGTTGCGTTGGAATACGGGCAAACTTTATGCGCTTTGGCGACCAGCGCTTCAGCTTCGCTGCGCTCCATACCTGGCAAAGTGATGTCGAGTTGTACTTCGATACCGTAACCGCCAGGGATCTCACCAATGCCCACCGCGCCTTCAATTTTTGCGTCAGCAGGGATTTTGATCTTTTCTTTGGCCGCTACCGCCTTCAGTGCGCCAAGGAAACAAGCGGAGTAGCCCGCTGCAAAGAGCTGCTCCGGGTTGGTGCCGCCGCCCATGCCGCCCATCTCTTTAGGTACGCCGAGTTTGACGTCAAGAACGCCGTCATCAGAAGCAGCACGGCCGTCACGGCCACCGGTTGCAGAGGCATGAGCGCGATAGATAACTTTTTCAATAGACATAATTCGTTCCTTTAAGGTCAGCTTAGTTTCTGATTGAAGTACATTTTATGCGATTTAATCGCGTGCTATATATTTAATACTAGCAGACAAACATAAAGTGATACCTCGGATTTGTCTGTTTGCTGCATTTTGCACTATTTCGGGTAAAACAGGTTCGGGTAAATCAGGACTTATCTTTCAGATTAGCCCGCAGCAACTCCAGCTGCCGCTTGAGCGCAACCATTTCATCGACGTCACACTCGGTGGCGCAAAGAATGGCTTCAGGAATACTTTTGGCCTTTTCCTGTAACGCCCTGCCGGCTTCGCTCAGGGTAATGATCACCTGGCGCTCATCGGTTTTGGCGCGCTGGCGCAGTAACAAACCCGCCACCTCCAGACGCTTTAATAGCGGCGTCAATGTGGCAGAGTCGAGAAAAAGCTTCTCGCCAATATCAGAAACGGTGACATCATCGCGCTGCCATAACACCAGCATCACCAGATATTGCGGATAGGTCAGATCGAGCTGACCCAGCAGCTTGCGGTACACTTTGTGGAGTGCCAGATTCGCCGAATAAAGTGCGAAACACATCTGTTGGTCCAGATGCAAAAGGGCATTCGCTGAGGTTGCAGGGTCAGTTTTTGTGTTCATGAATTCCAATATAGATAGCGCGCTATATTATCGCAAGCATTATCACTGGAAATAATTCAAATTTAGTCCTCCGTCCCATAAAAATCCGCGCCATTTTCGCTCAGTTGCACAGCAACGCTGGTGCACTATTTGTGCAATACAGTCACAGCCTCACTAAAAAACCTTGTTATTCAACAAGAAGAAATATGGCACAGCCTTTGCTTTGATGAATTCAATCTTGTGTACCAGATGGAATTCAACCGATGAACGACAGCTTACGCTCTGCGACCACCCCGTTTCATGCCTTCACCCTGCTCGACTGGCGGCAGCATTACCAAACGGCGCCTGACAGTTTGCGTAGCTCGCTGTCTATGGTGCTTGGCAGCCTGAGTTCCCGCGACAACGCCTGGTTATACCTGCCCACACAGGCCCAGCTGGAGAAACAACTTGCTCACCTTGAGCAGTTGCGCCGTGATGCCGATGGCTCGCTGGTCTCACTCCCGCTGTTTGGTGTGCCTTTCGCGGTAAAAGACAATATTGATGTCGGTGGCTGGCCCACCAGCGCGGCCTGCCCGGAATTCACCTACACGGCGGCGGCCGATGCCACTGTCGTCGCCAATCTGCGCGCCAAAGGGGCGATTGTGATTGGCAAGACCAATCTGGATCAATTCGCCACCGGTCTGGTCGGCACCCGCTCTCCGCACGGGGCCGTGCGCAACACGTTTAACCCGGAGTACGTCAGCGGCGGTTCCAGTTCAGGTTCGGCCTCGGTGCTGGCGCGCGGGCTGGTGGCTTTCTCGCTCGGCACGGACACCGCAGGGTCAGGCCGCGTACCCGCCGGATTCAACAACATCGTTGGCCTGAAACCGACTAAAGGCTGGCTGTCGAATAACGGCGTGGTGCCAGCCTGTCGCCTCAATGACACGGTGTCGGTTTTCGCCCTGACGGTAAGCGACGCCCAGACCGTCGCGCACGCCGCAGGCGGTTACGATGCCGCTGATGCCTACTCGCGTTCAAACCCGCACACTGCGCCTGCGGCGATGTCCGTTCATCCGCGTTTTGCCGTGCCCGACAGTCTGGAGTTTTTTGGCGATGCACTGGCTGAATATGAATTCGAACAAGCGCTGGAGCGCCTGACCGGCAACGGCGTCACGCTGGTGCCGATTGATTTCACGCCGTTCCGCGAACTGGCGGAACAGCTCTATTACGGCGCATGGGTGGCTGAGCGCACCGTGGCCGTCGGTAAGATTTTCGATGAGATGCCACAGGCGATGGACCCGACAGTACGTGGCATTGTCGCCAACGGTCTGAATTACAGCGCGTGCGATGCGTGGCGCGCCGAATACTTGCGCGCCGAGCTGGCCCGCAAAATCAATCTGGCACTGGAAGGTTTCGATGCGCTGATCGTGCCCACCTCGCCGACTATCCGCACGCTGGAGGAGATGACGCAGGAGCCGGTGCTCTTCAACTCGCAATTTGGCACTTACACCAACTTCACTAATCTGGCTGATCTTGCAGCGCTGGCGCTGCCGTCCAGCATCCGCGCCGATGGCCTGCCGTCCGGCATCACGCTGATTGCTCCGGCCTGGCACGACGACGCTCTTGCCGCCTTTGGCCGTCAGTGGCAGCGCAGCCTCGGCTTGCCGCTCGGTGCCACCGGTCGTGAACTGAGCACCAGTGCATTGATGAGCAACGTAGCGGCCAGCCCCGATCACGTCCGGGTCGCCGTTGTCGGCGCGCACCTGACAGGAATGCCGCTCAATTTCCAGCTCACCCAACGCAAAGCCGTGCGCGTCGAGCAAACCACCACCGCCCCCAGCTACAAACTCTACGCCCTCGCCAATACCACGCCGCCAAAACCGGGACTGGTCAGAACCGAGGGCGGCAGCGCGATCACCGTTGAACTTTGGGATATCCCGCTGGCGCGCTTTGGCGAATTCGTCGCGGAGATCCCGGCGCCACTCGGTATTGGCTCGCTGCAACTGGCGGACGGCCGCACGGTGAAAGGCTTTATTTGCGAACCCTGGGCGATAAATGACGCCACCGATGTCACCCATTTTGGCGGCTGGAGAAATTATGTCTCTCACCTCGCCGCTCTGAAAAACGCCTGAGGAGCCACACGATGTTCACGACTGTATTGATTGCCAACCGTGGCGAAATCGCCTGCCGCGCCATCCGCACCCTGAAGCGTCTGGGGGTGACCAGCGTCGCCGTCTATTCCGACGCCGACCGTAATGCGCCACACGTAGCCGACGCCGACATCGCGATTGCACTCGGCGGCGACAAGGCCAGCGACAGCTACCTGATGATCGACAAAATTCTGGCCGCCGCGACAGAAACCGGCGCGCAGGCGATTTATCCGGGATACGGTTTTTTGTCCGAGAGCGCAGAATTTGCCGATGCTTGTGAAGCTGCCGATATCGCCTTTATTGGCCCGAGCGCCGCGCAGATCCGTGAATTCGGTCTGAAACACCGCGCCCGTGAACTGGCCGGTGCCGCCAATGTACCGATGACGCCCGGCACCGGTTTGCTCGGCAGCATGGAAGACGCCGTAAAATCCGCCGCGCAGATCGGCTATCCGATCATGCTTAAAAGCACCGCTGGCGGCGGCGGTATCGGCCTGACACGCTGCGAGGACGAAGCCGCCCTGCGCGCCGCGTGGGACAGCGTGAAACGCCTTGGTGAACACTTTTTCCGCGACGCCGGTGTTTTCCTTGAGCGCTTTGTGGATCGCGCCCGTCACGTCGAAGTACAGATTTTTGGCGACGGCAAAGGCCGCGTCGTGGCACTCGGGGAACGCGACTGTTCGCTGCAACGCCGCAATCAAAAGGTAGTAGAAGAAACCCCGGCACCGAATCTGCCGCAGGCCACCCGCGAAGCCTTACACCGCGCCGCCGTACAGTTGGGTGAGTCAGTCAGCTACCGCAGCGCGGGTACCGTGGAATTTATTTATGACCCGGCGCGCGATGCCTTTTATTTCCTCGAAGTGAATACCCGCTTACAGGTTGAGCATCCGGTCACCGAAATGGTCACCGGGCTTGATTTGATCGAATGTATGCTGCGGGTCGCCGCCGATCAGCCGCTGGACTGGGCCGCGATGAAAAAAGCCCCGCAGGGCGCATCAATGGAAGTCCGTATTTACGCCGAAGACCCACTGAAAAACTTCCAGCCAAGCCCCGGCGTGCTGACCGAAGTGGTGTTTCCTGACGATGTACGCGTTGACGGCTGGGTCTCCACCGGCAGCGAAGTCTCCGCTTTTTATGACCCGATGATCGCCAAGCTGATTGTTCACGGTGCCGACCGTGAGGACGCGCTGGCAAAAATGTCCTCCGCGCTGGCCGCCACCCGCCTGCACGGCATTGCCACCAATATTGATTATCTGCGTCAGGTGATTGCCACGCCGGTGTTCCACGCGGGCGAAATGTGGACGCGCATGCTCGATACCTTCGACTACGCGCCGCAGGCCATCGAGGTGCTCGCTCCCGGCACCTACAGCAGCATTCAGGACTACCCAGGCCGCCTCGGTTACTGGAATATCGGTGTACCACCGTCCGGGCCAATGGATGATTTTGCCTTTCGCCTCGCCAACCGCATCGTCGGTAATCACCGTGACGCAGCCGGTCTGGAATTCACATTACAGGGCCCGACGCTGCGCTTTCATTGCGACGCCACCCTCGCGCTGACCGGTGCCACCTGTCCGGCCGACATCGACGGCGAAAGCGTCGCGTACTGGCAGCCGGTGAACATAAAAGCCGGGCAGACTTTAACGCTGGGCCGCGCTACACAGGGCTGCCGTACCTATCTTGCCGTGCGTAACGGCTTCGACGTGCCAGTGTATCTCGGCAGCCGCTCGACCTTTGCCCTCGGCCAGTTTGGCGGCCATGCGGGGCGCACCCTGCGCGTCGCCGACATGCTGACCGTTTCGCAACCAGAATTAGCCGCATGTACCACGCCAGCACCGGTGGATTTGCCACAGGCCGCCGCGCCGCACATCGTGCCGTCTTACGACAACGTGTGGAATATCGGCGTGCTGTACGGTCCGCACGGCGCACCGGATTTCTTCACCAAAGAATCTATCGACGCCTTTTTTGAGGCCGAATGGCAGGTGCACTACAACTCCAACCGCCTCGGTGTACGCCTGAGTGGCCCAAAACCGCAATGGGCGCGGCAGGACGGCGGCGAAGCCGGATTGCACCCTTCGAACGTGCATGACTGCGAATATGCCATCGGTGCGATTAACTTTACCGGCGACTTCCCGGTGATCCTGACCCGCGACGGGCCAAGCCTCGGCGGTTTCGTCTGCCCGGTAACCATCGCCAAGGCCGAATTGTGGAAAGTCGGTCAGGTGAAACCGGGGGATAAAATCCGCTTCCACCCAATCAGTTTCGAACAGGCGCAGGCGCTGGAACTGGCGCAGCAGGGCATGGTGGATTCGCTGATGCCTATTGATGCCATGAAACTGGCAACGCCGTCGCTGCTGCCACAGACCACGGCGTCAGCGACGGTGCTGGCTGATCTGCCTGCTGGCGAAGGCCGTCCGTCGGTGCAATACCGTCAGGCAGGCGATGGCTACGTGCTGATTGAGTACGGCGACAACGTACTGGATCTGGCCCTGCGTCTGCGCCTCTATCTGCTGATGAAAGCCATCCGCGCCGCCGCAGAGCCGGGCATTGAAGAACTGTCGCCGGGCGTGCGTTCGCTACAGGTGCGCTATAACAGCCGCGTGCTCCACCAATCGGCCCTGCTCTCTCACTTGCTGGAGCTTGAGCAGGATCTGGCGGACGTCAGCCAGCTCAAAATTCCGACCCGCATCGTGCATATGCCGATGGCATTTGAGGACTCCGCCACGCTCGGCGCGGTCGAACGCTATCAGCAAACCGTGCGCAGCGAAGCGCCGTGGCTGCCGAATAACGTCGATTTCATCCAGCGCACCAACGGGCTGGCGAGCCGCGAAGAGGTGAAAAAAATCATCTTCGACGCCAGCTATCTGATCCTCGGTCTGGGTGATGTCTATCTCGGCGCGCCGTGCGCGGTGCCGGTAGATCCGCGCCATCGCCTGCTGAGCTCCAAATACAACCCGGCGCGCTCATACACTGCCGAAGGCACGGTCGGCATCGGCGGGATGTACATGTGCATCTACGGCATGGACTCGCCGGGCGGCTATCAGTTGGTCGGCCGCACGCTGCCTATCTGGAATACTTTCCTGAAGAATCAGCAGTTCCAGAACGGCGAGCCGTGGCTGCTGCACTTCTTCGATCAGGTGCGTTTCTATGAAGTCACCGAAGCCGAACTCGACGCCCGGCGCGATGCGTTCCGCGAAGGCCGCGCGCAGGTACACATCGAAGAGACTGAGTTCGATTTTGCGCAATATACCCAATTCCTTGCCGACAATGCCGCCGATATCGCCGACTTCCGCACCCGCCAGTCTGACGCTTTCACCACCGAGGTGGCGCACTGGGCCGCGCAGGAGAGTGCCGCCGTCGATGCCGCATCCAACGCGGTGGAAATTATCGAAGATGACGGCGACCAGCAGGGTCATCTGGTCAGCGCAGATCTGAATGGTAGCGTGTGGAAGATTCTGGTCGAACCCGGCCAGCAGGTCGAAGCCGGGCAGGCGCTGGTTGTGGTGGAAGCAATGAAAATGGAGCTATCGGTCTATGCGCCCTGCGCCGGTACCGTCAGCAAAATCAGCTGTCAGCAGGGCCGCCCGGTCGGGCCCGGTGACGCACTGCTGTGGCTGGACGTCGCGCAATCCGCGTAAGTCTTTCATCAGGAATCGCTATGCAACTGACCGGCTCACGCAGCACCACAGACAAAAAACGCAGCAAGGCACGTCCGGAAGGGCTGGCTGAGCGAATTTACCTGCAACTGAAGGACGACATTTTTAACTTCCATCTGATGCCGGGCGACCGGTTCAGTGAAAATGACATTGCCGGACGTATGGAAACCAGCCGTACGCCGGTGCGTCAGGCGCTGTTCTGGCTGGAACGCGAGGGCTATGTCGAAGTGTTTTTCCGCAGCGGCTGGCAGGTCAGACCGTTCGATTTCGACTATTTCGAACAGCTTTACGACCTGCGCATTGTGCTGGAACTGGAGGCGGTGAAGCGCTTGTGTGCGCTGAAACCGGAGGCTCAGCCGGTGCAGCTCGCGGCGCTTAAAAGCTTCTGGATTGACGAACCGCGCCTTGATGACGGCCAGACAGTATCGCGCTTCGACGAAGCCTTTCATATGACGCTGGTTGAAGCCGCAGGCAATGCCGAAATAGCCCGCATCCACCGCGACCTGACAGAAAAAATCCGCATCATCCGCCGCCTGGATTTCACCAAAACGTCGCGGGTCGATGCCACGTATCACGAACACGCAAGCATTCTGCTTGCCATCATGCAACAGCAAACCCAGGAGGCTCAACGCCAGCTACACGACCACATTGCCGTCAGTAAAGCCGAGGTGCGAAAAATCACGCTGCATATGCTGCATCAGGCCAGAAATGATGAGGGCAACCCATCATGACTTTTATAAAAAACTTTCGATTTGTTCCATAACCTAACAGGGGTTTCTCTATGCATCGTCGACATTTTATTAAAGCCTTCGCCCTCTCCGCCACCGTAGTCAGCATGGGGTTAGCCTGGAGCGCGCAGGCGGCCGATACCATCAAAGTCGGTATCATGCATTCGCTTTCCGGCACCATGGCGATTTCTGAAACGCCGCTTAAAGACATCGCGCTGATGACCATTGACGACATCAACGCCCACGGCGGCGTGCTGGGTAAAAAGCTGGAACCGGTGGTGGTTGATCCGGCCTCTAACTGGCCGCTGTTCGCCGAAAAAGCCCGCCAGTTGCTGACGCAGGATAAAGTCGCCGTGGTGTTCGGCTGCTGGACGTCGGTGTCGCGTAAATCGGTGCTGCCGGTGTTCGAAGAGCTGAACGGCCTGCTGTTCTATCCGGTGCAGTACGAAGGCGAAGAGATGTCGCCGAACGTGTTTTATACCGGTGCTGCGCCCAACCAGCAGGCGATCCCGGCAACGGAATATCTGATGAGCGAAGACGGCGGCGCAGCCAAACGCTTCTTCCTGCTCGGCACGGACTACGTTTATCCGCGCACCACCAACAAAATTCTGCGTGCCTTCCTGCATTCCAAAGGTGTGAAAGACAGCGACATCGAAGAAGTTTATACGCCGTTCGGTTACAGCGATTACCAGACCATTGTGTCCAACATTAAGAAATTCTCGGCAGGCGGTAAAACCGCAGTCATCTCCACCATCAACGGCGATTCCAACGTGCCGTTCTACAAAGAGCTGGCGAACCAGGGCGTGAAAGCGACCGACGTGCCAGTGGTGGCGTTCTCCGTCGGCGAAGAAGAACTGCGCGGCATCGATACCAAACCGCTGGTGGGTGACCTCGCGGCGTGGAACTACTTTGAGTCTGTCGATAACCCAACCAACAAGAAATTTGTCGCCGAATGGAAGGCTTACGCCAAAGCCCACAAACTGCCGAACGCCGACAGCGCGGTGACCAATGACCCGATGGAAGCGACTTACGTCGGTATTCATATGTGGGCACAGGCCGTTGAGAAAGCCGGAACGACCGACGTCGATAAAGTCCGCGCCGCCATGGCCGGGCAGACCTTCGCCGCACCGTCTGGTTTCACGCTGACCATGGATGCAACCAATCATCACCTGCACAAACCGGTGATGATCGGCGAAATCGAAGCCAACGGGCAGTTCAACGTGGTCTGGCAGACCGACAAAGCTATCCGCGCCCAGCCGTGGAGTCCGTACATCGCTGGGAACGATAAAAAGGCGGAGACGCCAGTGAAAACGACTAACTAGGGCTGGCTGCCCTCGCCCGCTAAGACTGTGGGCTTGCGGCCCACACCCTAAAACCTTGGGCTCGCCGCCCAAACTGGCCCAGAAGGAGCGCCAAGGCGCGCCCCTTCTGGACATCCCGCGCCTTTTTGGTTGTGACACCGACAGCTATCGCTGCTGGCAGGGAACGTGTTTCAGGAGCTTTCGCTCACGGCGCAAACGTCGCCGCTGCGCGGTGCTCTCATTTCAGGTTCGGACCCGCTCGAAAAAAGACCCGAGCGGTTTCTCACCGTTCATTCGACGTCGTTTTGACTGCGCCTTTGAGGCATTTTTAAGGTCAAAAGCAGCTTGGGCTGCTGTTTTCTTTTGACTTACATAGCCTCCAGGCCGCAGTCAAAAATTCCGCTGAGCAAGAGGTGGAAAACCGCGCGTCTTTTTGCGCGGGTTGGAATCCCGCAGCGAAGGCACCGCGTAGCGGCGGCATTTTGCGGCGAGAACGGAAGCCCCTGGCACACGGTGCCTGCATGGCGCGGAGCTGTCGGTGCCTCAGAGAAAAACGCAGGATTCCAAAGGAGGCACGTTTATGCCTCCTTTGGGCCAGTTTGGGCGGCGAGCCCAAGGTCTTGGTGGGTGTGGGCTGCAAGCCCGCGGTGTTAGGAACATAACTTTTATGGCGAAGACATAATGAAAACTTTACTTCGATCTCTGCTTTTCCTGCTTGGCTGCCTGCCATGGCTTGTTCACGCTGGCCCCGCCAACGAGTTTGCTGCCGCGACCCGCAGCCAGCAGGCCACGTTATTGCAGCAATGGGCGGCGGATCCGCAGCCGGAACGTTTGCCGCTGCTTGAGGCACTGAAGCAGGAAAACGTGGTGACCGACGACGCCAAACACGCCTTTGCGCAAAACGGCATGGTGCTGACACCGCTGGAGGGTGATGCCAAACCGCAGGGCGACACCAAAAAAGTGTGGCTGAACAACCGCCTGCGTATTTTGATTGCTAATGCGCTCTCCGCACACCGTTTAGTCAGCGCCGACAGTGCCGTGCGTTTACAGGCGGCAAAATCACTACAACGTGAAGCGCAGGCTGACCAGTTACCGCTGCTGACGCAGCGTCTGGCGCTGGAGAAAGACGGCGCTGTTCACGATGCGCTGACCATCGCGCTGGCGAATTTACAACTGGCGGATGCGAATCCGCAGGTACGTCTGAAAGCCGTCGAGCTGCTCGGCACCTCCGGCGATCCGGATACACAGGGGCGCCTGCAAAGCCTGACCGATCCGAAAACTGAAGCCGACGCTACGGTGCGTGCCGCCGCCGTTGTCAGCCTGAAAGCGGTGCAGCACCGGTTGCTGATAGGCGATCTGCTCGGGCAGGCCTTTACCGGTTTGTCGCTCGGCTCGATTCTGCTGCTCGCTGCGCTAGGGCTGGCGATCACCTATGGCCTGCTCGGCGTGATCAACATGGCGCATGGCGAGATGCTGATGCTCGGTTCCTATTCCACTTATATGGTGCAGTCGCTGTTTCAGCACTATGCGCCGGGGCTGCTGGCGATGTATCCGCTGGTCGCGCTGCCGGTGGCGTTTTTCATTACCGCCGGAATGGGTATGGCGCTGGAGCGCACGGTGATCCGCCATTTATATGGTCGTCCGCTGGAAACACTGCTGGCGACCTGGGGCATCAGTCTGATCCTGATTCAGGGCGTGCGCGTACTGTTTGGGGCGCAGAATCTTGAAGTGGCGAACCCCGGCTGGCTCTCCGGCGGCATTCAGCTACTGCCTAATCTGGTGCTGCCGTACAACCGCATCGCGGTGATTATCTTCGTATTGTTAGTGCTCGGCCTGACCTGGCTGCTGCTCAATAAAACCCGGCTCGGCATGAACGTGCGCGCCGTGACGCAAAACCGTGCGATGGCAGCCTGCTGCGGCGTGCCGACCGGCCGCGTCGATATGCTGGCGTTCGGCCTCGGCTCCGGCATCGCCGGTCTGGGCGGCGTCGCGCTGTCGCAGCTGAGTAACGTCGGGCCGGAACTCGGTCAGGGCTACATCATCGATTCCTTCCTGGTGGTGGTGCTCGGCGGCGTCGGGCAACTGGCTGGCACCGTGGTGGCGGCCTTTGGTCTGGGCATAGTGAACAAAATTCTTGAGCCGGAAATCGGCGCGGTACTGGGCAAAATCCTGATCCTCGCGCTGATAATCCTGTTTATCCAGAAACGTCCGCAGGGACTCTTCGCCTTCAAAGGCAGGGTGATTGACTGATGAGCCAGCCGCTGACGATTACCGGCGTACAAAAAGCGCCGAAGATTGCGATTGCCGTGGGCGTTCTGGCGCTGGCCGCACTCATTATCATGCCGTTTCTGGCGCTTCTGCCCCCAGAGAATCCGCTGTCGATCTCCACTTACACGCTGACGCTGGTCGGCAAGATCCTCTGTTATGCGATCGTCGCGATCGCCCTCGATCTGGTCTGGGGTTACGCCGGTTTGCTGTCGCTCGGTCACGGGCTGTTTTTTGCGCTCGGCGGCTACGCGATGGGCATGTATTTGATGCGCCAGGCCGCAGGCAGCGGGCTGCCGGACTTTATGTCGTTTCTGTCGTGGACCGAACTGCCGTGGTTCTGGGCCGGCACTCAGCATTTTGCCTGGGCGCTGTGCCTGATCGTGCTGGTACCCGGTGCGCTGGCGTTTGTGTTCGGCTACTTCGCTTTCCGTTCCAAAATCAAAGGCGTCTATTTTTCCATCATGACGCAGGCACTGACCTACGCCGGTATGCTGCTATTTTTCCGCAATGAAACGGGCTTCGGTGGTAACAACGGCTTCACCGGTTTCACTACCTTGCTCGGTTTTCAGGTCACCGCCACCGGCACCCGTATCGGGTTATTTTTGATGACCGTGCTGGTGCTGGTTTTCAGTCTGGCGCTCGGCTTTGCGCTGGCGCGCAGCAAGTATGGCCGCGTGCTGACTGCCGTGCGTGACGCCGAAAACCGGCTGATCTTCTGCGGCTATGATCCGAAAGGGTTCAAGCTGTTCGTCTGGACGGTCTCCGCGATGCTGTGCGGTCTGGCGGGCGCGCTGTACGTGCCGCAGGTCGGCATTATTAACCCCAGCGAAATGTCACCGACCAACTCCATCGAAGCCGCCATTTGGGTAGCGCTCGGCGGGCGCGGCACGCTGATAGGCCCGATTCTTGGCGCGGGCATCGTCAATGGTGCCAAAAGCTGGTTCACGGTCGCCATCCCCGAATACTGGCAGTTTGTACTCGGCGGCATGTTCATTGTCGTGACGCTTTTCCTGCCGCACGGCGTAATTGGCCTGCTGCGTAAGAGGAAATTCTGATGAATTCCATGACCATGACCGAAGAGCTTTTCACTCAGCCGCATCTGGCGGACAGGCACCGCGAACAGACCGACCCGATTTTGCAGCTGCAAAACATCAACGTCAGCTTTGACGGTTTTAAGGCACTGACCAACTTATCGCTCAACATTGGCGTAGGCGAACTGCGTTGTGTGATCGGCCCGAATGGCGCAGGAAAAACCACGCTGATGGATGTGATCACCGGCAAAACCCGTCCGCAAAGCGGCAGCGTGTTTTACGATCAACGCACGGATCTCACCCGGCTGGACCCGGTACAGATTGCCCAGTCTGGTATTGGCCGTAAATTCCAGAAACCCACGGTGTTTGAAGCGCTGACCGTATTCGAAAATCTGGAGATCGCGCAGAAAACCAATAAATCGGTGTGGGCCTGTCTGCGCGCCAAAATGAACAGTGAGCAGCGTGACCGTATCGATGAAATGCTCGGCACGTTGCGGCTGGCGGCGGAACGCTACCGTCCGGCCGGTTTGCTGTCGCATGGGCAAAAGCAGTTTCTGGAAATCGGCATGTTGCTGGTCCAGGAGCCTCATTTGCTGCTGCTGGACGAACCGGCCGCAGGCATGACCGACGCCGAAACCGAATACACCGCCGAGCTGTTCAAACAGCTTTCGGGCAAACATTCGCTGATGGTGGTCGAGCACGATATGGGGTTTGTGGAGAGCATCGCGGACCATGTCACCGTACTGCATCAGGGGCAGGTGCTGGCAGAAGGTTCGCTGAAACAGGTCCAGGCTAACGAGCGGGTTATTGATGTCTATTTAGGACGCTGAGGCTTTTCCCGAGGAAAAACATACATGTTGCAAGTCAATGAACTGAATCAGTTTTACGGTGGCAGCCACATTCTGCGCGGCCTGTCGTTTGAGGCGAAAATCGGCGAAGTCACCTGCCTGCTCGGGCGCAATGGCGTCGGTAAAACCACGTTGCTGAAATGCCTGATGGGGCTGATCCCGGCCAAATCCGGCACCATCAGCTGGCAGGATCAGGTGATCAACACCCGCAAACCGCATCAGCGGGTACAAGCGGGAATTGCCTATGTCCCCCAAGGCCGCGAGATATTTCCGCGCCTGACGGTGGAGGAAAATCTGTTGATGGGGCTGTCGCGCTTTTCTGGCAGCAACGCGAAGCAGGTACCGGACGAAATCTACCGTCTGTTCCCCGTTCTGCTGGAAATGAAGCACCGCCGTGGCGGTGATTTATCCGGCGGCCAGCAGCAGCAGTTGGCGATTGGCCGGGCGCTGGCCTGCAAACCGGGACTGTTGATCCTCGACGAACCCACCGAAGGCATTCAGCCGTCGGTCATCAAAGAAATTAGCGCAGTGATCAAACAGCTGGCCGCCAAAGGCGATATGGCGATTTTACTGGTCGAGCAATTCTACGATTTCGCCGCCGATCTGGCCGACAGTTACCTTGTAATGTCTCGTGGCAGCATCGTGAAACGCGGTCGCGGGGAAGAAATGGAGGCGGAAGGTGTGCGGGGGTTGGTGGCGATTTAACCCGTATCACACTCCTTCAACAAATTTTCCCCCATCAACGGCGTGCCAGCATCAAATTATTTGCTGCGCGCCGTGGGCATTTGCGCTGCCTCACACTTATTTCTGCCGAAAAATCCCACTGCAAAATATTCGGCGCTGGCCGGTAAATCATTTCGCTGTTGCCGCCCGCTGACCTCCTTATACTTCCCCCAGAGACTTATTTCCCCACATTGGATGTTCAGGAGATTGACGATGACAACGCATAAATTTCAGGCCGAACCTTTCGCGTTACCTTTTGATCCGCAAACCACCGCACTGGTCATGATCGACATGCAGCGTGATTTCGTTGAACCCGGCGGGTTTGGCGAAGCACTGGGCAACGATGTTTCGTTAGTGCGCACCGCCATTGCGCCGTGCAAAAAAGTGCTGGATGCCGCACGTGCTCACGACATGTTGGTTATTCACACACGAGAAGGACACCGCGCTGACCTGAGCGACTGCCCGCCAGCTAAACTGACCCGTGGTGGCCAGACATTTATCGGTACCAAAGGACCGATGGGCCGCATTCTGGTGCGCGGTGAAGCCGGTCACGACATCATTCCTGAGCTCTATCCGGTGGCCGGTGAACCGGTTATCGATAAACCGGGCAAAGGTGCGTTTTATCAAACCGACCTGCATTTGGTGCTGCAAAACCACGGCGTCAAAACCCTCATCGTCTGCGGCGTGACCACCGAAGTGTGCGTCACCACCACCGTGCGCGAAGCCAACGATCGCGGCTTTGAGTGCATCATTCCTCAGGACTGCGTCGGCTCCTATTTTCCTGAATTCCAGAAATACGCACTGGAGATGATCAAAGCGCAGGGCGCCATTTTCGGCTGGGTCAGCGATGCCAATGCTATCGTCAGCGCCTTAAACGCGAAGGCGTAACGTGGATCTGCCCATCGTGTCCGTCGGTTATCTGGCTGAGCAGCGGCTGACTCAGACCGGGCTGCAACTGAAAATTCATAGCCGCTTTCAGTACGCGATGAATTTCATGGCAGATGACGGACACCTGCTGACGCTGCTCGATGCCAGCCGGTATCCGAACCTTCCCGATGCAGTACGCCTTCAACTGCCGCCTTCCTGGGACTGGCGGGAAATGAGCGGCAAACTGGCGGGGCTGGATAGCGCTGATATCTGGCAACCGAAACTTCGGTTAGCACAGACCGCAGAAAAACCACTGCACTACGCCACGCTGGCGGACGAACTGGGTAAACAGCCGGTGGAAAGCGAATTAATGCTGCTGCCCGGTGGTGACAGTTCGAAGCGCCAGCCGCTGATTTCGCTGCACGATCCCCTCGATCAACTGACGTTTCAGGTGGCGAGGTTGATCGGCTTCGGACGCGGATTGACGCCGGACGGCGACGACTATCTGCTCGGTTATCTGGCCGCACTATGGCGGTGGCAGGAGGTCGCAGCCATCGCCGGACATGCCCGTCAGATCCAGCAGATTATCGCCGGGCAGCTCGTTTGGACCAACGACATCAGCGCGCATTATCTCCGGCGCGCGCTACACGGGCATTTCTCTGAGCCATTGTGTGGACTGCTTGCGCTGCTGACACTTCCCGCCAGCCACGCACAAATTACGGCAGCGGCTCAGAACGTTATGCAGTGCGGTGCCAGCTCAGGAACGGATTGTCTGGCCGGTCTCCTGCACGGAATGCGCACGCTCCAGACCGCGTTGTAATCACTCTTTTTTCTTCATGCCGGATGCCTTTCACCTCTCCGGCACGGGATCCCTTTGCCTGAAAATCAGGCATTAAGAACACAGGTAATTGTTATGAGTGTCATGTATCAGGTTTTCAATAACATGTATCAGGACTCTGTTTCGCTGATGCAAATCTCTGCCAAAATTAATAAACAACCGGGCATTGAACAGGCATCGGTAGTGATGGGGACACAAACTAATCTGGCGCAGCTGGCCGACGTCGGGCTGGGTAATGACGTCAAGGCCGGTCCCAATGATCTGATTATCGCCGTCATGGGCGACGAAGCAGCCTGCAACAATGCCATAACGCTGGCGCGCGAACTGCTCAGCAGCAAACCGCAGGAAGCCGCCATAGACGGCGTATTCGCGCCTAATCTGGTGAGTCTGGATATGGCGCTGGAACGCCATCCCGAAATCAATCTGGCACTGATTTCCGTGCCCGGCGATTACGCCGCCGCCGAAGCAATGAAAGCATTGCAGCTGGATATGAACGTGATGCTGTTCAGCGATAACGTCAGTCTGGCGCAGGAAAAACAGATCAAAACGCTGGCACGCCAAAAGAACCGGCTGGTGATGGGCCCGGACTGCGGTACCGCGATCATCAACGGCATGCCGCTGGGCTTCGCTAACGTCATCAACCGTGGCGCGATTGGTGTCATCGGCGCGTCGGGGACCGGCGTACAAGAAGTCACCTGCCGCGTGGATCACCTCGGCGCAGGGATTTCTCAGGCCCTCGGCACCGGCGGACATGACCTGCACGAAGAGATCGGCGGCATTTCTATGCTCTACGGCTTGCAGATGCTGGCCGAAGACCCGCAAACGCAGGTCATCGTACTGATTTCCAAACCGCCAGCCCGCGACGTGGCAGAACGTATTCTTGAGCAGGCAAGCGCCTGTGGCAAAACGGTGGTGGTGAATTTCCTCGGTGCCAACCCCGCAGATATCACCCGCGATCGCGTTTTCGCTGCCACCACTTTAGCGCAAGCCGCTGATATGGCTGTGGCACTGCTTGATGGCAAACCCTCAGTGACAGAATTCGGCGACATCATCAGCCCTGAGCAATGCCATGAATTACCGGCAACGCGCACCGATATTCGCGGCGTCTTTGCCGGTGGCACCTTCTGTTATGAAAGCCAGCTGATTTGTCAGCGGCAGGGTTTCAGCGCGACCTCCAACACGCCGGTTTTTGGCAACAAAAAGCCCGATGATTTGTGGCGCAGCAGCGGTCACACCGTGATCGACATGGGCGATGACGATTACACCCGTGGTAAACCGCACCCGATGATCGACCCAACCCTGCGCAATCAGCGCATTGCCGCCGAATTAAACGATCCGCACACCGCCGTTCTGCTGTTTGATCTGGTACTCGGTTACGGCGCCGCCGCGGAACCGGCAACCGAGTTGCTGGAAATTCTCGCGCAGCATCCGCGTGACCAACGCCCGATGCTGGTCGCCCACGTCTGCGGTACCGAAGCCGATCCGCAACAACGTTCACGTCAGATAGCCGCATTGCGCAAAGCTGGCGTTTTGGTTGCCGAATGTAATGCGCAGGCCGCGCTGTGGGCCAGCCAGATTGCCCGCATTCAGGCTGAAAAGAAGGAAGCACAATAATGAATACGTTACTGAATCAGCCACTTTGCGTGGTCAATGCCGGTCTGAACAGCTTTGCTGACAACCTGAAAAACGCCGGTGGCGACGTCGTGCCACTCAGCTGGCAGCCGCCTGCGCTGGGCAATATTGAAGCCGGTCTGGAACTGGCGCAACTGCTGCGCCATCCGCGGGTAGAAAAAGCCAATGAGATGGCGTTCGCACGGTATCTCAGCGCTCAACCGGCGCTGGTTGATGTGCTGTCCGCCCGCGAAGCGATCCCGGCAATGGCCGGACGTAAACTGATCCTGCACTCCGGCCCGCCGATTGCCTGGCCGGATATGTGCGGCCCGGTGAAAGGCGCGATTATCGGTGCCGTTCTGTTAGAAGGCTGGGCAACCGATCATCAACATGCCGAACGCATAATCGAATCAGGAAAAATTGACCTCGAGCCTTGCCATCATTATCACGCCGTCGGCCCGATGGCCGGGATTATCAGCCCGTCAATGCCGCTGTGGGTGATTGAAAATAAAACCAACGGCCAGCGGGCGTACAGCAATTTCAACGAAGGACTGGGCAAGGTTTTACGCTTCGGCGCCAACAGCGACGATGTATTGCAACGCCTGAAATGGATGAGCGAAGAACTGGCACCGGCCATGAAAGCCGCTGTTCATCACATCGGCGAGCTGGAACTGAAACCGCTGATGGCACAGGCGCTGCACATGGGCGACGAAGTGCATAACCGCAACGCGGCGGCGACAGGATTGCTGATCAAACGTCTGGTGCCTGCGCTGCTCGACTGCGGCCTGCCGCTGGCTCAGTTGCAACGCTGCGTGGAATTTATCACCGGCAACGATCACTTCTTCCTCAATCTGTCGATGGCTGCCTGCAAAGCGATGATGGATGCCGCCGCTGGCGTGCCTTACAGCTCGATGGTCACCGTTATGGCGCGTAACGGCGTTAATTTCGGCATACGTCTTTCCGGCACCGGCGACCGCTGGTATCAGGCACCGGCCAATCCGGTGGAAGGCTTGTTCTTCCCAGGCTACGGCGTGGAAGACGCCGCCGCCGATCTGGGTGACAGCGCCATCACCGAAACAGCCGGTGTCGGTGGCTTTGCAATGGCATCGTCTCCGGCCATTGTGAAATTCGTCGGCGGAACGCCAGCCGATGCTTCTAATAACAGCCGCAAAATGCAGTTAATCACCCTTGGCGGTAATCCGGCATTTACCCTGCCTGCGCTGAATTTCGCGCCGACCGCTGCGGGTATCGACGCCCGTAAAGTCGCCGACCGCGGCATCCTTCCGATCATCAATACCGGCATCGCCCACAAACAGGCGGGCGTCGGTCAGATTGGCGCGGGCATTACCACCGCGCCGATGTCCTGTTTTGTCGATGCCCTTCAGGCGCTGGCTCAGGAGATCCCGGCATGAACACACCGTTAGCCGTAGTGGCCGTCGGCGGCAATGCGCTGATCGTCAATGAACAGAAAAACAGTATTCCTGACCAGTATCAGGCAGTGGTCGAAAGCGTCCGTCCTGTCGTCGATATGATTGAAGCGGGTTGGGACGTAGTCCTGACTCACGGTAATGGCCCGCAGGTCGGATTTATTCTGCGCCGCTCAGAGCTGGCTGCCAGCGAAGTGGCGCCGGTGCCGCTTGATTACGCGGTCGGCGATACGCAGGGTGCGATTGGCTATATGTTCCAGAAAGCCCTGCTGAACGAGCTGCAAAAACGTGGCATTTCACGCCCGGTTGTGGCGCTCGTGACGCAGACGCTGGTCAGCGCAGAAGATCCCGCGTTTCAACACCCGATCAAACCGGTTGGCGCTTTTATGGATGAACATATCGCGCGCCAGCGTCAGCAGGAACTGGGCTGGAGCATCGCCGAAGACGCCGGGCGCGGCTGGCGCAGAACCGTGCCTTCGCCACTGCCGCTCGACATTCTCGAGCGTGAAACCATCAGTACCTTGCTCGCACAGGGCTGCATTGTGATTGCCTGCGGCGGCGGCGGTATTCCGGTAGTCCGTAATTCCCGGCAACAGCTCGAAGGCGTGGAAGCCGTGATCGACAAAGATCTGGCATCGGCATTGTTAGCCGAACAGCTCAGCGCCGATCTGCTGCTGATCCCGACCGGTGTCGAACAGGTCGCGGTGAACTTCGGTACGCCGCAGCAACAGTGGCTTAGCCAGCTGACGGTGACTCAGGCCGAAGCTTTTATTCATGAAGGGCAATTTGGTGCGGGCAGCATGCAGCCGAAAGTCGAGGCCATCGTGAAATTTATCAATAACAGCCAGCAACAGGGAAAAAGTGCCAAGGGGTTGATAACCACCCCAGACGCGATAAAAGCGGCACTCAATCACCAGACCGGCACTTGGATCTCTAACATTTAAGGATAAAACGATGAAAAACAATGTACTGCTCGCCGTAAACGGCACACTGATGCGCGGCCTGGAACTCAACCCTAATATGACTAAAGTCGGCGGCGTTTTCGTACGCGAAGACAGCACCGATGCACATTACCGTGTGTGGACGATTAACGATCGCCATCCGGGCATGATCCGCGTTCCGCAGGGTGGAAATTCCGTCAGTCTGGAAATTTGGTCACTGCCGCCCGCATCATTCGCCGCGTTGTTAAGCAGCGAACCGGCCGGGCTTTGCATCGGCAAAGTGAAATTACAGGACGGCAGCGAAGTTCTTGGCGTACTGGCCGAACCCTGGCTGGTCGAAGGGCAGACTGAAATTACCAAAACCGGCGGCTGGCGCCAGTACACCGGACATCACCACACAGCCTGATGGATCAGCATCGACGTAAAAGGATTAGGTTATGCGTAAAACAGAAAGTGCTCCAACCACGGCGTCAGGCTTGCGTATTGCGATGATTTTACTCGGCATTGCGGTCACGCCGGTTTTGCTCTCTTCCTCAAGCCTCGGCAATCAGCTGTCCGGTTCGCAGCTCATCACCGTGGTGGCGTTGGGTGGAATTATCCTGACGCTGCTTTCCGCCATCACTATCTGTGTGGGTGAAAAAGCGCGTCTGCCGACCTACGGCATTGTGAAATACGCCTTCGGCGAGAAAGGCGCGGTGGCGATCAACATCCTGATGGCGGTCAGTCTGTTCGGCTGGATTGCGGTCACTGCCAATATGTTCGGCCATTCGGTACATGATTTACTGGCGCAGCACGGGCTGGAATTACCGACCTCCATCCTCGTGGCGCTGGGTTGCTGTCTGTTTGTCGCCTCGACTGCCTTTGGTTTCGCCGTGCTCGGCAAAATCGCGCAGGTCGCGGTGCCGGTCATTGCGCTGGTGCTGTGCTACATCCTGTATGTCGCAACCCACGGCACGGTGCCGGTGCTGGAGAGCGTCAGCCAGATGAACACCGGCGTTGCGGTGTCTACCGTGGTCGGCACGATCATCGTGTTAGTCGCCACCCTGCCCGATTTCGGCAGTTTCGTGCATAACCGCAAACATGCACTGATTGCGGCAGCGTCAGCATTTCTGGTGGCCTACCCGTTGCTGTACTGGGCCGGTGCGATGCCAAGTGCGCTGAGCGGTCAGGGCTCTTTATTAGGGGCAATGGCTACCTTTGGCGCGGTCTTACCGGCAGCCCTGTTGCTGATTTTTGCCTGTATCACCGGCAACGCAGGGAATATGTTCCAGGGTACGCTGGTGGTTTCTACGCTGCTGACCCGTTTCCCAAAATGGCAGATCACGCTGGCGCTGGGCGTACTTTCGGCCGTGGTGGGCAGCATGGACATCATGGCGTGGTTCATCCCTTTCCTGCTGTTTTTGGGCATCGCCACGCCGCCGGTAGCTGGGATCTATATTTCCGACTTTTTCCTCTATCGCCGCAACGGCTATCAGGCTGAAGTGTTAACACGCGAACCACAAATCAAGCTGCTGACCTTTATCGCCTGGCTGCTCGGTTCAGCCGTTGGGTTTATGACGGTCAAAGGAATGATCACACTGACGACTATCCCGTCGGTGGATTCAATTCTGGTGGCCTGCGTCTGTTACGCCCTGTTTAGCCGGATGCAAAAACGGTAATTTTTAAGAACGCTTTCTGCGGGTGGGCTTTCTGTAGAAAGGAATTGCGTCATAATGAAGGGAAATCTGTCATAGCGGCAGATTTCCCTTTTTCGCTGGCAGGAGTGCCTGTGGTTATCTCTGACGAAAGTATTCGTATCGTCCATTTAGTGGCGAAATACCAAAGCATCACCACGGCCGCCGAACAGCTCAATAAAGTGCCTTCGGCCATCAGCTATACGGTCAAAAAACTGGAAGAGAGTCTGGGCGTGGCGTTGTTTGTCCGTAAAGGCAGCCATATCGGGCTGACCCCCGCCGGCCACTATTTTATCCAGCACAGCAAAACCCTCCTCAGCGATCTCGATGCCCTGAAACGCAACACCACCTTGATCCACGAAGGTGTGGAGCAGGAATTTATTATCGCCGTAAATAACATCGTGCCGATGCCGGTACTGGTGGAGTTTATCAACGAGTTTGAACGGGCATTTCCCTCAACGCGGCTGACGCTCAACGTCGAGGTGTACAACGGCTGCTGGGATGCGCTTTACAGCAAACGGGCCGATCTGGTGATCGGCGCACCGCACAATGTGCCGAGCAGCGAAGGCATCATCAGCGAGGCGCTGGGCCAGCTAGAGTGGGACTTTGTGGTCGGCCCGCAGCATCCGCTGGCCACCCTGATGCAACCGCTGACTAACACTGAGCTGCGGCACTATCCGGCAGTGTGTATCCGGGATACCGCCGTGAATTTCGCCCATCAACAGGCGTGGTTGCTCGAAGGGCAAAAGCCGTTGTTCGTCCCCGATTTCGCGATGGCCGTCGCGCTTATTCAACGCAATATCGGTATCGGCTACATTCCCCATCATTTGGCGTTGCCGCTGTTAAACAATGGCATGTTGACTAAAAAACCCATGCAGGAACATAAACATGCGACACAACTTTTCCTCGCTGCTCGTTCTGACAGCCGGGGAAAAGTGTGTCAATGGTGCCTGGATTATCTGCTGGAATCGGGGGTTAAGGGGGAGCTGTGCGGGAAGTGAAAGGCCGGACAAAAACCGGTTGTGCAAAAAAATAGCTATTTGAAACCAATCAGAGCACTATAAACCTAACTGCTAGGTTTATGGATAAACTCATGCCCACAATTCTCCGCTTTTCAGGATGGCTGATTATGGTTTACAGCCATGACCATCTGCCGCGCCATATTCATCTGAGACGCGGCGATCAAAGAATCAAAATGGCTTTTAATCGTGACTCACTTAACTACGACACAATGGAAATTTACGGAGTCACTACGTTCGCGGAGATCAAAAGTTTGTTTCGTTATTTAGAAGCAAATATCGTCACGCTCAATGCTGAATGGGAGAAAATCCATGGCACCAATGACACGATTTAAAGCTGCGCTGAAGCGTGGAGAGCAAACGGCAAAAGACCCTTCACGTCCTGTTTCCGTCGAATATCGTCAGGAACAGCATGCATTTATGATCATGCACGGCAATGGCGTCGGGTATCTGATCAATATTGATCTCATTGCCGAACTCAAGCACGCCACTCAGGAGCAACTGAATACCGCAGAAGTCGATGGATTCAGCAAAGCATTGCGCATTCCCGCGTGTGACGTTGATATTTACCTGCCGGGATTACTGGCAAAAATCCTTTTCGAAGCCAGTGATTTGCAAAAAATTGTCGCGTCAATTAATGGCGCAATGCGCAGTGCATTAAAAGCCAATGCCAGCCGTGAGAACGGGAAAAAGGGCGGGCGGCCGCGTAAAAGTACAGAATCCGAATAATTAAGATCACAACGTTTGATGAAGAATAGGTTCGCCCACAAAAAAGCCGCGACTCGCGCGGCTTTTTACGATGTGTTCGAGCGGGTTATCAGCTGCGAATTTTACGGTAGATAAACAGCACCACCAGCGCGCCGATCACGGCGACGATAAAGCTGCCGAAGTTGAAGCCATCTACGCGACCAAAGCCGAAGAACGTACTGATATAACCACCGACCACGGCACCGACGACACCCAGAACCACGGTCAGGATAAATCCACCGCCATCTTTACCCGGCATGATCCATTTCGCCAAAATACCCGCAATCAGACCAAAGATAATCCAGGATAAAATTCCCATTTTTGACTCCTCCAAATAAATTTCATTTCCGTGAATGTTGTTGAGCCTTTATGGCATAAAACAGTACGGAACGAATGTCGTTCTGTTTTCGGCGCTGTGAATAATCAACCGTAAAACGTTTTTCTTACCCTACACAGTGAAGTCTAGCAGAAATCCACAAACTCGCTCAAAATCAGGAGGAAGGAGAATTAATCGTCAATTTATGCTCTCTTTTTAAACCGGTGTAAGGCTTCCCGGCCTTTCGTCAACCGGCCGCAGCGGCCTGTAAAATTGCGTAAAAAGTATACCAAATTTTTTGAATAACTTCCTCAAATCAATCCGTTTTTCATCTGCCCCAGACAGGCCTATTATTCACACATCGAAAGGCAACCACCTTTCTAACTCATAACCTGAATGGAATAATCATCATGAAAAACGTCAAAATTTTTGCTGTAGCTGCGACCCTTTCCCTGATCTCTTTCGGAAGTTTTGCTGCTGAACAGGTCTCCCAACCCGCTGACGGCGCACAGAAAATCGGCGTGATCTCGGTAGCAGGTCCAACCACTCTGGGTGGGTTGGAAAATAAACTGGCCGCTCAGGCAAGTGACGCGGGGGCTTCTTCTTACCGCATCATCTCCGTGACCGGTAACAACCGTATGCACGCAGACGCTGAAATCTACAAATAAGCCCGTTTAGCCCGTAAAAACCCTCCAGTGAGCAAAAAGCCTGCGGAAAGCGTCGCCCAGCGATGTCTCTCCACAGGCTTTTTTCATTTTTAATGTCCCTCTTCAATTCGATCGTTGAGAATTTTCTTACCTGCCGATTGCTTATGTTACAAGGTATTACTATTCTGAAACCTACGTTCATCAGAAGGGAATGCCATGAAAACTCGTATAACAGCCGCACCCACCGAAAATGATATCGAACAGATCAAAATTGGGATGCGTAAATTCAACAGCAATTTTATTCCGCAGCAAAAACTCCGTGCGTTAGGTATTTTTGTCGAAGATGAAAATGGGGATAAACAGGCGGGTATTGTGGCTGAAACCGTCGGGAATTGGATGTACATCCAGATTCTGTGGGTCGATGAATCCCTGCGCGGTCAAGATGTCGGCACACAGTTGATGAATGAAGCGGAAGAAGAAGCCAAAGCGCGTGGCTGCCGTTATGCGCTGGTCGATACGTTGAGTTTTCAGGCCCGGCCATTCTATGAACGCATGGGTTACAGTATGCAGCTGGCGCTGGAAGATTACGTGGCGGACACCCGCGCCCCGGCAGATGCGCCGTCCGCCCATACCCGCTTCTACCTGACCAAAAAACTCTCGTCCCCTGAGAGCTGATACCATGACCGGTACCGTATTTATCGCTTTTGCCGTTCGTCTCACGACGACGAAACGTTAACCAAAGGAAAGAGTAATGAGAACGCGCATGACCGACGCCCCCACCGCGGCGGATATCACTGACATTATCGACGGCCTGCGTGGCTACAATACAGGCTTTATCCCTGAGCAGTCCTTTCGCGATCTGGCCATTTTTATAGAAGATGAACAGGGTAAGAAGCAGGCGGGGATCATCGCTGAAACCGTCGGTAACTGGTTGAAAATAATTTATTTATGGGTCGATGAGTCGTTGCGTGGTCAGGATATCGGCACGCAACTGTTGGGGGATGCCGAGCAGGAAGCCATCGCGCGCGGCTGCCAGTATGCGATGGTGGATACCTTCAGTTTTCAGGCACGTCCGTTTTATGAACGTCACGGCTACCATATGCAGATGGCGCTGGAAGATTACATCGCCGATATCCGTGCACCGGCAACAGCCCCTTCCACCCATACCCGTTTTTATCTGACTAAAAGATTTGTCTGACGCTGTTCTGGCAAGTCATAAAAAGCGCAGCAGGACAGCTTCCCGCTGCGCTTATTGCAAACATTACTTCGCTGGCAACGCCAGCCACTCCTGAACGGACGGGCGCTGCCACTGAGCATCGGCATAAGCCACCAGGTTGTCAGGCATTGTGTCACCGTTTAAATGTAAACGGTTAAGCATCAGCGCCAAATCCGTATCCGCGATACACCATTCACCGAACAAATTCTCCCGATCTTCCAGCAAGCGCTGTGCGGCGCTGATCAGCTTTTCAGCGGCAACCTGACCTTTCGGCGTCAACGGCGGACATTTTTTGCCACCAAATACCACTTCTGTTGAGCGCTCTTCGCGGATCGGCATTAAGTCGCTGCGCAGCCACGCCTGCACTTCACGGGCTTTGGCACGCTTTTCCGGGTCAGCAGGGTAAATTGCCGGGAAGGTCGGCGCGGGGAAGAGCTCTTCAACGTACTCATCGATGGCGGAAGATTCGGAAAGCACAAAGCTACCGTTGGTCAGCGTTGGCACGCGGCGCGTCACAGAAATCGCGGTGTAGTGATCTTTCAGGTTTTCGGCATCCGCCAGATCCACTGTCTCCAGCTCAAAAGGGATGCCCTTTTCCGTCAGAGCCACAAATGCAGACATGACGTACGGGCTGAAATATTGGGCGTCGGAATAGAGTGTCAGTGAAGGTTCGCTCATCGGAACTCCTGAAAAATTTGGCAAAAGGATGAAAAACATAGCGCAGAAATGACGTTGTGTCGCCGACAACACGTTTCGAAGGCAAAGAGAGTCGCGGACAATTTCTGCCCGCGAAGGCTTATTTAAGGCGGAAAACCTGCACGATTTTATTCAACCGGCGCGCCTGATTTTCCAGTAAGGCTGAGGCGGCCGAGGCTTCCTGCACCAGCGCGGCATTCTGCTGGGTGACGCCATCCATCTCATGTACAGCCTGCGTCACCTGACTGATGCCACGCGATTGCTCATCTGACGCGGAGACAATTTCCGCCATAATATCGCGCACATCAGTGACCGCTTTCATCATCTCTTTCATGGTTTCACCGGCGTTTTTCACCAGACCGACGCCGGCATCCACACGCGATGTGGACTCCGCGATCAGCGCCGAAATCTCTTTCACCGCCTCGGCGCTGCGCTGGGCCAGGCTGCGGACTTCTGACGCCACCACGGCAAAGCCACGCCCCTGTTCACCGGCACGGGCGGCCTCTACCGCAGCATTCAGCGCCAGAATATTGGTCTGGAATGCAATGCCGTTGATCACCGTCGTGATGTCGGCAATACGGCGCGAACTGTCGTCAATTTCCCCCATAATGCCGACAACGTCGCTGACCATACGATCGCCTTTCTGGGCGATTTTCGTCGCATTGGCGGTTAAATCGGTCGCGGTGTGGGCATTGTCGGCGTTCTGTTTCACCGTCGCGGTCAGTTGCTCCATGCTGGCGGCGGTCTGCTCCAGCGCGGCAGCCTGCTGCTCGGTGCGCGCGGCTAAATCGATATTTCCTGCGGCTATTTGTGATGCGCCGCTGCCGACGGAGTGACTGGTGGCAATAATTTCTGTCACCACCTCCCGCAACTGGGCCTGCATGGTTTGCAGCGCAAAGAAGATGCTGCTGCGGTCGCCTTTCTGCGTGACGATCGGCTGCGTCAGGTCGCCATCCGCGACGGTCAGGGCGATCCGTGCGGCCTCAAAAGGCTCACCGCCCACCGGCCTCATTACTTTGCGGGTGAAAATAACACTCAGCACCGCAAACACCAAAATAATGCTGATCACCATCAGGATCATGGCGTTACGCAGCTGGCGGTAACTTTCTTTCATTACTGCATCTACCGGCGCGATAATTCCCATCATCCACGGCGTGGCGGTATTGCCGATTTTCACCGGCATATAGACCGCCAGGGCGCTTTTTCCCATCACCGGATCCTGCTGTTCGCGGGAAAAAGCTTTACCCTGCTGCACGCTTTTTTGCAGTGCCGGGTCATTTTGCAGCGGACGGGTGATCAGGGATTTATGGGGATAAGAGATGTAATGGCCGGACTGAGAGAGCAGCAGCGCGTAGCCGGTGCCTTCATAGGGCTTAATATTGTCAGTCAGGGTCTGGAGAGTTTGCAGCGAAAAGTCTGCCGTAACTGAGCCGATAAACCGGCCATCGACTATGATAGGTACCGCAATCGAGGTGAGTAAGGTCTCCACGCCGTTATACGGGTAGCTGTAAGGCTCCAGAATCACCTCTTTTTTCAGCTTGCGCGGCAACAGGTAATAGTCGCCGCTGCCCGGTTTTTCGTAGTCCGTCAGGTTGTGCAGCGTGACTTTGCCGCTGGTGTCGCGGTCAACGTAGCGTACAAAACGGCCTTCGGGATCTTCCCCCTCTTTACCGGCAAAATCATCGTCTTTTCCGTCAAACGCGTCCGGCTCCCAGGCCAGTGACATCGACAGAAAATCCGGGTGACTCTTCAGGGCGTTGGCGAGCAGTGTGTCCGCCAGTTGCCGGTCCGCGTGGCCCGCCTCGCGCAGGCTGATCACGCTCTGCACCAGATCACGAGCGGCATACAGCGCGGTATCGAGTTTTTGCTGGGTGATATAAGCGTCAGTTTGCGCCGTCTGCTCAAGATAGCGATGTGCAATAGCCCGCTGCTGCGTGCCCGACTGCCAGCTCAGCAGACCGACGATAGTAATGTAGCCGAGGCTGATGGTGATCAGCCCGACAATCAGCATCAGCGTGCGGGTCCGCATCGGGCCGCGCTTTTTTACGGCGCGCGGCGCCTCATGGTGCAATTTATTTATGGAATTCCCCGGAACACATCGTGCAATAAAGTGGCTGTTTTGCGCTGTCCCTGGCGTGTCTGGCACCCTGCGCTGACGCATGGCGGGTCTTCCGTTATCGTCTATATCATCGGCATATCGCGGCGTATCTTTAATCGATAGGTGATCTATCTCACACTTATTTCACGGGCGAATTAAACGTTTCGCATAGCACGGCCATCTCCCTATACTGCTGAAATCCCCTGATGTCGGGCTTTTATTCCAGGAACAGACCATGAAAAAACGGAACCTTGCCTTCGCGATGCTCCTGCCGCTGCTGATATCCGCAGCGCACGCTTCCTCTCCCAGGGAGATCAAAGCGCGATTCAATCAGTTTAAGGTTGGCGATAAAACCATCTGTCTGGATGAATTTACTTATCCCAATAACCAGAAGATGAAATCGTTCGAGAACGGATTTATCGTCGGTAAGAAAAATAATGTGCTGACTTATCAGATAGTCAGTATGTTTTTACTGGGCAACGACGTGACAGCCAATGTGAAAGCCATTGTGGAGAGCCGGGCGGGGAAAGACGGGCTGAGCACCACGTTCAAGCAGGCCTTTATCGACGTGTCCGGCATGGACAAACCAGAACAGGCCGACGCGAAAGCCAAAATCATCAACGATTTCCAGCAGATGACCAGCGCGAAGCAGGACGTTCTGCCCTACAGCTCGATAGTGCTTAACGATCAGGGTTATGTGATCACTACGGTGGAAACCAATGGCACCAGCGTCAGTGAATGCTTTGTGACACCCTTTAAAACCCCCACCAAGGATTGATGCGAATGACCGTTTTATCACCGATGAGCGAAGCTTTTTACCTGACATTTTATGAGGTGATGGCTGAGGATTATGCCAAAGAAAATGTCAAATCAGGCCGCTGGCCACAGCAGAATTCGCTGGAGCGGTCACGAGATGAACTGACAGAGTTATTGCCACAGGGCATTGCGACACCGGATAACTTTCTGTTTGAAATCAAAACAGGGGAAGACGGACAAACCGCCGGTTATATCTGGTTTGGCATCAATGAACGTCGGGGCGACCGTAGCGCGTTTATTTATGAAGTGACAGTCTTTGAAGCATTTCGCCGTCAGGGCCATGCCCGCGCCGCCTTTTTGCAGCTTGAGGAGAGAGTGCGCGGACTGGGGCTGAAATCCATCGGGCTGAATGTGTTTTATCACAACAGTTCCGCGCAGGCGTTATATGCCAGTTTGGGTTATGCGCCGACCAACATGACGATGTTGAAAAGCTTAAACGCCAGTTAACAGCACCGATCAGCGCTGATATTTGATGAATTCTGTCAGTACGCCAATGCGGTCATACAGTTTGCGGGCGGTGTGATTAGACGTTTTGGTCGTCCAGTAGACATTGGCTTTATCGTTCTGGTCCGCGTAGGCGTACACCGCTTCAACCAATTTCTGTCCGATACCCAATTTGCGCGCGCTGTCGTCAACGTACAAATCCTGCAAATAGACCACCTGCTTCATGTGCCAGCCGTGATCGTGGTTGATGCAATTGACCAGCCCGACCAGCTTTCCCTGATGCTGCGCCACATAGCCAAACATGCTGGCATAGTCAGGCTGTGACAGGCGCTGGAAAGTGTACTCAAACTGCGCAGGGTCGAGATCTGACTGGTAAAAGTCCAGATAAGCGCGCCACAGACTCTCCCAACCTTCACGGTCAGCGGGCGTTAACGGACGGACGGTGACCTCTTGCGATGAACTCATACGACGCTCTCCTCAAATAAACCAGTACCGCAGTAACAGGCCTTCACGGCCAAGTGTGGGGATAATGTATCAGGTCATGAAAACGGACGATATCTGTGCTTTCATTGCGGTAAGCATGCGGGCAATCCGCTGCAAATCGCAATGCTTCACCGGCATGAAGCGCCCGGATCACGCCATCGACCTCAAGCGTTAACTGCCCCTCAAGCACGATCACATGCTCAATCACTCCCGTCTCATGCGGCGACGATTCGCTGACCCCGCCCGAGTCCATCTCAATCAGAAACATATCCATGCGCAGGGCAACGTCAAAAGGAAACAGCGGCACCACGCGCATGCCGGAGGTCTCGCTGTCAAAGGTAGATAACAGGCCATGACGATGCAGCGTTGACGACAGTTTGGGGGGCGTTTCGATAAATTCCGAAAACGAGACATTCAGCCCACTGGCGATTTTCCACAGCATCGCCACCGTCGGGCTGGACTCCCCGCGCTCAATCTGGCCGAGCATCGCCTTACTCACACCAGTTTTCTCCGCTGTCTGACTGAGGCTCCAGCCGCGTTCGGCGCGCACCGCTTTGAGTTGTTTGCCTATCCGTTGGGCGAGTTCCTGCATCTGGCTTCCTTCATTCGGGCTGCTGAATGGGTGTTGTGCGTTATAACGCACGGTGATATGTTGAGCGCATCACCTGTGCGCTATAACGCACAACAGAATACCGCCGTCGTCGCCTGACCAGAAGGATTTTCACTCATGACCTCCCGATTAAAGGATTTCACCTTTTCCGCCGTGATCGCCGGTTTTGTGGCGGTAATGGTGGGCTATACCAGTTCGGCGGCGATCATCTTTCAGGCTGCCGAAGCCGCAGGGGCGAGTGTGGTGCAAATCGGCGGGTGGCTGACGATGCTCGGCCTCGGCATGGGCGTGACGTCCATCGGGCTGTCGCTCTGGTACCGCACGCCGGTCGTCACGGCTTGGTCCACGCCGGGCGCAGCGCTGTTAGTCACCAGCCTGCCCGGCACGTCGATTAACGACGCTATCGGGGTGTTTATTTTCGCCACTGGATTAATTTTGCTGTGCGGCGTCACCGGCCTGTTTGCCCGGCTGATGCACTCTATTCCGCAGGCGCTGTCGGCGGCGATGCTCGGCGGCATCCTGCTGCGCTTCGGGATGGACGCCTTTACTTCGTTGCAAAGCAATTTCCCGCTGGCGGGCGCAATGTGTCTGGTCTATCTGCTGGCCCGCCGCCTGCTGCCCCGCTACACGATCGTCCTGACGCTGGCCGCCGGGCTGATTGTTGCCGCATGGCAGGGCAATATCGCATTGCAGGGCCGGGCACTGACTTTTGCCACACCGGAATTTGTGATGCCGCACTTCTCACTGGCTGCCCTGCTCGGCATCGGTATTCCGTTTTTTGTGGTCACGATGGCGTCACAGAACGCGCCGGGCATCGCCACCCTGAAAGCCCACGGCTATAACCTGCCGGTTTCCCCACTGATTTCCTGGACCGCGCTGGTTGCTCTGATCTTAGCGCCGTTCGGCGGTTTTACCGTCTGTATCGCTGCCATTACCGCCGCAATCTGCATGGGTGAAGAGGTGCATCCTGACCCGAAAAAGCGTTATATGGCGGCGGTGGCGGCGGGCGGATTCTATCTGCTGGCTGGTCTGTTTGGCGGCTCGATAGGCATGCTGTTTACCGCGCTGCCCACGCCGCTGATCCACACCATCGCGGGGCTGGCGCTGCTCGGGACCCTCTCAGGCAGCTTGCACCGGGCACTGGCTGAAGACAGTCAGCGCGATGCGGCCATTGTTACGTTCCTGATCACCGCGTCCGGGCTTTCGCTGCTCGGGGTGGGTTCCGCCTTCTGGGGTCTGGCGGGGGGAGTGATCACGCATTTTATTCTCGGTTATTCGCGCAAAAAAGCGGTGTAAATGTTGAGGCCGTTCATGTTCTGGGTAACAGCTTTTCGTAACACGGTTTAAAGTGATACCGGTCACATTTCTGCCCGGCTAAACGCTCTTTACTGGTCCCTATCCTGCCGTCAACGCTGCTGTAGCGGCGCCCAATAAAGAGCGAAAAAAGATGAATATTGACACCCAATCCTGCGTCGTCACCGGTAAAAAAGATGTCTCCGTGGTCGATCAGCAGATCGACTACCAGGGCCAGGGAACGCTGGTCAGAGTGACCCGTGGCGGTATCTGCGGCTCCGATCTGCACTATTATGAGCACGGTCAGGTCGGCGACTTCAAGGTACGCGAAGCGATGGTGCTCGGCCACGAAGTGGTCGGTGTGGTGGAAAAATCAGACACTGACCGGCTGAAACCTGGCCAAAAAGTCGCACTCAACCCCAGCAAGCCGTGTAAAGCCTGTAAATACTGCCTTTCCGGCGATGAAAACCAGTGCACTACCATGAAATTCTTTGGCAGCGCCATGTATTTCCCTCATATTAACGGCGCCTTCACGCAGTACAAAATTGTCGGCAGCGACCAGTGTATTCCTTACGACAATCAGGTCAGTGACCGCCTGATGGTGTTCGCTGAACCGCTGGCCGTCGCCATTCATGCCGTCAATCAGGCTGGTGATATCAGCGGGAAAACGGTCTTCGTTTCCGGCGTCGGCCCGATTGGCTGCCTGATTGTGTTGGCAGCGATTGCCAAAGGCGCGGCAGAAGTTATCGTCACTGACCCCAGTGAACGCTGCCGCACGCTGGCACTGGCCGTCGGCGCGACCCAAGCGCTCGATGCCGCAAATGGCGACTTCACTGCATATCAGGCTGAAAAAGGCTATTTCAATGTCTCTTTCGATGCGTCAGGTCACCCGTCCTCCATCCGCCGCTGTCTGGAAGTGACCCGCGCCCGCGGCACGCTGGTACAGGTAGGCATGGGCGGTGCGGTCAATGATTTTCCGCTGATGATGCTGATTGCCAAAGAGATTAACTGGGTCGGCAGCTTCCGCTTTACCAAAGAATTCAACACCGCCGTCGAATGGCTGGCGAATAAAACCGTAGATCCGATGCCGCTGCTTTCCGCCGAATTCCCGCAGGAAGATTTGGTTGAAGCGCTGGAGTTTGCGCTGGATAAATCCAAAGCGTCTAAAGTGCAGTTGGTGTTCTGAGTCTGCTGACTGAATCACAATATTAAAACAGCGTTTCATTTTAAAATGTCCCCCTGATTTTATGTCACGGGGATTTTTTTATGCACAAGGCCAACGGCAAAAAACAGGTCGCACTGTTGCTGGCAGACGGATTTGAAGAAGGCGAAGCGGTGATCGTTCTGGATATTCTGGAGCGTCTGGATATCAGCGTCACCACGCTGGCCTGCCAGCAAAACCAAACACTGCGCAGTTACCACGGCATTCAGATGCAAGCCAACGAACTGCTTTCCGCGCAGGGTGACCGGCTGTTTGACGCCGTGGTGATGCCCGGCGGCCCTGAGGGTTCCATGGCGCTGGCCGCCAGCCGCGACGTTGTGGAATTTGTCCGCCGTCATGACGATGCCGGTAAGCTAATCTGCCCGCTGTGCTCGGCCGCCGCACGTGTTCTGGGCGGCAATAATCTGCTCAAAGGACGCCGTTACGTCTGTTCCGGTGACCTGTACAAAGACGTAAAAGACGGCGTGTACGTGAATCAATCCTTTGTCGAGGATGGTAACTTATTGAGCGGAAAAGGATTAGGGCTGGCGTTTGATTTCGCTTTCCAGCTGGCTTACCGCCTGACCGGCAACGCCGACGTCACTAATTTTCAGGCCGACCATATCGACTACCACCACTGGCGTGCAGATCAAAAACTCTGATTTGGCGGCGGGCGGCGCAGGTCGTCCGCCCCTGCCATCATGATGTCCGATTTTGGCATGTTCTCTTCACCTCTTCTGGCGCAGACTGACTTCACACCCAACAGATGGAGTCCGAAAATGACCAAAAGCGCCTTATTAAATATCGACGTACAGCGTTCGTTCGAACACCGCCCGTTCTGGAAGGAAGAGGATTTACCGGCATTCCAGGATGCGCTGACCCGTCTTATTGACGGTTGCCAGACGCGCGGCGTACCGGTGATTGATGTGTTCCATGTCAATCCCGACGGTCCTTTTTCACTCGAATCCGGGCTGGTGACACCGATGACTTTCCTCAGCCATACGCCGCAAAAAACCGTCCATAAACATGTCCACAATGCGCTGCTGGAGTCCGGCCTGGATGCTTGGCTGCGTGAGCAGGATATCTCTGACCTGATCATCGCCGGGCTGCGTACCGAACAGTGCTGTGAAACCACCACTCGCGTGGCGTCGGATATTGGCTACAAGGTGACGTTCGTGACTGAAGCGACCATGACCTTTCCGATGGCCCACGCCAGCGGCGCAACCTTCTCCACGGCCGCCATTAAACGCCATACCGAACTGGTGCTGGCCGACCGTTTCGCCACCATCACCGACGTTGACGGCGCACTGGCGCAGCTGGACCCGGCTGTGTGAAGATGGCGTTTTCGCCGCCGTGACATAAAGAGGCCTCTATGGCGCAGGACATCTATTTCATCACGCTGCCGGGCGTCATGGCACTCGACCTGGCCGGTCCCGGCGAAGCATTGCGGCTGACGGGCGCTTTCCGGCTGCATTACGTGAGCCCGCAGGAAGAAGCCGAGATGTCCACCGGTCTGGTGGTCGGGCGGCTGCAACCGCTGCCGGAAAATCCTGCGCCGGGCAGCCTGATTATTGTGCCGGGGGTTGAACACTCGGCCGAAAACTTCGCGACACCGGTTGCCGTGGTAGCACGCGACTGGCTAAAACGGCAAAAACTGGCCATCGAACGCGGCGACATCACGCTGGTGTGTATCTGCTCCGGGAGTCTGCTGGCCGGTCAGGCTGGCCTGCTCGACGGTTATCAGTGCACCACGCACCATGACGTGATCGCCCGTTTACGCCAGCAGGTGCCCGCCGCACAGGTGAAAGACAACCGCATTTTTGTCGAAGACCGTTTTATTCTGACCAGCGCGGGGATCACCGCCGGCATCGACCTCTCGCTGCACATCATTTCCAGCCGTCTCGGCGCGCAGGCCGCGCTGGACGTGGCCCGCGAGATGGTGGTTTATTTTCGCCGCGCGGGCGATGACCCGCAGCTGTCGCCGTGGCTGCGTTATCGCAATCATCTGCATCCGGCTGTTCACCGTGCGCAAAACCTGATGGCCGCGGCGCCGGAATCCTCATGGCAGGTCGAAGAGGTCGCCGTGAAATCCCACATCAGCAGCCGCCATCTGACACGCCTCTTTAAACAACATCTGGGGATCAGCGTGCGCGACTACCATGAACAACTGCGCATCGCGGTCGCCAGCCAGCGGCTGCAACAAGGTTTCGGGATTGAGAAAGCCGCACTGGCGGCGGGTTTCACCTCAGCAAGGCAGTTCAGACGGGCTCAGGAGAGGTGGATGGAGAGTTAACTCACCCATTTTCGCCGGTCCACTTTCCTCAGTAATATCGCCAGTATCAGGCTCCCCAACAGGCCGCAGGTAAAAAGAAAAGCGACGTTGAGCAGCGGCCATTGGGGGAAACCGATACGTGCGGCGCGCAGGCCGATAACGATAAGGGCGTGAAAACCGTAGATTGCCAGCGAATGGCGGGAGATCAGCGCTAATCCCGGCAAAATGCGCGCTGATAACATGTTTTTGCATATCACATACAGAGAGAGGGTGGAGATAAACACCAGCGGGCCGCAGTAGACGTAGAAGGTATCGGCGAAGTTCTGATTAATCAGTGACTGATGCCGTGTTCCCCAGGCGATGCCCAGCGTACTGAGAATAAACAGAGCGCCCGCCGCCACGCTAATGCCGGTTTTCTGTGTATTCATCATGCCGATGGCGCGGCCCATCAGCGCATAAAGCAGATAATAGAATGTATCACCGCCGATATAGAGATTGAGCGGTAAAAGATGCACGCCCTGCCAGTTCAGTATCGGTAGCTGCGGATTAGCCAGCACACCGAGAAAAATTCCCGCCACCAGCACATAGCGTCCCGTCACCTCTTTTACGCGGATAAATGGCGAAAGCAGGTAAATCACCACGATCGCGTAGAAGAACCAAAGGTGATAAAACACCGGTTTTTGCAGAATATGCTTCAGGGAGGGCCAAAAACCGATATTTGTCAGGCTGTAGATATAAATCAGCGACACCACGCTGTAGAACAGCAGGCAAAGTCCGATACGTAAGAAATGCCGTTTCGCGGCGCTCTTCTCACCAAAAAACAGGTAGCCGGAAATCATAAAGAACAGCGGCACGCCAACCCGCGAGGCAGAGTTCAGAAGGTTTGCCACCGTCCATTCGGCAGAATGGATCGCCGGGAAATTCACCACCTGTGCCGTGCTGGCGTGGATCATTACTACCATCATGCAGGCCACTGCCCGCAGATTATCTATCCAGCTGATTTTGTGACTCATCGACTGCGCATTCCTTCCCCTGACTGAGTTGATACCGCTCTGTTGGCAGGTTAACGGGCCTGAGCATGGCTAACAACCTGAAAGTCACACTCTCAGAAAGTGCTTAACCTCACAAAGGGTGATTGCACCACGGTCAAATAATCGGCAAAATAGCCGCCATTACTGCCTCCGCCTGCGTTACCCGCCCGGACAGTCCCTATTTTCTTGCTGGTTATTTTCTCTTAAAGAGCCAATTAATTAGCCTTACGTCTGTGAAATAACAACAATGCATAACTCTCCAAATACTGCGTCCCTTCTGGGCCGGCGGGCGCTTCTGTTCCCTCTTTGCCTGGTGCTTTTCGAATTCGCCACCTATATCGGTAACGATATGATCCAGCCCGGTATGCTGGCCGTGGTGGCAGGTTTTAACGCCGGTGAAGAGTGGGTACCGACGTCAATGACGGCCTATTTAGCTGGCGGTATGTTCCTGCAATGGCTGCTGGGGCCGCTGTCGGACCGCCGTGGGCGTCGCCCGGTCATGCTGGCCGGGGTGGGCTTTTTCATCATCACCTGTCTGGCGATTTTGTTCGTGCAGAGTATTGAACAGTTTATGGTGATGCGCTTTTTACAGGGCATCAGCCTGTGCTTTATCGGCGCAGTGGGTTACGCAGCGATTCAGGAATCTTTCGAAGAGTCGGTGTGTATTAAAATTACCGCGATGATGGCGAACGTCGCCCTGATCGCCCCGCTGCTTGGGCCGCTGGCCGGTGCAGCGCTGGTGCAGTTTGCGCCGTGGGAAACCATGTTTGTGCTGTTCGCCCTTCTGGCCGCGATTGCCTTCTGGGGTTTGTGGAAATCCATGCCGGAAACCGCGTCGCGCCTCGGTGAAGCCTTCTCGATGAAAAGCCTGTGGAAAGATTATAAAGAGGTGCTGAGAAACCGTCAGTTCCTGTGCGGCGCTCTGGCGATTGGTTTTGCCAGCCTGCCGCTGCTGGCGTGGATTGCGCAGTCGCCGGTGATTTTGATCAGCGGCGAAGGCCTGCCCCCGTTCGAGTACGGTCTATTGCAGGTTCCGATTTTTGGCGCGCTGATTATGGGTAACATCACGTTGGCGAAGCTGACCGGTAAACGCAGCGTTGAGCAGTTGATCAAACTGGGTGCAGGCCCGATGGTGCTCGGTTTAGTGATCGCCGCCGCCGCGACGCTGCTCTCCGGCCACGCCTACCTGTGGATGACCGCCGGGCTGAGCTTCTACGCTTTCGGCATTGGTGTGGCGAACGCCGGTTTGTACCGCCTGACGCTGTTTTCCAGCACCATGAGCAAAGGCACCGTTTCCGCCGCCATGGGGATGATCAGCATGATGGTGTTCACGTTGGGTATCGAACTGGCAAAAGTGGCTTACGTCGGGGGCGGCAGCGGATTATTCAATCTGTTCAACCTGATCAGCGGCCTCTGCTGGCTGGCGCTGGTTGCCGTGTTTATCCGCCGCCGTCAGGTGTTTGTGGCACCTAATAACGCGGCGTAATATCCGTAAACCTTGCTGCTCTCCCTGCTAAGGAAGAGCAGCAAAAAACGTTAAAAAAGGCCCATCGGTTTATCAGAGTACGAGACCAGCAGACATTTGGTTTGCTGGTAATGGTCCAACATCATCTTGTGCGTTTCTCGCCCGATACCCGACTGTTTGTAACCCCCGAACGCCGCGTGCGCAGGGTAAGCGTGATAACAGTTGGTCCATACGCGGCCAGCCTGAAGATTGCGTCCCATGTGATAGGCCACGTTGCCGTCGCGGCTCCAGACGCCTGCGCCCAGTCCGTAAGCGGTGTCATTGGCGATTTCCAGTGCTTCTTTCATGTCTTTGAACGTTGTCACCGCCAGCACCGGTCCGAAAATCTCCTCCTGGAATACCCGCATACTGTTTTTACCCAGCAGGATGGTCGGTTGCAGGTAGTAGCCTTCGTTAAGCGCCCCTTCCAGTTTTTTCTTCGCGCCGCCGGTCAGCACCTGCGCGCCCTCTTTTTTACCGATTTCGATGTAATCCAGAATGGTTTTCATCTGCCCGGCCGAGACCTGCGCCCCCATCTGCGTTTCGGCATCCAGCGGGTTACCGGTTTTGATAGCTTCCACGCGTTTGATGGCCCTTTCCATAAAGCGGTCGTAAATCGACTCCTGTACCAGCGCACGGCTCGGGCAAGTACAGACTTCACCCTGATTGAAGGCAAACAGCGTGAAGCCTTCCAGCGCTTTATCGAAGAAGGAGTCCTCTTTGTCCATGACGTCGGCGAAGAAGATATTCGGGGATTTACCGCCCAGCTCCAGCGTGGCCGGGATCAGGTTCTGCGCCGCGTAACCGGCAATCTGCTGGCCCACTTCGGTGGAACCGGTAAAGGCCACTTTGGCAATACGTTTAGACGTCGCCAGATATTCGCCAATCTCACCGCCCGCACCGTTAACCACGTTGATCACGCCCGGCGGCAGGATGTCTTTCACCAGATCCATCAGCAACAGCACTGAGAGCGGCGTCAGTTTGGCCGGTTTGAGCACGATACAGTTACCGGCGGCCAGCGCCGGCGCCATTTTCCAGCAGGCCATCAGCAGCGGGAAGTTCCACGGAATAATCTGCGCCACCACGCCCAGCGGCTCATGGAAATGGTAGGCCACGGTTTCGCTGTCGATTTCACTGATCCCGCCTTCCTGTGCACGAACGCAGGCGGCGAAGTAGCGGAAATGGTCGATAGCCAGCGGCACATCGGCGCCGGTGGTTTCACGGATCGGTTTACCGTTATCCCAGGTTTCGGCATTGGCCAGCAGTTCGAGATTCTGCTCCATGCGGTCGGCCACGCGGTTCAGAAGATTGGCGCGCTCCTGCACGGAACGCTTGCCCCAGGCAGCTTTGGCGTCGTGCGCGGCGTCCAGCGCCAGTTCAACATCCTCCTTGCTTGAACTCGCGACTTCACACAGGGGTTCGCCGGTAATGGGCGTCAGGTTGGAATAATATTCCCCTTTCACCGGCGCGACCCATTCGCCGCCGATAAAGTTGTCGTAGCGTTTTTGCAGTTTAAGCGGGAAACCATACTCTTCCGGTTTAACGGCCTGAGGGTTTTTGTCATAAGCCATGATGATGATCCTTATGCAGCGTAATGCGATGGGTGCGAAACTTTGCTCGCTGCATAAAGCGTAGGTGGTGAGAAAACAACCCGCGGGATGTAAAGAGAACTCTTCGAGGCGCCTCACAACTTTTCAACCGCAGGCGCACGGGATGTCCAGGCAGGTGATCAGGCAGGCGTGGTGCGGGCGAAACTCTCGCGCTGGTACAGGCGTTCCACCAGCGATATTAGTGTCGGATGTTCGACACACCAGCCGGGCGCCACGCGGCGAAAATTGAGATAGCCGATGCAGCAGGCGACGGCGATATCGGCCACGTTGAGGCTTTCACCATTCAGCAACGTGCGGTGTTTGGCATGCCGTTCGAGGACGTCGAGGCCGCGCAGCAATTTTGCGCGCTGACGGATAACCCACTCTTCGTTACGCTTGTCGGCGTCGCGTTTGCTCTCCAGCACCAGCGCCACGGCGGCGTCGGTGACGCCATCAGCCAGTGCTTCGACTTGCCGCACGCGCAGGGCTTCCAGAGGTTGCCACGGCAGCAGCGTTGGGGAGACATTCAGCAGTTCGATAAACTGGACAATGATCGGCGAGTCAAAAAACACCTCGCCTTCATCGGTAACCAGCGCCGGGACTTTGCCCAGCGGGTTAAATTGCGTGACCTTGCTGCCCGGATTGGCGGGCGGGTCATTGACGAAATCAAACGCGATACCCTTTTCCAGCAGCATCACGGATATTTTGCGTACATAAGGACTGGTGTAGCTGCCGATTAACTGCATCAAAGCCTCCGTCTCTTCTCAAAGCCTTGTTTAAAACTAGCAGCCACGGACTGTTTTACCAGTACGGGCTGCTCACTTTAAGACTTTACGAGGCAGGGAACAGGAACGGGTTGATACTGCTGCTGGCGAAGCCTTTTTCTTCCATGCGCTGGTCGAGCCAGAGTGTCGCGAGATCGTCGGCCACGGCGTCGGCCTGCGGATCCTGCTCCTGATAGATGACTTTCAGGTAGGATCCGCAGTCGTCACAGGTTTCGGCTTTCACTACAGCATGGTCGCTGTTGGTCGAGCCGTCCTCTAAAGACCAGTAGTGCAGTTTTTCCATCTCTTCGCAGTTGCTGCACTTGGCGCGCACCACGTGCCACTCGGTTTCACACAGGCTGCAATGCAGATAGCGCAGACCGGTGATGGCACCCAGCGTCACCACGGCAGAGACCGGCAGGCTGCCACAAACCGGGCAGAACTGGCGGTTTTCACCGTAGTCTGCGCGGCCAACGCCACGAAGCTGTGCTGCCATCTGCGCCCAGTAGAGCGACAACGCGGCCCAGATAAACGGCGCTTTGTCGGCGGGTACGTATTTAAAATCCTGGTTCAGCAAATGCGTCGCCATCATTTCGCGCTGCAGGTTCGGCGAATGTTCAAGACGCTCCAGAACCAGACGCACCGGTTCCGACGCCCCCGGTTTCAGCGCTGCGATGAGTGCATCCAGCAACACCAGCCAGTGCGGCGTACGCGCAAACAAAGTACCGTCGAGAGGCGGTTTACCGGCGACTTTGTGCAACTCGTCGCTGAGATCAATCTCCTGCGGGAATTCTTTCAGCACACGTTGTTGTGCATCGCACATCGACGCCGCAAAGTTCAGGTACTCGTCCAGCGGGCTCTCTTCTGCCAGATGACGCAGCCGCTCAGCACGGCGCTGATAAAGGGTTTTCAGGTTGGCGAACAGCACTGGCGGGATATTCCCCGCCGTTTTTTTGCCATCAGCCAGTTCATCCTGGGGAACAATCTGGATACTCATCCGGCTTTCCTCTTGTTGTCCGCTTTTTCCTGCTGCTTTGCCAGCACTTCACGGTACCAGCGCGGATGGTGATACTTCGCCCATGACGACGGGACCTTGCCATGCGTCATGGCGGTAATCGACCCTTTCGCCCAGGTTGCCGCGTAGACGTGCATGATAATGACCAGAATCAGACCGATGCCGGCCAGAGAGTGCACCAGCAAAGCCAGACGGATCAGCGGGATCGGGAAAAAGTGCGCAAACCACGGACGCCAGATAATGACGCCACTCGCCATCAGCAAGACCAGGCAGCTGATCGCCGCCCAAAACACGCATTTTTGGCCGAAGTTATAACGGCCGGTATCGCCAACCTCATGATTCGTGAGTACTTTTCCGATATTCTTCGCCCACACAATGTCATCTTTTTCCGGCAGATTGTGCTTCCAGTAACGAAAGAACATCCCGAGGAAAGAGAGGAACATCACCACGCCGAAGAACGGATGGAGGATACGCGCCAGCTGCGGTGTGCCGTAAATATTCATCAGCCAGTTAAAGGACGGGAAAAAGAAGCCCAGTCCGCTGAGCGCAAGAGTTACAAAGCAAAAAGCCACGATCCAGTGATTGAGGCGTTCCGGCAGGCTATAACGCTGGATTAACTTCTGTTTTTTCATGGCTTTCTCTCCTCGTCATGTTCTTCTTCAGCAGGCTCTTCCTCTTTTACATAGTTCGGCCCCACGCCGAGGAAGTGGAATGCGGTGGCCGCAAAGGTCGCGGCGAAGCCGATGGCGGCCAGCGGCTTCCAGATGCCTTTCCATAACGTGATAGCCGGGCTGATAACCGGATCCTTCGGCAAACCGTGGTACAGCTCGGGTTTGTCGGCATGGTGCAGCACGTACATCACGTGCGTGCCGCCAACGCCTTGCGGATCGTACAAACCGGCGTGCTCAAAGCCGCGGCCCTGAAGTTCGCTGACGCGTTCAGCCGCCAGATCTTTCATGGCTTCTTTGGTGCCGAAATGAATGGCACCGGTCGGGCAGGTTTTGACGCAGGCCGGTTCCTGACCCACGGTCACGCGATCCACGCACAGCGTACATTTATAGGCACGGTTGTCCTGCGGGTTGATGCGCGGCACGTTGAACGGACATCCGGCGATGCAGTATCCGCAGCCGATGCAGTGTTCCGACTGAAAATCGACGATACCGTTGGCGTATTGAATAATTGCCCCTTCCGCCGGGCAGGCTTTAAGGCAGCCCGGATCGGCGCAGTGCATACAGCCATCTTTGCGGATAAGCCATTCCAGTTTGCCGTTCTCCTCGACTTCGGAAAAACGCATCACCGTCCAGGATTTAGCGCTCAAATCCATCGGATTGTCATACACGCCAGTATTGTGGCCGACGTCATCGCGCAGGTCGTTCCATTCGGAACAGGCCACCTGGCAGCCTTTGCAGCCGATGCAGGTGGTCACGTCAATCAGCTTCGCCACTTCCTGCTGATGGTCCCGCGCACGCGGCGCAGGGGTAAAATCATTGGTTGCGGACTTACGAAGTATGTCCTGAGATTGCATTGCCATAATTCGTCTCCCTTACGCCTTTTCCAGGTTGACCAGAAACGCCTTGAACTCCGGCGTTTGCGAGTTGGCGTCACCTACCGATGGCGTCAGCGTATTCGCCAGGAAGCCTTTGCGGGTTTCCCCCTCAAAACCCCAGTGACAGGGAATACCGATGGTATCGACCGGTTTACCGTCAATGGTTAAGGTCTTGATTCGCTTGGTCACCACCGCTTTCGCCAGAATATAGCCACGCTTGGACGACACTTTGACGCTGTCGCCGGCCGCAATATTTTTGGATTTCGCCAGCGCTTCGCCGATCTCCACAAACTGCTCAGGCTGAGCAATGGCGTTAAGCAGCGCGTGCTTGGTCCAGTGACGGAACAGCTCGGTGATGGAATAGGTGGTAGCGACATACGGGAAGTCCGCCGCCGTGCCCATATTCGGCAGATCGCTGGCGAAGATGCGTGCCACCGGGTTGGAAATTACGTTCGGGTGCAGCGGGTTGGTGCCGATCGGCGTTTCAATCGGCTCGTAGTGTTCCGGGAACGGACCGTCGGCCATTTTATCAACGGCAAACAGACGCCCCATGCCCTCGGGCTGCATGATAAACGGCCCGACGCCGCTGCCGGGCGCGGCATTGCTGTAGTCCGCGACGTCAAAACCAGCCCATTTCGCGCCATCCCAGCGGATGATTTCGCGTTTCGGATCCCACGGCTGGCCCTGCGGGTCTACGGACGCGCGGTTATAGAGAATGCGGCGGTTGAGTGGCCACGACCACGCCCAGCCGGAGGTACAGCCGAGACCAGACGGATCGGCATTGTCACGGCGCGCCATCTGGTTACCGGCCTCGGTCCAGCTGCCGGTGTAAACCCAGCAGAAGCTGGCGGTGCTGCCATCGTTTTTTAGCTGAGCGAAGGTGGAGAGTTGCTGGCCTTTTTTCGCCACCATATTGCCCTGCGGATCGGTGAGATCGGCCAGCGCTTTGCCGTTGGCTTCGCGGGCGATCTCCTCCGGCAACGGGTCAAGCGGGTCCTGATAGTCCCACGCCATGTTCAGCACCGGCAACGGGTTGGCACCGCCCTCTTTCTGATACAGCTCGCGCACTTTCATAAACAGGCGGGCAATGATTTTGGCGTCGTGCAATGCTTCACCCGGTGGCTCAGCGGCCTGGAAATGCCATTGCAACCAGCGGCCTGAGTTCACAATCGAACCGTTCTCTTCGGCAAAACAGGACGACGGCAGACGGAACACTTCGGTCTGCACCTCGGCGGTCTGAATGTCGTTCATTGCGCCGTGGTTTTGCCAGAAGTTGGAAGACTCGGTGACCAGCGGGTCAATCACCACCATGTACTTGAGTTTTGCGAGCGCACGCGAAGACTTGTTCTTGTCCGGGAATGCCGCCAGCGGATTGAAGCCCTGCACGATGTAACCGTTCATTTTCCCTTGGGCCATCAGCTCAGCCTGTTGCATCACGTCGTAGCTTTTATCCCACTTCGGCAACCAGTCGTAGCCCCAGTCGTTATTCGCCTGCGCGTGATCGCCCCAGAAGCTTTTCATCATACTGACGAAGAAATTCGGCGTGTTTTTCCAGAAATTGACCTGCCCGTCCAGCAGCGCAGACGGCGTGATCTCTTTCAGGTATTGCGTCAGGGATGTCTGCTTTTCAGAAGGTAAACCGATGTAGCCCGGCAGGTTCAGCGACAGTAAACCGAGATCGGTATAGCCCTGAATATTCGAGTGCCCGCGCAGCGCATTCACTCCGCCGCCCGGCATACCGATGTTGCCGAGCAGCAGCTGAATCATCGCCGCACAGCGGATCATTTGCGCGCCGCCGGTATGGTGAGTCCAGCCCAGCGCGTAGAGAATGGTGGAGGTTTTGTCGCGCGCGCAGGTTTCGGCCAGAACCGAACTTATCAGCAGGAAATCCTCTTTCGAGGTGCCGCACAGGCGCTCGACCAGTTCCGGCGTGTAGCGGGAGACGTGCTGTTTCAGCAAATTCCACACGCAGCGCGGGTCCTGCAAGGTTTTGTCCTGCTTCGCGAAGCCGTTTTCGTCCAGCTGATAGTGCCAGCTCTCTTTATTATAGGTTTTCTTCGCGGCGTCAAAACCGCTGAACAGACCATCATTAAAGGCAAAATCTTCCCGCACCAGCAGGCTGGCATTGGTGTATTCGCGCACGTAGTCATGCTGGATTTTGTCGTGGGTGATCAGGTAGTTGATCATGCCGAGCAGGAAAACGGCATCGGAACCGGCGCGGATCGGGGAGTAGATATCGGCGACGGCGGCACTGCGGTTAAAGCGGGGATCGACCACGATGACTTTAGCGTTATTGCGAGTTTTCGCCTCAATCACCCATTTGAAACCGACCGGATGGGCTTCGGCGGCATTGCCGCCCATGATTAAAATCACGTTGGCGTTTTTGATGTCCACCCAGTTGTTAGTCATCGCACCGCGGCCAAAACTTGGCGCCAGCGCCGAAACGGTCGGGCCGTGGCACAGGCGGGCCTGGCAGTCGATCGCCAGCATCCCCATCGCGCGGGTGAATTTCTGGTCCAGCAGGCCGGTTTCGTTACTCGCCGCCGACGAACAGAGCATACCCGTGGTCAGCCAGCGGTTGACGGTCACGTTATTGTCGTTCTTTTCGACGAAGTTAGCGTCGCGGTCATCTTTCATCAGGCGGGCGATACGGGAAATCGCCTCGTCCCAACTGATGCGCTGCCACTTATCAGAGCCCGGCGCGCGGTATTCCGGATGCGTCAGGCGGCCTTTGCTGTGAATATAATCCAGCACGCCCGCCCCTTTAGGGCACAGCGAGCCTCGACTGACGGGATGGTCCGGGTCACCTTCTATATGGAAGATGTTTTCGCTGACGTTCTTGGCAGCGTCACCCAGGCTGTAGATCAAAATGCCACAGCCGACCGAGCAATAGGTACAGTTGTTGCGGGTTTCCCGCGAGCGGAGCAACTTATACTGACGGGTTTCCGCCAGCGCCAGCGACGGCGCAAAACCGAGTAACGTCGCTGTGGTTCCTGCCATTCCGCCCGCGCAGATCTTAAATAACTGTCTTCTGCTGACCTGCATGAAAGACTCCTTCCTATCATTTGTTAACACATTGCATTCACATTGGCGCTTTCCCCGCCGCAGCGAGGGGCGCTAAAATAGTGTATTAAATCCGGACTGTAATTGTGGTCTATTGTAACCGGAATGTTTATAAGGTTATTGCCAATGGATGTCCATCGCGTAAACGAATTTGACGAAAAAGATGACCAAAAAGTGACGCAGATCATCGGTGCCACCCGTAAAAAGGTGATGCAACGCGGACATCTCGATGCGCCGCAGGATGACTGGATTGCCGAAGAAGTGCCGGTCGCGCTGGTGTACAACGGCATCTCGCACGTTGTGATGATGGCGTCGCCCAAAGAGCTCGAGGCCTTTGCGCTGGGGTTTTCGCTGTCTGAAGGGATTATCGAATCGGTGGCTGATATCTACGGCATCGATGTGTCATCGAACTGCAATGGCATAGAAGTTAACATTGAGTTATCCACCCGCCGTTTCGCCGGGCTGAAAGAGCGACGGCGCGCAATGGCTGGCCGCACCGGCTGCGGAGTGTGCGGCATTGAGCAGCTTGGCGATCTCTTTCGCCCCGTTGCGCCATTACCGTTCACACAGACGTTTGATTTGTCGAATCTGGACAGTGCGTTGCATCAGTTGAAATCGGTACAAACTATCGGCCAACTGACCGGTTGCACCCACGCGGGTGCCTGGCTCAGCCCGCAGGGCAAACTGCTCGGCGGCTGCGAAGACGTCGGCCGCCACGTCGCATTGGATAAAATCCTCGGCGTGCGGGCGAAAAAACCAGACTGGCAGGCCGGCGCCGCGCTGGTTTCCAGCCGCGCCAGCTACGAAATGGTACAGAAGGCGGCCATGTGCGGTGTGGAAATCCTGTTTGCCGTCTCGGCCGCCACCCAACTCGCCGTCGATGTCGCCGAACGCTGTAACCTGACGCTGGTTGGTTTCAGCAAACCCGGCCGGGCAACGGTGTATACGCATGCGCAGCGGCTGAAAGGGTAAACATTACGGCAGAATGGTCCGAATCAGGCCTTAGACCGTTTGCAGCACGGCTTAGTTAATCTCGCTCTAAGCCCCGTATAACAGCATCTTACGAATACCCGCACAAAGTGCGGAGCATAGATAATCATTTTCAATATCATTTAATTAACTATAATGATCCGACTGATTACGCGGTGCTCACAATGACGGTGCCGCCCTACACTATGGAGACGATGAACATGAGTTATTCACTGCCATCACTGCCTTACGCATACGACGCACTCGAACCGCATTTCGACAAAGAGACGATGGAAATCCATCACTCTAAACATCATCAGGCGTACGTTAACAACGCTAACGCTGCGCTGGAAAGCCTGCCAGAACTGGCAAAACTGTCGGTTGAAGAACTGATCGCTAACCTCGATAAAGTTCCTGCTGACAAGAAAGTGGCTCTGCGTAACAACGCGGGTGGCCATGCTAACCACAGCCTGTTCTGGAAAGGCCTGAAAACCGGTACCACCTTGCAGGGCGACCTGAAAGCGGCTATCGAACGCGATTTCGGCAGCGTTGACGCTTTCAAAGAAACCTTTGAAAAAGCAGCAACCACTCGTTTCGGCTCAGGCTGGGCGTGGCTGGTTCTGAAAGACGGCAAACTGGCGGTGGTTTCTACTGCTAACCAGGACAGCCCGTTGATGGGTGAAGCCGTTTCTGGCGCTTCCGGTTACCCGTTGCTGGGTCTGGACGTGTGGGAACACGCTTACTACCTGAAATATCAGAACAAACGCCCTGATTACATCAAAGCGTTCTGGGCTGTTGTGAACTGGGACGAAGCAGCAAAACGTCTGGCTGAAGCGAAGTAATTTCGCGCCCCCCTTAACCGGGGTACAGTTTGCTCAAATGGCGGGGTCTTCCCCGCCATTTTTATGTCTTTCTTTTGCAGTTTGTACGTTCAAATATCAGACCCCGCCCGCAGTTCTCAAATAAGCCGCTCTCTACCCCTAAAGTTTGTCTTAAGTCCACCGATATGCCTTTAACAAAGGCTTCACAAAAACTTACCTCATGGGCAAACGCGTCGGCGGAGAACAGTAATGGGAAAGGGTACAGGTCTGTCACAACGCATTGAAAACCTGAAAGTCGGCACCAAACTCGGACTGGGTTTTGGTTTGGTTTTACTCATCGCGGTGGTGATCGCCGCAGTCGGTATGGTGAAGTTCAAAGACATCAACGACCGCGCTGAAAAAGTAGATTTCAGCAACCAGATGAATACGTTGCTCAACGATGCCCGGCTCAGCCGCACGCTCTATCAGCTCAATTACAATCCCGATTATCTGGTTAAAAACCAGCGCAGCATCGCGGATCTGCAAAAGCTGGTCGATACCTCGAAAGGCAGGCTGGAGTGGGACGCGCAGAGCCAGGCCAATCTGGATCAGGTGCCGGTAAAAATCAAAGAGTACATTCAGGCTCAGACTGCATTTAAACAGGCCATCGATGAAAAAGATGCCGTGCGCAAAAGCTGGAATCTGTCGGAAACAGAAGATGTGGTTAAACGCCTGCAGGATCAGCTGCGGGTGGAAGATGCCGATCCCTCGATTCGTCTCTCTCTGGCTGAGGTGATTCAGAAACTGATCAGCGTGCGTTATTACGTGCGCGGACTGCTGCTGAACATGGATAAAGAGTCCGAAACCACGCTGCTTAACGCCATCGATGACACGCAGGCTAACGCCAAAAAACTCAACGCCCTGCTGCTTCCTAACCAGCAAGAAACGCTCGCACCGCTGATGAGCGCGCTGGCGACTTATAAATCTCACGTGGTGGCCTATATGCCCGCTTACGAGCGTGAACAGCAGAACTCGCAGCTGCTGTCGGTCAAAGCCTCAGAGATGAACACGCTGGTCAGCAAAATCTTTAAAAATGAGCTGGATAACACGCACCGGGATATCAGCCGGGCGCTGATTCTGATGGCGGTTATCACTCTGGCAGCACTGTTTATCGGTGCGCTGATCGCCTGGCGCATCACCCGTCAAATCACCCGTCCGCTGCGCGCTACGCTCGCAACAGCAGAGCTGATTGCCAAAGGCGACCTGACGGCGGCGCAGTCCACACCGCGTCGTGATGAGCTGGGTATGTTGATGAACGCCGTGGCCGGGATGAGCCAGAACCTGCGTAATATGATTTATGAAATCCGTATGGGCGTCAGTCAGGTTTCCCACGCCGCCGCCGAGATTGCGGCGGGTAACACGGATTTATCCTCGCGCACCGAGCAGCAGGCCGCCGCCGTTGAAGAGACCGCTGCCAGCATGGAACAACTGAGTTCAACGGTGAAACAGAACGCCGAGAATGCCCACCATGCCAGCAAACTGGCTTCTGAGGCGTCGCAAACTGCTACGCGTGGCGGCAAACAGGTTGGCGATGTTGTCGTCACCATGCAGCAAATCTCCGGCAGTTCGAAGCGTATTGCCGAAATTACTTCTGTGATCAACGGCATCGCCTTCCAGACCAACATTCTGGCGTTGAACGCCGCGGTTGAGGCCGCGCGGGCCGGTGAGCAGGGGCGCGGATTCTCAGTTGTGGCGTCTGAAGTCCGTTCACTGGCGCAGCGCAGTGCGCAGGCGGCCAAAGAGATCGAAGGGCTAATTGCCGAGTCGGTCGAGCGGGTCAACACCGGCGCGAAGCTGGTCGAAAACACCGGCCGCACCATGCAGGACATTGTGCAATCGGTGACCAACGTGCGTGATATTATGGGCGAGATTGCGTCCGCATCGGATGAACAGAGCAGGGGCATTGCCCAGATTTCGCAGGCGATTGTCGAGATGGACAGCACCACGCAGCAGAACGCCGCACTGGTGGAACAATCTGCGGCAGCGGCAGATTCGCTGGAAGACCAGTCCCGCGTGCTGACCAATGCGGTATCGGTGTTCAGGTTGTCAGAGAATGACAATTTTGTGGTACCGGAAAACAAACGCGGCCCGGCGTCCAAAGCCCTGCCCCCGGTCCACCCGGCCAGCACACAGCAGGGCAACTGGGAAACCTTTTAAGACTGCCGGTAGGCTGAGATAAGAATGCGCCCGCTGCGGCGCATTTTTTTTTGCGACTTTTTAGCACCGGCAATGCAGGGTATGCTGAAAGTCTGGACATCGGCATGACGGAGGCTTTATGCACTACCCGGACGTATATATTGGCGCGATAAAATCCTATGACAACAATGCACCCAGCGCTATCGGCAAGCGTCAGGTCAATGGTGTTCTGCACCTGACTTCACTGGGGCTGGAAGGCGATGAGCAGGCTGAAAAGTCATACCACGGCGGCCCGGACCGCGCCCTGTGTCACTTTCCACGCGAACACTACGCCTGGCTGCGCCAGCATTTTCCTGAACAGGAGGATCGCTTTCATCCGCCGGCGTTTGGCGAGAATCTGTCCACGCTGGGGCTGACTGAAGACAACGTGTTTATTGGTGATATTTTTCGCTGGGGTGACGCACTGATTCAGGTGACCCAGCCGCGCTCGCCCTGCTATAAGCTGAATAGTTTTCTGCACTGTCCGCAGATGTCGCAGGTCTTGCAGGACAGCGGCCGCTGCGGCTGGCTGTACCGGGTGATCGCCACCGGCAGTGTCAGCGGTGACCGGACGTTTGAGCTGATGACCCGCAACAGTGAGGTTTCAGTCGCGGAGGCGATATCAATCGCCTTCAATATGCCTTTCGATGAAGAACAGTACCGCCGTTTGATGGCCGCTGCGGGGCTTTCCGCCAGCTGGAATAAAACCATGCAGATGCGTCTGGTGAACCGCAAGATCGAGGATTTTGGACGGAGATTGCTTGGTTCGGTGGGGAAATAGGACAATACCCTCCCTTTTACAGGGAGGGTATTTAAATCAGAAGGCTTTTTTCGCGTAACCGGTCACGACTTTCAGGCCCATTTCGCGGCCCAGCGCCGTCATCGGGTGAACCACCACAATGCCGCGTACGACTTTCTTCAGCGTGCCCATATCGGCCTGCTCTTTCTTGGTGATTTCGCGGCTGAATGGCAGCGTAGCCAGCTTTTGCGCTTCTTTGCTCAGCTTGGTAACGCGAACGTCTTTCAGACGGGCGATTTCCGCCGCCAGCTTCTCTTTTTCTTCTTCATGCTTGGAAATCAGTTCAGAGTTACCCTGCTGAATAACCGTCGCATCTTTGTGATTCAGTGCGTCCAGCATGTCGCTGAGGCGTTTGATTTCGGCTTTTTCGACTTCTTTCATAATGTTTTCGACCCGTGCGTGCCACGTCGGGCACGATGTTGCTCAAGATAATAATGTCTAGTGTATCAGGAAGTGCGGGTTTCATCAGCCCGCGCGTCAGAGGTTGTTTCAGCCAGTCCCGGCGGCAGACCGCTCATTTCACAGGCACGCTGCCCGAGGCGCGCCAGCGCGGCGGTATAGCGCGCATTAAAGGGATAACAGCACGACAGTCGCAGGCCATTGCGGTAGCGCCCGCTCGGTGAATAAAGCGTGCCCGGCGTCATGCAGATTTTCTCATCCAGCAGTTGCTGGAACAGTACCACCGTGTCGACACCCGCCGGGAAATCGACCCAAAATACGAAACCGCCCATCGGCTGAGTGGCACGGGTACCCTGCGGGAAGTAACGGGCGATCAGCGCGCGTGCTTCATCAACCTGCGAAGCGTAGCGGCGACGCAGTGCGCGCAGATGGTGGTCGTAGCCGCCGGATTCGAGGAACACCGCCAGCGTCTGCGACAGCAAAGAGGACTCGGACATCGAAGAGACGGCCTTCAGCTTACGCAACTGCTCCGCGTAGCGGCCACCGGCGATCCAGCCGATACGGAAATCCGGCGCCAGCGTTTTGGTAAAGCTGGTGCAAAACAGCACCCAGCCGTTGCGGTCGAAAGATTTCACCGCCGGAGAGAGCGCATCGCTGAACTGAATTTCTGCATAAAGCCCGTCCTCGATCAGTGGCACTTGATGATCGTTCATCAACCGTGCCAGCCGTTTCTTCGCCACCAGGGGCATGGTAAACCCCATCGGATTCTGCGCCGTCGGCATAGCGATCACCGCATTCAGGCGCTTCTCATTGAGCATCAATTCTAGCGCGTCCAGCGATAAACCGGTCTGCGGATCGGTCGGAATTTCCACCGCTTTCAGCCCGAGACTGGCCAGCAGCGGCAGCAGATAGAAATAGGTTGGCGTCTCAAGGCCCACACTGTCACCCGGCTTGGTCGTCACCCGCAGTGCAAGCTGTAAGGCTTCCATGCAGCCGTGCGTCAGGGTGATATCCGCGGTTTCCAGCATCATACCGAGCGCCAGCGACCGCCGGGCGATTTGCTGACGCAGCGCCAGATTGCCAGGCGGCAGCGCGTACTGACCAATCAGGTGCGGCTGACGGCGCAGCAGCGACGCCATGATGCGGCCCAGTTTGGCGCCGGGATAGAAATCATTCGCCTGCGGGCAGGCCAGAGAAAGGTTGGTATAAGCCGGATTGATCTGCGCGGCAAACACGGTGTCGATGAGGTCCAGAACATCTTCGGCGGGCTTAGCGGCTGGCGCATGGAGTTGATGCTGCACCTCCAGCGCCGGGAGCGCTGTGCGCACGTAGAAACCCGATTGCGGTCGGGCCTCTATCAGCCCGCGATCTTCCAGCCGCCGGTAGGCCGCCACCACGGTATTGATACTGACCCCGTGAGTCTGCGCACTGCTGCGCACCGACGGCAGGCGGCTGCCCGCAGGTAAGGTGCCACGGCGGATCGCTTCGGCAAGATTATCGGCCAGCTGGTTGTAGCGCGTATCGGTAGAAACGTCAGTGAACGAAGTCAGTATTTCGGCCATGGTGTCAGTTCCGCAAAAGTGAATAGGTACAGTTGGTTTCTCATACAACTGTAACCATGACAATAGCGTATTTTTGGCTCTGTTACCTAACCCTCTGACTCCTTACTCTGTAGGGACAGATTTTAGATGCAGGGGAATACACATGCTGGATACCGCTTTCGTCAGTTATGTCACGGTGATGTCGATCACGCCGGGGCCTAATAATTTGCTGCTGGCCGCCTCGGGGGTGAATTTCGGGCTGCGCCGCAGCGTGCCGATGATGCTCGGGATCACGCTCGGCTGTGTGGTGCAATGCGCGCTGATGACCTCGATGCTGGCGATTTTGCTCAGCTGGATGAACGTCGTGCGCCTGCCAATGGCGGTGATCGGTTGTACGTATCTGTTTTGGCTGTCATGGAAAATTTACCGTTCCGGCACGCCAAAAGAGGGCGAAAAACAGCAACCGATGAATCTGGTCGGCGGCGCTTTGTTTCAGGCCATCAACCCTAAAGCCTGGCTGATGGCGACCAACGTGGCAATTCTCTTCACGCCGCCGGAAGGCAATATGCTGCATCACACGCTGCTGATTTGCGTCGGCTTCGCGCTGGTCAACCTTCCGTGCATTCTGGTTTGGGTGGTGATGGGTGACAGGTTACGTCAGGCATTACGCGTTGAATGGAAACTGAAACTGTTCAATACCATTATGGGCGGCATGATGGCACTTACCGCGCTGTGGCTGCTGATTGGCGAAGTGCGTCATGCACTGATGTAAGTACGTTATTTTTTCACCGGGGAAAGCCGCGAAGGCTGCTGATTGCTGATATGTGCAATCAGACCGGTGATTGACAACACCATCGTGGAGCGGACGATTTGCTGATAACGCTGGCGCTGCATGGCGATCAGCGATTCGTCAGCCTCGCCGGGTTTAAGGAAGGTGGGGGCTGGAGGCAGTTCGGTGACACAGTGCAGTTCGCCGAAGGGGCCGAGAATTTCGTCGTCGGTGAAGCGGTAATCTTCACCGTCGTAGTTCAGCTCTTCACGCAGGGCCATCAGCAGTTCGGCATCTTCATACTCGTGGCGGCTGATCACGCCAAGCGCATAAATCAGTTTCAGACGCACAGTTAAATCCCCCAGCGGGCCGTTACCGGTCAGCAAAGGTTCAACGGCATATTTGACGGCGTAATCATCTTTACGGAAAACCTGCACCACCAGAATATCCAGCGCTTCCGCCAACAATTCCACGGCAGTCATCAAAAAGCTGCGCACAGTTTTCCCTGCGTTCAGTTTTTCCAGTACCCGGTTCTCAAACGCCTGTGCTTTTTCCATCGAGTTACTTACTTTAAGGATCGCGTCATGAATTACGGCTTCAGGTGTGTCCATAACGCCTCTGCTGTCATCCGTGAAAGGCGGGTGTCGGGCACGTTATCCTGCCCGACAGCGCCTGATTTACCTGGTGTTGGCAAAAATCAGAAACTCTTTTTCTCGTAGATGCTGACCGCCTGTGCGACAACGTCTCCGTCTTCCGGCAGGCCTGACACCTGCGCCAGCGCCGCTTTCGGCCCGACTTTTTCCAGTAATTCAACCCACTCTTTCGCCTGCTGATCTTCGTCGCTGCGATAATGCATGGCTGCGGCGATACCGATCACCAGATTGTTGTGCGGCAGGCGATATTCCAGCGTCCCCAGCAATGGCTTGATCAGACGGTCACCGGCGCTAAGTTTGCGCAGCGGCTGACGGCCAACGCGCTCAACATCATCGTGCAGGTACGGGTTTTCAAAACGGGAGATAATTTTTTCGATGTAAGCGAAGTGTTTTTCCGGGTCAAAACCGTAACGGTTGATCAGCACCTGACCGCTCTCTTCCATCGCACCGCGTACAATCAGGCGAATTTTTTCGTCCAGAATCGCATCGCGGATCGTGGCGTGACCGGCCTGCTGACCGAGATACGCGGTAATGGCGTGACCGGTGTTCAGCGTGAAGAGTTTGCGCTCGACGAAGGCCATCAGGTTGTCAGTCGGTTCCATACCGGCAATTTTCGGCAGCGGGCCTTTGAACTGAGTCTGGTCAACAATCCACTCGCTGAAGGTTTCAACGGTGACTTCCAGCGGATCGGTGGTGCCAGCAGCGGCCGGTGGCACGATGCGGTCAACCGCAGAATCCACGAAACCAACGTGGGCTTCAACCCAGACTTTTTCATCTTCCGGCAGCGCATTGAAGACGTGCTGTTTAAACTGGCTGGTACCACGCACCATGTTTTCACAGGCGATGATATTCAGCGGCGATTCATTACCCTGCTGATGACGCAGAACCAGACCTTTGGCGACGTTTGGTGCGATTTTTTCCAGCACGGTCGGGCCGACGGCGGTGGTCACTAAATCCACTTCAGCGATCAGGTTGATTGCATCCTGACCGGCGCTGTTGACGGCGCTGACGTTGCGCACAGGCTCAACGCTCGCCTTCTCACCGACCACGTGCACATCGTAGCTTTTACGGCTGTTCAGCGCGTCGAGTAAGACAGGGCTGACATCCGCAAACGTCAGTTCGATTCCGGCATCAGCCAGTAATTTACCGATAAAACCGCGGCCAATGTTACCTGCGCCAAAATGTAATGCTTTCATAATATTTCCTTCAAATCGGGGGCCATCATTAGGTAAAGCTGGGGAGCCGCCCGGCTCCGAATCAACAAGCGGGTCTCGTAAGACCCGCTGAGTGACGCTCTAATTCTTTATGTTTGAAACTTAAGGCATATGACTTAACGCTTAACCGCGAAGAATGCTCAGGACTTCTTCCACGCTGGACGTATTTGCCAGACGGTCGATAACGCCGTCTTCATCCAGTGCGGTGGTCAGCTTGGTTATCACGTTGATGTGCTCATTATTACGTGCGGCGATACCAATGACCAGACGTGCTGCGTCATCTTCATCGTCACCCCAGCGAATACCCGCCGGATACTGGCAGAATACGATACCGGTTTTCAGTACGCGGTCTTTCGCTTCGATAGTACCGTGCGGTACCGCGATAGATTCGCCAAGGTAAGTGGAAGTCAGCTGTTCACGTGCCAGCATCGCTTCAACATATTCCGGCTGAACATAACCGCCTTTCACCAATTGCTCACCGGCAAAACGAATCGCCTGTTCTTTACTGGTTGCCTGTAAGCCGAGGAAGATGTTGCTTTCACTCATGCGGAACAGGTTTTCGTTTTCACTGTCCGACACCAGACTGTCGCCCAGCGTAGTCGTCACTTTCTCTTTGTATTGACTGGATTTGTTCACTTCAACCAGACGGGCAGTCAGGTCAGTGTACAAGCCACTGTCGAGGAAGTTGGTCAGCGAGATGTGCTGCGCATGAGGAACCTGACGCATAGCGCGCTCAGTCAAATCACGGTGGGTAATGACCAGATCAACGTCGTCCGGCAGGCTGTTAATCGCACTGTTGGTCACGCTGATGTTGGTCAGGCCTGCGTCCTGCACTTTCTTACGCAGTACACCGGCACCCATGGCGCTGGAACCCATACCGGCGTCGCAGGCTACGATAATTTTACGCACGGTAGACAGGTCGCCCGCTACGCCCGCAGTCGCTACTTTGCCGCCTTTAGACTCAGCTTTCATGTCCTGCATACGACGGGTTGCGTCGTCCAGGTCATCGCCTTCTTTCGCTTTAGTGGTTTTCAGCAGGAAAGCAGACACGATGAAGGAGACTGCAAAAGCCGCCACGATAGCAGCAATGTTAGCGAAGTATGCGCCTTTTGGCGTCATCGCCAAAACAGCCAGGATGGAACCCGGTGAAGCTGGAGACACCAGACCGCCGTTAAGCATGGTCAGGGTGAACACGCCAGTCATACCGCCCAGAATTACCGCCAACAGCAGGCGCGGGTTCATCAGCACGTATGGGAAGTAAATTTCGTGGATACCACCGAAGAAGTGGATGATTGCCGCGCCGCCCGCAGACTGCTTAGCACTGCCACGACCGAAGAACATATAGGCCATCAGAACGCCCATACCCGGACCTGGGTTCGCTTCGATCAGGAAGAAGATAGATTTACCGGTTTCAGTCGCCTGCTGGATACCCAGTGGAGAGAAGATACCGTGGTTGATGGCGTTATTGAGGAACAGGATTTTCGCCGGTTCAACAAAGATGGAAGCTAACGGCAACAGGTTATGAACAACCATGATGTGCACGCCAGCAGCCAGCAGTTTAGACAGGGCTTCTACCAGAGGGCCGATTGCCAGGAAGGCCAGGATCGCCAGCAGCATACCGATAATACCGGCTGAGAAGTTGTTAACCAGCATCTCAAAGCCGCTTTTGATTTTGCCGTCAACCCAACGGTCAAAGCGCTTGATACACCAGCCGCCCAGCGGGCCACCAATCATCGCACCGAGGAACATCGGCATATCCGCACCGACGATAACACCCATTACGGTGATTGCACCGACCACGCCACCGCGGTCGCCGCCGACCAGACGCCCACCGGTGAAACCGATCAGCAACGGCAGCAGGTAAGTGATCATCGGGCCGACCAGTTTGGCTAAGGTTTCGTTCGGCAGCCAGCCGGTAGGAATGAACAACGCAGTAATGATACCCCAGGCAATAAATGCCCCGATGTTAGGCATCACCATGTTACTCAGGAAGCGGCCAAAGTTTTGAACTCCGACCTTAACGTTTGGTGAAAACATAAAACGCACCCCTATTGATACGCGCTAACAATAAGAGCGCGTCATATCTGTTAATTATCGGTGACGGTTACTACGGTTTTTTTGCCACTGCTTTAAAAATCCGTCCGTCGAATTGCTGTCTGCGAGGCGGACTCTACCACGTGATTATGGCACCGCGTAGCCAGCGCGCGATGCGTGAGCGAGATCACACCCAACCCCCCGCCACACCCCGCTTTTAGGTGACTGCGATCACAAAACAGGCTTGAAAATTAACCACAAAGGACAAAAAACAGACACGGAGGTGATTGAAACGTGACGAACATCACCATTTGGTAGTATGCATTTGTTATTAAAATGTGACTTATATCACAAAGTATTTTTTGGCAGACGTTGAAATTCAGCTTAAAAAATACTCAGCTGTATTTATCACGTACGTGAGCGGGTTGACGGAGATGATGTTGAAAGAAAATGACAGGGGAATGACGTCAGTCAGGAAGGACAATGGACAAGCAGGAAGCAATAACAGGCACCGCTTGCACGATGCCTGTTATGTGGCGAAAGAAATTATTTACCCTGTGCTTTCACAATAGCGGCCTGTAAATCTTCCGCGGAGACGGCACCCGGCAGGACCGTGGTGTTCCCGGCAGTGGCGCCAGAAGTTGGCATCACAATAAAGCCGGGCGTACCGCTAAAGCCTAATGTACGCGCCAGTTCGTCATTGGAAGCGATGGCTTCGTGAGTCGCTTTCAGCTGTGCCGCCGACGGCGTGGTGGCTTTGGCTGCTTTCACGGCACCGGCGATATCGGCATCGGTCAGTTTGCCTTCGTCATGGCCGGTACGGTAGATGCTGTTGTGATAGTCGAAATAGGCTTGTGAGCCTTTCTCTTTCCATACGGCCATGCCAGTTTCAGCGGCGGTAATGGAGGCTTTCCAGCGGTCACCGAAGATTGGCCACTCTTTGAAGACGAAACGCACGTTTGGATTGGCCTTCACGGTTTGTTCTACCAGCGGCGCCATGCGGCTACAGTAAAGGCACTGATAATCGAAGAATTCAACAAAGGCGACTTTAGCGTCTTTCGGGCCATAACTTGGGGTTGCCGGGTCGCTGACCAGCGCTTTAGCATTGGCCAGCACGGCTTCTTGCGTTTGCTGCTGCTGTTGGTCAGCCTGCTGCGCCTGCAATTTCTGGCTGACCTGCACCAGAATTTCCGGGTGCGCCATCAGGTAATCGGAGGCGATTTTGCCAATTGCCGCCTGCTGGGCCGGAGTAAAATCAGCGGTGGCGCTGTCAGCGGCCATCACAACCGTGGGCGCCATAACCAGCGCGGCCAGCAATGTCATCGTCAGACGTTTCATCAAAAATCCTTAATTAGTCAATCCGGGAATAGGATGCGTTGTTGAAAAATAGAGTAATTTGCCGCCGGTTGCAGGTTAAAAATTGTCATTTTTTATAAATCGACCTTTTGATAGCCATTATCCGCGCCCATTTTGAGCGTGATATCCGCAGGCTGACTCTGTTCTAACACCCGCATTACGTTTGGCCCGTCGGTCATGGCATAAAAATCTTCAGCCTGCTGTGGCGTCAGTCCACCGCGGATTTTACGCCCGATCAGCCGCCCGCGAAGCGTGTCCGGATCGGCTTCAATAAAAATGCTCACATCACACAACGCAGCGAGCGATGCCCAGCCAGCCTCGTTGAGCAGCAACCAGTTTCCCTCAACTATCAGCACCGGGGCAGTGACGCTGATAGCGTTTTCGACCGGCTCATGCAACCTGCGGCAGTACTGCGGCCAGCGGCTGCCGGATTCACGTAACGTCAGTAATGCATCGCGTAATTTGGCGAGATCAAAGGTCTCCGGCATGCCTTTACGCTGGCGCAGGCCGTGGGCATCCAGCCAGCAGTTGCGGTGATGAAAACCGTCCATCGGCAACGTTTGTAACGGGACCAGCCCGGGCGTTTCGCAGGAGAGTTTTTGCCAGAAGGCGGACAGCGTGGTTTTACCGGTGCCAGGCGGTGCGACCAGAAAGACAATCAGAGGCCGGTTTTGCAGGCGTTGTAGCGTAGAAAAACGCTGTAAAAGAGGCAGGTGGAGCTGGTCGATATCCTGATGGGGAAAGCAAGCCTCGGTGGTCAGCCCGTTAATCGTCAGCGTTACGTTCATAGGTGAGTTCCTTGAGTAAATCCGTCACCGCCAGTGACAGCGCCGTTCTCACCAAATTGCTATAGCGCGCATTATTGAATATCTCAAAACCGGCATATTTCATTTTCTCAATGGACTGGAACATCAGCGGGTTATCGGTGACGCAGCGCAGATTCTGGATAAATTCATAAACGGTTTCTTCATGAAATCCGACCGTCTCAGGCTGCGTTTTAAGATGCTCATCCAGTTGAGAAAACAGCAAAATATCGGCATAGACCGGTTTTGTGATTTTCCCCAGCGCGTAAATCAGCCGCAGGGAAACATCAATACTGTCGAGCGGGCCAGATTTGGCGAGCAGCGGCTTGACGGCAAATTCACGGATATCCTCGTCATTATTGATAAACAAGTGGGGAAGGAACTGCTTTATGCCGCTGAGTAAAATCACATTGGCGGCATCCAGAAAATCATTGAGATTGGTCTGGGCGGAGAGCGTCTCCAGCACCTGATCTTCAGTGAGTACAGTCATCCTTCCCTTAGCCAATTCAGTAATGAGGAGAATTGATCATATTACAGGCCGGTGGAAACACCAAAGTGGCTGAGCAAAGCCTGCTCCGCCTGCGCATTCCACACGCCGTGCGTCGGTGCCACCAGCTCTGCCAGCCGGGCAAACAGCGGGTCGCTTTTGCCCAGTTCAGCAAAATCGTCAATGGCCGTCAGCGGCAGAGAAATCCCGTTGTAGATAAGCTTTTTGCCACCCGGAATATGGGGCAGGTTGAGCACCGTTTCCGGCACCGCATCCAGCCCGCCGATATGGGTGATCATGTACGAAGGCTGAATGCGCCCCGCCGCCGTGAGCGCCAGCGCCTCTTCCATATCACCGGTCGAACCTCCCGACGTGCCGACAATATGCGTCGAAGAGTAATGAACATGGTAGAAATTGAAGGGAACGCGAAAGTTTTTGTCAGTCGGCCCGGCAAAGAAATTCAGGCAGCCGTCTTCAGCCAGCAGGTCATCGCCCAATTCGATCACTTGTGCGACCGCCGCGTAAACAAAGACGTCGTCGAATCCGTGGTTGCCAGTCAGTTCGCGCAGGTGAGCTGCGGGGTCTGACAAAGTTTTGCTGTTGATGTAGACCAGTTCAATGCCTTTTTCCGCCGCCAGGGCGACCGGCAATAATTGCTCTGCCCGTGCCAGGCGCTGTTCGTCAATATCGACCACCACCACGCGCGCGGGTTTCACATCGCCGTTAATCGCGTAATCAATCGCCCCGATGCCCATCGGTCCGGCGCAGGCCAACAGTGCCAGATTGCCCCCGGCTTTAATGCCCATCTGATGTTCATACACATACTGCGTGGTGTGATAGCTAGCGTGATACGCGCCGATAATGCAGCACATCGGTTCCGCCAGAGAGGCCGCCGCAAAGTAACGCCCCTCATAAGGCAACACGCAGCCCATATCAATAGCCTGTTTCGGGATGATCATATAGGTAGCGTTACCGCCGAACGTTTCATAGCTGTAACCGGCGGAATATCCGGTCGGCAGCCCCATGGCCGGTTGCAGCACGAAGCGTTTTCCTTCCTGAAAACGTCCAGTCAGGTTTTTCCCAACCTGAACGATCACCCCGGCGCATTCATGCCCGGTGACGGCCGGATGCTCAGCAATATCTTCCGGTACGCGTTTGTGTTCACTCCCGAGCAGAGCAGCTTTATAGGTCGAGAGACACACGCTGTCTGACACCACATTCACCAGCAGTTCGTCATCGCTGATTTCCGGCAGGTCGAATTCCCGGATTCTGACGTCTTTCTTGCCATAAATGGCCGCGACTTTGGTTTTCATGCGAGTGCTCCTTGCTGAGGCTGTGAGGTGATATCGATAAGCAGCGCATCGAGCGCCGGGTCACCAAGGTAGTTTTTAATCAGGATCAGCGGTTTATCCGTGACCCGCTGTGCACGCCCTTCCAGACTGGCGTGGGTGACAATAATGTCGGCATCAGCCGGGATGTTTTCGATGGAATAGTGTTTCACCTCGATCGTATAACCCGCCTTTTCCAGCTTCTTGCGAAACGTGGTCGCGCCCATGGCGCTGGAGCCCATTCCGGCATCACAAACAAAGGCGATCAGACTGACCCGGGCCGCCAGCGGTGATGTAATCACCTTGCCTTCGGCCTTACGTTTTTTGTTCGCCGTCTGGGAATCAGCGAAGTTATCTTCCGCCGGTGAAGTATCAAGTTTCAAAATCACGGTAGCGACGACAAAAGAGACCACGGTGCCCGCCAGCACACCGGCGCAGGTTCCGATAAACCCCCCGCGCGGCGTCAGGGCCAGATAGGCAAAGATTGAGCCAGGACTTGGGCCAGCTACCAGCCCCGCACCAAACAGTTCAAAGACGTAGATACCGGTCATACCGCCGGCAATCATCGCGATGATCATCAGCGGTTTCATCAGGACGTAAGGGAAATAGAGCTCGTGGATACCGCCGAGAAAATGAATGATCATCGCGCCGGGTGCAGACTTTTTGCTCAGCCCTTTCCCAAACAACGCGAAAGCCAGCAGCATACCGAGGCCGGGACCAGGGTTGGAAGCCACCATGAAATAGATAGATTTGCCAGCCTGTGCGGTGTCCTGCATACCCAGCGGGTAATAAACTCCCTGATCGATAGCATTATTGAGAAACAGCACTTTTGCCGGTTCGTTAATCACCGACAGCAGCGGCAAATAACCGGTTGCCACCAGTGCCTCAATGCCCTCTTTCACCACGTTATTGGCCGCCATCACCGCCGGGCCAATGACCTCGTAGGCCAGCAGACATAACAACATGCCGAGAATACCGAGCGAAAAGTTATTGATGACCATTTCAAAGCCGGCGGGGATGCGTTTCTCCAGCGCCTGATCCACTTTTTTGATCACATAACCGCCAAGTGGCCCCATCACCATCGCTCCGATAAACATCGGAATATCTGCACCAACAATCACCCCCATGGTGCCGATACCGCCCATGACCGCTCCGCGTTTACCGCCGATCAGGTGTCCGCCGGTGGAACCAATCATCAGCGGCAGCAGATAGGTGATCATCGGGCCAACCAGTTGGCCGAAGTGGACATTAGGAGTCCAGCCGGTCGGAATAAATAACGCCGTAATAAAACCCCAGGCAATAAAAGCCCCGATATTGGGAATGACCATTGCCGTCAGAAAGCCGCCAAAAGCCTGCACTCTGGCGCGCATTGATTTGTTAGCCATATTTAATTCCTGTTTGAGAGGGAGGGTAAAATTAATAACGCCGGATGATGTTGGTTAACTCCTCAATATTTTCCGCACGGAGTAATTCATTAATCACGTCGTCTTCACACAGCATTTCACTTAATGCCTGAATGGCGGAGATATGAGAGTCCGCATCGGCGGCCGCCAGGCCGATAAGCAGATTCACCGGCGGGCTTTCAGCGCTAAAGCTCACGCCTTCGCGCAGCAGCGTCAGGCTAAGCGCCGTCTTCAGCGCCCCGCACTCTGGCCGCGCATGGGGCATGGCGATATGCGGAGCCAGCAAATAATAGGGGCCGATATCCAGTGTGGTTTGTTTGATGGAGGCAATATAATTTTCCGTTATCGAATTATTCTCCAGCAGGTTTTCCATCGATAAATCTATCGCATGCTGCCAGCTCTTCGCGCCGGAATAAATATTTATCGCATCCTGATGAAAGAAATTTATTAACTCTGACATATCACACCCCTTATTCCCGTAATGTTCCCCCGAATAAAATATCACAGGATAATGACGGACATTGAATAATCCGGAGCATATTCTCACGCTACTTTTTTAGCAAACGGGCGGAATCTTGTGATCGCTGTCTAATAAAACAGAATGAGGGGTGGAAAAGTGAATGGCACTCACATTATTTACTGCTTATTTTAATTAAAAATAATAAGTCAATAGTCATTTTGATAACCAAATCACAAATAATTATTTTTATTAAAAGGATGTAATTGTGAACCTCGTCAAATTAGTACTATTGTTTTTTTTATTTTAACATTAAAAAAGCCACGTTTTTTAACGTGGCTTTTAAGGTCGGTTCACCGTATCTCTGCGGGAATAAACCTTAGTGGCTGTAATCGCCCTGCGCAGCTTTCTGCGCGCTGAGCAATGTCTGCTGTTTACCCACCAGATTCGACATCATGGTGTTGTATTGCATCGCCTGCTGCTGCGTCGGGAACTGCACACCACCGTTCGCGAAGGCTACCTGAGCACCCTGCTGTTGCAGGTAATCGCCCACGGCGATGATGTCCTGGGTGAAGCTGGTCAGCGCCGGTACCAACGGAGTCAGCACGTTTGCAGGCTCCGTCACTACGCTGGAATAAACCTGTGCGTAGACGGCTTTGAGATCGTCAGGTTGCTTGAGAGCAGCCATGGCGGTATCAGCCTTGTTCTTCGAGTCGCGGATTTGCGCACTCAGCAGATTCAGTGAACCGACAGACTGTTGCAGCTCGGTACGCTGAGTCATGTAATCCTGCGGCGTACGGATCTGCCCGATTGCGCTGACCGCCGGAACCAGACTGCCTTCCACAGCCTGCTTCATCTGACGTGAATACGACAGAATGATGCCGTAATCATTGGCGTAATTACCAAACTTCTGTTTCTGATCTTCACTCAGTGATGGCAGGTTCTGCCCACTGCGCATCACGGTATTTTGCAAATAGTCGATAAAGGCTTTACGTTGCTCCGGCTCTTTATCACCACACGCCGTGAGTTGAAACACGACCAGCAATGCCACAAGCGGCGCCAGCCAGCGCGCGAATGCCCTGCTTCTGATCCCTACAGCCATGAGTCCTGACTCCTGATTTCAATGTTCTTTTTTACCGGCCAGTTCCCTGCCGATCTGTGCCTTCCATGCGAGTAATAGAATAGAACATCTGGGGGGAGAACGCTTTTTAAAAAAGCGTTGGAAACGGTTTAAATTCAAATTCAAATTCAAGGTCGTGGGCGTCGGCCCACACCGACTTTTAAATTCAACGCCAAGGTCAAGACCGTGGGCTCGCCGCCCACACTGGCCCAAAGGAGGTTTAAACGAACCTCCTTTGGAATCCTGCGTTTTTAAACTGCGCGCTATCGCTGAATCGGGATGGCCGTGTTTCAGCCACCGCTGTTATAGCCGCAAAATGTCGCCGCTTAGGCGGTGCCTTCGCTGCGGGTTCGAGCCATAGGTCTCGAACCTCTGGCTCAGCGCCATTTTTGAATGCGGCCCACACGTTTTTTAAAGACAAAAACAGACCAGGTTTGGAATTTGAATTTGAAGAAGCCTCGGCCGCGTTCAAAACGACGTCGAGGGAGTGGCGCAAAACCGCGAGTCTTTTTCGCGGGTTGAAGCCCGAACTGAGAGAACCGCGGAGCGGTGGCCTTATTTATAAACAAGAAGTGCGGCTATCACTGTGGCACCTGAAACACAGCCATTGTGACCAGCGCAGCTGCTGTTTTTAACAAAGCGCGGGAGTCCAGAGGGTGCGCGCTTACGCACCTTCTGGGCCAGTTTGGGCGGCAGCCCAAGGTCTTAGCGGTGTGGGCAGCGAGCCCACAGCCTTGATTTTAAAAATTTGCTTACTTACTGAAGTAACGAAATGTCCGCTACTTGCAGGAACAACTCCCTCAGTTTGGAGAGAAGTGTTAAGCGGTTCACTCTCACCGCTTCGTTCTCATCCATCACCATAACGGTGTCAAAGAAACTGTCGACGGTTTCACGCAGGGCAGCCAGTTCCACCAGCGCTTCTTTATACTGGCCCGCGGCGAACAGCGGTTCCAGTTTGTCGCGCAGTACCACAAGGTGCGTAGCCAGTTTCAGCTCAGCAGGCTCTTTCAGTACGGAAGCATGAACGTGTTCCAGCAGAGTATCTGACGATTTAGCCAGAATATTAGAAACACGTTTGTTGGCAGCAGCCAGCGTGGCGGCTTCATCAAGAGTACGGAAGTAGCTCACCGCTTTCACGCGGGCGTCGAAGTCGGCCGGTTTCGTCGGACGACGTGCCAGCACAGCCTGAATGGTGTCAACAGCGTGGCCCTCTTCCTGATACCAGGCGCGGAAACGACCGAGCATGAAATCAACCACTTCATCGACCACTTTAGCGTTAGTCAGTTTGTCACCGTAGAGGCGAACCGCTTCTTCAGTCAGCGTTTGCAGATCCAGCGGCAGGTTTTTCTCGACGATAATACGCAGCACACCGAGCGCGGCACGACGCAGCGCAAACGGGTCTTTATCGCCTTTCGGATGTTGCCCGATGCCGAAAATACCGGCCAGGGTGTCCATCTTGTCAGCGATAGCCAGCGCACAGGCCACCTGCGACTCTGGCAACTGGTCACCGGCAAAGCGCGGCTGATACTGCTCGTTCAGCGCAACGGCCACTTCTTCCGCTTCGCCGTCGTGACGCGCATAGTGCATGCCCATCACGCCCTGGGTGTCGGTAAACTCGAACACCATGTTGGTCATCAGATCGCATTTTGACAGCAGACCGGCGCGTTTGGCGTTTTCGACGTTGGCACCGATTTTGTCGGCGATCCAACCAGAAAGGGCTTCGATACGGTCGGTTTTATCACGCAGCGTGCCGAGTTGTTTCTGGAACATTACCGTTGCCAGACGCGGCAGGTTATCTTCGAGACGCTTTTTCAGATCGGAGTTGAAGAAGAATTCGGCATCGGCCAGACGCGGACGCACGACTTTCTCGTTACCGGAAATGATCTGCTGCGGGTCTTTGGACTCGATATTCGTCACGAAGATAAAGTTCGGCAACAGTTTTCCTGCGGCGTCATATACCGGGAAATACTTCTGATCACCTTTCATGGTGTACACCAGCGCTTCGGCAGGCACCTTGAGGAATTTCTCTTCGAATTTGGCGGTCAGAACGACCGGCCATTCCACCAGCGAGGTCACTTCTTCCAGCAGGCTTTCGCTCAGATCAGCGATGCCGCCAATCTGTTTAGCCGCCAGCTCAGCTCCCTGACGGATGATCGCTTTACGCTGCTCGTAGTCAGCAATCACTTTGCCGCGTTCCAGCAGGATTTGCGGGTATTGATCGGCGTTGTCGATGGTGAACTCTTGTTCGCCCATAAAACGGTGGCCGCGAATAGTACGTGCAGAGCCGATACCGAGAATGTGCCCAGGGATCAGTTCGTCACCCAGCAGCAGAGTCACAGTGTGAACCGGACGCACAAAGTGCACGTCGGAATCGCCCCAGCGCATCAGTTTAGGGATCGGCAGTTTGGACAGCGACGTGGCAACCATCGGTGCCAGCAGGTGTTGGGCGCTTTCGCCTTTCACGTGAGCGCGGTAAACCAGCCATTCGCCTTTGTCCGTCACCAGACGCTCAGCCTGCCCGACGGTGATACCGCAACCGCGCGCCCAGCCTTCAGCCGCCTTGCTCGGTTTACCTTCGGCATCAAACGCCTGCGCCACAGCCGGGCCGCGTTTTTCAACTTCGCGGTCAGCCTGAGATTCATGCAGACCGGAGACTTTCAGCGCCAGACGGCGCGGCGCGGCAAACCATTTTACGTCGCCGTGTGGCAGATTGGCGGCATCCAGTTCAGCCGTCAGGTTGGCAGCAAAAGATTCAGCAAGGCTACGCAGCGCCTTTGGTGGCAGCTCTTCGGTGCCGATTTCCACCAAAAATGTTTTTTCAGTCATGGACTTGTCTCACTTCTCGTTCTTTTTGCACATCGGGAAGCCCAGCACTTCGCGGGAGGCGTAATAGGCCTCAGCTACCGCTTTAGTCAGGGTACGGATGCGCAGAATGTAGCGCTGGCGTTCAGTCACGGAGATGGCTTTACGCGCGTCCAGCAGGTTGAAGCAGTGGGCGGCTTTCAGAATGCGTTCGTAAGCCGGCAACGCCAGCGGCTTTTCGAGAGCCAGCAGGGTTTGCGCTTCTTTCTCGTGCTGTTCAAAACAGGTAAACAGGAAATCGACGTCGGCATATTCGAAGTTATAGGTGGATTGCTCCACTTCGTTCTGATGGAACACGTCACCGTAGGTGGTTTTACCCAGCGGACCATCGCTCCAGACCAGATCGTATACGCTGTCCACGCCCTGGATGTACATCGCCAGACGCTCGAGGCCGTAGGTGATTTCGCCAGTGACCGGTTTACATTCCAGACCACCAACCTGCTGGAAGTAGGTGAACTGCGTCACTTCCATGCCGTTGAGCCACACTTCCCAGCCGAGACCCCAGGCGCCGAGCGTCGGGTTTTCCCAGTTGTCTTCCACGAAGCGGATGTCGTGGATCAGCGGGTCAACGCCCAGCTCTTTCAGGGAACCGAGGTACAGCTCCTGAATGTTGTCCGGAGAAGGTTTGATCATCACCTGGAACTGATAATAGTGCTGCAGGCGGTTTGGGTTCTCGCCGTAGCGACCGTCGGTCGGGCGGCGGGAAGGCTGGACGTAAGCCGCCGCAAAAGGCTCAGGGCCGAGTGCGCGCAAGCTGGTCATCGGGTGGGAGGTCCCTGCGCCGACTTCCATATCCAGTGGTTGAACGATTGTGCAGCCTTGCTGCGCCCAATAGTCCTGGAGTGTCAGGATCAGGCCCTGAAAGGTCTTGGTATCAAACTTTTGCATGTTGGTTTCGCACGCGAGACAGTGAGTTTAAAAGAGTGCGCCAGTATACCCGCTGAGCGGAAGATAATCAGCCAGAATGACTTCGTTTGAAGTCACTGACTACAGTTCTCAACCCATAAAACACAAAATAGGGCATTCCGGACATAAATTACGTCGACTATCAGGGGGCATAACACCCCCCCAAACCTTAAAATCTCGCACTGATCCCCGCGTTGTATGACGTTTGTTCACCGGAATCCAGCCCGGTGGTCTGTGACACGGCGGCGAAGGCGGCGATATTGTCAGTGATCTGCACGTTGGCACCGAGAGTCATGTCGACCCAATCGTTATCCTGCTCGCCGGTGGTGCGGCTGAAACGGGTACGGGTGGATTTTATCGCGCCGGTAGCGGTGTAAGTGTCGTCCCCGAACTGGCGGTCATAGGTCACCTGCGCATACGGGTTCACGATGCCCAGCTCCGCATTCAGACGCCAGCCCAGCGCGCCGATTTGCGAATGAGAAGTCTGATCGCCAAAGCGCATCGAGGTGCTGTTATTATCCTTCTCCTCATAACCCTCTATGTTGCTGTAATCCCAACTGTATTGCGCCACCGGGCCGGTTTTCAGCACCGATAAAATTGGGAAGTCCCAGCCTGCGGTAACACGCCCGCCAATCTGCTTGCCGTGGGTTTCGCCACTTTCAGTACGGGTCGTCGGGCCGAGTTTCATGCTGCGGTTGATATCGTCGTAATTCATCGAGCCATAGTGAATATCGCCGTTTATCCAGCCGTTATCGGCGATTTTCACACCAGTGAAGGCCGTCGCCATCCAGCCACGCGTACGGTAGTTGAAATTACCGGTTGGGTCCTGCTTATCGTCAGCACCGGAGAGCATCACGCCCATCATCCAGCGTTCGGTCATCTGGTAGTCCATACCGATATTCAGCGAGTTGGTGGTCAGATCTCCATCGCCTAAACCCAGTGACGGATTAAATTTACTGTCTGCACTCTGCCCGGCATAACCGCCGAACATGCCAAAGGTACCGGAGTCGTTATCTTGGGTGCGCAGCTGCTGATAACGGCTGTCGAGTAACCCCTGCGTATTGCGGGTCAGCGCCAGCGATCCCTGATTTAGCGCCGTCACTTCCAGCGGACCGTTGATCACCGACTGCATATAATCCGCAATCAGAGCATGGGCCTGCGGTGTCGGGTGGAAGTGGTCAGCAAAAAGGAAGGATTTGCTGGCGTCAAAACCCGGCAGATTCGACGTACATTCCGACGCGGACGTCCCTACCGGGCAGGCGGTACCGGCCGTGTTGGCGAAACCGTAGCGGGCCGGATTGGCAATTACTTCGTTGAACAGGCCGTTGATATCCACTCGCGCAATGTTGCCGCCGGTCTTCGCCAGCGCGATATCCTCCGTGGTGTTGTAGGTGTCGGTCAGATCGCCCGCCACGCTTTTGAGCGCGTCATAGGCGGCGATAAGCCCTTTGGAGAGCAAATCTTGAACCAGTTCGGAATCCAGACCGGCGGTGGTCGAGGCCTTCAGCGCGTTGTGAATCGCTTCGGTACGGGCATCGGCGTTCGGCGTATCTTGCGCATTCAGGTATTTATAAGCGGCTTCCAGCGCCTGCTGCTGCACCGGCAATAATCCGACCTGAATAATGCCTTCCATCAAAACCGGCGTCAGCCCGATGTTTGGTACCGTCGGGACGACGACCGTTCCGGCACCGGCTTTCAGTAAATCATTTACCTGCGACGCCGCCTGGGCGGCGCTGTTGGTGGCGATGTCCACGGCTTTGATCGGGTTGAGGCTCAGCGCCGCAGCGGCTAAATCGTTGCCGCCGATCCAGTGAACATAAAGACCGTTCGGGTCCGCTTTCCCTCCGGTCGAGGCCAGATAATTTTTCACCTGATCCTGCGTGGTATAATCCGAGTCCAGCCCCGGCACTGCCACACCACCGCCTTGCGCATAGTTCAGGCCACCCTGCGAGGAGGGTTTGAGCGCGGTACCGATATTTTTAGCCAGGATTTCGTCGTAAAGCAGATGCGAACTGCTGTCAAAGGTCCAGCGGCCAATGTTGCCGGTGTCACTGAGGCTGTCACCAAACACATAAAGCTGGTCGTAAGCCTGCGCCGGCGCGTATATCCCTAAGCACAGCGCCGTTGCCAGCGCGCCCTGCGCCAGACGGAATATCGGGGCTTTTTTGCGGATTATTGTTTTGCGGGTCATAGAGGTTTTCCAAAAAGAGCTAAAGGTGAAAGTGAGTCAGAATGTAAGGATTCTGTAATTTGTGGTTTTGACTATGGTTCAGATTGGCGGAGGGTCAAGGCGGCGGTGCGTAAAACGGGACGTTGCAGAGTAATCTGATAAGTAACACTATGGGCCACTTTCATTACGGCAAGGACAGACGACATGACAAGGTGCAGCTGGGTTTCCAAAGAGCCTATTTATCTCGACTACCACGATATGGAATGGGGCGTTCCGGTCAAAGATGGGCGCGAACTGTTCGAAATGCTTTGTCTTGAGGGCCAGCAGGCAGGACTGTCTTGGATCACCGTGTTGAGAAAGCGCGATAATTATCGCCGCTGCTTCCATAATTTTGACCCGGTACGCATCGCCAAAATGACCGACGATGATGTCGAAACACTGGTGCTGGACGCCGGGATCATCCGCCATCGCGGTAAAATCAAAGCCATTATTGGCAATGCGCAGGCTTATCTGGCGATGCAGGCCAGCGGCGAGGATTTTTCGGCCTTCGTCTGGAGCTTTGTCGGGAATGAACCGTTCATCAATAATCCGCTCGGCCCGGAGGGCGTTCCGGCCAAAACCGCCGTGTCTGACGCTATGTCCAAAGCGCTGAAAAAGAAAGGCTTTAAGTTTATCGGATCGACCATCTGCTACGCCTTCATGCAGGCCAGCGGGCTGGTGAACGATCATCAGTCGTACTGCTTCTGTCATCCGAAAAATCAATCCGCATGATCCGCCGCTCAGAGCCTGCTGACATTGAAGCCATCATGCTGTTGTGGCTGCGCAGTACGCTGGCGGCCCATCCGTTTATTGCCGAATCTTACTGGTACGAAAGTGCGGCCATGGTGCGGGAAACCTTTCTGCCGCAGGCCATCACCTGGGTTTCCTGCGATGCTGACAGCGAGATCAACGGCTTTATCAGCGTGCTGAATCAGCAGTTTATCGGCGCGCTGTTTGTTAAAGAGAGCGTGTATGGTCAGGGCGTGGCGCAACAATTAATGCAGCAGGCGAAGGCACATTTCCCGCTGTTGCTGCTCGAGGTCTATCAGCAAAACCTGCGCGCCGTGGCTTTTTATCGCAAAGAAGCGTTCCTGGTGGTCAACGACACCCTTCACCCCGGAACCGGTCTGCCGACCTGGGTTCTGCGCTGGTACGAATCCCTTTCTGAATAAATTCTGGAAATCTTCCAAGGTTACAAAAACAGAGTTCCGGAATACTCCTACTGCTTAACGCCGTAAAATTCTGCATAAAGAGCGGCTTAACGCCGCATGGCTGATGTCTGCCGGTTGCACTTCTTTATGTTTTGACATGTTTTTATTTGCAACTTGTACCGCGCCACGCAGTCATAATGGAAATTATTCGACTTAAAACAGAAAACATCCAGAAAGGAAATAAGATGAACAAACGACTTATTGTGGTTGCAGGCGCCCTTTGCGTAACAATGGGCCTATCGGCCTGTACCACCAACCCTTATACCGGCGAGTCTGAAGCAGGGAAATCGGGCATTGGCGCGGGCCTGGGTGCTGCGCTGGGCGCAGGCGTTGGGATGCTTTCATCTTCCAAAAAAGATCGCGGCAAAGGCGCACTGATCGGTGCAGCTGCGGGCGCAGCCCTTGGCGGCGGCGCAGGTTATTACATGGATGTGCAGGAATCTAAACTGCGCGACAAAATGAAAGGCACCGGCGTCAGCGTGACCCGTCAGGGCGATAACATTGTGCTGAATATGCCAAACAATGTGACCTTCGACTCCAGCAGCAGCACGCTGAAACCGGCGGGCGCCAATACGCTGACCGGCGTGGCGATGGTACTGAAAGAGTACCCGAAAACTGCCGTTAACGTCGTCGGTTACACTGACAGCACCGGCACCCGTGCCCTGAATATGAAACTGTCACAACAACGTGCCGACGGCGTGGGCAGTGCGTTGATCACCCAGGGTGTTGCGGGCAGTCGCGTTCACACCACCGGTGCAGGTCCGGATAACCCGATCGCCAGTAACAGCACCGAAGAAGGCAAAGCGCAGAACCGCCGCGTTGAGATCACCCTCAGCCCGTTACAGTAACTTTTTGCCCGATATTACCGCGGGGCCGAAAGGCCCCGTTTTACTTCCTGCGCTACGTTCCCGCCTTGCTGATGTGATATTCTTACGCCCTCTGTTACCTCCCTTATCCCGCGCCGGAGCCTGCTATGTCACTGAAAGATATTGCGAAAGAACTCGGGTTATCCATTACCACCGTCAGCCGTGCGCTGAACGGTTACAGTGATGTGTCGGCTGAAACCAAAGCGCGGGTGCAGGACACGGCGCAGCGACGCGGCTATCGCCCGAATACGCTGGCACGGCGTCTAAAAATGGGCAAGATCGATGCCGTTGGCCTGCTTTTCCCCTTCACTTCGCATCCGTTAAGCAACTCTTCGTTTATCGAAATGGTTGGCTGCATAACGTCTGAACTGGCGAAAAATGAGGTCGACCTGCTGCTGGTCGCCGATGAGTTGCCGCACTTTTCCTACAGCCGTCTAGTGGAGAGTAAACGGGTGGACGCCATGCTGGTCGCTCACACGCTGGTACAGGATCCGCGTCTGGAAGACTTACAGCGCCGTAACTTCCCCTTTCTGGCGCTGGGCCGCAGCCAGCTGACGCAGGATTATGCCTGGTTTGATTTCGATAACCGCGCCGGTATGGACCTGGCAGTGACGCTCCTGGCCAGTCTCGGCCACCAGCGTATTGCGTTTCTCGGCGAGAATAATCCGCAGTCGTTTATTGGTATGCGCCTGCAAGGTTATCTGGACGGTATGGCCGCATCGGGTCTGCCGGTCATGCCTGAGTGGATCCGCAAAGTCAGCCCCAGCCGCCGCGACGGCTATCTGGTCACCAAAGAACTGATAGCGCACGCGGTGTCCCCCACTGCCATTGTCTGCGACTGCAATATGCACGGGGAAGGGGCCGCCATGGCGCTGCACGAAGCCGGGCTGCTGCTGAGCAGAAAAGTTTCGCTGATCATTTATGACGGCCTGCCCGCCGACAGCCTGCCGGACGTCGCCGTCACGGCCATCGTGGAGAATACCCGTGAAGCCGTAGGCAAACAGATTGCCGACATGACACTGGCGCTGATCTGCGGCGAAAAACCCGCTAATTTGCAGGTATTATGGCAACCTGTGCTGCAACTTGGCATGACCGCCAACCCTCCCGCCAAAAATTAATTTTCCATGCTGTGTCACAAATATGACCTTTTTCATTACGCACCCGAAACGTTTCGGATCAATGCTTACTGCATGAAAACAAGAATGCAGGAGCCATAATTCATGGAAAACGACATCGTTCATCTCACCAGTGACAGCACCAGCCTGATCGTACGCTGCGCCCCTTTTGCTGAAATTCTCTATTGGGGTCAACGTCTCAACAGCTTCAGCGCAGACGACGTGATTTCGCTTAGCCGCGCGGTGCCCAATGGCCGGGTTGACGTCGATGCACCGTTGAATTTCAGCGCCGATTTAGGGCGCGGCTCTTTCGGCACGCCGGGCGTGGAAGGCCACCGCGACGGTCTGGACTGGTCGCCAGTGTTCGATACGGTTGATGTTATTCAGCAGGGAAATCAGCTGACGATCGTTACCGAAGACGCCATTGCGGGCCTGCAACTGCGTAGCGAACTGCGCCTGGATGACAGCGGCGTGTTGCAGATGCGCAATGCACTGACCAGCCTCAAAGCGGGAAATTATCAGGTGACGCGTCTCGCCGTCACCCTACCGCTGCCGGAGCGCGCTGACGAAGTGATGGCATTTCATGGCCGCTGGATTAAAGAGTTCCAGCCGCACCGTACCCGCCTTGAACACGGGGGTGTCATTCAGGAAAACCGCCGGGGTAAAACCTCGTCAGAATATTTCCCGGCGATGATGACCGGTCATCAAGGTTTCAGCGAACAGCAGGGCGAAGTCTGGGGGATGCACCTTGGCTGGAGCGGCAATCACCGGCTGCGGGCCGATGTGAAAACCGACGGCCGCCGCCTGATGCAGGCAGAGGCGCTCTATTTCCCCGGCGAACAGGTACTCGGACAGGGTGAAACGCTGGAGACGCCGTGGCTCTATGCCAGCTATTCGGCCAGCGGCCTCAACCAGATGAGCCAGCAATTTCACCGCTTTGTGCGCCAGCATATTTTACGCTTCCCGACTGAAAAGCCGCGTCCGGTACACCTCAATACCTGGGAGGGAATCTATTTTAATCACGATCCCGACTACATCATGAAGATGGCAACTGAATCAGCGGCGTTAGGCGTTGAACGCTTCATTATCGACGACGGCTGGTTCCGCGGGCGTGACCATGACCGCGCTGCGCTTGGTGATTGGTATCTGGATGAGAAGAAATACCCGCGCGGCCTGAAACCGGTGATCGATCACGTCAAAAATCTGGGGATGGAGTTTGGTATCTGGGTCGAACCGGAAATGATTAATCCGGATTCTGATCTGTATCGCGCGCACCCTGACTGGCTGCTGGCGTTGCCGGGGTACCAGCAACCGAGCGGTCGCCACCAGTTTGTCCTCAACCTCAATAATCCCCAGGTGTTTGATTATCTTGTGGACCGCATGAGCTGGCTGCTGGGCGAACATGACGTGGACTATGTGAAATGGGACATGAACCGCGAAATTGTCCAGCCCGGCCATCAGGGCCGCGCCGCCCTGACCACGCAAACTCAGCAGTTTTACCGCCTGCTCGACGTGCTGGGCGAACGTTTCCCGCAGATTGAGTTTGAGTCCTGCGCCTCCGGCGGCGGACGTATCGATTATGAGGTGCTCAAACGCAGCCACCGGTTCTGGACCTCCGACAACAACGACGCGCTGGAACGGCAGAAAATCCAGCGCGGCATGAGCTACTTTTTCCCGCCGGAAGTGATGGGCTCGCACATCGGCAACAAGTTGTGTCACGCCACCTCGCGCCAGCACAGCATTGAATTTCGCGGGCTGACGGCGCTGTTCGGTCATATGGGCATCGAACTGGATCCGGTAAAAGAAGGTGAGGCCGAGCGCGCCGGTTTTGCCCGCTATACCCGTTTACATCAGCAACTGCGCGAACTGCTGCACAGCGGCAACGTTTATCGCGTTGACCATCATGATGACACGACGCTGATCAACGGCGTGGTCAGCAACAATCAGGGGCGCGCAGTATTTCTGGTCAGCCAGTTAGCGATGCCAGCCTGGTCATTGCCGGGCAATTTACGGCTGCCAGGGTTAGACACGCAGGCGCGCTACCGCGTATCCGTGCTAGACGCACCGGCGCTGCTGGCGAAGGGTGAACCCGGCCACACCATGCGCAAACAGCCTGACTGGATGCAACACCCGCAGGAGCTGAGCGGCGAGTGGCTGGAAAAAGCCGGGCTGGCGCTGCCGGTTTTGGATCCGGAAAGTGCCCTGCTGCTGCATGTTGAACGCATTTAAATAAAAACATAAAACGCCGGCGCTGCGGTGCCTGTTTTACTGGTTTCGGCAAGGAAATCACGATGAACCCTACACAAAATGACAGTGTTTGCTTCTACAAAAACAATCCGAATTTTTGGATTTTCGGCGCCTATTTCTTTCTCTATTTCTTCATCATGGCCACCTGTTATCCGTTCCTGCCGATCTGGCTGTCGGACGTTATCGGCCTGACCAAAACGGAAACCGGCGTGGTTTTCTCCAGCATGTCGCTGTTTGCCATTCTGTTTCAGCCGATTTTCGGGGTGATTTCAGACAAGCTGGGACTGAAAAAACACCTGCTGTGGATCATCGCCGTTCTGCTGTTTTTGTTCGCGCCATTCTTTATTTATGTTTTTGCACCGCTGCTCAAACTGAACATCGTGCTCGGCGCCATTCTCGGCGGGGCTTATATCGGTTTCGTGTTTGCCGGAGGATCGGGCGCCACCGAGGCGTACATTGAGCGGGTCAGTCGCAACAGCCATTTTGAATACGGCAAAGCGCGGATGTTTGGCTGTTTTGGCTGGGGAATTTGCGCCTCGACGGCGGGTATTCTGTTTAATATCAACCCGAATATCGTGTTCTGGATGGGATCGGGCGCGGCATTAATCCTGATGATTTTGCTGCTCGTCTCGCGTCCGCAGGAAAATAAGAATGCGCAGGTACTGGATAAACTGGGTGCCAATCAGCCACAATTTTCGCTGAAAACGGCGGCATTGTTACTGAAAGAGCGAAAATTGTGGATGCTGATTTTATATGTGGTTGGCGTCGCCTGCGTGTATGACGTCTTTGATCAGCAGTTCGCCACCTTCTTCAAAAACTTCTTCGCCTCACCGCAGCAGGGCACGGAGATGTTTGGCTTCGTGACGACCGCGGGTGAGCTGTGCAACGCCATTATCATGTTCTGCTCACCGTGGATAATTAACCGCATCGGCGCGAAAAACACGCTGCTGCTGGCGGGTACGATTATGTCGATCCGCATTGTTGGCTCGGCGTTCGCCACCACCGCCGTGGAAGTGGTGCTGCTGAAAATGCTCCATGCGCTGGAGGTACCGTTCCTGCTGGTCGGCGTTTTCAAGTACATCACACAAATTTTTGATGTCCGGTTCTCGGCGACCCTTTATCTGGTTGGGTTTAATTTTGCCAAACAGCTGGCGGCGATTTTTCTTTCGGCCTTCGCGGGCAGTTTGTATGACCGTATCGGTTTTAGCGATACCTACCTGATCCTCGGCGCTATCGCCTTCTCGGTGACCGTGATATCAGCCTTTACGCTGAGCGGCCGGAGTAAAACGCCGGTCAGTGCGGAGCATCCGGGTATGGCCACCAAAGCGGGCGGAGTGAGCTGAAAGCCGCGCCACGGCAGGTTTTACGCATTCAGCCTTTCCGCACTGTGTGCTAGTCTCCTGTGGTTGAGCATTCAGGGGGAAAGGGTTTGAGCAGAAATCAGGAGTCAGGCAGTGCCGTTCGCGCCACTATACGTGACGTCGCCAGCGCGGCGAAAACAGGTAAAACCAGCGTTTCGCGCTATCTGAACGGCGAGAAGAATCTGCTTTCTGACGATCTCAAAGAGCGGATTGAACGGGCCATTGCCTTGCTGAACTATCAGCCTAGCCAGATGGCGCGCAGCCTGAAAAGCGGCCAGACGCGGCTGATTGGCCTGATTCTGGCGGACATTACCAATCCCTATTCCGTTGATGTCATGCGAGGCGTCGAAGCGGCCTGCCGCCAGCAGGGGTTAACGCTGCTGGTGTGTAATACCAATAATCAGCTCGATCAGGAAAAACACTACCTGCAATTGCTCAGCAGCTACCGCGTCGACGGCATGGTCGTGAACGCCGTTGGTATGCGCGAAGCGGCGATTTCCACCCTGCAACAGGCGCAGTTACCGATGGTGCTGATTGACCGTAAGGTGGCGAATTTTTCCTGCGACGTCGTTGGTCTCGATAACGCGCAGGCCACCAACATGGTGACCGGTCATCTTCTGCAACAGGGTTTTGAGGCAATTTTGTTCCTCAGCGAACCCATGACCATCAACACGCGTCTCGACCGCCTGCATACCTTTTTACAACGGATGCAGCGTGAACCGCAGCATATCGCCGAACAGGGTGAAGTTGAACTCAGTGACACCGCCGGGCTGGAAAATTTGCTGCGTGATTTCGTCTCGCGCCATCCGCAAAAACGCAAAGCCGTTCTGGCCGCCAACGGTGCACTGACGCTGCTGGTCGCCCGTGCAATGCGCCGGTTAGAGTTGGTTTGGGGCCAGGATATCGGGCTGCTGGGCTTTGACGAATTGGAATGGGCGGAACTCGCGGGCGTGGGCATTACCACCCTGAAACAGCCGACATACGACATGGGCGTCGCCGCACTCGAGCAACTGGTGACCCGAATTCACGGCAGCCAGGAGCCGATCCGCGAGCAGGAGTTCTCCGGTGAACTGATTGTGCGCGGGTCCACGGCGAAAACCTGACTCTCCTTCCCATAATTCCCCTCTTTTAAGCGTCCCGACCGCGTTAACTTCGTGAGCGGGATCATAATTTTCAGCCTTGTGCCTTTTCGATGGAACCGGTCCCAGTTAACGTGAATTGGGATGCAGCAAATGCTTAACATAAATCCGCACCCTATTTAACCGTCTAAGATTGAACATTGACCCGCGTTTCCGGGCCGCTTTTTACAAGGACATTCAGATGAAAAAAGAAATTGTGGTGGTGATGGCTGCGTACGGCAATGACAACGTGAGAGCACTGGGCGGACAGGCTGCGCTGTTGCCGGTGATTGCTGATGCCGGTGCCGACGGCGTAGAGATCCGCCGTGAGTTGTTCACAGAAAGTGATCTTAATAATCTGCCTGCTCTGGCAGAAAACATCCGGCAGAAAAATTTATTTACCGTTTATTCCGTTCCCGAATCGCTGTTTGCAGAAGGCGGAAAAGTTAACCCGTCGCTGCCAAAATTCCTGGAAGAAGCGGCGACGCTCGGCGCACGTTCTCTGAAAGTCGCGCTGGGGCATTTCAAAGCGGGAGAAGATCTCACGCCGCTGAAAGTCATTCTGAGCGAGCACCCGGTCAAACTGGTGGTGGAAAATGACCAGACCTCAGACTGCGGCATTTTATCGCAGATGAACGCGTTCATGTTTGCCGCAACGGCCCTGCATTTACCGCTGACGATGGCCTTTGATATGGCCAACTGGTTGTGGGTGGGTCAGGACCCGATGGCGGCCGCCGATTTGGTGGCACAGCACGTCGGCTATGTTCACGTTAAAGCCGCCGAAAAGCGCGGCGACAAATGGCACGCCGTGGCGCTGGACGATTCCGACGGCAGCTGGACGCCGCTGCTGGCAAAATTGCCGCAGGACGTACCGCGGGGCATTGAATTCCCGCTGGAAGGTAAAGATCTGACCGCCGTCACTCGTCACTACGTTGAAATGTTGCGTAAGGACGCGGCGCAGGCATAAGGAGCCAAAACATGTCGCAATTATCGTCCCACGCCGCACTGGATGTGGTCACCGTCGGCGAAGCCATGGCGATGTTTGTCGCCTGTGAAACCGGCCCTCTGGAAGAGGTGACACAGTTCACCCGCCAGGTCGCCGGTGCCGAACTCAATGTTGCTATCGGGCTGTCGCGCTTAGGGCTGAAAGTCGGCTGGGCCAGCCGCGTGGGCGATGACGTGTTTGGCCGCTTCGTGCTCAAACAGCTCGAAAAAGAGCGGATTAACGCCGGTCAGGTCACGGTGGATAACCATTTTTCCACCGGCTTCCAGCTGAAATCGAAAGAGACCGAAGGCCGCGATCCGCGCGTGGAATACTTCCGTAGAAACTCGGCAGCCAGTCACCTTTCGGTGGCCGATTTCAACCCAGACTATTTCTGCACCGCCCGTCATCTGCACCTTTCCGGCGTCTGTGCGGCACTGTCGGATTCGTCGCTGGAGCTGTCAAAGTTCGCTGCGCAGCAGATGAGAAAGGCCGGGAAAAGCATCTCTTTTGACCCTAATCTGCGCCCTGTTTTATGGCGCAGCGAAGAGGCGATGCGCAAAGAAATTAATGCACTGGCCTTTGCCGCCGACTGGGTTTTACCCGGCCTCAGCGAGGGTCAGCTGCTGACCGGCGAGAAAACGCCGGAAGGTATCGCTGATTTTTACCTCAATCAGGGCGTTAAAGCCGTGATCATCAAAACCGGTCCTGACGGCGCCTGGTTCAAAGCTGCCGGGGGTGAACAGGCGCAGGTCGCGGCCTGTAAAGTCGAGAACGTGGTCGATACCGTGGGTGCCGGTGACGGTTTTGCGGTCGGGTTGGTCAGTGCCTTGCTCGAAGGGCTGACGCTGGAGCAGGCGGTGAAACGCGGCAATAAAATCGGCAGTCTGGCCGTGCAGGCCGTGGGCGACAGCGAAGGGTTACCGACGCGCGAGCAGCTCAATGGCGCATGACCCGCGCCATTTTTATCCTGTTTGCTACACTTACTTAGCACCCTATATAACAGAAAATAACGCACATCAGTCGCGAAACTGAGGATAAAAGTCATGAACGAAGCCAAAATCGCCATCAGACGTTGGTGGTATATCATGCCGATCGTGTTTATCACCTACAGTCTGGCCTATGTCGATCGCTCCAATTTCAGTTTTGCCTCTGCGGCAGGAATTAACGACGATCTTGGCATCACCAAAGGGATGTCTTCCCTGCTTGGCGCCCTGTTTTTCCTTGGTTATTTCTTCTTCCAGATCCCCGGCACTATTTACGCCGAGCGCCGCAGCGTCAGGAAGCTGATCTTTTGGTGTCTGCTGTTGTGGGGCGGTTTTGCTTCCCTGACCGGCGTGGTGAGTAACATTCCGATGCTGGCAGCGATTCGTTTCGCACTTGGGGTGGTCGAGGCCGCCGTCATGCCCGCGATGCTGGTGTATATCAGTAACTGGTTCACCAAGTCTGAACGCTCACGGGCCAACACGTTCCTGATACTCGGTAATCCGGTCACGGTGCTGTGGATGTCGGTGCTGTCCGGTTATCTGATCCACGCCTTCGGCTGGCGTGAAATGTTCATCTTCGAAGGTATTCCGGCGGTGATCTGGGCCGTCTGCTGGTGGTTCCTGGTCAAAGACAAACCCGAGCAGGTGAACTGGCTGACGCAGGATGAGAAAAAAGCGCTGGCGGACCAGCTGGCGAAAGAGCAGGAAGGCATCAAGGCGGTGCATAACTACGCCGAGGCATTCAAATCACGTAATGTGATCCTACTGTGTATGCAATATTTCGCGTGGAGTATCGGGGTGTATGGCTTCGTGCTGTGGCTGCCGTCGATTTTGCGCAGCGGCATGCAGATGGGTATGGTGGAAGCGGGCTGGTTGTCGTCGGTACCCTATCTGGCGGCGACAATCGCTATGATTCTGGTGTCATGGGCGTCGGACAAAATGCAGAACCGTAAGATTTTCGTCTGGCCGTTGCTGTTAATTGGCGCGCTGGCATTCTTCGCCTCGTGGGCAATCGGCCCGAATCATTTCTGGGTCTCTTACTCGTTGCTGGTGATTGCCGCCGCCGCGATGTACGCGCCTTATGGCCCGTTCTTCGCCATCATTCCTGAGATGCTACCAAGAAATGTCGCCGGTGGCGCGATGGCGCTGATCAACAGCCTCGGTGCGCTCGGTTCGTTCTTCGGGTCGTGGTTTGTCGGTTATCTCAACGGCAACACCGGCAGCCCGGCGGCCTCGTTTATTTTCATGGCCGTCTCCCTGCTGGTCTCGGTGGTACTGACGCTGATGGTGAAACCAGAGCAAACGTCCGCTAAACCGCAATCAGCCTGACCTAATGCTATGTATATTCGTCCTTTAATTTGGAGTGTGTGATGAAGCCGTCTATCGTTTTGTATAAGAAGCTACCTGCCGATCTGCATCAACGTCTGGAACAACATTTTTCCATCGTCGAGTTCGAAGGGATCACCGACGAGAACCGCACCAAAGTGTTCGATGCCCTGCAACAGGCTGAAGGGCTGATGGGTTCAGGCGGCGCAGTGAATAAAGAGCTGCTGGACCACGCGCCACGTCTGCGCGGTGTCTCGACGATTTCGGTAGGTTATGACAATTTTGACGTCGACGAACTGACCCGTCGCGAAATTCCCCTGATGCACACGCCGACCGTACTGACCGAAACCGTGGCCGATACCGTGATGGCGCTGGTGCTCGCCACCGCCCGCCGCGTGGTGAATGTCGCCGAACGCGTGAAAGCCGGAGAGTGGACCAGCAATATTGGCGCCGACTGGTTTGGTGTCGACGTGCACCACAAAACTATCGGGATCATCGGCATGGGTCGCATTGGCCTCGCAGTGGCGCAGCGTGCGCATTTCGGCTTCAACATGCCGGTACTCTACAACGCACGCAGCCAGCATAAAGCAGCCGAAGAGCGTTTCGGCGCGAAGAAATGTGAACTGGATGAACTGCTGGCGAAGTCAGATTTCGTCTGCGTGTTGCTGCCACTGACCGATCAGACCTTCCACACCATCGGCAAAGAACAACTGGAAAAAATGAAGTCCAGCGCCATTCTGATCAGCGCTGGTCGTGGCCCGGTGATTGATGAAAAAGCGCTGATCGCAGCACTAAAAGAGGGCACGATCCACGCCGCCGGAATGGACGTATTTGAAACTGAGCCGCTGCCAAAAGACTCCCCGCTGCTCAGTCTGCCCAACGTGGTCGCGCTGCCGCACATCGGTTCCGCCACCCATGAAACGCGTTACGGTATGGCGGCCTGTGCCGTGGATAACCTGATCGCCGCCCTGACCGGTGACGTCAAAGAGAACTGTGTTAACCCGCAGGTAATGAAGAAATAAACCGTCCGTGTAATGCATGAAATGCCGCCTGCGGGCGGTATTTTTTTGTCTGTCGTTGCGTAACAACGCATTTCAACCCACCGCGTCCGATTGCACTGTTTTACAGCAAACGTTATGGTGGACGTCACATTCTGATAACACACAAAGCTTTCTATGACGTTTTCTGTTTTCGGCGATAAATTTACCCGTTTCACAGGCATTAGCCGCCTGATGGGCGATATGAATGATGGCTTGCGCACGCCAGGAGCGGTCATGCTCGGCGGTGGGAACCCTGCGCAAATACCGGAGATGCAGGACTATTTCCACACGCTGTTAACCGGGATGTTAGCTGAAGGCAAGCTGACCGAAGCGCTGTGCAACTATGACGGCCCTCAGGGCAAAGACGTGCTGCGCCATGCGCTGGCAGATCTGCTGAAAAAAGAGCTGGGCTGGGAGCTGGACGCGAAAAATATCGCGCTGACCAACGGCAGCCAGAGCGCCTTCTTCTACCTGTTCAACCTGTATGCCGGCCGCCGCGCCGACGGTTCGATGGCAAAAGTGCTGTTCCCACTGGCACCGGAATATCTTGGCTATGCCGATGCCGGGCTGGATGAAAACCTGTTCGTGTCCGCCAAACCCAATATAGAGCTGCTGCCGGAAGGCCAGTTCAAGTATCACGTCGATTTTGACCATCTGCATATTACCGAAGATATCGGCCTGATTTGCGTGTCACGCCCGACCAACCCGACTGGCAATGTGATCACCGATCAGGAGTTACGGCGTCTGGACGCACTGGCACAGCAACATGACATTCCGCTGTTGATCGACAACGCCTACGGTGTGCCTTTCCCAGGCATCGTCTTTACCGACGCCACGCCGCTGTGGAACCCGAATATTATTCTGTGCATGAGTCTGTCGAAACTTGGCCTGCCAGGATCGCGCTGCGGGATTGTGATTGCCGATGAGAAGGTGATCACCGCCATCAGCAACATGAACGGCATTATCAGTCTGTCGCCGGGTAGCGTCGGGCCCGCGATTGCCAATGAGATGATTACCCGTGGCGATCTGCTGCGCCTTTCTGAAGAGGTGATTAAGCCTTTCTATTATCAGCGCGTGCAGGAAACGATTGCCACGCTTCGCCGATATTTGCCGCCTGAGCGATGTTTGATCCATAAACCCGAAGGCGCGATTTTCCTCTGGTTATGGTTTAAAGATCTGCCGATAAGCACCGAAATTCTTTATCAGCGCCTGAAACAGCGCGGCGTGCTGATGGTTCCGGGTCATTATTTCTTCCCTGGGCTGGAGCATCCGTGGCCGCATACGCATCAATGTATGCGTATGAATTACGTGCCTGACGGCGAGCAGATTGAGCGTGGTGTGCGGATTCTGGCTGAAGAAGTAGAAAAAGCGCACGCGGAACATCAGTCAGTCTGAATTCAGGCCATAAAAAAACAGGAGGACAATGTCCTCCTGTTTTTTATTGTGGAAACCGAATTACGCGCTCTGGTTTTCTAACGCCGGTTTCTCAGTACCGATGGCGATTTTCTGCGGTTGCAGTGCCGGTGGTACGTCACGCACCAGACTGACGTGCAGTAAACCGTTGGTGAACTCAGCCGCGGAAACGTGCATGTGCTCAGCCAGCGTGAAGCTCAGATTGAAAGGCTTCATCACTAATCCCTGATGCAGGTATTCCACTTTGGTTTGCGGCTCTACGGGCGTCCCGCTGATGGTCAGCCGTGGCCCTTCGACTTCAATATTCAAATCACTTTGTTTGAACCCTGCCAGCGCCAGTGAGATGCGATAGTGATTATCGTCTGATTTCTCAATATTATACGGAGGGAACGCATGATCAGCGCCCTGCATTGAGCTAGCAAGTTTGTCGAAACCAATCCACTGACGCAGTAACGGGGAAATATCATAATTACGCATAATGTAACTCCTTCTGTGAAGCGAGATAGTTAAGCCGCCACGGAATTATCGACGTGACGGTTCTGCTCCCTGACGGCGAGCAACTTGTTATAAAAACGGTTGTCTGATATCTGTGGTCAGAATTACCGGATATCAATACGACGCGGTTTCGATGATTCCGGTACAACGCGTTCGAGATCGATGTAAAGCAAACCGTTCGCCAGATTGGCGGATTTAATTTGAATATGTTCGGCCAACTGGAATTTACGCTCGAAATTACGTTCGGCGATGCCTTGATATAAATAAGTGCGTTCCGCTGCGGCATCTTTATGCGCGCCTTTGACCAGTAACATATTATCTTGAGCCGTGATATCGAGCTCGGACTCGGCAAAACCGGCGACTGCAATCGCAATGCGATAATGGTTTTCATCTACCAGTTCGACATTATAAGGCGGGTAACCGCCACTCTGATTTTGGCCGGATTCAATGTGATTGAATAAACGGTCGAAACCAATAGCAGAACGGTATAAAGGGGATAAATCAAAATTACGCATTGGTGCTTCTCCTGAACATGCAGCGAGTCGATTTTTAATGACCTTCCCTTGGGACAGGTCCGTAACGCGTCATACCCTTACGGCGTATGCTTTTCCTGCGTCGTATGATAAAAATGGCGACGGAAATAAGTATTTCAAGTCACGATAAGAAAATTTATTGGGTAAAGGGTCTGAGAGTTGTAAACGGGGCTAAAAAAGTATTTAAGAGAATACGGGCTGTTTCCGGCAGGATCTCAAATATCCCTTACACTATAACCAACGTTGATTGGGGTTACCGCTTCAATCACGGCGGGTTAAATTGAGACGGCCACCACAGAGCCACGCCTTGCTTTGTTAAATTTTTTGGCTGAATGATATAAGTCACCTTTGACGATAAATCCTCGGCCCGACAGCATGAGATGAGTTCGACCATGATGAAAACAGTTTTACTGCCGCTCGTGACCGGATGCGCTTTTTTATCAACCGGCGGCTGCTCCAGCGTAATGACTCACACCGGGGGTCATCAGGGATATTATCCCGGCACCCGCGCTGACGTGACGATGATTGGAAGTGAGGACACCAGTTGGGCAATGACGCCTCTGTTAATTATCGATCTGCCTTTCAGTGTGCTGCTTGATACGCTGTTATTGCCTTATGACTATTACCGTCAGGGAAATGAAAATACGCGCGATCGCATCAAAGCCAGCGAAGAGCATAATCTGGCGCTGAGCAACGGCGTGGATATCGACCACGTTCCACCCATGACGGCGACGACACATTCGCAGAAGTCATCGACCCACAAAAAATAGTCGTTTTCAGAAAAATTGACGAGTAACCGGCCTGCACTGGCCGGTTCTCTGTGTTTAGCGGCTGGACGTGACCGCGATCTGGGCAAATTCCCCACACTGGCGCATAAACGCCACTTTTTCGCCATCGGGTGAAAACACCACTGCATCGGCGCAGGGTGCCACCTCGGTTCTCTGCGTCAGCCGTTGCATCTTTCCACTTTCAACGTCTAGTTGCATCACGCTGTTGTCGCAGACCAGCGCCAGACTGCGGCCATCCGGGCTCCAGCTAAAGGCTGACTGAATGCCCGTCACCTCATGACTGATTTGCCGCAGTTCACCGCCGTTGGGTGAAACGGTCCACACCTGAACTACCCCGTCATCATTCTGCATCAGAAAGGCAATCGCCGAACCGTCGGGCGAGGTGCGCAGCCAGTGTCGCGGTTGCTGTGCGATGCCTTTTTCCGTGAAGGTAATGCGTCGCTGTCTGACGCCCGCCGGGGGGGCTGGCAGCCGGTCCGGTGTCCCTTCAAGCGGCCTCTCACCGGCCTGACTGTAGCCATTGTCGTGCTCGGGTAAATCCACCACAAAAATCTCCGGATGTTTTTCACCCGAGGCAGAACGCGTATCACCAATAAAAGCCAGCGCCCAGCGCTGGCGCCGCCCGTCGGGTTTCAGATAGCCTTCTGTCCCGATCCAGCCCTCTTCGTAAGCACGGTTAATTTCGTCGCTGCCCGGCTGAGGGTGAGGCGTCGTCTGACTGACCAGCACGCTGAAATGGCTGCCGTCATATTCGCGGGGGTGATGTTTAGAGGAGATAACAGGATGGAAACCCAGAGCTATGCCGACGTTGCGCAGGTCAAGTGCCGGGTCCAACTCGTACATAACATGATCGTTATAAGTAAAGCTCAGGCGGCTGCCGTCAGGACTGAAGACATGCACGTGCGTACCACCACGCAGAGCCCCAGGCGTGAAGGGAGCGGTGATATCGAGCGCGTCCAGCGTGATGGCCTGCGAGGGAAGCGGCTCGCTGACAATCACGCCGCGCCGGTGGTGAAAGTCATACTGCCAGGCGCTGTCCGGATTTTCGGGGCCATGTATAAACGCATAACGCGCCGGATCGTTCGGGCTGACCGTCGCGACCCCCACATGTGCGCCCGGAGGAGCCTGATAAATCACCTGCATGTCACCGGTTTCAACGTTTACCCGCTCAATGGTTGAGCCGGTAAAAGAGCCGCCATGCGGACGGACATCATAGACCAGCCACTGACTGTCCGGCGTCCAGACGTTGATGTTGGTCAGCTGATGTCCGCGCGTGTCTGCGGTTAACTGTTTTTCACCCGCCACTTTTTTTTCCTCTTATTCATTGCCGCCAAACGGCTTTGCTTAAGAGTAAACGTTTTTACAGGGCGGAAAAATCTATTTGGCGGCCGGCGCTAACCCTTTCTGCGCCGTGCGCAGCATTGACCGCTTACGCCCCAGAATCAGCCCCAGAAAGCCACCGAGCACCAGTGCCACTGCAACGGCAATCAGCGCAGCGTCATAGCTGTGGGTGACATCCTTGATTCGTCCCATGATCGGCGGAAAGGTCAGCCCGGCGATATTGGCGACAGCATTGATCAATGCGATAGAGGCCGCCCCCGCAACGCCTGCTACCGTTTCCGTGGTAACCGCCCAGAAAATCGGCGTGATTGCCCAGTTCAGCCCGACGGTCAACACCAGCATGATGTAAGCCAGCACCAGATTGTGGGTGAAAAGCGCCCCAAACAGTAAGATACCGGAGAGGATCAGTGGCAGCCCGAGATGCAGTGCGCGCTCTTTGGTTTTGTCCGAATGACGGCCATTCAGGTACATAAAAATACAGGCAAATAGGAAAGGAACTGCGGATAAGAGGCTGACGATAAAATTACTCTGATCTGATACGACGCCTTTTACAATCAGCGGTAAAAAGAGCGTGATCCCGATAGTACCAAACGCCTGCAATAACCACAGTAAACTTAATGCCCAGACCTTTTTACTTTTTAATGCCGCCGACCAGTTGTGATTTTTATTAATTACCGACTCACCGGATTCCTGATTTAACTGTTTTGTCAGCCCTTCACGCTGTTCCGGAGTCAGCCATTTGGCTTTTTCCGGTGAATCATCCAGATAAAACCAGACCACAAATCCTAAAATAAAAGCCGGTATCCCTTCCAGTAAGAATAACCAGCGCCAGCCTTCAACGCCAAAGAAGCCGTGCATATTTAAAATTGTCCCTGAAATCGGCAAGCCCACGACTGACGCCAGTGCAGCACCGATATAAAACAGAGACATGGCACGGGCGCGGTCGCTGCGGGGATACCAGCAGGAGAGATAGTAGATGATCCCCGGCGTAAAGCCCGCTTCAGCCGCCCCCAGCAGGAAGCGCATGACGTACAGCTGAAACGGCGTTTGTACCAGACTCATCCCGGCGGCCAGTAAGCCCCAGGTGATCATGATTCTGGCTATCCATACTTTAGCCCCGACTTTGGTTAATATGACATTACTCGGTACTTCGAAAATAATATACGAAACATAAAATATCCCGGCGGCGATACCGTACATTTCGGCGGTCAGGGCTAAATCCGCATTCATTTGCAAAGCGGCAACAGAAATATTGGAACGATCAATATAAGCAATAAGATACAACAGCATAATAAAAGGAATTATCCTGATGTTCATTTTTTTAATCGTTGAGGAGTACAATTCATTATTCATCGTACACACCTTGGCGTTAATCATTTTGTAGGAGAGGTTTTATTCCCTACAGCAAGGAAATAAAATCCACAGAGTGATGCTTTATCTTTCTTATTTTTAAAAACAGTAGCAGGCCTGATCACAACCTTTTATATATTAAAATTTTTCCTAAATAACTCATGACGGGTATTTACCATTCCGCTACCGCGCCATCTTCATAGCGCCACACAGGATTGCGCCAGTCAGGGGCATTTTTACTGCGCTCGATCACCAGTTCTTCATTGATTTCAACACCCAGCCCCGGTTTGGTCGGTGGCAGGAAGAAAGCGCCATCCATCGAGAAGTCTTCTTTATTGATGACGTAATCAAGCAACTCAGCGCCCTGGTTGTAGTGAATTCCCATACTCTGCTCCTGGAACACCGCATTGCGGGAAACAAAATCAATATGCAGGCAGGCGGCCAACGCGATAGGGCCCAGCGGGCAGTGTGGGGCCAGGGCCACATCATAAGCTTCGGCCATAGCGGCAATTTTATAGCACTCAGTGATGCCGCCCGCGTGCGACAAATCGGGTTGAAGGATCGCCAGCCCGCCCTGCTCAAGTACCCGTTTAAATTCGAAACGTGAATACATCCGTTCACCGGCGGCGATAGGAATATGCGTTTGTGCCGCCAGACGCGGATAGTATTCAGCCTGCTCAGCCAGTACGGGCTCTTCAATGAACAGTGGCCGGTAAGGCTCCAGCTCTTTGATTAAGACTTTCGCCATCGGCGCATTCACGCGACCATGAAAATCCAGCCCAAACTCAATGCTGTTGCCAAAGGCTTCACGGATTTGCGCCACCACCGCGACGGTAGAATCCACTTTGCGCGAATTGTCGATAAGGCCCATCTCTTCACAACCATTGAGCTTGAACGTATCAAAACCAATGACCTGTAGTTTGCGGATACCGGCAATCACATCGGCAGGACGGTCTCCCCCCACCCAGCTGTAGGCTTTGATTTTGTCACGCACCAGACCGCCCAGTAGCTGATAGACAGGCACACCCAGCGCCTTACCTTTGATGTCCCATAACGCCTGATCGATACCGGAAATGGCACTCATCAGAATCGGGCCGCCGCGATAAAAACCGCCGCGGTACAGGGTCTGCCAGATGTCGTTGATTCGCGCCGGGTCCTGGCCGATAACATATTCACTCAGCTCATGCACCGCCGCTTCGACGCTGCGTGCGCGCCCTTCAATGACCGGTTCGCCCCAGCCAGTGATGCCTTCGTCGGTCTCCACTTTTAAAAACATCCAGCGGGGTGCCAGCCGGTAGGTGGTCAGTTTGGTAATTTTCATTGTGCATCCTTATAGGCTTTGATGAAGGCACTGGCCTGCTGCGCGGTACGTGAAACGGGCTGTCCGGCGCGGTATAAATCGCTGCCAAGACCTGCCCCTACGCAGCCCGCGGCCAGAAACTGATGCAAGTTTTCCGGCGTCACACCGCCGACAGCAAACACCGGCACCTCTGGCGATAACACGGCTTTCAGGGCTTTGATGTAATCCGGGCCGAAAGCCGAGGAAGGAAAAATTTTTAGCGCCTGCGCACCGGCATCCAGCGCATTGAACGCTTCAGTGGCCGTGGCGCAGCCGGCACATACCGTCATGCCCAGTTCAACGGCGCGGCGGATAACCGGCGGAGACGTGTTTGGTGTCACCACCAGTTTGCTGCCGATACCTGCCAGCAGATCCACATTCTTGGGCGTCAGCACCGTTCCGCCGCCAATCAGCGTACTTTTGCCGTATTTTTCCACCATATTGGCGATGCTGATTTGCCAGTCCGGCGAATTGAGCGGAATTTCAATGGCATTGAACCCGGCGGCGATCAGTACATCGACATGCGCTTCCACTTCTTGCGGCGTGATGCCACGCAGAATAGCGATCAACGGCAGAAGTTTTCCGTTAAAGACTTCAGTTTTCCAGATCATTGATAATGCTCCTTATTCCAGCCTGAAATGCCTGGTCGCCGTCTACGGTCTGACTTTTCAGACCCGCCATATGGAGTGCGGGGAGATAGCGTTGCAGCAGGTTGTCACTGCCCACCACAACCAACGGACCGTTGCCTGACGGCAAGGCATAATGCCGCTTCATCTGCGCCACTTCGTGACCGATCAGCAGACCGGATAGCCAGTCACTAACAGAGGTTTTCGCCAGTTTTCCCAGCACGCGGGCGGCACGAACTTCAAACAGTCGGCGCACCAGATCGGGCTCTTCAAAACCCTGTTCCAAACCTTGCGTGAAAGCCTCAGGGTCAGTAGATTGCTCAGGCAGATTGGCGCCAATCAATGAGTTGCTCAGCAACAGATGATGCAGTTCGCCGGTCATGACGGTGCGAAAATCCCGGAGAACGCCGCTATCGGTACGCACCCATTTACTGTGCGTGCCAGGCAGCAAATAGAATTCAGCCGATGTTTCGCGATACGCACCGATAAGCTGGGTTTCCTCACCGCGCATCACGTTCATGTTGTCGTCACGTTCAACACAAATACCGGGAATAATGCGCACGTTGCCCGGGGTTTCTTTAATTTTTGTCAGCTGATGTGAAATATCGGTCAGACTGATCGGGCAGCGCAAATAGGGAACGGAAACCCATCCGGCATCGCTGCCAATCATGCCGGCCATAACAACCGGAACCTGATGCTGCCACCACGGCGCGATAAGTTTTTCAAAAGCCTCAACGGGCGTGCTTTCTCCCAGACGGGTGACCCCCATAGGGGAGTGCTGACTGGCCACACATTCGCCTTGCAGATAAAGCCAGGCGCGGACATTGGTCGACCCCCAGTCCACGGCGATATAATCCGCGATCATGGCATCTCCTTCAGGCGTCGCGTGGTGCTGGCGATCATGGTGAGGGCGGCCTGCTCCGCGCGCTCCGGTCGTTGCAGGCGAATGGCGTCATATAACGCCTGATGTTCCCTAAGCGTACCGGGCATATTGGCCTCATCAGGCATATAAGTGCGTTCAAAAACAGCGCGTTGCAGCGAGCTGATCACTACACTCAGCTGCTGCATGATCGGGTTATGTACCGCCGCCAGCACGGCCTCATGAAAACGAACATCGGCCTCATTAAATGACTGACGCTTCTGCGCAAATTCAACCATCTCTTTTAATGCCTGTTCGATGCGCACAAGATCTGAGGAGGTGGCTCGCATCGCGGCCCAGCGGGCAATGGCCGGTTCAACCAGATTACGAATCTCGCTCATGGCGGCGATCAGTTCAGGTTTATCTCCCTGCTCCAGTGACCACTGCAGTACGTCAGTATCCAGAAAATTCCACTGTTCACGCGGTGTGACGAAAGCGCCCCGGTAGCGTTTGATTTCGATCAGGCGTTTGCCGGTCAGCGAACGCATCACTTCACGTACGATGTTGCGCGACGTTTGAAACTCATCGCACAGTTCCGCTTCTGACGCCAGAGGTGTGCCCGGCGGATATTTTCCGGCCACAATCTGCTGGCCAACAGCGAGAATAATACGGTCGGTTTTGCTTAACGGCTGAGATTCGGTCACTGCTACGTCCATGCGTACTCCGGCTAAAAATCATGCATCTTGCGGATGATTGTAGTACTCGTTATTTGGGTTGTACTACAATCAAGATCACAAAACAGACAACCAGTAACATTGGCGTAACAAAAATGCGAGATGAGTACAAAAGGCAGGCATAAAAAAAGCGGCCACTGGCCGCCGTTATTACTGATAATATTCAGTCGTTTAACACGAATTTTTCAATGGCGAACGCCACACCATCTTCCATATTGGTTTTGGTCACAAATTGGCTAACCGCTTTTACGCTGTCCAGCGCATTGCCCATCGCCACGCCCACACCGGCGTACTCGAGCATCGCAATGTCGTTTTCCTGATCGCCCAGAGTCATCACGTTTTCGCGTGGAATGCCCAGCCTGGTCGCCAGCACTTTGACGCCTTCGCCCTTATTCACACGTTTATCAAGGATCTCCAGGAAATAAGGTGAACTTTTCATGATGGTGTAGCGCTCTCTGGCTTCAGCCGGGAGATGGCTTATCGCGTGGTCGAGCAGTTCTGGGCGATCAATTATCATCACTTTCGGGAAGGTCAGCGACGATTCCATCTCCTCTGCTGGGCAGAATTTCAGCGGAATACCCGTCGTATAGGATTCATGCACGCTGTACTCGCTGATGTCACGGTTGGCGGTGTAGAGGTCTGTTTTGGTCAGCGCGTGGAAATGCACGCCCAGCTGACGCGCCAGTTTTTCGAAATAGTGATAGTCGTCAATAGTGAGGGAAATTTCGGCAATCACGCTGCCATCTTGCGCGTTATGCACCAAAGCGCCGTTGTTGGTGATGCAATAACAACCTTCCTGCTGTAAATCCAGCTCCTGTAAATAACGCTCGACGCCCATGTAAGGACGGCCGGTCGCCAGAACAATTTGTACCCCTTTTTTGCGGGCAGCGATCAGTGATTGTTTTACGGCGGGAGTGACTTCATGCTGCGGATTGAGCAACGTGCCATCCATATCAATTGCAATTAATTCAATAGCCATAGCATCCTCAGAGGTTAAATAATCTTCCCTGATGCTAACGCGACTTACTACGGCAAAGCCAGTCTGATTCTCCACAGATTGTGGATAAAAAAATCCGAAGACAGTTTCCTGCTTCGGATTTTTATTTCATGCACTCGTACCGCGTTAAATATCGATGTTAGCTGCTTTCAGTGCATTATCTTCGATAAAGGCACGACGCGGTTCAACGGCATCACCCATCAGGGTGGTAAACAGCTGATCAGCAGCGATAGCATCTTTGATAGTCACGCGCAGCATACGGCGTTGTTCCGGATCCATGGTGGTTTCCCACAGCTGATCCGGGTTCATTTCACCCAACCCTTTATAGCGCTGTACGGAAAGACCACGACGGGACTCTTTCACCAGCCATTCCAGCGCCTGTTCGAAGCTGGTGATCGGCTGACGACGTTCGCCACGTTCGATGAAGGCATCTTCTTCGATCAGGCCGCGCAGTTTTTCACCCAAGGTACACAGCTTGCGGTATTCGCCACCGTGAACGAAATCGAAATCGAGATCGTAATCGGTATCTACACCGTGAGTACGGATGCGCAGAACGGGTTCGAACAGCTGACGCTCGCGGTTTTCACGCACAATCGCACTGTAGCTGCTGCCGTGAAGCTCTTTTTCGTTCAGCATCGCCACCAGGGATTCCATCCAGTCCTGAACTTTTGCCTGATCGGTGAGATCGGCTTCGTCCAGCGTTGGTTGGTAAACCAGACGGTTCAGCAAGGCACGCGGGAAGCGGCGCTCCATGCGGCCAATCATTTTCTGTACGCTATAATGTTCGGCTACCAGTTTTTCCAGCGCTTCACCTGCCAGCGCCGGGGCGTGAGCATTGGTGTGCAGCGTGGCGCCGTCCATTGCGATGGTGATCTGGTACTGATCCATCGCTTCGTCATCTTTAATATACTGTTCTTGCTTGCCTTTTTTGACTTTATACAGCGGCGGCTGGGCAATATACACGTGGCCACGCTCGATAATTTCAGGCATCTGACGGAAGAAGAAGGTCAGCAGTAAAGTACGGATGTGAGAACCATCGACGTCGGCATCGGTCATGATGATGATGCTGTGATAGCGCAGTTTGTCCGGGTTGTACTCATCGCGGCCAATGCCACAACCAAGCGCGGTGATAAGCGTCGCCACTTCCTGCGAAGAGAGCATTTTGTCGAAGCGCGCTTTCTCAACGTTGAGGATTTTACCTTTAAGCGGCAAAATCGCCTGGTTTTTACGGTTACGGCCCTGTTTTGCTGAGCCGCCCGCGGAGTCCCCTTCCACTAAGTACAGTTCGGAATGAGCCGGGTCGCGTTCCTGACAGTCAGCCAGTTTGCCTGGCAAACCTGCCAGATCCAGCGCGCCTTTACGACGGGTCATTTCACGGGCTTTACGTGCGGCTTCACGGGCACGGGCTGCATCAATGATTTTCCCGACCACGATTTTGGCATCGCCCGGGTTTTCCATCAGATAATCAACCAGCTTCTCGTTCATCAGCGACTCAACGGCAGTCTTCACTTCGGAAGAAACCAGCTTGTCTTTGGTCTGAGAAGAGAACTTAGGATCAGGCACTTTTACCGAAACAACCGCGATCAGGCCTTCACGGGCGTCATCGCCAGTGGCGCTGATTTTAGATTTTTTGCTGTAGCCTTCTTTATCCATATACGCGTTAAGCGTACGGGTCATCGCAGAACGGAAACCGACCAGGTGGGTGCCGCCGTCGCGCTGAGGGATGTTGTTGGTAAAGCAGTAAATATTTTCCTGGAAACCATCATTCCACTGGAGCGCCACTTCCACACCGATATCGTCTTTCACGGTGGAGAAATAAAACACGGTCGGGTGGATGGGGGTTTTGTTCTTGTTCAGGTATTCCACGAAGGCTTTGATACCACCTTCGTAATGGAAGTGATCGTTTTTGCCGTCACGTTTGTCCAGCAAACGGATCGCCACACCGGAGTTCAGGAATGAGAGTTCACGCAGGCGTTTAGCCAGAATGTCGTACTCAAATTCTGTGTTATTCGTGAACGTGTTGTAGCTCGGCCAGAAGCGAACGGTCGTGCCGGTCGCTTCGGTTTCGCCGACGACTTTCAGCGGGTTCTGTGGTTCGCCGTGCACATAAGTTTGCTCATGCACTTTGCCTTCGCGGCGGATAACCAGTTCAAGTTTTTCCGACAGGGCGTTAACGACGGAAACACCCACGCCATGAAGACCGCCAGACACTTTGTACGAGTTATCATCAAATTTACCGCCAGCATGCAGAACGGTCATGATGACCTGAGCGGCGGAAACGCCCTCTTCTTCATGGATGCCAGTCGGAATACCACGGCCATCATCCTGAACGGAGACGGAGTTATCTGCGTGGATCGTGACTTGAATCTCTTTACAGTGGCCAGCCAGGGCTTCGTCGATAGCGTTGTCCACAACCTCGAATACCATGTGGTGCAGACCAGTGCCGTCATCGGTATCGCCGATATACATGCCGGGGCGCTTACGCACCGCGTCCAGCCCTTTTAATACCTTGATACTTGAGGAGTCATAAGAATTCGACATCAACGTTTCTCGCTCATTTTTAGTCCTGTGATAGAACGGCTATTTTACCCTGTTCCACGCGGAACATCTTGCCCTTTTCACCCATCATGTCGGTTACTTGTTCAGCGCCAATGGCACTGACAAATACCTGAGCCTGGGTGGCTTTTAGGCGGTCTGCTAACAACCGACGTCGGTCGGCGTCCAGCTCGGAGGCAAAATCGTCAAGAAGATACAGGCAACGCCGCCCGCTCTGTCGGGTGAGGAACTCACCCTGCGCTAACCGAAGCGCACACATCAATAATTTCAGCTGCCCGCGTGAGAGCAAATCTTCCACCGGCGTACCATCGGCACGGATGCGAAAATCGGCTTTATGCGGACCTGATGCGGTATAGGTTAAGGCTCTGTCGCGTTCGAAATTACGCTCCAGCAGTTCGCCGTATTCAGTCTCTTTATCCCATCCACGCTGGAAAGAGAAGCTGAGGGCGAACTCTGGCAGGAACTGCGCACAGGTCGCGCTGATATCAGCCGCGATTGCGTCGCTGTAAGCTGCCCGCCATTCGCTGATGCGCTCGGCTAACGGGATTAATTCCTGATCCCAGGCACGAATTTGCGCATAGCGGCTCACCTGACGCAGCGCGGCGTTGCGCTGCTTGAGTAACCGTCGCAGGTTGCTCCAGGCGATAAAAAAACCGGGGTCGTGGTGGAAACAACCCCAGTCAAGAAACGCCCGCCGGTACTTCGGCCCACCGTTAAGCAGGGTGAAGCCTTCGGGCGTAATCAATTGCATTGGCAACATTTGCGCCAGCTCGGAGACTTTATGCCCGTCGCTGCCGTCAATGCGCACTTTGCTGTCTCCCTGTCGGCTTTTACTTAGCCCGACCGAAATTTCACGTTCGCCGCCATCATCAATACGGCCATGCAAAATAAATTCTGCCTGATCGTGGCGGATAACGCGTCCGGCCTGCAGGCTGCGAAAAGCACGACCGTGCCCAAGCGTATAGACTGCTTCCAGCACGCTGGTTTTACCGCTGCCATTGGGGCCGACCAGAAAATTGAAACCGGGCGACGGGTCTACATCCGCCGCCTCAATGTTGCGGAAATCTTTTATCAATAATCGCGTGAGAGCCATTAATTCAAATCACAGACGCATAGGCATGACAACGTAGGCCGCTGCGTGGCTTGAAGCGTCTTCAATCTGCACACTGGATACCGAGTCGGTCAGCAGGAGATTAACGTCTTCGCACTTGAGCGCATTGAGCACATCCAGTACATAACTGACGTTAAAACCGATTTCCATTTCGGCACCATCATAACCAACGTCCAGAATCTCTTCGGCTTCTTCCTGTTCCGGGTTATTCGCCGTAATTTTCAGCTGGTTATGGCTTACATACAGGCGAACGCCGCGGAATTTCTCGTTAGAGAGGATGGCAGCACGGGCAAATGCCTGTTTAAGCAGGTCGCAACCGGCTTGCAGGGTTTTATCGGGATTTTTCGGCAATACGCGGCGGTAATCAGGGAAACGGCCGTCAACCAGCTTCGAGGTGAAGATGAAGTCGCCGACGTGAGCACGAATATTGTTGCTGCCGATTTGCAGCTGCAACAGCGCTTCTCCGCCATCGAGAAGACGCACCAGCTCCATCACGCCTTTACGCGGCACGATCACCGAATGAGACGGCAAGGACTGGCCGATAGGCATGGAACAGACCGCCAGACGGTGGCCGTCTGTCGCCACGGTACGCAGCTCTTCGCCTTCGGTTTCGAACAGCATACCGTTTAAATAGTAGCGAACGTCCTGATGCGCCATGGAGAACTGAGTGGCTTCAATCAGGCGTTTTAACGTCGCCTGCGGCAGGGTGAATTCAACTTCACTTTGCCAGTCGTCGAGGTTAGGGAAATCAGTTGCCGGTAAGGTCGACAGCGAGAAACGGCTGCGGCCTGATTTCACCAGCATACGGTCGCCGTCCAGGGCAACGGAAATTTCCGCACCGTCAGGTAAACCACGGCAAATATCAAAGAATTTACGCGCCGGTACAGTGGTCGCGCCCGCTTCATGGGGTTGGGACAGGGCCACTTTCGCCACCATCTCCATTTCCAGATCGGTCCCGGTCAGCAACAGCGAGCCTTCAGTGACCTGCAGTAAGAGGTTACCGAGAATAGGCAGCGTTGGTCGTCCACCCAGCGGGCTACTGACCTGTTGCAGCGGTTTTAGCAAATGCTCACGTTCAACAATAAATTTCATAGCGCTAGGAGGATAATGTTCTGATTAAGTTGGAGAAATCTTCTTTGATGTCGTGACTTTCTTCACGCAGCTGCTCGATTTTACGGCAGGCGTGCAACACCGTTGTATGATCGCGACCACCGAACGCATCGCCGATTTCTGGCAGGCTGTGGTTGGTGAGCTCTTTAGCCAGTGCCATCGCCATCTGGCGCGGGCGGGCTACCGAACGGGAACGCCGTTTGGAAAGCAAGTCTGCGATCTTAATCTTATAATACTCGGCCACCGTTTTCTGAATATTATCAATGGTGACCAACTTCTCTTGCAGCGCTAATAAATCACGCAGTGCTTCGCGAACGAAGTCGATGGTGATCGCCCGGCCAGTAAAGTTGGCATTGGCGATAACCCGGTTCAGTGCGCCCTCAAGTTCACGGACGTTAGAACGCAGACGTTTAGCAATAAAGAACGCCACTTCACCCGGCAGACGAATGTTATTTTCGTCGGCTTTTTTCATGAGGATCGCTACGCGAGTTTCAAGCTCAGGCGGTTCGATCGCCACGGTCAAACCCCAACCGAAGCGGGACTTCAGGCGATCTTCAACACCGTTGATCTCTTTCGGATAACGATCAGATGTCAGGATGATCTGCTGATTGCCTTCCAGCAGGGCATTAAAGGTGTGGAAAAACTCTTCCTGGGAACGCTCTTTATTGGCAAAAAATTGGATGTCATCGATAAGCAGGGCATCGACCGAGCGGTAATAGCGTTTGAACTCTTCAATGGCGTTATTTTGCAGCGCTTTAACCATGTCCTGAACAAAACGCTCGGAGTGCATGTACACCACTTTTGCATTGGCTTTTCGCGCCATGATGCCGTTGCCGACCGCGTGCAATAAGTGGGTTTTACCGAGACCGGTACCGCCATAAAGGAATAAAGGGTTGTAAGCACCGCCCGGATTATCGGCCACTTGGCGTGCCGCAGCGCGGGCCAGCTGGTTCGATTTACCTTCAACGAAGTTATCGAAAGTGTGCTTGGGGTTGACGTTGGAACGATAAGACAATTCAGGCTGCGCCGCAGAGCTGTCCCAGCTGGGGCGCGAAGGCGCAAGGCGTGGCACCGGTTGGTGGCTAGCCGGTGAGCTGATGCTGGCGGTGGTAACGGGCTGGTTAACACGCTGGATAAGCGGCTTACTGCCCACTTCAAAACGCAGCAATGGCACATCCGCCCCACAGAAGTCGTTGAGCAATCCGTTGATGTTGTTTAAGTATTTATCTCTCACCCAATCCAAGACAAAACGATTCGGTGCGTAAAGCGCCAAAGTATTGTCACTGAGTTCCGCCTGCAAGGGGCGTATCCACATACTGAATTCTGTGGCAGGTAACTCATCCTGCAAACGGGCAAGACATTGCTGCCAAAGCGAAAGTGACACGGCGGACTCCACTCGAACAAGATCAAAAAAAGAAAAGGATCAGGATATTTTTTAAATCATGATTTTTGGCACACGCTCCGCCCGGCGTAGCGGGGGAAAAGTCTTCGCATCACCCTGTCAGCGATGTGAAGCAACGTGCGAACCGCTTTTTGCGGATTTGTCGACGGCGAACCGGGAGGGATCGCGAATCTGAATGGCGGATCATAACGCAATCCGGCACAGAGATCCTCCCCTTCCTGACAGATTAGATCCTTTTTATCCACAGGCTACGATCGCCAAGTGGGTAAGCTTAGCCGATCCTTAAAAAATTAGGCGATGTTACGATCACGGTGGCGAAAAAATAAGATTCCACTGATGCATTTGTAACCCAGTGGTCAGGCTATTTGTTATAGGAATGATCATAGGATCGGAGGATAAAAGTGTAAGGATCAGGCGCGGATCCTTGCGCTTTATGGCGGATTCCGTATAATCCTCAGCCCTACGTGTGATGCCTGTGTTCCTGATGGTCAGCCTGATGGGATTAAGCGGTAACCACGGGCCATTATGGCATCCCTGGTAAATACATATGGCCACTTTCTGGCAATGTAAATTGACTCCGGACTGTACAGTTATTACAATCCCGCTTCTTTATATGTTGCGATAAAGGCATCGGTCGTTTTTTCGCCGACAGCCAACGCGTTTACTGATCAGTAATAATTTAAGTTTAGGTAGAAATCGCTATGAAACGCACTTTCCAACCGTCCGTATTGAAGCGCAACCGTAGCCACGGTTTCCGTGCTCGTATGGCAACCAAAAATGGTCGTCTGGTTCTGGCCCGCCGTCGTGCGAAAGGCCGTACCCGTCTGTCAGCTTCCAAGTAATAAAAGCTAACCTATTTAGTGGTTAAGCTCGCTTTTCCCAGGGAGTTACGTTTGTTAACTCCCCGTCATTTCACTTTCGTCTTCCAGCAGCCACAACGAGCTGGCACGCCGCAAATTACGATACTCGGCCGCCTGAACGAGCTGGGGCATCCCCGCATGGGTCTTACTGTCGCCAAAAAACACGTCAAACGCGCTCATGAGCGTAACCGGATCAAACGCCTTACCCGCGAAAGTTTCCGGCTACTGCAGCATAAGTTGCCTTCGATGGATTTTGTGGTGGTTGCCAAGAAGGGTGTCGCCGATTTAGATAATCGTGCGTTGACGGAAGCGTTGGAGAAATTATGGCGTCGACATTGCCGGCAGGCTCCCGCATCCTGATCGGGCTGATACGTGGTTATCAGCTTTTTATCAGTCCCTTGCTTGGGCCGCATTGTCGTTTTCGACCAACCTGCTCTCAATACGGTATTGAGGCAATTGGTCGTTTTGGCATGTTAAAAGGCAGTTGGTTGACATTGAAACGCGTATTAAAATGCCATCCTTTGAACCCAGGTGGTGATGACCCCGTGCCGCCGAAAACCGACAATAACAGAGAACTCTAACGATGGATTCGCAACGCAATCTTTTTCTCATCGCTCTGCTGTTCGTGTCTTTCATGATCTGGCAGGCCTGGCAGACGGACCACGCTCCGCAACCAGCCAACCAGACCACGCAACAGACAGCGAATACTGCTAACGGCGATGCTGCTAACCAGGCTGTTCCTGGCAGCGGACAGGGCAAAATGATCACGGTTAATACTGACGTGCTTTCATTAAGCATCAACACCCGTGGTGGCGACATTGACCAGGCGTTGCTGACTGCATACCCAACGACTCTGGGTTCAAACCAACCCTTCCAGCTTCTGGAAACCACTCCTAATTTCGTCTATCAGGCTCAAAGCGGTCTGACAGGCAAAAATGGTCCTGATAATCCGGCAAACGGCGAACGTCCTCTGTTCCAGGCAAGCCAGGATGACTTCACGTTAGGTGAAGGCCAGGCCGAATTGCGTATCCCACTGACCTATACGGCTCAGAATGGCGCAGTGATCACCAAGACCTTTGTTCTCAAACGTGGCTCTTACGCGGTAAATGTTGAATACAACATCAATAACACCACGCCAGCCCCGCTTGAAATGACCCTGTTCGGTCAGCTGCGTCAGACGACTGACCTGCCAAAACACAAAGACACCGGAAGCAATAACTTCGCCCTGCACACTTTCCGCGGCGCGGCTTACTCTTCCAGCGATGACAAATATCAGAAGTATGCGTTCGATAAGAGCGATGCGCTAAATGTCACGACGCAAGGCGGTTGGGTTGCTATGTTGCAGCAATACTTTGCAACGGCGTGGATCCCACCAGCCAACGATACCAACCATTTCTACACCACCACTAACAACGGCATCTCAGCGGTAGGCTTCAAAAGCTCCCCGTTTGTTGTTCAGCCTGGTGCGCAACAACAAGTTGCTTCAACTCTGTGGGTTGGCCCGGAAATTCAGGATAAAATGGCCGCTATCGCGCCACATCTTGACCTGACAGTAGACTATGGCTGGTTGTGGTTCATCTCTCAGCCGCTGTTCAAACTGCTGAAGTTTATCCACAGCTTCATCGGTAACTGGGGCTTCTCCATTATCGTTATCACCTTTATCGTTCGTGGCATCATGTACCCGCTGACCAAAGCGCAGTACACCTCCATGGCGAAAATGCGTATGTTGCAGCCGAAACTGGCTGCCATGCGTGAGCGTATTGGTGATGACAAACAGCGCATGAGTCAGGAAATGATGGCGCTGTATAAAACAGAGAAAGTGAACCCGTTGGGTGGTTGTCTGCCGCTGGTTATCCAGATGCCAATCTTCCTGGCGCTGTATTATATGCTGTCTGGCTCCATTGAACTGCGCCATGCGCCGTTCGCCTTGTGGATCCATGACCTCTCAGCGCAAGACCCGTACTACATTCTGCCGGTTCTGATGGGTATCACGATGTTCTTCATCCAGAAGATGTCGCCGACCACCGTCACAGACCCTATGCAGCAGAAGATCATGACCTTCATGCCGGTCATCTTCACCGTGTTCTTCCTGTGGTTCCCATCAGGTCTGGTGCTGTACTACATCGTCAGCAACATGGTTACCATTCTCCAGCAGCAGCTGATTTATCGCGGGCTGGAAAAACGTGGCCTGCACAGCCGCGACAAGAAAAAATCATAAGTTTACGTTAAGCTCAGGGCGGAACCCGTCCTGATAGCAAAACTGATGATACTAAGACAAAGGCGGTCATTTGACCGCCTTTTGCATATTCGTAAAAAGATAGAGAGACCATCCGCTATGAGCACCTCAGATACCATCGTTGCCCAGGCTACCCCTCCCGGCAGGGGCGGAGTCGGCATTCTGCGCGTTTCTGGCCGTGCGGCGAGGCAAATTGCGCAGGAAATCTTAGGTAAGTTACCCAAGCCCCGCTACGCCGATTATTTGCCGTTTCGCGATGCGGATGGTTCAACGCTGGATCAGGGCATCGCGCTGTGGTTCCCCGGACCAAACTCCTTCACCGGCGAAGATGTGTTGGAGTTGCAGGGCCACGGCGGACCAGTGATCCTCGACCTGCTGCTTAAACGCATTATCTCGCTGGACGGAGTACGTATTGCGCGTCCCGGCGAATTCTCCGAGCGTGCCTTCCTCAATGACAAGTTGGATCTGGCGCAGGCCGAAGCCATCGCTGATCTGATTGATGCCAGCTCCGAGCAGGCAGCACGTTCAGCGGTTAACTCGTTGCAGGGTGCATTCTCTAAACGCATCCATCATCTGGTGGAAGCCCTCACTCACCTGCGCATCTTCGTGGAAGCTGCGATCGACTTCCCGGACGAGGAAATTGATTTCCTGTCCGATGGCAAAATAGAAGCCCAGCTCAATACGGTTATCGGTGATCTGGATGCCGTGCGCGCTGAAGCACGTCAGGGCAGCCTGCTGCGTGAAGGGATGAAAGTCGTGATTGCCGGTCGCCCGAATGCCGGAAAATCCAGCCTGCTGAACGCGCTGGCAGGCCGTGAAGCGGCGATTGTTACTGATATCGCCGGGACCACGCGCGACGTATTACGCGAACATATTCACCTCGACGGTATGCCTTTACACATCATCGATACCGCAGGTTTGCGGGAAGCCAGCGACGAAGTGGAACGCATTGGTATCGAACGTGCGTGGAATGAGATCGAACAGGCCGACTTAGTATTGTTTATGGTTGACGGTACCACCACCAGTGCCACAGAACCGGCGCAACTCTGGCCAGAGTTTATGGCCCGCCTGCCGGCGACATTGCCTATCGTGGTGGTACGCAATAAGGCAGACATCACGGGTGAAGCGCTGGGTACTACCGAAGTGAATGGTCACTCACTTATTCGCCTGTCAGCCCGTACCGGTGAAGGTATTGATCTGCTGCGCGACCATCTGAAGCAGGTTATGGGCTTCAATCACAACATGGAAGGCGGTTTCCTCGCCCGCCGCCGCCACTTACAGGCGCTGGAGCAGGCCGCAGAGCACCTGATTCAGGGTAAAGATCAGCTACTTGGGGCGCGCGCAGGGGAATTACTGGCTGAAGAGCTGCGTATGTCGCAGCTTGCCCTGAGTGAGATCACCGGTGAGTTCACGTCTGACGACCTGCTGGGGCGAATTTTCTCCAGCTTCTGTATCGGGAAATAATGCTGGCAAAGCCAGTATTGAAAAAGGGTAAGTGAGTGATCACTTACCCTTTTTGTTGAAAGTTATCTGGCGGTTAGGGCTTTTTCTTCTCTGCCGGTTTAGTCAGTTTACGGATTTCCTTCACCTGAGAGGCGCTGATGTCCGGTGCCTGATTGCCCCAACCATTGCGGATGAAGTTCACCACGTCCGCCACTTCCTGATCGTTCAGGCGCCACGCAAAGCCCGGCATAGTCAGCCCGGTTGGCGCTTTTTGCGTTCTCGGTGCGTGAGAACCGTTTAATACAATGTTGATCACGGAAGAAGCATCCTCGCTGACCACGGCCGGGTTCTGCGCCAGCTGCGGGAAGGCATTTTTCTCACCCTGTCCGCTGGACAGATGACAGCCCGAGCAGTTATCCAGATAGACCTGCGCCCCCGCTTTCGATACGTCTCCTTTTTCCAACGCCTGAGTCGTACTGTCGTTATTCACCTGCACCCGGAGTTTACCGTCGGACGGCAGAGATTTCAGGTAAACCGCGATGGCCTGGCGGTCTTCATCACTCAGGTATTGGGTGCTGTCCTGAATCACATCCACCATCGAGCCAAAGGCCGCAGAGCGTTCAGTGTGGCCGCGTTCGAGGAACTGACTGATCTCCGCTTCATTCCACTGCCCCAAACCGATAGTGGCATCACCACGCAGGTTGGGGGCATGCCAGCCCTCCAGCGTACCGCCGGAGAGATAGTCGCCGTCGTTCTGGTCGAGCGCTTTTTCCTGATAGCCAATGCCGCGCGGCGTGTGGCAGCTGCCGCAGTGGCCTAAGCCCTGCACCAGATAGGCTCCGCGGTTCCAGTCAGCGGTTTGTTGCGGGTCGGAATAATAGGGCTTCTTCTCGAGGAAAACGCTGTTCCACACGGCTAACGGCCAGCGCATATTCAGCGGGAACGGAATATCGCTCTCGCGGTTCTTCTGATCGACCACCGCAACCTGATGGGTGAAATAGAGATACAGATTATGCACATCGTTATCCGTCATCTTACTGAATGACGGGTAAGGCATGGCCGGATAGAGATGATGACCATCTTTGGCAATCCCCTGACGCAGCGCTTTACTGAAATCTTCCTCGTTGTAATCACCGATGCCGGTATTTTTATCCGGGGTAATATTGCTGGAATAGATAGCGCCCACCGGCGTACTCATTTTCAGGCCACCGGCGAACGGCTTGCCGCCGGGTGCGGTATGGCAGGCCACACAGTCACCGGCGCGGGAAAGGTATTCGCCCTGTTTAATACGTGCGCTGGTGTCGCTCTCTTCGGCCGCCAGAACCTGCGCCGTCAGTGACACTCCGGTCAGGCCCATGCCCAGCCACAATCCGCAGCGCCATAACGAACTTTTTTTTGCTTTGATCATGATATCGTCCTGATTATGCCTGAACCAAAGGTCCCGGATGGGCTAAGTACTGCGTACGAATCGCGTTGGCGGCGAAATAGGCCAGCGCCCCCACAACGCCCGTCGGGTTGTAGGCCAGATTCTGCGGGAACGCCGACGCCCCCAGCACGAACAGATTCGGCACATCCCAGCTTTGCAGGTATTTGTTCACTACGCTGTTTTTCGGTGAATCCCCCATGATCGCGCCACCGGTAATGTGGGTGGACTGATAAGGTTTCACGTCAAAATGGTCACCCGGTTTTAGCTGACTGACCGACATACTTTTTGGATTCAGCACGTTGGCGATTTTCATCATCTGCTGCGTAATGTGATCGGTCATCTTGTATTCGTTATCCTGCCAGTCAAAAGTCATGCGTAATAAAGGATAGCCATAACCGTCTTTATAGGTCGGGTCCAGATCCAGATAACACTGTTTATACGGCATCACTGAGCCTTCAGAACCGATGGACATCGAATGCAGATAATTCTCTTTGATACCCTGTTTCCAGCCGCTGCCCCAATTTGGCGTGCCTTTTGGTAAGGACATTTGCTGGATTGGACGCCCGCCGGTACGCACCGCAGAAATATACGCCCCACCGATAAAGCCCAGTTTGGCGTGATCAAAGTTTTCCGCATTGAAGTCATCAATGACGGTCCCCGCCGCCCCCGCGCCGATAAACGGGTTGAAGATTTTGCTCTCATCAAAGAACAGTGAGATACCGCTGTTCATCTGATAGGCGAAGTTTTTTCCCACCACTCCTTCCCCCGTTTTCGGATCATAAGGCGTACCGATTTTCGACATCAGCAGCAGACGCACATTATGCAATTGGAAGGCACTCAGGATCACCAGATCCGCCGTTTGTTCGACTTCCTGACCATAGGCATCAATGTAGGTGACGCCGGTGGCTTTATTGCCGGTGGAGTCCGTATTGATTCGTACCACCTGTGCGCGGGTTTTCAGCGTGAAATTCTTCTTCTGGTAGAGCGCAGGCAAAATCGTGCTTTGCGGTGAGGCCTTCGAATAGTTGTAACAGCCGAAACGCTCGCAGTAACCACAAAAATTACAGGCACCCAGCTGCACACCGTAGAAGTTGGTATAAGACTCTGAGGCATTGGCGGCCGGAATGGGGAACGGGTGGAACCCGAGCGATTTCGCCGCATCGCCAAACAGTGAGCCGGAGTAGAGCTGCGTCAGCGCGGGCGTCGGGTAGCCCTGCTGGCGCGGTGCTTCAAACGGATTGCCGCCTTCGATGATCTTGCCCTGAATATTCCCCGCCGTACCGGAAGTCCCGCACAGCCGCTCGAATTTGTCGAAATAGGGTTCAAGCTCATCATAGGTCACGCCATGATCCTGCACGGTCATATCCGCAGGGATAAATTTCTCGCCATAGCGATCCACCACGGTTGAACGCATGGTCAGATCCGCAGGCAGCGCACGCCACTGCATACCATTCCAGTGCACCCCGGCACCACCGACGCCGTTCCCTGGCAGGAATGCGCCGAACTGGCGGTAAGGTACAGCGAAATCAGCCGACGTATGGCGCACGGTCACCGTCTCTTTGGCGGTCTCCTGAAATAGCTTCAGGCGTATGCCGTAGGTCAGTTCGTCCGCGATACGCGGATAGGCGAAATCAGGGTAGGTATCGCGCTGCTCACCGCGCTCCAATGCCATCACTTCAAGGCCGGCTTCGGCCAGTTCCATCGCCATAATGGCACCAGTCCAGCCCAGCCCAACGACTACCACATCAACATGCTTATTTTTTTGAGTACTCATTACGCATTCCTTTTGCTGGAAATACTGACCGGGCCAAGCGGATAGGCCTGGTTATGCTTCCCTGCCCAATCTTTGTAATCGGCGCGCGCACCGGGGAAACCAATCATTTTCCACGACGCCAGGTCCTGATTCCCACCGTGGAGCGGGTCAGACAAATAGCCCTCTTTGGTATTTGCCAGAAGTTGAGCGAAGAATGCCGCGCCGGTGAGCTCATCAAATTTCAGGTTGTTGGCTTCGAGCGACGTCAGCAGATCGTTTTGCTGCTGAACGGATAAATCTGCGAATTTCTTCTGAAATTCCTGCTGGCAGTAGGTATCCACCGCTTTGATACCGATGCGATAGGTATCACGGGGTGTCAGTTTGGACTGGTATCCCAGAGTCGGAGCGGCTTCAACAAAGGGCGGGTGCATGTACCACAAACCGCCGTGCCCATAGGGCAGTTCCATCTGTTTGTCGATATATTCCGGAACGCCCTGACTGACGGCGCCAGGCCCATTGGCATCGGTTGGGATCAGCCGTTCACAGGCGGCGAGCAGAAAACGCCACTCTTCATTGTTAAAATAAACCGGCACGTAATGCGGGGAAACACCCTCTGCGGCTTTACTACTTTTAGGTGAAAGCGCCATTGCGCCAGTCGAAACGGTGGCAACCAGAGGCACTAAGGCGAGCGTCTTTTTAAGAAAGCCGCGCCTCGAAGACGGGTTATTATTTTTTTCCGACATAGGTGATCCTCACACTAATAATTAACAGTCAATAAACACATCCACCAAAAAGAATAGTTATTTGTATATAGATTGTTAATCATAGTTAGGTTGCAAATCATTACAGCGTGTGCGGATTATTTTGCTGATAAAACATTCTACTGCCATACCAGAAATCCCCTACAACAATGAGGGTTTAAGCGGGTTTTGTTCAGAATAAAAAGCAAGGTAAGCGGGGATAAAGAGAAGATCCTACCAACGTACAAATTGTGCTGTTTTTCCACAGGAGAAAGTTTCATCAGCCATTGAGCCTAATAAAAGCCTGATGCGAAAAGTATCAGGCTTTTATTTTCAGTATGTTATAACGTTATTTCAGAGTTTAAAACCGGCGACCACCGTCTCAAGTTGCAGCGTCTGGTCCTGCATAGCCTGTGCCGCTGCAGAAACTTGCTCCACCAGCGCGGCGTTTTGTTGCGTGGTGTTATCAAGCTGGGTGATCGCTATATTGACCTGCTCGATACCAAGGCTCTGCTCCTGACTTGAGGACATGATTTCGCCCATTAATGTTGCCACATTGTTAACACCAACCATCAATTCATCCATCGTCGCACCTGCCGTCGACACCAACTGACTGCCGGTGGTGATATCCGCCACAGAGTCCTCGATCAGTTTTTTGATTTCGCGTGCAGAGGTGGCCGAACGCTGAGCGAGGCTACGTACTTCAGAGGCCACCACGGCGAAGCCACGGCCCTGCTCTCCGGCACGGGCGGCTTCAACCGCGGCATTCAGTGCCAGAATGTTGGTCTGGAACGCAATACCGTCGATCACACTGATGATATCGACAATTTTCTTCGAAGAACCGTTGATCGATCCCATGGTGTCCACAACCTGCCGCACCACCCGCGTGCCTTTTTCTGCCACGGCAGACGCATCACGCGCCAGCTGGTTAGCACCTTCTGCATTCCCGGCATTCTGCTTCACGGTGCTGGTCAATTGCTCCATGGATGCCGCCGTTTGTTCGATAGAGCTCGCCTGTTCTTCGGTACGCGCCGAGAGATCCAGATTTCCGCTGGCTATCTGGCGCGACGCAGAGGCGATCGCCAGCGTGCTGTCCCCCACCTGTTTAAGAATGGATTGCAGGAAGTCGAGGAAGTTATTAAAGCTGCGGTTTACGGCGTTAAATTCTGGGCTGCTGCTCGGCGGTAAACGTTGGGTCAGATCGGCCCCACCGGCAGATAGCTGGCTGATGTTTTTATTGAGCGCCGCAAGCTGACGCATGAAGATTTTGATTGAGGCAATCAGCACCAGCAACAGGAGTAATACCATCGGGATTTGCACCAGTCCCAGACTGGCAAGAATGCCGTGGGTACGTTGCAATAACTGGCTGGTTGGCATGTCGGTTACGATGTACCACGGCCCCTGAATCTTGCTCATAAACAGGGTGTGATCGGTCCCATCATTGTTGTAATCCGCCACCAGATTACTGCTCTCTTTGATCTGGTCGAGACTTTTGCGGATTTGTGCCGCCAGCGGCGACTGCTCGCCGAGCGAAGCCAGTTTCGGCAGTTTTTCATCGCTGCTGTGGCTGGTGCCAACGACAGTGCCATCCTGCTCGACGATGTAAATTGCCCCGTTGACCTTTTTCTCCATGTCGGTAACCAGTTGGTTGAAGAAACCCAGCGTCACGTCAATGGTGGCCACGCCCCACTGTTTATCGCCCTTATAAATGGCCATTGCACAGTTGGTTCGCGGCTGGGTGCTGGCATCATCAAAGTAAGCCGGTGCCCAGATACATTGGCCCTTTTCACCTTTCGAGGCTGCCAGATACCAGGACTGCTCAAAGTAATTTGACGATTCTGCGCTGTTCCAGAACGTGTTAACGGTCAGTTCATTATTGCTGTTGCGGGCGAAGAAGGTGCTGAACTTCACTTTGGCAGGGTCACGCTGATTGGGTAACGGCCAGATACCGCCGCCAAACACCGCGCTGTCGCCGTACTGATCCACCAGCGCCGGCAAGAGAGTGTCGATTGTCGCGCTGTCCATCTGCGCCACACTTTGGGTAATGCTGCGAACCTGAGATTCGACTTTGTTCAGACGGTCGTTAATCACCACGGCGATGTCGTCTACCTGGTTTGCGACCAGCGTACTTTCGGCCTGTTTCAGTTTAGGAGAGATAAAAACCTGGATGACAATGAGCGTAACGATAACCAGCACAATAAAAAATAAGCTGATCAAAGTGATAAAGCGTGATTGCGTTGTTTTTAACATTTTCGCGGTACTCACAGGCAAAGCAGCGAGATCGCTGCTCTACTACTAACGGCATTTTCCGGCGTTTCTTTATGTCTTTGTAGTGGATATATCTTGTGACTAACAGGGATCAATTCCCCGTAGGAATATCGTTCGGTTTGTAATTCTTACCCCCTACGACATAAGAATGTGAGCTGGCTCACTTTTTTGCGGTTTAAACGCTTTTTTAAGCAAAAAAAGGGATTTTGAGGCGATTTTTAAGCAGTTTTTAATGATTTCTCTTAATGTTATTCTTCGAGCCCTGAGAGAAAATAAGCCGAACCATTAATCATGGAGTGAACAATGGCGTGCCATTTCGCTAAATGGGTAGCAGCGGATCCTGAGCCGGATACTCACCGCCTTCCCGCCGACGTAATTTTATCCGCAAGAATTATTTCCGAAAAACAGCGTAAACGTTTTCTGACCGGCCGCGTTCTGCTGGCAGAGATGATGTTTTACCTGTACGGCATCACCGAGCTGCCCGCCATCATCATTTTACCGAGCGGACGCCCGAGTTTTGAATCGCCTAACCTGCCGGATTTCAGTCTGGCATTTGCAGGCAGCACCGCCGGTGTCATGCTCAGCAGCGAAGGAAAGGTCGGGCTGGATCTGGAGATAATCCATGCCCGCAGCGCGCTGATCAATCCGCAGCAACAGGCACAACTGTCCGCCGTTGAGCAGACGTGGATTAACCTGCAAAGCGATCCGGTGGAATCCGCTCTGCAACTTTGGTGCATTCGTCAAAGTATGCTGAAACTGTCCGGCCTGACCGAGTATGGAGAGAAGAGCCTGAGCCTGAACCCTGCATCGGGCCGTCTGCGCTCAGCCCTGACGCCCGAAGCACAGGTGATGAGCGATATCGACGGCTCCCTGACCTGGGCCTGTGCGCATTCACCGTCTATCGTGCGGTTACTGTGCTGGCGTTATGATCCGGACAACGGCTTCACCCGCACACAAACTTTGTCACCACAGCAGCAGCCTGATTCGCCGCATTTTATGAAGTTCACCAGCCTGCCTCCGGCAAAATAACTCTGCTTCAGCACAAGACGCCGGGGCCCCCCCTGTCCGGCACCCACAATCTGGTCTAGATTTAGGCTAAGCTCCATTTCAGAAGTCGTCCATAACAGGAGTAGTCAATGTCAACGCAACCACTGAAGTTTGTCACACTGTTAGGTAGCCTGCGTAAAGGCTCTTACAACGCCATGATCGCCCGTACTTTGCCAAAACTGGCTCCGGAAGGTGTCACTGTTGAGGCCTTGCCATCTATTGGCAGCCTGCCGCTGTACGATGCGGATATTCAGCAGGGAGAGGGTTTCCCGGCAGACATTGAGGCTATCGCCGAGCAGATCCGTCAAGCCGACGGCGTGATCATCGTCACCCCGGAATACAACTACTCCGTTCCGGGTGGCCTGAAAAATGCCATCGACTGGTTGTCGCGCCTCCCTAATCAGCCGCTGGCAGGTAAACCGGTGCTAATCCAGACCAGCTCAATGGGACCGATTGGTGGCGCACGCTGCCAGTATCATCTGCGTCAGATTCTGGTGTTCCTCGACGCGATGGTAATGAACCGTCCTGAATTTATGGGGGGTGTGATTCAGAGTAAAGTCGATGAGCAGATTGGCGAAGTGATCGAACAGGGCACGCTGGATTTCCTGACCGGTCAGTTAACGGCCTTCGCAGATTATACCCGCCGGGTTGCGTTGAAATAACACTTCGCCCGCAAACAAAAAAGCCCGCTGATGTTTTAGCGGGCTTTTTTTATGGCGTCAGAGGAAGGCTTTAGTGACTATCGACAAACACAATTTTCAGCACAAACAGCAGCGCAACGACCACCACGCACGGGCTGATTTCTCTCCAGCGACCGGTACCGAGTTTCATCACCACGTAGGAGATAAAGCCCAGCGCGATACCTTCGGTGATCGAGAAGCTGAACGGCATCATCACTGCAGTGACAAACGCCGGCACGGCTTCGGTCAGGTCATCCCAGGTGACGCGGGCCAGACTTGAGGTCATCAGTACACCGACGTAAATCAGCGCACCCGCTGCCGCGTAAGCAGGCACCATGCCCGCCAGCGGGGAGATGAAGATCACCAGCAGGAACAGAATGCCGGTAACCACGGCAGTAAGACCGGTACGGCCACCGACTGCAACGCCGGAAGAACTTTCGATATACGCAGTCACCGAGGAAGTACCGACAAACGCACCAGCAACCGAGGCGATACTGTCAACGTACAGCGCCTGATTCATTTGCGGGAATTTGCCGTTGGCGTCGGTCAGCCCAGCTTTGTCCGTCACGCCAATCAGCGTGCCAGAGGAGTCAAACAAGTTGACCAGCATGAAGGAGAAAATCACCCCCGCCAGACCAATATTCAACGCGCCTTTGATATCAACCTGACCAACTACCGACATCACGCTTGGCGGCATGGAGAAGGTACCGGTGTAATGCACGTCACCGATTGCCAGACCAATCACCGTCGTCACCACGATAGACACCAGCACAGCGGCATGAATGTTACGTGACGCCAGCACGGCAATAATGAAGAAGCCCAGAGCACCAAGCAGAACGTTATGTGATGTCAGATTGCCGATAGTGACGATAGTGTCCGGATTCGCCACGATAATGCCGGCGTTTTTCAGCCCCATCATGCCGATGAATAAACCGATACCCGCGGTAATGCCAATTCTCAGACTGGCCGGGATGTTGGCTATCATCCAGTAGCGGATGCGGAAAATCGTCAGCAAAAGGAAACCGATTGCGCCCCAGAAAATAGCACCCATGCCGATTTGCCATGAAATACCCATCGCGCCAACCACCACAAACGCGAAGAACGCATTCAGGCCCATCGCCGGTGCAAGCGCCACTGGCAGGTTGGCAATCAGGCCCATCAGGATGCTGCCAAAGGCGGCAATCAGACAGGTGGTCACGAAGACGGCTTGCTTATCCATGCCTGCCACACCGAGGATCTGCGGGTTCACGAACACGATATAGACCATGGTCAGGAACGTTGTTAGTCCGGCGATAGTTTCAGTACGAACGGTAGTGCCGTGCTGCGTCAGTTTAAACAGACGCTCGAACAGGCCCTGTCCGCTGGAGACATTGCTTTGTGGTTTGCTCATTATGAGTTCCGAAAAGAGGGGGAATGACGGTCGAGGGCTATCCTAACCCAAAAAATGCCATTTTTGATGCAGCTCACACTCTTTTTTTCTGGCATTTAACGGCACATGTCACTCTGTTCGGGGTAGAGTTGAGCCAATAATGCGAAATGGCTGAGGAAGAATGATGTCCGCGATTGAATGTGTACTTTTTGACTGCGACGGCACGCTGGTCGACAGCGAACTGTTGTGCTGTGAAGCCTACGTAGAAATGTTCGCGCATTTCGGCGTTACGGTCTCTTTTGATGAGATGTACAAAACCTACAAAGGGGTAAAACTCTACGAGATCATCGCCATCATCAATAATGCGCACGGGCTGGACGTCGCAAAAGAGGAGATGGAAGTCGTTTTCCGTCAACACGTCGCCCGGCTATTTGACAGTAAACTGCAAGCGATTGAAGGCGCACGGGAAGTGCTGGAAAAAATCACGATACCGATGTGCGTCGTGTCCAACGGCCCCGTCAGCAAAATGCAGATGTCACTCGGCAAAACCGGTTTGCTGGCGTTTATGGGGGATAACCTGTTCAGCGGCTATGATTTACAGCGCTGGAAACCGGACCCGGCGGTGTTATACAAAGCTGCCGAAGTGATGCAAGTAAATATCGACCACTGCATTCTGGTTGAAGACTCCGTTGCGGGTGCTCAGGCCGGTATCGCCGCCGGGATCCCGGTGTTTTACTACTGCGCCGACCCGCATAATCCGCCCATCGACCACCCGCTGGTCACCGAATTCCATCACATGCATGAGCTGCCCGCGCTTTGGCATGAGAAAGGTTATCAGATCACCGGTTAAGCGGCTCCCAAACTGCGATACGCAGGTTGTCACGACGTATCGCAATGGTTACTCTTTCGCGGCCCCGTTCGCTAATGATGAGGATAAGACGCTGAGCAGCCAAAGTTCCCCGGTTCAGGGACGCAAAAATGATCCGATAGGACTGAAACAGCGCATTTTTGACAGCGCACTGAATGAGTTTGCCGAATCAGGTCTGATGGGCGCGCGCATGGAAAATATCGCCGCCAATGCCAAAACCACCAAGCGGATGGTGGTCTATCACTACAAGACCAAGGAAGCGCTGTACATGCTGGTTCTTGAGCATGTTTACCGCGGTATCCGCCAGCATGAGTTGGATCTGGACCTGTCATCCTCTCCGCCCGCGGAAGCCATTGTGAAGCTGGTGGAAGCCAGTTTTGATTTCCACGTTTCGCACCCGGAATTCATCCGTATTGTCTCGACCGAAAACATGCTGCGTGGCCGGTTTATCCGCCAGTCCACCAGTATCCGCGCGCTGAACCAGACAGCATTAACCCTGCTGGAAGATATCCTCGAACGCGGCAAGCAAGGGCATTTGTTCAAAGAAGATGCCCAGGCACGGGACGTGCACCGGCTGATCAGCAGCCTGTGTGTGCATCAGGTCGCCAATCAGTACACCTTCGGCGCCCTGTTTGAAAACCCGGAAGAAGCCGACTTCCAGACCGCGCACTATCGCCAGCTAGCGGTGATGGTGGCGTTGCGGTACCTGATGAAATAGGACTTTGTTCAGAAAGCAAAAAGGCCTCATTCGAGGCCTTTTTCATTTCAACGGTTTAGCTGACCGATCAGTCTTTCTTTTCTTTGTTATCTGTCAGTAACTTATCCAGCGCATCACCGCCAACGTGACGGAAATCCTGCCCCTTCACGAAGTAGAAGATGAATTCACAGATGTTCTGACAACGGTCGCCGATGCGTTCGATAGAACGGGCGCAGAACAGCGCGGTCAGCACGCTTGGAATGGTGCGCGGATCTTCCATCATATAGGTCATCAGCTGGCGCACGATGCCTTCGTATTCCTGATCCACTTTCTTATCTTCACGGTAAATACGCACCGCTTCGTCGAGATCCATGCGGGCAAAGGCGTCCAGCACATCATGCAGCATCTGCACGGTGTGGCGGCCCAAAGATTCCAGACTCACCAGCAATGGCTGATGCAGGTGCGAGAACTTTTCCAGCGCAGTGCGGCAGATTTTATCTGCCACGTCACCGATGCGTTCCAGCTCGGAAATGGTTTTGATGATCGCCATCACTAAGCGCAGGTCGCTGGCGGTCGGCTGGCGCTTGGCAATAATGCGCACGCAAGCTTCGTCGATCGCCACTTCCATCATGTTCACTTTGTCATCACCTTTGATGACCTGCTGCGCCAGCTCCGCGTCCTGATTGTGCATCGCGGTGATAGCGTCCGTCAGTTGCTGCTCAACCAGCCCGCCCATTGCCAGCACCTGAGTGCGGATGTGTTCAAGCTCTGCATTGAACTGGCCGGAAATATGTTTATTTAAGTTCAGGTTATCCATTTTTCTTACCTCAACCGTAACGGCCAGTAATGTAATCTTCGGTCTGTTTACGCGCTGGCGAAGTGAACAGCGAGTCAGTGTCGCTGTATTCGATCAGTTCGCCCAGATACATAAACGCAGTGCGGTCCGAACAGCGTGCCGCCTGCTGCATGTTGTGGGTCACGATAACCACGGTGTAGTCAGACTTCAGCTCGGTGATCAGCTCTTCGATACGGCCCGTGGAGATCGGGTCCAACGCCGAGCATGGCTCATCGAGCAGCAGCACGTCCGGGCGAATGGCAATGCCGCGCGCGATACACAGACGCTGTTGTTGACCACCAGACAGGCTGTAGCCGCTCTGGTGCAGTTTATCCTTGGACTCGTTCCACAGCGCCGCTTTGGTCAGCGCCCACTGTACGCGCTCATCCATGTCGGTACGCGACAGCTTTTCAAACAGACGCACACCGAAGGCGATGTTGTCGTAAATCGACATCGGGAACGGCGTGGGTTTCTGGAATACCATGCCCACTTTGGCGCGCAGCAGCGCGATGTCCTGCTTATCGACCAGAATATTTTCGCCATCGAGCAGGATTTCGCCTTCGGCGCGCTGATCGGGATAAAGCTGGTACATTTTGTTCAGCGTACGCAGCAGCGTAGATTTTCCGCAGCCCGACGGGCCGATAAAGGCCGTGACTTCGTTCTTGGCGATATCCAGGGAAATATTTTTCAGCGCGTGGAATTTGCCGTAATAAAAGTTCAAGTCACGAACCTGGATTTTGCTGTTGGATGCATCAGTCATTCTCAGACATCTCTCTTTTATCTTTCGCGCGCCGCGTGGCGACGCCGGGTAAACAGTGAGGACAGCCGCAATCGCCTGCCCTCAATAATGAATTCGCTTATTGCTTCTTCTTGGCGAAAATCACACGCGCCAGAATATTCAGTACCAGCACGCAGACGGTGATAAGCAATACGCCCGCCCATGCCAGTTGCTGCCACTCCCCAAACGGGCTCATGGCAAATTTGAAGATGGTCACCGGCAGGTTGGCAATCGGCTGCATCATGTCGGTGCTCCAGAACTGATTGGAGAGCGACGTAAACAGCAGCGGCGCCGTTTCACCGGCGATGCGGGCAATCGCCAGCAGGATACCGGTCATAATCCCGGAGACCGACGCCTTCAGCGTAATGGCTGAAATCATCTTCCACTTCGGTGTTCCCAGCGCGTACGCCGCTTCGCGCAGGCTGTCCGGTACCAGCTTAAGCATGTTTTCTGTGGTACGGATAACAATCGGAATTTGCAGTAACGCCAGCGCCAGCACGCCCGCCCAACCGGAGAAGTGACCCATTTTCGCCACCACAATGGTGTAGACGAACAAGCCAACAACAATCGACGGTGCGGAAAGCAGAATGTCATTGATGAAGCGAATGACTTCGGCCAGCCAGGATTTACGGCCATATTCCGCCAGATAAACCCCTGCCAATACGCCCAGCGGCGTACCAATCACCGTGGCCCACAAAATCAGTAAACCACTGCCTGCGATGGCGTTAGCCAGCCCGCCGCCTGCGGTATTGGGTGGCGGCGTGTTCTCGGTAAACAGGGCGAGTGACATGCCGTCGACGCCTTTGACGACCGTCGTAAACAGGATCCACACCAGCCAGAACAGACCAAAGGCCATGGTCGCCATCGAAAGCAGCAGTGCCAGACGGTTCTTCTGACGACGCCACGCCTGACGTTTGCGGCGTGACTGCAAGAGTGCTTCGTTACTTTGCATTTCCATCGTCGTCATCTAGCGACCCTCTTTCTTAGCAAGACGCATGACCATCACCTTGGACAGGGCCAGCACGATAAAGGTGATAACAAACAGAATCAGACCAAGTTCCATCAGTGCTGCAGTATGCAGGCCCGCTTCGGCTTCGGCGAATTCGTTCGCCAGCGCCGAGGTAATACTGTTACCCGGCATATACAGCGATGCGCTGTCGAGCTGATAGGTGTTACCGATGATAAAGGTTACCGCCATGGTTTCACCGAGCGCGCGGCCGAGGCCCAGCATAATGCCGCCAATCACGCCGTTTTTGGTGAACGGCAGCACGATGCGCCAGATCACCTCCCACGTGGTACAACCGATGCCGTAAGCCGACTCTTTCATCATCACCGGGGTCTGCTCAAACACGTCACGCATGACGGAGGCAATGTACGGGATGATCATGATGGCGAGGATCACGCCAGCGGCCAGAATACCGATACCAAATCCCGGACCGGCAAACAGCGCGCCAACAATCGGGATACCGGACAGCACGTCGCCGACCGGGGTCTGGAAATAGGTGGCAAACAGCGGAGCGAAGACAAACAGCCCCCACATGCCATAAACGATGCTGGGAATAGCCGCCAGCAATTCAATCGCGATACCCAGCGGGCGACGCAGCCAGTTAGGGGCAAGTTCAGTCAGGAACAGTGCAATACCAAAGCTGACAGGTACGGCAATCAGCAGGGCGATAATAGAGGTCACGACCGTGCCGTAAATCGGCACCAGTGCGCCAAACTGCTCGTTCGGGGCATCCCAGGTTTTATTCCACAGGAAGGATAAACCGAACTTTTCGATGCTCGGTAAAGAAGCGATAAACAGCGAGACGATAATTCCGCCCAGCAGCAATAGCACAATCAGCGCTGCCAGTTTAACCAGCGCGCCGAAAATAATGTCACCGTGTTTACCGGGTGCTTTGATAGACGGCTTGTATTCAGCCATACCACTCTCTTCTATTCAGATTTAATTCCCTCTCCGGCCGGAGAGGGAATGAGGTAAAACACGCCTACTCTAACTCAAAATCATTCAAGGTGAAGGATGATGGGTTAGTAAAGTGCTTTACCACTGCTGTCTTTGATATTGGTCTTCCATGCTGCGCGAACTTGTTCAACCACGGCTTCTGGCAGCGTTGCATAATCCAGATCGGTGGTCAGTTTGCCGCCATTTTTATAAGCCCAGTCGAAGAATTTCAGCACTTCTGCGCCGTGTTCTGCATTCGATTGATCTTTGTAAACCAGAATGAACGTCGTGGAACTGATTGGCCAAGCGTTGTCGCCTTTCTGGTTAGTCAGGTCCTGAGCGAAGGTTTTGCTCCAGTCGGCGCCTTTAGCAGCCGCACTGAAGGACTCTTCGGTCGGGCTGATGGCTTTGCCGCTTGCGTCTACCAGCTTGGTGTAAGCCAGGCTGTTCTGCTTAGCGTAAGCGTATTCTACGTAACCGATTGAACCCGGCAGACGTTGTACGAAGGCGGCGACGCCGTCGTTCCCTTTACCGCCAAGGCCCGTCGGCCAGTTTACGGTTGAGCCTGCACCGATTTTGTCTTTCCACTCGGCGTTAACTTTAGCAAGGTAGCTGGTGAACACGAAAGAGGTGCCTGAGCCGTCAGCACGGCGAACAACCGCGATATTGGTGTCTGGCAGTTTCACGCCGGGATTAAGCTTAACAATGGCCGCGTCGTTCCACTTTTTGATTTTGCCGAGGTAGATATCACCCAGCGTTGCGCCATCCAGCGTCAGTTGACCGGATTTGATACCCGGCAGATTCACCGCCAGTACCACGCCACCGATCACGGTTGGGAACTGGAACAGACCATTTTTGTTCAGGTCTTCTTCTTTCATTGGCGCATCTGATGCACCGAAATCAACGGTCTTCGCGATAATCTGTTTTACGCCACCGGAAGAACCAATACCTTGGTAGTTCACCTGGTTGCCGGTCGCTTTCTGATAAGCATCAGCCCATTTGGCATAAACCGGTGCAGGGAAGGTTCCGCCAGCGCCCGTCAGGTTAGTGGCAGCGAAAGCAGACATTGCTGTGAGGGAAAAAGTCGCTGCTACAAGACCGGCGACGGTGTTACGCATCAATTTCATGTTCCACTCCTGGTGGTTTTATTATCAGATTCGACTCAGGTCGAGATTCATAAAGTGTTTGGCACAGGAGGAAAATAGGACAGTTTGGTGACAGTAAAATGTACGTAATATGACAGTTTTATGACAGCGGTCACAATTCGGGCAATCGCTATGTCCAGACGCGCTTTAAAGTTTCGACGGCAAGAATAATATCGGGGACTTTCACACAAGCAAAACCCAACACCAGCCCATAGCGACCAACCGGTGTCTCCAGGCTGCCGGGCAGCCACGACGCACTGAGCGGTGTGATCTCTATGCCCGCGGCCAACGCCTGCGCCACCAAACGCTGTTCTGTTTCAAGGCTGGGTAATGGGATCGTAACATGCAGACCGGAAGAGACCTGCGGCATGTCACCAATGTGGCTGAGATGCTGGTTCCAGGCTTCAAGCAAAGCATCGCGTCGGGCCAGCGCCGCGCGACGCATACGGCGGGTGTGCTGCTGAAAATGCCCTTCGCTGAGGAACATTGCCATCGCCATCTGGTCATTCATCGGTGGCTGACGGCTGGTCATGGTGCGCATCAGCAGGAATTGATCCACCAGCTGCTTTGGCGCCACCAGATAACCTAAACGCAATCCCGGATACATCACCTTGGAAAAAGAGCCGATATACAGCACCCGGTTACTTTGATCGATGGCCGCCAGCGGGGTTAACGGCGTTCCGCTGTAACGGTATTCGCCGTCATAATCATCTTCAATGATCCAGGCTTTATTCTCTTGCGCCCAATGCAACAACTCCATCCTGCGGGCCATGGAGAGCGTCGCGCCAGTAGGATACTGACAAGAGGGACTAACATAGGCCATCCGGGCTTTAGGGATCTGTTTTAACTGCCCGGTCAGCAGCCCTTCGTCATCGACACCGATCCCATGCATTTTGACACCAAAACAGGAGAAAGCGCCCGCAGCGGCCCAGTAGCAGGGGTTTTCAATCACGGCTTCATCATCGGGACGTAACAATAACGCCGAGCAGATCATAATCGCCTGTTGCGCGCCCAGCGTGATAACGATTTGTGAAGGGTCACACTTCAAACCACGGGCATGACGTAAATATTGCGCGATCAGTTCCCGCAGCTGCGGCTCACCCGCCGGATGCCCATACCCCATATGCGACATCGGTTCACTGCGCCAAAAACGGGTTTGCAGCCGGCTCCAGACATCAAAAGGGAAAAGGTCGATTGCGGGCATACCGATGCGAAAGGCCCGGGGAGCACCTTCGTGAATACGGTGATGGTTAAAGAGCGACGCCGTGGGCAGGCGGTAACCGACATGCAACTGTGGCTCAATGGCTAATACTTCGCCGGATTGCGCGCTTTTAGGCGGTGTATGCAGCAGTGCTACATAGGTTCCATCCCCCACACGGGTTTCTATAAAACCTTCGGCAAACAGGCGTTCATACACGTTCACCACCGTATTGCGGGAGATATCCAGCATTTGCGCCAGTTCACGGCTGGCCGGAAGTTTGACCCCGCTACTTTTGGGATTCCCTATAATTAATTCACGCAGCGCGACATAGAGCTGGAGCGAGAGTTTGCGCCCCGGCTTCAGTGTCAGTCCGGTGATTTCAAAAGGTAACGGCGTGGGCAAATTGGCACCTTTATATAGGGATGTTTTGGCTCTTTTATACATCCAATGCCAGGAATAGCATAGCGCCATTCATACCAATCTATGGGTTCCACCTCACGCGGTGCCAGGAAAATTCACTCTCTTCGAGGATTATTTATGTCTGCTCAAACTACTGTGATTTATTCAGCCAGGAAAATCATCACCATGTGCCCTTCCCTGCCGGAAGCCAGCCATGTGGCAGTCAAAGACGGAAGGATTTTGGGTGTGGGTTCACTGGATGAGCTGAAAGAGTGGGGGGATTATGTTCTTGATGACACCTTTGCCGACAAAGTTATTGTGCCCGGCCTGATTGAAGCCCACTCCCATACGACCGGCGGCGGCATGTGGCAATTCCCCTATGTCGGCTTTTATGACCGCCCTGACTACACCGGTAAAATCTGGAAAGGCTGCCGCTCCTTTGATGAAGTGGTCGAGGCGTTGCAGAAAGTCGAAAGAACCATGACTGACCCGCACGCACCGCTGATAGCCTGGGGCGTTGATCCGATCTATTTCGGCAGCGAAAAGCTTGGCCGTCAGCATCTGGATCGTGTTTCAACCACCCGCCCCGTGGCGGTGATCCATATGAGTATCCACCTGATGGGCGCCAATACGGCAGCACTGTCCGATTGCGGTATCGATGCTGACAGCCAGATTGAGGGCATCGTTAAGAATGAAGATGGTTCGCTGCACGGCGAGCTGGTGGAATTTGCTGCCATGGGACCGGTACTGCAAAAGTACGGTTTCTGGGATGCATTAACGACCGAACGGGCCATTCGTAATTTTGGTCAGGAAGCCTTCCGTGCAGGGTGCACCTCCGCTGCCGATATGGGCTTAACAGATTTCGATAATCCTGAGCTGGCCGCCAACTATATCCGCATGACCCGCGCCGAAGAGTTCCCAATCCGCCTGCTGGTGGCTTACGGCCCTCCGTTTGTGAAAAAACCTTTTGTTGAGGCGGTAGAGTTTGCAGCAGAAGTGATGAAACACGGTCACGATAAAATGATTTTCGGCCCGATGAAGATTTTCCTCGACGGTTCGATTCAGGGCGGTTCCGGCAGAATGTTAGCTCCGGGATATTTCAAATCCGGTATGAACGGTGCCTGGAACGCCACACCGGCAGAAATTGACACGCAGGTGTATGAAATCATGAAGCGCGGCTATCAGGTCCATTGCCATTGCAACGGTGACGAAGCCTCAGAAGCGTTTATTCAGGCGGTCGAGAAAACCCTGAACCGCATTCCGGCGATAAACCATCGGGCAGGTATGCAACATGCCCAGATGCTGCGCGAAGATCAGTTCAAACGCATTAAAACGCTCGGTATGTGCGTTAACTTCTTTAGTAACCACATCTACTACTGGGGCGATCAGCATTATGGCAAAACCATGGGTCCGGAACGCGCTAACCGCATGAATGCCTGCGGCAGCGCCGTTCGTCACGAAATTCCGTTTGCTTTCCACAGCGACTGTGGCATCACGCCAATTAACCCGCTGTTTACCGGCTGGTGTGCCGTGAACCGTGTTACAGCCTCAGGCCGTGTGTTGGGTGAGCGCGAAAAAATCAGCGTCGAAGAAGCCCTGCACGCCATGACCGTCGGTGCGGCCTACACCATGAAGCTCGATCATCTCATTGGCAGCATTGAGTGCGGCAAACTGGCTGACTTTACCATTCTGGAAGAAAACCCGCTGGCCGTTGAGCCGATGCATCTGAAAGACATTCAGGTCTGGGGCACGGTGCTTGGCGGCAAAGTACAGCCAATTTCCCGATAACCGAGCCTGACCCCTTACCTGACTGGTCAGGGGTCTCCTTCTTAGACAGATTTCCTATCCGGCTGTAAACAGCCGGACGGCTTTATGCTGCTCATTTTTTAACCATATTTTTTAAAATTTTTATTTCTGCACACTTTGACGAGGTATTTCTTATGGCAATACATGCCACTGAGCCACTTGCCGTACCGCCTTCCACCCTTTCGGTGTCAGGTTGGGCCAAATGGCTTCCATTACTGGTCCTTTGTCTGGCTCAGTTGTCCACTTCGGGGGATAACGCCACGCTGAGTATCGCCACGGGTGCGCTGGTTAAAGATCTCCACGCGTCGATGGATTTAATCAGCATTGCTAACGCCATGTACTCTCTGGCGGCCGGTTCACTGATGGTCGCGGCCGGGATGGTCGGGCTGATTATTGGCTGGAAGAAAACCTTCCGCATCGGTTGTGCATTACTGTTTTGCGCCGAGCTGACCGCGTTCTTCTCACCGAATATGCAAATCTTCACCTACGGCGCACGCCTGCTTTCCGGTATCGGCGGCAGCTTTATGATCCCGTCAGTGCTGGGATTAATCGCCAGTAATTTTAAAGGTCGCGATCAGGCCGTCGCATTTGGCGCCATCGGTGCGGCCAGCGGCGTCTCTTTTGCAGCAGGCCCGCTTATCTGCGGCACGCTGGTGGATCAGTTTGGCTGGCGCTACGCTTTCGCAGCCATCGCCTGCCTGTGTGTGGTGATTTTCGTCGGCTCCTTCATCATCCCGACACCGGCAAAACCTGAACGTAAAGTGAAATTCGACTTACCGGGTGTCGTGCTGACTGTGATTGGTCTGTTCAGCGTCATTCTCGGTTTCCTGAAAGTATCCAGCTGGGGTTTATTCACTCCGTTCGCTGCGCCATTCACTGTGTTTGGTTTAAGCCCCGCGCCTTTTCTGGTGCTGTTTGGTTTAGTGGTTCTGGCACTGATGCTGAAATGGGAACGTCATCGTGAGGCCTCCGTCGGCAGTGCGCTGATCCCGATGTCATTCCTTTCCACACCACAGGTGCGCAATGGCTTATATCTGACTGCCTTTATCTTCCTGGCCTACGGCTCTGGCATTTTTGTAACCGTCAGTTTTGTACAGGTCGTTGCCGGGTTGAACGGCATTCAGACGGGCCTGATGATTTTACCCTTCGCCTTAGGCGTGGTGATTTTCTCTCTGGGGCTGCCGGTGGTGTGGAAAAACGCCAATCCGAAACGCATGTGCCAGTCAGCGCTGTTAATCGGGACTTTAGGGTCCGTTCTGTGCATTTTCGGTTTTGGCCCTTCCAGCTTCTCGATCATTGTGCCGATCGGTATGTGTTTAATTGGCGTAAGTATGGGGATCGTTTCCGCCTACTCCAGCTATATTGTGACCAGTGGATTACCTTCAAGGGATGCACAGCAGTCCGGTGGCGTGCAGGCGACATCCCGTAATGTCGGTCAGGCGATTGGGGTTGCGGTATGTGGCATGGTGATGCTGACGGCGGTGACCATGGGCTTTCAGGGCGCAGCGCGCGGAGATACTGCGTTAAGCGCGGATACCCAAACTAAAGTGTCAGAAATGACAGTGATCCCTTATCTGAGTGATGCTGGTTTCTCTGCCCTGATGCTCGATCACGGCATCGTGCAAAAAGATGTTCCGGCTCTGACGCAGGATTATCAAATGTCGAGACTGAACGCAACTCGCGCTGGGATGATTGCCACTGCGCTGATGACCGTGCTGTTCCTGTTCGGAACCCGAAATCTGCCAACAAAAACTAAAGTTGCGCAGTCAGGGAATCTGACTGCGGATCGTAAAAAGAAAAATTAACGTCACAGGCCGGGTAATAACCCATTGATTATTATTCCGATATCTTAGCGCGCACTCTGTTTATCAGGTTGCGCGCTTTTGCGTAGCTGAAATCATCAGGAAAAAAGAGATGGCTGAAAAATTACGCCTTAACCGACAAGCCATTGGTTTGCCTCTTCTGGTTCTGTGCCTCGCTCAGTTTCTGGCGTCGGCAGATAACGTGACCTTAAGTATCGCCACCAGCGCACTTATGCGCGATCTCGGTGCGTCGATGTCGCAAATCAGCACAGCCAACACCATGTATCCCCTGGTCGCTGGCACCTTTATGATTGCCGGAGGAATGCTCGGGCTGATTATTGGCTGGCGTAAGACATTCCGTACAGGCTGCATTCTCTATTTCCTGGCGGAAGCTATCGCGGTTTTCTCCCCCTCAATAAACGTTTTCATCTGGGCAGCAAGGATCCTGGCGGGCATCAGTGGAAGCCTGATGATTCCGGCGGTATTTGGCATTATTACCGGTAGTTTTCAAGGACGTCAGCAGGCGATTGCATTTGGTGCGCTGGGTGCTGCCAGTGGTTTCTCTTTTGCGATGGGCCCGGTGTTGTGCGGTTTACTGCTCGATACGCTGGGCTGGCGCTGGGCTTTCGGCGTTCTGGCGGTTCTGGCGATGGTGATCCTGCTCTGTTCACGCATGATTCCGTCCCCTTCCAAACCCGAACGGCGTGTAGGATTTGATTTTGCAGGTTTTATTCTCTCAACGCTGGGTCTGTTTTTCGTGGTCTTTGGCATTTTGCAGATATCCACCTGGGGACTGTTAACCCCCTTCAGCCCTCCTTTTACTCTTTTCGGCTTCAGCCCGGCTTTGACACTGGTCGCATTAGGTTTGATGATTTTGATAGCGATGCTGCGCTGGGAAAAACTTCGCGAAAGTACCACTGGCAGTGCGATGATCCCACAGTCTTTTTTACGCACAGCGCAGGTTCGTGCGGGGCTGTATCTGACCATGTATATCTTCTTTGCATACAGTTCGGGGATTTTCGTAGTCGTCAGTTTTGTGCAGGTGGTGGCAGGGCTGGATGCCGTAAATACCGGCCTGATGATCATTCCATTTGCCGTCTGCCTGGCCGGGTCGTCGATGGGGTTACCGCTGATTTTCCGCCAGCGTAACCCACGCCGCCAGTGCCGGGCCGGTTTATTGCTGGGGATGGCAGGCTCGGCGATCACCGCCTGCGGCATTCAGGGACTGAATTTCAACATGGCAATAGTGACGTCGGGACTCTGCCTGATCGGTGCCAGCATGGGCACCGTTGCCGCCAATGCCCCTTTTCTTATCACCAGCGCACTGCCTGAACGGGACGCCCAGCAATCGGGTGGAATGCAGGCGGCGGCCAGAGATATCGGGCAGGCCCTGGGTGTCGCGTTAGTGAGTATGGTGATGCTGACAGCGATGACTTTCAGCATGAAAAAGTTTACCGCCGAAGTATCCACGCTGAGCCCGCAAACCTTCCTCACGGTAAAAAATCTGACGGTCATTCCCTATCTCAGTGATGCAGGTTTTCAGACAATGATAGTGAAAAGCGGGGCAGTGCCGCAGGATCTTGCAGTACTGACGCCGATTTATCAGCGCTCGCGGGCAAGAGTGACACGTGCGGGGCTGCTTTCGATGACAGTGATGACATTGCTGTTTTTGATGGGTACCGTGAAAATTCCTGTGACCTTGTCTAAACGCAGCGATCAGGAAGAGTGAAAGTGTCGCCCGTTATTCGTCAGATGCTGAGTTTTCAATGCGTTTAAATAACTCGTGCCGTTCAACGTTGGTCAACTCCCGTGATTCACCCGGTGGCAATTCGCCCAGGTTGATATTCATGATGCGGACGCGTTCAAGCCGGGTGACGTCATAGCCAAAGTGCTTAGACATGCGGCGAATCTGACGGTTGAGTCCCTGTACCAGCGTGATCCGAAATACAAATTCGGATTCTTTCGTCACGTTGCACTCTTTGGTCACGGTGCCCAAGATCGGAACACCCGCGCCCATGCCGCGAAGAAACGCGTCAGTTACCGGCTTGTTGACGGTGACGACGTACTCTTTTTCGTGGCCATTACCGGCGCGCAGGATTTTGTTGAACAGGTCACCGTGATTCGTCAGTAAAATCAACCCCTGCGAGTCTTTATCCAAACGCCCTACTGGGAAGATGCGTTTGCTGTGGTGAATGAGAGTCGTGATGTTATTCGCTAAACGCTCATCCATCGTCGTAATGATCCCATCCGGTTTATTCAGCGCGATCAGCACCGGATCGTTTTCATCCCGCAGACCGATAGGCTGGCCATTCACGGTCACCACATCTCCGGCAAATACCAGAGCGCCTAATCCGGCCAGCGTATCGTTAATGAACACCTGCCCATTTTCGACGTAACGATCGGCATCTCGACGGGAACAGATCCCACTGTCGCTGATATATTTGTTAATCCGGGTGGAGGAAGGGGTCGGCATTGCGCAGAGTACCTCAGTAAAAGGCGGACTATACCTTGTTGCGGCGCAGAAATAAAAAAGCGCCCACGAGAGGCGCTTAGAAGCGGAAAACTGAGGCGGTTATTCGACCGTCACAGATTTCGCCAGATTACGCGGCTGGTCTACGTCGGTGCCTTTGATCAGCGCGACATAGTAGGACAGTAACTGGAGCGGAACGGTGTAGAAAATCGGCGCAACGATCTCTTCGACGTGTGGCAGCTGAATAATCTTCATGCCTTCGCTGTCAGTGAAACCGGCGTTCTGATCGGCAAACACATACAGCAAACCACCACGAGCGCGGACTTCTTCGATATTCGATTTCAGTTTTTCCAGCAGCTCGTTGTTCGGAGCTACGACGATAACCGGCATATCGGCATCAATCAGCGCCAGCGGACCATGTTTTAACTCACCTGCCGCATAAGCTTCAGCATGAATATAGGAGATCTCTTTTAGCTTCAGCGCACCTTCCATGGCAATCGGGTATTGATCTCCACGGCCGAGGAACAGTGCGTGATGTTTGTCAGAGAAACCTTCCGCCAGCGATTCGATGGTTTTATCCAGCGACAGCATCTGTTCGATACGAGCAGGCAATGCCTGAAGCGCGTGAACGATGTCATGTTCGACTTTCTCGTCCATCCCTTTCAGACGCCCCATGCGCGCCACCAGCATCAGCAGAACCGTCAGCTGAGTGGTGAAGGCTTTGGTGGACGCTACACCGATTTCCGTACCGGCTTTGGTCATCAGCGCCAGATCGGATTCACGCACCAGCGAGGAGCCCGCTACGTTACACACCGCCAGAGAACTGAGATAACCCAGCTCTTTGGACAGGCGCAGCGCTGCCAGCGTATCGGCAGTTTCGCCAGACTGCGACAACGTGATGATAAGGCTACCCGGACGAACGGCAGACTTGCGGTAGCGGAATTCTGACGCAATTTCGACATCACAAGGCATACCCGCCAGAGACTCGAACCAGTAGCGTGCCACCATTCCCGAGTTATAAGAGGTGCCACAGGCGATGATCTGCACGTGCTGAACGCGGGACAAGATCTCGTCGGCTTTCTCACCCAGTTCGCTGAGATCAACCTTACCGTGGCTGAAGCGCCCGGCCAGGGTGTTTTTAATCGCCAGCGGCTGCTCGTAGATCTCTTTTTGCATGTAGTGACGGAATTCGCCTTTATCACCGGCGTCATACTGCACTTTAGATTCGATTTCAGCGCGTTCAACTGCATGACCATTTTTGTCATAAACGCTGACTGAACGACGTTTCACTTCTGCCACATCGCCCTCTTCCAGGAACATGAAGCGACGGGTGACAGGCAGCAGTGCCAGCTGGTCGGATGCGATAAAGTTTTCTCCAACGCCACGGCCGATCACCAGCGGACTGCCAGAACGGGCGGCCACCAGCACGGACGGGTCGCGGCGGTCGAGAATGACAGTGCCGTAAGCGCCACGCAGTTGTGGGATCACACGCTGAACCACTTCCAGCAACGTGCCGCCTTGCAGTTGTTCCCAATGCACCAGATGCGCAATCACTTCGGTATCGGTTTCCGAGTCAAAACGATAGCCACGCTCAATCAGCAGCGCGCGCAAAGGTTCGTGGTTCTCGATAATACCGTTATGCACGACCGCAATATAATCAGACACATGCGGGTGCGCATTTGCTTCAGAAGGTTCACCATGTGTTGCCCAGCGGGTGTGCGCAATGCCGGTACCGCCGTGCAGCGGATGCGCTTCAAGCGCTTCTGCCAGCATCTGTACCTTACCCAAACGGCGCAGGCGGCCCAGTTTTCCGTCGGCATCGATAATCGCCAAACCGGCCGAATCATAGCCGCGATACTCAAGACGGCGTAAACCTTCCAACAGAATTTCAGCAATATCGCGTTGCGCTACTGCGCCAACAATTCCACACATCAGTTTTATTCCTATTTAAGGTCTGTTCACAGACCTTGTTTGAAGCCTGACCTGATTGATATCCGGTTTTTTCCGGGTTCCCCGAGCCTGGTAGAAGTTGGGGATTATTATGTTTTGGTCTGCGTTCTCCAGAGAAAACACAGACCAAAACAGCTACAGTTAACTCAGGCGCAGCGAACTACGCCTGAGTTAACTGTAGCTGCAAAAAAATTATTTTTTCTTTTGCGGACGCAACCAAGCAGGCTTATGAACCTGCGCCACTCGGCTCAGTAACAGGCCATTGTCCGGAACGTCACGGGTCACCGTGGTACCCGCCGCGATTGTGACGTTATTGCCCACCGTCACCGGCGCCACCAGTTGGGTATCAGAACCGACAAAAACATCATTGCCGATAACCGTCTGATGTTTATTCACACCGTCGTAGTTGCAGGTAATGGTGCCCGCGCCAATGTTCACGTTGTCACCAATCTGCGCATCGCCAAGGTAAGAGAGATGTCCGGCTTTTGAGCCTTTACCCAGCCGTGCTTTCTTAACTTCGACAAAGTTACCCACATGCGCGCCTTGCCCCAATTCGGCTCCGGGACGTAAGCGGGCGAACGGGCCCACGGTGCAGTCGGATTCCAGTACGGCATTTTCAAACACACTGTACGGGCTGATTTCGCAGTCGTCACCAATCACGCAGTTTTTCAACACACAACCGGCGCCAATTTTGACGCGATCGCCGAGCTTAACCTGACCTTCGATGATCACGTTGACGTCAATCTGTACGTCGATACCGTGAGCAAGCTCGCCGCGCAGATCAAACCGCGCCGGGTCCAGCAGCATCACGCCAGCCAGTAACAGACGTTCAGCCTGTTCACTCTGATACACGCGTTCTAGACGGGAGAGTTGCAGGCGATTATTCACCCCATCCACTTCGCTGTTACGCGCCGGATGAACGGTGGCAATCTGATGCCCTTCGGCATGGGCCATGGCAATAATGTCGGTGATGTAATACTCACCTTGAGCGTTATTGTTGTTGAGCTTGCTCAACCAGCGTTTCAGTGACGCGCCGTTAGCCACCAAAATCCCGGTGTTAATTTCTTTAATTTTCAGCTGCTCAGCGCTGGCATCTTTCTGCTCAATGATGCCGGTCACTGTGTTATTTTCACGCACTATGCGGCCATAGCCGGTCGGGTCATCCAGCACGACGGTCAGTAAGCCAATGCCGCCTTCCGGTTTCGCCTTCAGTAATTTTTCCAGCGTGTTGACTGAAATCAGCGGAACGTCTCCGTAGAGCATCAACACATCTTCATCATCGGCAAAATGGGGCGCCGCCTGCTGCATGGCATGGCCTGTACCCAATTGCTCGGCCTGTAACACCCAGTTCAGACCGCTGCCTGTCAGGATTTGCTTGAGCAAGTCACCGCCGTGGCCATAAACCAGATGAACATTGTTCGCGCCGAGGCTCGTCGCAGCATCAATAACGTGCTGAACCATCGGCTTGCCAGCCAATGGATGAAGAACTTTAGGGAGATTGGAGTACATGCGTGTCCCCTTGCCTGCGGCAAGGATCACAACACTCAATGCGCTGTTAGACATAGGTAACCTGACAAATCCAATTTGAGGGACAAAAGTAACCTTTCAGACAACAGGATTACTACATATTTCGCATCAAAAAACGCGTACAGGCCACAGCCTGCAAGGGTTGAGCACTCTATAGGCAATAGAGGAGAAATCAGACATAAAGTCTCTGCTTTGGTGGCTAGTATTCCATTTAATCCGGGGTAATGTCATGAGAATGAGACTGAAAGAGGGCTTTTTTAAAGGTAAAAAAAAAGCGACCCGAGGGTCGCCTTTTCAACTGATGTTGTTACATCGCTTTTCTGGTCAATTCGATAACGCGAAGTTTCGCGATCGCTTTAGCCAGTTCCGCAGACGCCTGAGCGTAGTCGACGTCGCCGTGAGAACTATTAATATGTTCTTCCGCTTTGCGCTTAGCTTCAAGCGCTCGTGCTTCGTCGAGGTCTTGCCCACGGATTGCAGTGTCAGCCAACACGGTCGTTGCGCTCGGTTGCACCTCAAGGATGCCGCCGGAGAGATAGATATACTCTTCTTCGCCGTGTTCTTTAACAATGCGCACCATGCCAGGCTTGATGGCGGTGAGCAGCGGAGCATGCCCCGGGAAAATACCCAGTTCGCCTTCGCTACCCGTCACCTGGATCTTCTGTACCATGCCGGAAAACATTCTCTTTTCCGCACTGACTACATCCAGATGGTAAGCTTTTTCAGCCATGTCATCCTCTCTCACAACAAACTAGCGTTACAGTTTCTTGGCTTTTTCCACTGCTTCTTCAATGGTGCCAACCATGTAAAACGCTTGCTCTGGCAGGTGATCGTAGTCGCCGTCCATAATGCCTTTGAAACCACGAATGGTATCTTTCAGCGATACGAACTTGCCCGGAGAACCGGTAAAGACTTCGGCCACGAAGAATGGCTGGGACAGGAAGCGTTCGATCTTACGCGCACGGGATACAGCCAGCTTGTCGTCTTCTGACAGCTCGTCCATACCCAGAATCGCGATGATGTCTTTCAGTTCCTTGTAACGTTGCAGAATAGACTGCACGCCACGAGCCACATCATAATGTTCCTGACCAACAACCAGTGGATCCAGCTGACGGCTGGTAGAATCCAGTGGGTCAACCGCCGGGTAGATACCCAGTGACGCGATCTGACGGCTCAGTACCACGGTCGCATCCAAGTGGGCGAAGGTGGTGGCTGGAGAGGGGTCAGTCAAGTCATCCGCAGGGACGTAAACGGCCTGTACGGAGGTGATAGAACCACTTTTGGTAGAGGTGATACGTTCTTGCAGAACGCCCATCTCTTCCGCCAGCGTTGGCTGATAACCTACCGCCGATGGCATACGACCCAGAAGTGCGGACACTTCAGTACCGGCCAGGGTGTAACGGTAAATGTTATCGATGAACAACAGTACGTCACGACCTTCATCACGGAATTTCTCCGCCATGGTCAGGCCGGTCAGTGCTACACGCAGACGGTTACCTGGTGGCTCGTTCATCTGGCCATAGACCAGGGAAACTTTGTCGATAACGTTGGATTCAGTCATTTCGTGGTAGAAGTCGTTACCCTCACGAGTACGCTCACCCACGCCTGCAAACACAGAATAACCGGAGTGCTCGATCGCGATGTTACGGATCAGCTCCATCATGTTTACAGTTTTACCAACACCCGCACCACCGAACAGACCGACTTTACCGCCTTTAGCAAACGGGCACATCAGGTCCATTACTTTGATACCGGTTTCCAGCAATTCCTGGGAGTTTGCCAGCTCTTCGTAAGAAGGAGCCGGGCGGTGAATTGCACGACGTTCTTCTTCGCCGATTTCACCTTTCATGTCGATTGGTTCACCCAATACGTTCATGATACGACCCAGAGTCGCTACACCAACCGGAACTTCGATTGGGTGTTCCAGGTTGTTTACTTTCAGATTGCGACGCAAGCCGTCTGAAGTACCCATTGCGATACAACGAACAACGCCGCCACCCAGCTGTTGCTGAACTTCCAACACCAGTTTGGAGGTACCGTTTTCTACCTCAAGAGCATTGTACACGTTCGGTACTGCATCCTGAGGGAACTCGACGTCCACCACGGCGCCGATTACCTGGATAATCTTTCCAGTAGCCATCTTGAATCCTCTACGTAATTCGTAAACCTAGCTTAAACCGCGGAGGCTCCCCCGACGATCTCGGTGAGTTCCTGAGTGATGCTGGCCTGACGAGCTTTGTTGTAAACCAACTGCAGCTCTTTGATCAGGCTGCCGCCGTTATCGGTTGCGGCTTTCATCGCTACCATTCGCGCGGCCTGTTCGCTGGCCAGGTTTTCTACGACGCCCTGATAAACCTGAGACTCCACATAGCGACGCAAGAGGGTATCAAGCAGTGCTTTAGGATCTGGTTCATACAGGTAATCCCAAGATTTTTTCGCCAGTACGCCATCTTCTGCCGGTGGCAGAGGTAACAGCTGTACGATGCGTGGTTCCTGAGACATGGTATTGACGAATTTATTGCTAACAACGCATAACTTGTCTAAACGACCTTCGTCGAAAGCCTGCAACATCACTTTCACCGGTCCGATCAGCTCTGACAGGGAAGGGTTATCCCCCATGCCAGTGACCTGAGCAACAACGTTGCCCCCGACGGAGCCGAAGAAAGAGGCTGCTTTGGAACCGATCAGGGCTAAGTCAACCTCAACGCCTTTTGCGGACCAGTCTTTCATCTCTGTCAGCACTTTTTTGAACAGGTTAATGTTCAAACCACCACAGAGACCACGGTCAGTAGACACCACCAAATACCCAACGCGCTTAATTTCGCGATCGTCCAGGTAGGGGTGCTTGTATTCCAGATTACCTAACGCGAGGTGACCGATCACTTCACGAATGGTTTCTGCATAAGGACGGCTGGCCGCCATGCGATCCTGCGTTTTACGCATTTTGGAGGCGGCGACCATCTCCATCGCTTTAGTGATCTTTTGCGTGTTTTGCACGCTGCTGATCTTACTACGTATCTCTTTTCCGCCGGCCATCTCTGCTTCTCCTCATTACCAAACGGCCTGCTGCTTATCTGCATCTTGCAGGGCAGCAGGACCGCTTAGTGTTACCAGGACTGGGTTGCTTTGAAGGTATCGAGGATATTTTTGAATTTCCCCTCGATCTCATCGTTGTACGCACCAGTTTGGTTGATTTGTTGCAGAAGCTCTGAGTGCTCGCGGTCAGCATAGGCCAACAGCGCAGCTTCAAAGCTACCAACTTTAGACAAGTCAACGTCTTCCAGATAACCACGTTCTGCTGCAAAGATAATCAGTGACTGCGCAACGATAGACATTGGCGCGTACTGTTTCTGTTTCAGCAGCTCGGTCACTTTCTGACCGTGGTTTAACTGTTTACGCGTTGCTTCATCCAAATCGGAAGCAAACTGGGAGAACGCAGCCAATTCACGATACTGTGCCAGTGCAGTACGAATACCACCGGACAATTTTTTCATGATCTTGGTCTGAGCTGCACCACCAACACGGGAAACGGAAATCCCTGGGTTTACCGCAGGACGAATACCGGCGTTGAACAGGTTTGATTCCAGGAAGATCTGACCATCGGTAATCGAGATTACGTTGGTCGGAACGAACGCGGAAACGTCGCCCGCTTGCGTTTCGATGATAGGAAGCGCAGTCAGGGAACCGGTTTTGCCTTTCACTTCACCCTTGGTGAATGCTTCAACGTAGTCGGCGTTTACACGCGCAGCACGTTCGAGCAGACGGGAGTGGAGATAGAAAACGTCGCCTGGGTAAGCTTCACGACCTGGTGGACGACGAAGCAACAGGGAAATCTGACGGTAAGCAACAGCCTGTTTAGACAGGTCATCATAAACGATCAGTGCGTCTTCACCGCGGTCACGGAAGTATTCACCCATTGCGCAACCGGAGTACGGTGCCAGGTATTGCAGTGCAGCAGATTCTGATGCAGTCGCAACAACAACGATGGTGTTTTCCAGTGCGCCGTGCTCTTCCAGCTTACGAACCACGTTAGAAATGGTGGACGCTTTCTGGCCGATAGCCACATAGATACATTTGATGCCGGAATCACGCTGGTTGATGATCGCATCAATGGCCAGAGCAGTTTTACCGGTTTGACGGTCACCGATGACCAATTCACGCTGACCACGACCGATTGGGATCATGGCATCAACGGATTTGTAACCTGTCTGCACAGGCTGGTCTACGGACTGACGTTCGATAACGCCTGGTGCGATAGCTTCAACAGCTGAGAAGCCGTCGTGTTCTACCGGACCTTTACCGTCAATTGGCGCACCCAGAGTGTTAACAACGCGACCTAACAGGCCACGGCCAACGGGGACTTCCAGGATACGGCCAGTACATTTTACTTTCATCCCTTCGGCGAGGTCAGCGTAAGGGCCCATAACTACAGCACCTACGGAGTCGCGCTCCAGGTTCAGGGCGATAGCGTAACGGTTACCCGGCAACGCAATCATTTCCCCTTGCATAACATCGGCTAAGCCGTGTACGCGGATGATCCCGTCACTGACGGAAACGATAGTACCTTCATTGTGAGCTTCGCTCACTACATTGAACTGAGCAATGCGCTGCTTTATCAGTTCGCTGATTTCGGTGGAATTCAGTTGCATGCTCCAGTCCCCTTAAGACTGCAATACGTCTGCAAGTCGTTCAAGACGACTGCGAACGCTGCCGTCTATCACCATATCTCCTGCACGGATTATGACACCGGCAAGAACAGACTTGTCAATTTTGCAATTCAGCTTAACTTTGCGAGACAGGCGTTTTTCCATAGCAGCAGCAATTTTTGCCTGCTGTGCTTCGGAAAGTGGCGTTGCAGAAGTGACATCCACTTCGGCAATGGCCTCTAAAGAGGCCCGCAGTTCGATGAACTGTTGCAGCACTTCCGGAAGAACGCGTAAACGCCCATTTTCAGCCATAACCTTAATCAGATTTTGGCCTGCGTCGTCGAGTTGTTCACCACATACCGCGATAAACGTTTGAGACATAGTTTCAGGCGCTAAAGCCCCTGAAAGCAGTTCTTCAATCTGTTCATTACGAGTGACTTCAGCGGTGAACGCCAGCATGGACTGCCAGCGATCTAAGCTTTGGTGCTCAACGGCAAAGTCAAAAGCTGCTTTGGCGTAGGGGCGAGCTACAGTTACAAATTCAGACATCAGCCCCTCCCTCCTTACAGTTCAGCGACCAGTTTATCAACGATGTCGCTGTTAGCAGCTTCATCTACGGAACGTTCGATGATCTTCTCGGCGCCAGCAATAGCCAAAATCCCGACTTGTTTGCGCAACTCTTCACGTGCACGTTGGCGTTCGGCGTCAATCTCTGCCTTAGCTTGCGCTACGATCTTGTTACGTTCCTGCTCGGCTTCGGTTTTCGCTTCGTCGACGATCTGGGCTTTACGCTTGTTCGCCTGGTCGATGATTACCTGAGCTTCAGCTTTGGCTTTCTTCAGTTGGTCGGTCGCATCGGCTTGCGCTAAATCCAGTTCTTTTTTGGCACGTTCTGCGGAAGATAAACCTTCAGAAATTTCTTTCTGACGTTTTTCGATGGCAGCCATAATTGGCGGCCATACGTACTTCATGCAGAACAGCACAAACAGGACAAACGCGATAGCCTGGCCGAGGATTGTTGCGTTAAGATTCACAGCACAATGCCTCTTTCAAAGTGAAATATTTGATGTAGTTCGTTTAACCGCGAGCAAGCTCGTTGTTAAGCGACAGCAAACATCACGTACAGACCCAGACCAACAGCAATCATTGGGATTGCATCGACCAGACCCATAACGATAAAGAACTGTGTACGCAACAGAGGGATCAGGTCAGGCTGACGTGCAGCACCTTCCAAGAATTTACCACCCAAGATGCCGATACCGATTGCAGCACCGATTGCCGCCAGGCCCATCATCACAGCGGCAGCCATGTACAGCAGATCCATACTCAGGTTTTCCATGACAGTCTCCAGTTTGTTTCAGTTAAAACGCAGTAGTGTTGAAAGAAAATCAGTGTTTTTCAGATGCCATCGAGAGATAGACGATCGTCAGAACCATGAAGATAAAAGCTTGCAGCGTAATGATCAGGATGTGGAAAATGGCCCAAGGCACACTCAGAATCCACTGTGACCACCACGGCAGCAGGCCAGCAATAAGGATGAAGATCAACTCACCCGCATACATATTGCCAAACAGTCGCAGACCCAGTGAAACTGGTTTGGACAGCAGGCTGACACCTTCAAGAATCAGGTTAATCGGAATGAAAACCGGATGATTGAATGGCTGCATTGTCAGTTCTTTAACGAAACCGCCAATGCCTTTCATCTTAATGCTATAGAAAAGAATCAGAATGAATACGCCGAGCGCCATGGATAACGTGATGTTCACGTCAGCCGTGGGTACAACACGCAGAGCAGGCAGACCAAGCAACTTTTCACCAATAGTTGGCAGCAAATCGATTGGCAGCAAATCCATCATGTTCATCATGAACACCCAGACGAAGACAGTCAGAGCTAACGGAGCAATGACCTTGCTTTTGCCGTGATACATGTCACGCACGTTGCTATCGACAAAGCCTACAACCAGCTCGATGGCCGTTTGCAGTTTTCCCGGAACACCACTGGTGGCATTTTTAGCGACGCGATGGAAGACAACCAGAAAGAGTACCCCGAGGACCACGGAGAAAAACATCGAATCGATGTTAATCGACCAGAATCCCGTCCCTACCTGAAGTTGCGTCAGGTGGTGACCGATATACTCTTGTGGAGTAGAGATTTCTCCAGACATGATGCCTCTTACCCTTTTGTAGTTAAGTACGGTAACTGTTAATGACGGCCGGTGCTAAAATCTGTGTCATCAACACCGATAAATAAGCCAAACCCAGCGGAGCAAAAACCGCCTTAAACAGGCCCAGCGCGATAATCATCAAGATAATCGTTATCAGAACCTTCAGCGCTTCTCCGATGGCAAAAGTCCATGCAACCCGTCCAGATACCGTTGTTTGCGCCTGATGACGCCATGCAAACAGCATGAACAGTACGTTGGGTAGCCAGGCGGCCATCCCTCCCATCAAGGCTGACGTCGTCCATGTCAGGCTTTTAAAGCCAAATAATGCACTGAGCAGAACAAAGGTCAGTAACTGCAGTATTAACAGCTTTCTGGCTACCTTCACGCCGTTCTCACTGTTTAAAACACCCGGTACAGACATGACGTTTGTTCTCTCCGTACAAGTACCTAGCTAGAGGTATGCTGAGTGCCGTATATCATAGCCTTTACGGTTTTGAGTCAAGCAGCAAAAAACGAGCAAATTATACGGGCCACTCAAACGAATTCAATGGATAAGTAGCGAAAAGGTGAACAATTATTTAAATTTTACCCTTTATCGCTATTTTCATAAGGAAACTATAGCTAGGAATGGGTGCCGCGTGTTTGCCTAAGTATTCTACTGATTAACAAAGAAGCGTGCGCCCGATCACATAATTGCTATTTTTATTCTCTTATACCCCAGCGATCAAGATTGTCTTTAGCTAAAGAAGCCTTTTAAAAGCGTTAATAATCAATATGATGATGTAAAAATGTTGTTTATTAAAAGAGAATGCAAAATAACAACACCCCAGTGAAACAATAACCCAACAAATAACAACATTCTCATTACATATTCATTAACGTGGCATGAAGAGCAATTTATTCCCAAATGTCACTATTTCGGACCTGAATAAATTGAAAAATTCACTCAAGTGCTACAAGTGTGTAAAAATGAGGTTAATGGAAAGACTGAACGCTAATTTGCTTAGCGTGCTTATTTTACCTTTCATACACATTTGAATTCTGAAGATTTATTGACTCACCGCAAAGTTAGTTTGCATTAAGAATCACCAAATGACGTTCACCGTCAAGTTCCGGCACCCGCAATCTAACGATCTTTTCCAGCGTAACTCCTTCCGGAAGTAAGCCCAGTTCATCATCCGGGCGCACACCTTTGAGGGCATAAAATCGCCCCTGTCCTTTCACCGGTAAGTGATGACACCATGAAAGCATGTCCTGTAACGAGGCGAAGGCACGGCTAATTACGCCATCAAACGCCGGTTCAGGAATGAACGCCTCTACACGACTTTGTACGGGTTCAATATTGGTCAGCGCCAGCTCATGTTGCACCTGACGCAGAAAGCGTACGCGCTTGCCTAAGCTGTCCAGCAAGGTGAAGTGTGAGTCAGGTCGAACGATAGCCAGCGGGATGCCCGGTAAACCAGGACCGGTGCCGACATCAATAAAACGTGAGCCGGTCAGATGAGCGTTCACCACAATGCTGTCCATGATGTGACGCACCAACATTTGCATCGGATCACGGACCGACGTCAGGTTATAAGCCTTATTCCACTTGTGCAGCATCTCGACGTAGGCGACTAACTGCAGTTTTTGCTGATCGGGTAGCGATAATTCTGCCGCAGCAAGCAGCGAGTCTAATTTCTTATGCACAATTTGGTCCTCTGACAAAAACGTAGGTCCGGAGAAGTCCGGGAAAAGAATAATAAGACAGCCTGACAGGCGGAAAAAGCAAGATTTGGCCGCCTGACTGAAATGAGCCGGCGGCCTTTAGGAGGGATAACTCAGGCACTGCGGCGCAGCAGACCTTGTTTTTTCAACCAAATAAGCAGAATTGAGATAGCCGCAGGTGTAATACCTGAAATACGCGTAGCCTGGCCGATCGAGGTAGGTTTATGATCGTTAAGTTTGGCGATCACTTCGTTCGACAGACCGTTTACTTGACGGTAATCGAGATCCAGTGGCAACAATGTATTTTCGTTACGCTGCTGTTTTTCGATTTCGTCCTGCTGACGGGCGATGTAGCCTTCGTATTTAACCTGGATTTCTACCTGCTCTGCCGCCTGTACATCAGGAACGGAAGGGGTGAACGGCATCAGGCTGGTTAACAGCGCATAGGTCATCTCAGGACGACGCAGCAGTTCTTCCGCACTGGCTTCTTTGGAAAGTGGTGCAGAAAGGTTAGCGTTAACGAGTTCAACGTGCTCAGAACGTGGGTTTACCCAGATCCCACGCAGACGTTGACGCTCCAGCTCGATCATTTCCAGTTTCTGATTGAAACGGGCCCAGCGGGCATCATCAACCAGACCTAGCTCACGGCCTTTTTCAGTCAGTCGCAGATCGGCATTGTCTTCACGCAGCATCAGGCGGTATTCCGCACGTGAAGTAAACATGCGGTACGGCTCTTTGGTACCCAGAGTACAGAGATCGTCGACCAGAACACCAAGGTAAGCTTGGTCACGGCGCGGTGCCCAACCTTCTTGTTCGAAAGCATGACGTGCGGCGTTTAAACCCGCGAGTAAGCCTTGTGCCGCCGCTTCTTCATAACCGGTGGTGCCGTTGATCTGTCCAGCGAAGAACAGACCTGGAATAAATTTGCTTTCCAGCGTCAGTTTTAAATCTCGCGGATCAAAGAAATCATATTCAATGGCGTAGCCCGGACGAACGATAACCGCGTTTTCCAGACCCTGCATCGAACGCACAATTTTCATCTGTACGTCAAAAGGCAAGCTGGTGGAGATCCCGTTTGGATAGACTTCATTACTGGTTAACCCTTCAGGTTCCAGGAAGATCTGGTGAGATGTCCGATCGGCAAAACGCATGACTTTATCTTCGATCGACGGGCAGTAACGCGGGCCGATCCCTTCGATGATCCCGGCATACATCGGGCTGCGATCCAAATTATTGCGGATCACATCATGCGTTTTTTCATTGGTGTAGGTCATGTAACACGGTATTTGGCGCGGGTGCTGGGACACATTGCCCATGAACGAGAAGACCGGCGCCGGGTTGTCTCCATGCTGTGGAGCAAGGCAGCTGAAATCAATGGAACGTGCGTCAATACGCGGAGGGGTCCCGGTTTTCAGGCGGTTAACGCGCAATGGCAATTCACGCAGACGTTGTGAAAGCGAAATTGCAGGAGGATCGCCTGCACGGCCACCGCTGTAGTTTTCCAGACCAATGTGGATCTTGCCGTCAAGGAAAGTCCCCACGGTCAATACCACCGCTTTGGCGCGGAATTTAAGACCCATTTGAGTCACTGCGCCAACCACCCGATCGTTCTCAACGATAAGATCTTCAACAGGCTGCTGGAAGATCATCAGGTTTGGCTGGTTCTCCAGTGCGGTACGGATCGCTTGACGATAGAGTACGCGGTCGGCCTGGGCTCGGGTAGCACGAACGGCCGGGCCTTTGCTGGCGTTTAGTATCCTAAACTGTATCCCCGCATGGTCAATGGCTGTTGCCATTAATCCGCCGAGTGCGTCCACTTCTTTAACCAGATGTCCTTTCCCGATCCCGCCAATGGCAGGGTTACACGACATTTGTCCCAGCGTGTCGATATTGTGGGTCAACAACAGAGTTTGACGTCCCATTCTGGCAGAAGCCATGGCGGCTTCAGTGCCTGCATGGCCACCACCGATGATGATGACGTCAAATTGTTCCGGATAAAACATGGTACTGCACCTCGGAGTTCATGCGATGAAATTGATGTGTGGAGTTGGGAGGAGGGATTCTACTCAAGTTTAGAGGTTCCACAAGTCCCGGGGGATCGTCACTAATTAAAAGAAGATCTTTTTTATTTAAAGATCTCTTATTAATACTTCTATTAGGATCGCGATCCTCTGTGCATAAGTGCTTATTGTCGATGAAGATCAAGGCACTAAAGAGGATCGAATGCTGTGAATGATCGGTGATCCTGCTCAGTATAAGCTGGGATCAAAATGAAGAGTTATACACAGCATGAAATGCGACCTAAGGTTGTTATAGGGATAACTACCGGTTTTACCCTGCTTATAAGCATAGTTATCCACATCTGATCGCTGAAAATTTACACTTACTTGAGCAAATTAATCCAATTGATCACCCAAATCTCAGCGGGATCCTCAGGAATCTCATGTTGGGTTACGTCGATCTCCATGCGATCCCCTATACGTTTTGCCCCTAATGAGGTCAGTTTTTGATCCAGAGACTGGATCGCACCGCAAAACGTATCATATTCACTGCTGCCTAATCCCAGAGCACCAAAACGGAGTTTTGACAGATCTGGTTGCTGATCTTCCAACTGTTCCAGGAAAGGCTGAAGATTATCGGGAAGATCCCCGGCACCGTGTGTCGAGCACACCATCAGCCAAATGCCTTCAGTGGGCACTTCGTACAGCTCAGGACCATGAAAAGTCTGCGTGCTGAAACCCGCCTCTTCCAATTTCTCTGCGACGTGTTCAGCGACATATTCAGCACTGCCAAGCGTACTGCCACTGATCAGGGTAATGTCAGACATAATGCTCGCACCCGATAAAAGAAACGACATTGTACGCTGTGAATCAGCTGGGATCTACCTGTGGATAATAGGGGTATAGAAATTAGCGGTCATGGCTTGATGGTGCGCATAATGGGGTTCTGCAGGGAGATCAGGGTCTCGGTTGACTGGATCTCATCAATGGTCTGGATCTTGTTGATAAGTACGTGCTGGAGGGAGTCGATAGAGCGACACATGATCTTGATGAAAATGCTGTAATGCCCGGTGGTGTAATAAGCTTCGACCACTTCTTCTATGCTTTCGAGTTTTTTCAGCGCGGAGGGATAATCTTTGGCGCTTTTTAGAATAATGCCGATAAAGCAGCACACGTCGTAGCCCAGCTGTTTCGGGTTCACCGTGACGTTGGCGCCGGTAATGATCCCAGCCTGCTTCATTTTCTCGACCCGGACGTGAATGGTTCCTGGGCTGACGGCAAATACTTTCGCCAGTTCGGCGTAGGCCGTGCGTGCATTTTCCATCAGCGCATTAAGAATGGCGCGATCGAGATTATCGATCTGATAAATTTCAGTCATCTTTTTCCCCGGTTATTCTCGTTTCAACAATTTATGTGCCCTAAAAATGAAGGATTAAAACCCTCAAAGCAATATTTATTGTGAGATATTGAATAGGGAGACCATTCTGTTGCTTAATCATTGCCATCAACGACAAGGGAATGAGAATACGGCAATGAAAACACAATTTATCGAGAAGCAGCGTCAGATAAGCTTCGTCAAAGCGACTTTTTCTCAGCAGCTTGAAAAGCATCTGGATTTAATTGAAGTTCAGGCACCCTTATTAAGCCAGCTCGGCGATGGTACCCAGGATAACCTTTCAGGCAGTGAGAAGGCGGTGCAGGTTCACGTGAAATCCTTGCCAGACTCTACCTTTGAAGTTGTGCATTCGCTGGCTAAGTGGAAGCGCAAAACGCTCGGGCTTTATGATTTCAGCGCCGGTGAAGGACTTTATACTCACATGAAAGCGCTGCGCCCTGATGAAGATCGCCTGTCGCCGGTTCACTCCGTCTGCGTTGATCAGTGGGACTGGGAAAAAGTCATGGGTGACGGCGAACGCTCACTCAGCTATCTCAAAGCGACGGTGCAGAAGATCTATGCAGGTATAAAGGAAACCGAAGCGGCGGTAAGCCGTGAGTTTGGCTTGAAGCCTTTCCTGCCTGATGACATCCACTTTATACACAGCGAAACCTTACTACAGCGTTTCCCTGAGCTGGACGCCAAGCAGCGCGAACAAGCGATAGCCAAAGAATTGGGCGCAGTTTTCCTGATGGGCATTGGTGGTTCTCTGTCCCACGGCAAATATCACGACGTGCGCGCTCCTGATTATGATGATTGGAGCAGCGCAGGCGAAGCCGGTTTAGCCGGTCTGAATGGCGATATTCTGGTATGGAACCCGGTACTGGAGGATGCGATTGAACTCTCTTCTATGGGGATCCGCGTTGATGCCGCCGCGCTGAAGCATCAGCTGGCGCTGACCGATGATGAACTGCGTTTGCAGCTCGACTGGCACCAGGCGCTGCTGCGCGGTGATATGCCGCAGACTATCGGTGGTGGGATCGGCCAGTCACGCTTGGTGATGCTATTGCTGCAAAAGCCGCATATTGCGCAGGTGCAGTGTGGCGTCTGGTCGCCGATGTTACATCACAGTGTGGAAGGTGTGCTGTAAGAACGTGATGTGAATTAAGGCCGCTGCCAGCGACGCTGAACGCGGCTTTTCATCCCGGTATCAAAGCGCCAGATATGGTCAAAAATACGCATGATGCCGGGCTTGCCGTACTGCGACATGGCCAGTGCATGAAAACGATGATGTTTATCCTGCTGTAAACGTTTCACCCGCTTCATTACGTCATCTGGCAGCCTTTGGGCGATAAAGTCAGAGATGATCACTGCATCCGCATCTTGCCATTCCGGCGACGAGAGTTTATCGAGCGTGGCATTCAGACAGGCTGCCAGATCGGTGCCTCCACGAAAATGCTGACCCAGAAAGCGCAGCGCCTGGTCCAGCCCGCTGGATGAGGTCAGTTCGTAGTGAATAACATCACTCGCAAACAACATGATGTAGCAGCGGCGGTTGTCCGCCAGCGCGATCCTGAGCAGCGCCAGACAAAATGCCTTAGCGCACTGCTCGTTGAAGCCCCCCATAGAACCCGACGTATCAACGCAGACCACAAAAGGCCCGCGCGGTTGCGGTTCTTGCTGCTGATGAACCACCGGGCGTTTGACCACTTTTTCCCGCCAGACGTCGCCCTGCAGGCGGTAAGTCATCAGGCGCTTTTCCAGTAACCGGCGGTAAAATTCATATTCCAGCTCAGGGATCCCCAACGTACCAAGCTCGGTCGGCATCAGCCGCAAAATGTCATCGCTCTGGTGAATACCATTCACTTCTTCGGGAACCGTGGCCGGTTCACGCACCATCAGCCGGTGCTCTTCCATTTTTGCGTCATCATGCGGGCTGGTTTTGGCTTTTTGGCTGCGGCCCAATTGCTCTGCCAACCTCTGCAGTTCTGGCTGTTGCTGCAAAAAACTGCCGTATCGCGCCAGTGCCTGCACTTCACCGCGCTGGCGCTGGCCTTTGCTCATATCCCACAGGCGGCCTGCGGCAGCATCGTTTTCGGCCAGTAAAGGAGAGAGTTCGCCGCTCAGTTCCAGACGCTGTTGCAGCTCTTCCTGCAACTGTTCCTGTTCTTGTTCGAGCAACTGATGATGAACGGTCACCGTCTGGAAGGTGAGGTTTAGCCGCCAGCGCTGGAGGAACAACGTCTGAAAACTGTTGCCGGTTCGCGGGCTGCGCGTTTCATCGGCATTTTGCTGCAGCGAACGGGCTTCAGTAAGAAAAGGAGAGCTCAGCATTTCGAGTGAATCAATCAGCCCTGCCAGCTCGGACTGAAAAGTAGCAGCGTCGATCTGCTGACTGTGCTGGTAAAGGTAGAACTCCTTGGCTAAATCTGGCGGCACCGGCGTGTCGTGGATCCTCTGGCGCAGGCGGAATTTCCACTCGGGCAGATCTTTGGTCAGTGCCCGCTTAAGCCGGGGGAACTTCTCGAAGAAAATAGCCAGCTGTGGCGTTGCCAGTAAGCCGATGATCAGTTCGTCGATCAGCTCGCCTTCGCTGATCGACAGTAAGAGATCGAGGGATTCCAGACTGAGCATCGGTTAGTGTCCGCTGAACAGCTGTTGTTGATGAAGTAACTGTTCAGAGACCGCGACCAGGCTCGCCTCAATTTTTGCACTCCATACGGGCGCGACAAACAGGCAGTTTTGATGCTGACCAAATTCATGCCGTTGTTGATTGAGTTTGGCGCTCAGCCCCTCAAGCGTATTTTTCATCTCGTCAGGCACGGCAATGTGCTCTTTACCCGGCAGCGTCAGCGGTGTTGCCTGACGGCTGATATCCCGCACCACCAGCTGCTGTTTTTCATCGACTTCGGCATCAACATTTTGTGCAAATCCCATGCCGTTAAGTTTCACTTTCAGCACGCCGCCTTTATTGAGCCACTCTTCCAGAACTGAGCGTTCCACCAGCAAATGCGATACCGGGATGTCATGCAAATGCAGCGGCGTTTGCAGCAATAAAGTCAGGCTGGTGGCCGACAGTGAATCTGGCAGATTGTATTGCGGTTTGCGGCTAAAGATACCGGCTTTCTTATTCACCTTTATCGACTGACGGGAGCTCTGCTGTTGCTGATATTGCATCCAGTCCTGATTCAGCTGACGCAGCTTCATTAATAGCGTCTGCTGCTGGTAAGCCTGTTCGGTGATCATCTGTTCGATTTGTGTTTGCAGGAGATGGTACGTATTCAGGTCATGCCACAGGCAATCTTTCAGCAGGATAAGATCGATAGGCGTAATGGTTTGACGCCCGCTAAAGAAGGCGCAGGCCTGTAACAAACGCAGAGCCTTTTTCCAGCGGCGGTCGGAGACGTAAGGTGCGGTATCTAGCGCGTCCAGCCGCTGACGCAGCTGGAATATTAGCTCGAAACAGGGCTCCGGGAGGGCGACCTTGTCGATTTCGGGTTGCCACTGTTGGTATTCGTCATCACTGATGCTCAGCGCTTCCGGCACCGGATTGGCGCTTTCGTTCTGACGGGTGGTCAGCAGCGAGCGGAAATTCTGCTTATCCTGCACTTTGTCCAGCCACAGGCGGATCAACATACGGTCGTAGAGCGCCTCCAGGCTGCCGTCAGCTTCGGGCAGTTCATTGGAAGCGCTGACCAGCAGGCGTAGCGGGATAGCCTCTTCGCGCTCGCCGTTACGAAAACGGCGCTCATTGATGGCGGTCAGTAAGGTATTCAAAATAGCCGGGCCGGCTTTCCAGATCTCATCGAGAAAGACAATCTCTGCTTCCGGCAGATAACCCTGCGTGAGGCGCAGGTAGCGCCCTTCATCTTTCAGCGCCTGTATAGACAGCGGGCCGAAGACTTCTTCTGGTGTAGAAAAGCGGGTCATCAGATATTCAAAGGCGCGGGCATGGCGGAAGGCAAATTTCAGGCGGCGGGCAATCAGGCTTTTAGCAATACCTGGCGGCCCAAGCAGAAATACGCTTTCACCGCATAAGGCGGCAAGCAGGCATAGACGGATCGCTTCCTGTCGCTCATACAAGCCGTGTTCTAAAGCATTGGCAAGACGGGCAATCCGTTCTGCAAGTAGGGGAGAATACGCCATACTGTGTCTTCCGCTTGTGTAAGGTTAATGACATAAGTGAATGAATAGTGGACTGGGCAGGAATAATAAACCATGATTTTTTTTCGCAGTATAGCTTGTTGATTACTAGAAATTTTCTATTATCAACATTGTCCCTTCTGTCGCCTGAACGTGTATTTAACCGTTCATATAAGGGTAGGCAATCTGTTTTATTCGTGCATACTGTGCGCCGTTTAGTGGGCATCAAGGATTGAGCGTACCTTTCGCTTACGGAATTCTTTGTCTTAAAAGAGCAGCATAAGAAACCAATTATGAGCACAGAACATAAACGGTCACTCCCGGCAGTAACGTTGGCCGCCATTGGTGTGGTATATGGCGACATTGGCACCAGCCCTCTCTATACCCTGAGAGAGTGTTTTTCCGGCCACTATGGCTTTAATGTAGAACCCAGCGTTGTTTTCGGCTTTCTGTCGCTAATATTCTGGATGTTGATCCTGATTGTCTCGCTGAAATATCTCACTTATGTGATGCGTGCGGACAACGCCGGCGAGGGCGGTATTCTGACGCTGATGTCATTGGCCGGACGAAACACCTCTGCCAGAACCACGGCGGTACTCGTCATTCTCGGTTTGATTGGTGGCAGTTTCTTCTATGGCGAGGTGGTGATCACCCCCGCGATTTCAGTCCTGTCCGCCATGGAAGGTCTCGAGATAGCAGCCCCGTCGCTTGATCCCTTTATCGTTCCCCTTTCTATTACCGTTCTGACCTTGCTGTTTATGATTCAGAAACACGGCACGGGAATTGTCGGGAAACTGTTCGCTCCGGTGATGGTGTTGTGGTTCCTGACCTTGGCGGTGCTGGGGATCAACAGTATTGCTCAGAATCCGGAAGTGCTGCGGGCGATGAACCCGATGTGGGCGGTTAACTTCTTTATTGAGCACAAATCCTTCTCGTTCCTGGCGCTGGGTGCCGTAGTGCTGTCCATCACCGGCGTAGAAGCGTTGTACGCCGATATGGGCCACTTCGGTAAATTCCCTATTCGTCTGGCATGGTTTAGCTTTGTGTTGCCGTCGTTGGTACTCAACTACTTTGGTCAGGGCGCACTGCTGCTGAAAAATCCTGAAGCGATTAAAAACCCGTTCTTCCTGCTGGCACCTGACTGGGCACTTATCCCGCTGCTGATACTGGCGACGCTGGCCACTATTATCGCTTCGCAGGCCGTTATATCCGGCGTGTTCTCCCTGACCCGTCAGGCGGTGCGTCTTGGCTATCTGCCGCCGATGCGCATTATCCATACTTCGGAAATGGAAGCCGGTCAGATTTATATTCCTGCCATTAACTGGACGCTGTATATCGCCGTGGTGATTGTTATCGCCAGCTTCGAGCACTCCAGCAATCTGGCAGCAGCGTACGGTATTGCCGTCACTGGTACGATGGTGCTGACCAGTATTCTTTCTTGCACCGTGGCATTGAAAAACTGGCACTGGAAACCTTTCCTGGTCGGTATTTTGTTGATCGTTCTGCTGTTTATTGACGTGCCGATGTTTGCAGCCAACGCCACCAAACTGTTCTCCGGCGGCTGGCTGCCGCTGACGCTCGGGTTGTGCATGTTTATCGTCATGACCACCTGGAAAAGCGAACGTTTCCGCCTTATGCGCCGCATGCATGAGCACGGAAATTCTCTGGAGGCGATGATTGCCTCTCTGGAGAAATCGCCGCCGGTTCGCGTTCCGGGTACGGCGGTGTATATGTCGCGTGCGATTAACGTCATTCCGTTTGCGCTGTTGCATAACCTTAAACACAACAAGGTGTTGCATGAGCGGGTGGTTTTACTGACGCTTCGTACCGAAGATGCGCCTTATGTGCATAATGTCCGACGTGTGACCATCGAGCAGTTATCGCCAACCTTCTGGCGGGTGGTCGCCAGTTACGGCTTCAAAGAGACGCCAAACGTGGAAGAAGTTTTCCACCGCTGCGGACTGGAAGGATTGCCGTGCAGGATGATGGAGACGTCATTCTTTATGTCGCACGAGTCACTGATCCTCACCAAGCGCCCGTGGTATCTCTATTTCCGTGGCAAGCTGTTTATGGCGCTCAGCCGCAATGCGCTGCGCGCGCCGGACCAGTTTGAAATTCCGCCTAACCGCGTTATCGAACTGGGCACGCAGGTCGAAATCTGATCCTGCGCTAGAACGACAAAGGGCACCTTCGGGTGCCTTTTTGTTTTTCTAATCTTAACGAAATGCATTATCCCAAATTTCCCTCTCATTTCTAAACGCCCCAGCGAAACGTTTCGACGGCGATCACAAATCCACCACAAGCCCATTGCCAGATTCTCACAGATTCCTAAACTCATCCGTGAGCGAAACGTTTCGCTGTTGGAGTTAACCATGAAGAAATCACCGCTTTTGAATGCCGAAATCTCACATGTCATTGCCAGGTTAGGTCACACCGATCAGCTGGTTATTGCCGATGCCGGTTTGCCGGTACCCGCATCTTCCCAACGCATCGATTTGGCGCTGACCGCAGGTGTTCCTACTTTTCTACAAGTTTTAAAGGTAGTGACGCATGAGATGCAGGTTGAGCGGGCGATACTCGCCGGGGAGATCGTCGAAAAGAATCCTCAACTCCATGAAGCGTTACTCGCGCAGTTGAAAGAACTTGAGCAGCACCAGGGAAACACCATTACTTTGGATTACATCAGTCATGATGCTTTCAAGGCGCAAACTGAACATAGCCGGGCCGTAGTCCGTAGCGGGGAATGTTCGCCTTACGCGAACGTTATTCTGTGTGCCGGCGTAACCTTCTGAGGCCTTTATGCAACCTTTGCTGCAACTGACAGGGATTGATAAAGCGTTTCCTGGCGTAAAAGCACTTTCCGGCGCGGCGCTTAGCGTCTATCCGGGACGTGTGATGGCGCTGGTGGGTGAAAACGGCGCGGGCAAGTCCACCATGATGAAAGTACTGACCGGCATCTACCAAAAGGATGCCGGTTCAGTGCATTTTCTGGGTAAGGAAGCCGTGTTCAACGGCCCTAAAGCCTCGCAGGAAGCTGGGATTGGCATCATCCATCAGGAACTGAACCTGATCCCTCAACTGACCATCGCGGAAAACATTTTCCTCGGTCGCGAATTCGTTAACGGTTTTGGTCGCATCACCTGGAAAAAGATGTATGCCGAAGCCGACAAACTGCTTGCCCGGCTGAACCTGCGATACAGCAGCCACCGATTGGTGGGTGAACTTTCTATTGGCGATCAGCAGATGGTGGAAATCGCCAAAGTGCTGAGTTTCGAATCCCGGGTCATCATTATGGATGAACCGACCGATGCACTGACCGATACTGAAACCGCCTCCTTATTTAACGTCATCCGTGAATTGAAGTCGGCGGGCTGCGGCGTGGTTTATATCTCGCACCGGCTGAAAGAGATCTTTGAAATTTGCGATGACGTCACCGTATTTCGTGACGGACAGTTCATCGCCGAACGTCCGGTCAGCGAATTGCAGGAAGATACGCTGATTGAAATGATGGTGGGCCGCAAGCTGGAAGAGCAGTATCCCCGCCTGAATCAGGAACGTGGCGCGCTGCGGTTGCAGGTGCGTAATGTTTCCGGCCCCGGCGTCGATGATGTGAGCTTCAATTTATATGGCGGTGAAATTCTCGGTGTCTCCGGTTTGATGGGCGCCGGGCGCACCGAACTGATGAAGATCCTCTACGGTGCACTACCGCGCAAAGCCGGTTACGTCGCTCTTGATGGCCGCGAAGTGGTGACTCACTCGCCGCAGGATGGTCTGGCGAACGGCATCGTTTATATCTCCGAAGATCGCAAACGCGACGGACTGGTACTTGGCATGTCGGTTAAAGAGAACATGTCGCTGACGGCGCTGCGCTATTTCAGCCGCGCGGGCGGAAGCCTCAAACATGCCGACGAACAGCAGGCGGTGGGCGACTTTATCCGCATGTTTAATATCAAAACGCCTTCAATGATGCAGCCGATTGGTTTGCTCTCAGGCGGTAATCAGCAAAAAGTGGCGATTGCCCGCGGGCTGATGACCCGCCCGAAAATATTGATCCTCGACGAACCGACGCGTGGCGTTGACGTCGGTGCCAAGAAAGAGATTTACCAGCTTATTAACCAGTTCAAGCGCGAAGGCTTAAGTATCATTTTAGTTTCCTCCGAAATGCCAGAAGTCATCGGTATGAGCGACAGGATACTGGTGATGCATGAAGGCCATTTAAGCGGTGAATTCCCGATAGAACAGGCGACGCAAGAAGTGTTGATGGCAGCCGCCGTCGGCAAGCAATACGGCGTGAAGCAGGAGTAATTAACGATGAGTTCTCAGACATTGCCGGCGAAAAAACGCTGGATCACTAAAGAATGGTTGTTGGAGCAGAAATCGCTGATTGCGCTGCTGGTGCTGATTGCCGTGGTCTCTTCCATGAGTCCGAATTTCTTCACAGTGAATAACCTGTTCAACATTCTTCAGCAGACCTCCGTCAACGCCATTATGGCGGTGGGTATGACGCTGGTTATCCTGACATCGGGCATCGACTTATCCGTCGGTTCGCTGCTGGCGCTTTCCGGTGCCGTTGCGGCTTCGGTCGTCGGGCTGGAAGTGAATGCGCTGGTGGCTGTTGCTGCTGCGCTGGCGGTCGGTGCCGGAGTCGGTGCGGTCACCGGGTTGATTGTCGCCAAAGGGAAAGTACAGGCATTTATCGCCACGCTGGTGATGATGCTGCTGCTGCGCGGGGTCACCATGGTGTACACCAACGGCAGCCCGATCAGCACCGGTTTTACCGATGTTGCTGATACTTTCGGCTGGTTTGGTATCGGACGCCCGCTGGGTATCCCGACGCCGGTCTGGCTGATGGCGGTGGTGTTTGCCGCGGCCTGGTACATGCTGCATCACACGCGTCTCGGGCGTTATATCTATGCGTTAGGCGGTAATGAGTCCGCCACACGTCTGTCAGGTATCAGTGTCGATAAAGTAAAAATCATCGTCTACTCCCTGTGTGGCCTCTTAGCGGCGTTGGCGGGCATCATCGAAGTGGCGCGTTTGTCCTCTGCGCAACCGACGGCCGGTACGGGTTATGAACTGGATGCCATCGCCGCCGTTGTGTTGGGCGGAACCAGCCTGTCAGGTGGTAAAGGACGTATTGTCGGAACGCTGATCGGTGCGCTGATCCTCGGTTTCCTGAATAACGGTTTGAATTTATTAGGTGTCTCCTCCTACTACCAGATGATCGTCAAAGCAGTCGTCATTCTGCTGGCAGTCCTGGTAGATAACAAAAGCAACAAATAATCTCTCCTACAGGAATTATGACCATGAATATGAAAAAACTGGCAGTTTGGGTTTCTGCGGCGGCTATCACTGCCTCTTTCAGTGCCAACGTACTGGCAAAAGACACTATCGCGCTGGTGGTCTCTACGCTCAATAACCCGTTCTTCGTTTCAATGAAAGACGGCGCACAGAAAGAAGCCGACAAACTGGGCTACAACCTGGTGGTGCTGGATTCGCAAAATAACCCGGCGAAAGAGCTGGCAAACGTGCAGGACCTGACCGTGCGCGGTACCAAACTCCTGTTGATCAACCCGACTGACTCTGACGCAGTGGGTAATGCCGTGGCGATGGCCAACCAAGCGAAAATCCCGGTGATCACGCTTGACCGTCAGGCGACCAAAGGTGTCGTTGCCAGCCATGTTGCGTCAGATAACGCCTTCGGCGGCAAAATGGCCGGTGATTACATCGCCAAAAAAGTCGGTGAAAACGCCAAAGTGATCGAACTTGAAGGGATTGCCGGTACCTCTGTTGCCCGCGAACGTGGTAAAGGTTTTGCCGAGTCCGCTCAAAAACATCACTTCACTATGCTGGCCAGCCAGCCTGCTGATTTCGACCGTACGAAGGGCCTGAACGTGATGCAAAACCTGCTGACGGCGCATCCTGATGTGCAGGCCGTGTTCGCTCAGAATGATGAAATGGCGCTGGGGGCGCTGCGTGCTCTGCAAACTGCGGGTAAAACTGACGTGCTGGTGGTAGGTTTTGATGGCACCGAAGACGGTATTAAAGCGGTAAATAGTGGCAAAATGGGCGCTACTGTGGCTCAGCGTCCCGATCAGATTGGTGTAATTGGCGTTCAGACTGCGGATAAAGTGCTGAAAGGCGAAAAAGTCCCAGCCGTTATCCCGGTTGATTTGAAACTGGTTGCTCAGCCGTAATCTTTAAATTTTGCAGCTTTCATCTCTGCCCATAAATAGCTTTGGACAATCTGCGCCACCTTGAAAGGGTGGCGCAATATCACTCAGGGAACGCGAATGGAAACAGGTAAACTGGTTGTTCTTGGCAGCATCAATGCCGACCATATTCTTAATATCAAACATTTCCCTCAGCCTGGCGAAACGGTGATCGGTAAGCAGTATACCGTCGCATTTGGCGGTAAAGGGGCTAATCAGGCCGTTGCCGCTGGGCGCGCGGGTGCAGACATTTCGTTTATTGCCTGTGTTGGAGATGATGATATTGGCGAGCGCGTCCGCAAACAGCTGGCGAGTGATAACATTGATACTTCTCCCGTAGAGGCCATCGCCGACACCACCACCGGCGTGGCGCTGATTTTCGTGAATGCCGAAGGCGAGAATGTTATCGGTATTGATGCGGGCGCCAACAACGCTGTGACTCCAGAGTACCTCAGTCGCTACAAACAGCAGGTCATTGATGCCTCTGCTCTATTAATGCAGCTGGAATCGCCGTTAGAGACGGTGATTGCGGCGGCGAAACTAGCCAAAGAAAACGGCACGCAGGTCATTCTTAATCCTGCACCGGCCTGTGAGTTGCCGGACGAACTGTTGTCTCGGGTGGATATCATCACCCCGAACGAAACGGAAGCTGAAAAACTTACCGGAATTAAAGTCGACAATAACGAAGATGCGGCGCGCGCCGCTAATGCCCTGCACGACAAGGGCATAGCGACGGTCATCATCACTCTGGGCAATAAAGGCGTCTGGCTGAGCCAGCAAGGCGAAGGCAAGCAGATTAAGGGTTTTCGCGTGAAAGCGGTCGATACTATCGCGGCCGGCGATACCTTTAATGGTGCCCTTATCACCGCCTTGCTGGAGGGTAAGCCGATGGGCAGCGCAGTACGTTTTGCTCATGCTGCGGCGGCTATTGCCGTAACGCGTCCCGGTGCGCAACCCTCTGTCCCATGGCGCAAAGAGATCGACGATTTTCTTGCACATCAGGAGTCCTGATTGGCCACCATGAAAGATGTCGCCCGCTTGGCGGGCGTTTCAACCTCCACAGTCTCCCATGTGATCAATAACAATCGCTTTGTCAGCGAAGCTATCCGTGACAAAGTGACGGCAGCTATTGATAGCCTCAACTATGCGCCGTCCGCACTGGCGCGTAGCCTCAAACTCAATCAAACACGCACCATTGGCATGTTATTGACGGCCAGCAGTAACCCGTTTTACGCGGAAGTGGTACGCGGTGTGGAACGCAGTTGCTACGAACGCGGCTACAGTTTGATTTTGTGTAATACCGATGGTGATGCTGAGCGCATGAACCGCAGTATGGAAACCCTGCTGCAAAAGCGCGTCGATGGATTGCTATTAATGTGCACCGAGAATCATCGCCCTTCGCAGGATGCGCTGAGCCGGTATCCTTCGTTACCGATTGTGATGATGGACTGGGCACCTTTTGGGGCCGCCAATGATGTGATTCAAGACAACGCCCTGCTGGGCGGGGAAATGGCGACGGAGTATCTTATCCGTCAGGGGTATCAGCGTATTGCCTGCATTACTGGGCCGCTGGATAAAACCACCTCGCTTGAACGCCTTAACGGTTATCGTCAGGCCATGCAACGTGCGGGTTTGCCTATTCTGCCGGGATATGAAGTGACGGGCGATTTTGAGTTTGAAAGTGGCCTGCCTGCCATGGACCAACTGCTTGCATTACCTCAGCGGCCTCAGGCTGTGTTTGCCAGCAATGACGCAATGGCCGTCGGGGTTTATCAGTCTCTATATAGAAAGGGACTTCGGGTGCCGGATGATATGGCCGTCATTGGCTATGATGACATCCAGCTCGCGCAATATATGACGCCGCCACTAACGACCATTCATCAACCTAAAGATTCTCTCGGCGAACTGGCGATCGATACGCTATTACATCGCTTACAAGAGCCGGGCGCGGAACCACAAGTGTTGGTTCTGACGCCTGAATTAGTCGTGCGGGAATCTGTCGGTTTACTCAACGGCAATTAACAACTGCTGGCAAGCTATTAGTGCCCGCTCACTATCACTGGCCAGAATGGCATCGACGAGTGCCTGATGATATTCCAGTTTAATCACTTCGTTGCCGGTGATCGCCCGGAAATAACTCTGATAAACCGAACTGAACAGATTTGAGAACGAGGTTAGGAACGGATTCTTCCCCGCTTCATAGATAAGCTGGTGGAACTGGGTATCAACGGTGATCCAATGCTCCCGGTCAAAACTGCCATGTAATTTTCTCATTTCAGCCATATAAAGAGAAAGCTGCTCTTTTTGTTGTCGGCTGGCCGTGATGGCTGCCAGCGCACAGGCCTGAGGTTCCAGCGCCCGACGCAAAATGACAAAGTGCGACATCACCTGATCAAAATTCTCACGCGTCATCCACCATGTCAGAAGTTCCTGATCGAGAAAGTTCCAGTTTCCTTGTGGCATAACGCGGGTGCCAATACGTGGACGCGGTAATAACATCCCCTTCGCAGTGAGCGTCTTTACCGCTTCACGCACTGCGGTACGGCTTACGCCAAAAATCTCACCCAGTTCAATCTCCCCAGGCAGAATGCTTCCTTCCGGATATTCTGCGGATAAAATCCTTTGCGCTATTTTTTCAGCCAATAAGTAAGAAAGGTTACGTTGCGCGGCTTGTTGTTGGGTACTGAGGGCCATATAAGGTATTCCTGAAAAAGCATCTTCCTATTATATAAAGCAGTTTACTCCACTGTAGTGCCCTGAAAGGGTCGTTTTGTGACACAAAATGCACGTATGTTGTGCGTTTTTGCTTTGTTTGTTGAAAAAAAGAACGGTCAGTCATTTATTTGAAATTAAGGGTTGCGGCCTTCTGAGAACTCCCTATAATGCGCCTCCACTGACCGGGAACAACGACTCCTCTAACGAGAACCAAGTCGCCCAGTCAGGAAGTGTCAACCCGGTGAAAACACCGCGTCTCGCAAGAGAAAAAGGTTGACTCTTCAGCGGGAAAGCGTATTATCTGCCTCCCGCGTTACCGAGAACTTCTCCGGTAACGAACGCTCTTTAACAATTTATCAGACAATCTGTGTGGGCACTCACAAGACGATATCAGCCACCTCGGTGGCAAAAAATATCAAGTCTTAAAGAGTGACCAAGCAGTAATTCATTTAGGTGACTTGTTCACTTATAAGAGTACTACGAAAGTTAATTTTTGAGCACCGCTT
>NZ_JBUZRI010000005.1:0-229635 GCF_055407225.1 Ewingella sp. C233
AGAAGTTTCCATTGGTGCAGCTGGCAGTGAGCGTCGTCTGACTAATCTGGCTGCCGGTGCTGCTTTGACTGATGCAGTGAACGTTTCTCAGCTGAAATCAGTGGCCGACGAAGCGGTTCAGTACGATAAAAACGGCGATGGTACGGTGAATTACAACAGTGTCACGATGGGGGGGACTGCGTACAACAACACCACTCACACCGGTGGTACCAAAATTACCAACGTGGCCGATGGTTCTGCTGCGAGTGACGCGGTTAACTTCTCGCAGCTGACCAATACCAACAACAACATCAACAATATCTACGCCACCGGCACCAAGTATTTCCACGCTAACTCTACCGGTACAGATTCGTCTGCCACCGGGACAGATGCCGTGGCAATCGGTATGGGCGCGGTAGCCGATATCGCACGCAGTGTTGCACTGGGTGACGGCGCAAGCACGCTGGCCGCAGTCGGGACAGCAGGCACCAAGATCCTGGGTGTTGACTACGCATTTGCTGGCACTGCGCCAGTAGGCACCGTCAGTATTGGTAGCAAAGGTGCCGAGCGTACTCTGACTAACCTGGCAGCAGGCAGCCTGAGCGCCACCAGTACTGACGGCGTTAACGGTTCACAGCTGTTTGCCACCAACACGGCACTCAGTACGATCACTGGTGATGTCACCAATCTGGATGCGGGCTCAGTAAAATATGACAAGTTCGTTGATGGTACCGTGAACTACAACAGTATGACGATGGGTGGCGACACCTATAACAACACTACCCATACCGGTGGCACGAAAATCACCAACATCGCTGATGGTTCTGACCCAAGCGATGCGGTTAACTTCTCGCAGCTGACCGAAACCAACAACAACATCAATAACATCTATGCCACCGGCACCAAGTACTTCCACGCCAACTCAACCGGAACAGATTCTTCTGCCACGGGCCTTGATGCGGTCGCGATTGGTATGGGTGCAGTTGCGGATGTTGCACGCAGTGTGGCACTGGGTGATGGCGCGACAACGCAGGCAGTGGTGGCAACGACAGGCACAACCATTCTCGGTACCGACTATGCCTTCGCAGGCGCTGCGCCAATTGGGACAGTCAGTATCGGTTCTGCGGGTGCTGAGCGTACGCTGACCAACATGGCGGCGGGTCGTCTGAGTGCAGACAGTACCGATGGCGTCAACGGTTCCCAGTTGTATGCCACTAATCAGGCGCTCAACAACCTGGATATTAGCTTCACAGACCTGGATAACCATGCTGTGAAATATGACACTAACGTTGACGGTACTGCGAACTACAACAGCGTCACGATGGGTGGTGACACCTATAACAGCACCATGCACACCGGCGGTACCAAAATTACCAACGTGGCGGATGGCTCTGCGCCAAGTGATGCGGTCAACTTCTCTCAGCTGACTGAAACCAATAACAGCATCAAGAACGTTTACAGTAACGGGACCAAGTACTTCCACACGAACTTAACCGGTACTGATTCGTCTGCAACGGGTGCTGAAGCCGTGGCGATTGGTCAGAGTGCAACGGCGAGCGCGATGAACTCCATTGCTATCGGTAACGGTGCTGAAGCCAGTACGGACAACAGTGTTGCATTGGGTAATGGCGCGAAAACGCAGGCTGCCGTCGGCACCAGCGGGATCACCATTCAGGGTCAGAACTACGCCTTTGCAGGTTCTGCACCAGTGGGTACGGTCAGCGTCGGCGACGCCGGTGCAGAACGCACGATCACCAACGTGGCAGCAGGCCAGATCACGGCGTCCAGCACCGATGCGGTGAACGGTTCTCAGCTGTACGCAGTGGCGGATGCAGTTAACAACATCAACGGTGGTATCGCCAATCTCGACAACCGTTCGGTTAAATATGACGTCAACAATGACGGCACCACCAACTACAACAAGATCACGCTGGCCGGTGGGCCAACCACGATCACGAACGTTGCAGCGGGTACTCAGGACAGCGATGCGGTGAACTACGCGCAGCTGGAAGTGGTGTCGACGCAAGTGACCAATATCTCCAACGGTACCGACGGCATGTTCCAGGTCAACAACACCAGCAACCTGCCGAAACCAAAACCAACGGGCAAGGATTCTACTGCCGGTGGTGCGGGTGCGGTGGCTTCAGGTGATAACAGCGTGGCCTTAGGTTCTAACTCAAGCGCAACAGCCTCTAACTCTGTCGCTCTGGGTTCAAACTCTGTTGCCGACCGTGACAATACCGTGTCTATGGGCTCTGCGGGTCATGAACGCCAGATAACCAACGTCGCCGCGGGTACAAGCGGGACTGATGCGGTCAACGTTAACCAGCTCAAGTCCGGCATTGCCGATGCAAATCAATACACCGACAACAAGTTTGGTGACCTGAAAAACCTGGTTGATGGCAACAAAGACAAGCTGAGTGCCGGTATTGCGGGCGCGATGGCGATGGCGAGTCTGCCACAACCTTATGCACCAGGCGCAAGCATGGTGAGCATGGGTGGCGGTACCTATCAGAATCAGTCAGCGGTTGCGTTGGGTGTTTCTGCTATCTCCGACAACGGCAAGTGGGTGACCAAACTGTCCGGTACCACCAACAGCCAGGGTGACCTGGGTGCAGCCGTCGGCGTGGGCTACCAGTGGTAATACTCGCTCATTATTGATGTACAGAAAGATGACCCCCGGCATGACGCCGGGGGTATATACACAAATTTAGCAGTAATAGGATGATGTTAATGAACACGAAACAAGCAGGTCTGGCAGCACTCGTCGGCGGTCTGTTGTTACTTTCGGGTTGCACTCACTCCACCAGTAACGTGGACGCTCAGGGCATGACGGACAAACCGGTCTTCCCGGAAATGTCTTCAGCCGCAAGAACCGAAGGCAGCTTCGTCAATCTTGACAACCTAAAACAGGTCCGCAAAGGTGACACCAAAGCTCAACTGTATGAGCTGATCGGTACGCCGCACTTCTATGAAGGGACTTTCCGCGTGAAAGAGTGGAACTACATATTCCACTTCACCAAAGCGGATAACACGGTGTTGACCTGCCAGTACAAAGTGCTGTTCGACAGCCATATGCAGGCGCAGAGCTTCTACTTCCTGCCAGAGAATTGTCTCTCTCTGCTGGACGCGAAAAAAGCGGCACCGGTATTGCCGGCCGCAGTTGCCCATCAGGAATTCACCGCTAAAAGCTTGTTCGCCTTTGGCCGTGCCTCACTGAGCCAGGAAGGTGTAACACAGGTACAAAACATGGCGAAGGGGCTGAAAACGGCTGATCTCACTGACCGTAAAGTCGTGGTTTCCGCTTACACCGACCGCATAGGCAAACCGGCCGACAATGTACGGTTGTCCGAAGCCCGTGCGGCATCGGTTAAACAGCTGCTGGTGGCCGAGGGTATTCCCGCAGCCAACATCATCACCCGTGGTTTAGGTGACAGCGAGCCGCGCGTTCAGTGCGCGGGCAGCAAGTCCCCTGCGGTGATCCAGTGTCTGGCGCCAAACCGCCGGATGGTTGTCGACGTCGTTAACGCCCACTAAGAGCCCATTACTATGCGTATAAATTCCACTTTAATCAGGACTGCCCTCGGCAGTTTTATTGGCCTGATCTGTTGTCAGGCTATTTCAGCACCGGCGGATTTGAACGTGAAATCCATCAGCGTTCCGGCTTACAGCCTGATCACGGATGCCTTAATCGCAGCCACGCCGACGTTGAAAGGCCAGCGCAATGATGCGGTAATGCAACTGGTCTGCGACCTGGCGCGCGGCACGAAAAGCCAGCAACAAGTCAATGACGTGCTGAAACAAAACAACGTTGAAGTGGAAAATATACCCACCACCGGCAATGGACTTTCATTGTTAGTCAATAATAATGCCGCCATGCAGAGCACCGCCTGTGCGGCATATATTGCTACTTCACTTTTCTCTCCGGTCAATAACAGCGTGTTATTCGACGTGGTTAAAGACGAGAAAGACAAAAATAAAGACAAGGCCACGCTGAACCCTGAGAAATTTTCACAGGAAATGCGTCTGCGGATGTCCATCGCGCAGGCCACGGCACAAATGTATGCGGTCATTGCCGGTAATCTCAGTAAAGATAATAACCTGAGCTGGGCCGACCAACAAAATGACGTCGTGCGTATTGTTGCGCGCTATGCGCCGCAATATTTGCAGTCGCTCAAGAATATCTACAGTTCAGGTCAGGGCATTTATACGCCAGTCAATATTGACGCGAAAAGCTATGACGTTATTGACAGCAGCGGCCACGAGTTGATGCAAAACGCACAAGGGCCAATATTGACTTACCGTGGCGTCGAGTGGCTGGGCAATGGCAAGATTTTAGGTAAAGAGTATTTTGTGGATGTACGGGTGATGGGTTCCCCTGCGCCGGTCAAAGTAGCGAAAAAGAAACGCTAGGCAGTGAGAGTTCGCCTTAAGCCAATAGCCAGTAAATTAAGGTTTTTTGCTATATAAAACAGGTTGTTATGTAAGATCGCTCCGCGCTATTTCGGCATAAGCCGGGGGGCAATACACGTCACCTGATTTCTTATGAAGCACAAGTCAAAAGACTTCAATTTTGATTCAGAGGTGAGCCACTTAATCTGTGCTCAGCAGCAAGAGATTCGGGCCTTAGAAAAATCAGAGATAAAGAGCAATGAATTCATTGCCGTACCGCAGGGAAAGTCAGTCGTCCCCAAGGCGTTGATGACGTCCACTTAAGAAATACTTAAAACAGAACATCATCTTAGAAACTTAGGCAGCATTATCTCCTGATAAACCTTATTTTTTCGATGTTTTAAGATGAGCAGTAAGAGTAGTGCGGCTTGTGACATTTAACACTATATAAAACGCACGATGCAGTATAAAAAATTGGAAACAAGGTGAATGTCAGTACAAGTGATTGCCCGCAGTCTGCTTTGAGACATTATCCTTGATATTGCCGTGTGTATTGTAAGATCTAAAGGGAAATATATAATCACCCGCATTATATATAGGGATATTATATGTTTATTCAAAATTTTTTAGGCGGTCAGGTTGTTCTCACGCGCTTAAATAAACAGAAGCTGAAATATCCTGCCACAAAGGGTTAAGAGGCAACCATGTGTATCTATATTATTACGGACGATAGTTATTTCTTTACCGGACTAAAAGGCCTTATGGGGCAGACCATCAGTGATGAATTTATTAATCTGAAGTCTGAGAGCGTATTCTCTTTTTTCAAAGATAAAGAAATTGAGGGTGGCGATGTATTTGTTATCGCTTCAGACTCTTTCTCGCTTAATCTCTCTTTATTACTGTATTTGAAAGATGCGCCGGCTACATTATTGCTGGGCGATAATAAGGCGAATGAAGCACTGAACAACAACCTGCCGTCAGCGGTCATTAGAAATGATGCAACAGCAGGCGATATTCTGACGTTGATCACCCATGAACGCAGACAGTATCGCGATGTGATGTTCCCTGAAATGACCGAGCGTGAGCGCACCGTGCTGTTGTACACCTTAAAAGGGATCCCTGTGAAATCCATCAGCAGCATTATGGAAATATCGATTAAAACAATTTATGCGCACCGGAAAAATGGTTTCTCTAAAGTCGGCGCCAGAAGTATTATGGATTTTAGCCGGATGGAAAACATCTGTGCCGCGAGACCACCGATGATCGCGGAATATTTTTCGATGCTTTGAATACACACCACGCAGGGAATATTAAAATATCTTAATCAATGCGGAAGCGGTGATTCGCCACTTATTTATAGCACACGCTTTTTAATGTGGCAGAGACCCAAAATTAGCCCCCCGCGCCGACGACATTTAACATATATATTTAATCGAATACGTGTGGGGTTCCCGTTGTTCGTTTTTGCACACCGTCCACCGATGGTGGAAGGGCGTTGCCATTGGGTGAATTCAGCGGGCAGCCGGTGAGCAGAAATACCGGGGCGGTCAGGGCAGGGTAAGCAACCCGCTGAACTTTGCGGAACATATTGATCCTTATTTATATTATCGTCAGTCTGCGTCTATACTGCCTGCATCTTTGGGAAGATCAACTGAGAATAATCATCATGACGGAAATGGAAAAAGCCTTGGCAGGGCTGCTCTATGATGCCAATTACGACCCGCTGATACTCGAACAGCGTCAGGTCGCCAAGCGCGCGCTGTTCGAATACAACCATATGCATCCGGATGATATTGACGAGCGCGTCGAACTGATGAAAAACCTGCTGGCCAAAACCGGTGAGTCGCTGGTGATCGAGTCACCGTTCCACTGCGATTACGGTTTTAACATTGAAATCGGTGAGAACTTCTATTCCAACGTCAATCTGGTGATCCTCGACGGCGCGAAAGTGACCATCGGCGACAATGCCTTTATTGCGCCCAATGTTGGCATCTATACCGCCGGTCATCCGGTAGACCACTCACGCCGCAATCAGGGGCTGGAATACGCTCTGCCGATCACCATTGGTAATAATGTCTGGATCGGCGCGGGCGTCAGCGTGCTGCCGGGTGTCACCATTGGTGATAACTGCGTGATCGCCGCAGGCAGCATCGTTAACCGTGATATTCCTGCCAATTCCATTGCTGCGGGTAATCCGTGCAAAGTGATTCGCCCGATTAACGACAGTGATGCGCAGAAGTTCAGCGCCTGATGTTATTTTAACGATTTATCATCATTTTCCCTTATTGCGTGTACGAAATTTCCCACGGCAATAAGGGAATCCTCCCACTTCGTCCCCGTTATGTCTGAAATGCGGTTTCCCGCTTCCGATTGACCCTTTGCGGGTTAGGATTCTTCTTGCCACTTTGATAGCATTCTTCATCAGGGAAGCGTGAGAAATAATGAAAGTCTGTTCTGCCGCATTTGATTTCTCTATTTAATCAATCCGCATACATCAATAAAATAATAACGGGTCACTCCCGTGCTTTGTGACATCTCAATAAAATGAGTAAGGTTGAATCATATCCACGCGTAGGGCAATTAACCCACTAAAATTTCACATAAAATCAGTGTGTTAATTATTTTCCTCTCTGCTGCATAAATCACCCTCCCGACAATGATGATCCGACGGTCACTCTTTTCTTTGCACTTTCCCCAGATTCAATTGATCACCAACAGAATAATTTACAATTAAGGAGTATTACCGTGAGTAAAGTGGTTGATGTTATTTCCCGTAAAACGGCGGTAAAAACGGCTTTAGCCAGTGAAGGCAATTTATCTGTTTTTTTGCAAGAACCGAGCGTAGTGATGGTGCATGCCTCCGCGCATGACGTTGCGCGTTATGAACGCGCAGGCAAAGATCTGTTGATCCACATGAAAGATGGCAGCGTCATCCGCTGCAATGGCTATTTCGTCGAAGATGGTGAGCAGAACCATGGCGAACTGGTGTTCCAGGACGACGCCACCCGGACCCTGACCCACGTTGAGTTCGCCGATACCGGCGACGCACTGGGTTTACAGTCCATTATTCTTCACCCGACAGAAACCATACTGACCAGCCTTGACCCGCTGATGATCGACGCTACGTTCAGCGATCTGCCGTGGGGCATGATTGCCGCTGGCGTGCTGGGCGGTGGCGCGGTGGGCGCACTGCTGGCACACGGCGGTAACGATGGCGGCGGCACTACCGTTATCGACAATACCAAAGACGTCGAAGTGGCGAATCCGACCTTTATGGTCAGCGACAAACAGGGCGATCGTCAGGGGTTACTCAGCACCCACGACGTAACCGACGACACCCAACCGACCTTCAGCGGTACCGGCCAGCCGGGTGCCAGCATTCAGATTAAAGACGCGAACGGCAGCGTGATCGCCAGTGCACAGGTGGCGGCCAACGGGACCTGGTCAGCCCAATTGCCCGCGCAAAGCGCAGGTACGCATCAATATTCCGTGGTGCAGATTAACGGCGATAAAACCACCTCAGCCGGTGACATCACCCTGAACGTTGTCACTGCCAATGCCACGCTGACTCTCGATACGCTCGCGGGCGACAACGTACTGAACGCGGCTGAACAGAGCGCCGCGGTGACCGTCTCCGGGCAAAGTTCTGATCTGGCCTCCGGCACCGCGCTGACCGTGACGCTTAACGGTAAAACTTACCAGACCACCGTTGGCGACAACGGCGCATGGAGCCTCACTGTTCCGGCTGCTGACGCCGCCGCACTGGCAGACGGCGTACACACCGTTTCGGTCAGCGGTAAAGACACTGCGGGCAACACCCTTTCCGGCAGCGCGACGCTTACCGTCGATACTCAGCCGCCGTCGCTTGCTATTAACACGGTGTCAACGGACGACATGATCAACGCCGCTGAATCCGGTCAGGCGCTGGTTCTGAGCGGCACCAGCGATGCCGAAGCAGGGCAGAAAGTCACCGTGACGCTTAACGGCAAAAGCTATGAAGCCACGGTCAATGCCGACGGCTCATGGAGCACCACTGTGCCTTCCGCTGACGTCGCCACACTGACCAACGGCGACTACTCCATCAGCGCCTCTGTCAGCGACAAAGCCGGGAACAGCAGCAGTACAGAACACACTATTACCGCCGATATCACGGTGCCAACCGTCAGTATTGACACCATCGCCGGTGACAATGTGATCAACGGTCTGGAGCATGTGCAGGCGCAGACCATCAGCGGTTCCAGCAGCGGCGCAGTGGCAGGTGACAAAGTCACCGTGACCATCGACGGCCACACTTACACCACGCTGCTGGATGCCAACGGCAATTGGAGCGTAGGTGTTCCGGCCGATGTTATTAAAGGCCTGTCTGATGGTAGCTATACCGTCGGCGTGAGCATCACCGACGCCGCAGGCAATACTGGCAGCCATACTCAGGAAATCACGGTCACCACCACCAGCGCGAATCTGACTATTGATACGCTGGCGGAAAACAACGTGATCAATGCTGTTGCCAAGGGACATGATCTGACACTGAGCGGCACCAGTAATCTGGCCGACGGCACGCAGGTCACCATTACCCTCAACGGCAAAGAGTACACCGCGACCGTCAACGGCGGGCTATGGAACGCCACCGTACCGGCGGCTGACGTGGCCGAGCTCGGCGAAGCCCGTTACACTCTTAATCTCAGCGCGACCGACGCCAACGGCAACCCGACGAGCATCACGCATTCTGTGCAGGTCGACAGCGCACTGCCGATTGTCACCATCAACAGCGTGACCAGCGATGACATTCTGAACGAGGCCGAAATCGGCAGCGACCAGACAATCTCCGGGCGCGTCACTGGCGCGGCCGCAGGCGACACCGTCACCGTTAATGTCGGCGGCAAAGCCTACAGCGCCACGGTGGAAGCGGATCTGAGCTGGAAAATCACCCTTACGGCGCAGGATCTGGCCGCTCTCGGCGACGGCGAACTGAGCGTCACCGCGTCTGTGACCAACGGCCACGGCAACACCGGCGACGGCTCGCGTGACATTTTGATTGACGCCAACCTGCCGGGCCTGCGCATCGACACCGTGGCGGGCGATGACATCGTTAATGCTATCGAACACCAGCAGAACCTGCTCGTCACCGGCACCAGTACCGATCTGGCGGCGGGCAGCAGCATCACCGTCACCATCAATGGCGTTGATTATCCCGCGACCATCAAAGCCGATGGCAGCTGGAGTGCCGCGATACCGGCGATAGACGTAGCACACTGGCCAGCCGGTGGCCTGACCGTAAGCGCCAGCGGCGCGGACAGTTCCGGTAACCCGGTACAGATTGACCACGGCATTGAGGTTGACCTCTCGCCGGTCGCCATTGCCATCGATCCTGTGACTGCTGACAACGTGCTCAACGCCGCGGAAAAAGGCGCAGATCTGACGCTTTCCGGCATATCGCAAAATGTCGAAGCCGGTCAGACCGTTACCATCAGCTTCGCCGGTCACACCTATACCGCCACGGTGGACGCCAACGGCGTCTGGAGCACCACGGTGCCTGCCGCCGATATGGCAAACCTGAAAGACGGTGACACCAACGTGACTGTCAGCGTCACTAACGTGAACGGCAACAGTGCCGGTGCAGGCCAGCAGGTAAGCGTAGATGCCACGGCACCGACGCTGTCGGTCGATAACATCACCAGCGACAACATTCTCAATGCCGCCGAAGTGGGCGCCGATCTGACTCTCAGCGGTACTTCAAACGCCGAAGCTGGCCAGACTGTCACCGTGAAACTTAACGGCGTGGATTACACCGCAACCGTGCAGGCCGACGGCAGCTGGAGCGCCACGGTTTTGCAGGGTGATCTGGCTAAACTCACCGACGGCAACTACCGCGTCGAAGCCTCGGTAGCCGATAAGGCAGGTAACCCGTCAGCTGCTGCGCGCGACGTGCTGGTTGACGTCACCGCACCGGTAGTGGGCATCAACACCACCGCAGGCGATAACGTAATCAATGCCACCGAACACGGTCAGGCGCAGGTCATTACCGGCACCAGCAGCGGTGCCGTAGCAGGCGATAAAGTGCGGGTCACCGTAGACGGCCATGAATACATCACCACGGTAGACGCCAGCGGCAACTGGAGCATCGGCGTACCGGCGGGTGTGGTGAAAGGGCTGGCCGACGGTTCAGTCTCCCTCACTGCCAGTATCACCGACAAAGCGGGTAACACCGGCAGCGATCAGCAAACCGTGATGGTGAATACCGCCACGCCAGCACTGACCATTGACACCCTCGCGGGTGACGATGTGGTGAATGCAGTCGAAAAGGGCGCTGACCTGTTGTTGAGCGGCACCAGTAATCTGGCCGACGGCAGCATCGTGACCGTCAGTCTGAACGGCACTGACTACGCGGCCACGGTCACCGGCGGTGTGTGGAGCACCACCGTACCGGCCAGCGACGTGGCAAAACTGGGCGAAGCGAATTATCTCGTCACGGCCAGCACCACCGATGCCGATGGCAACACTGGCAGCGCCAGCCACACATTACTGGTCGACAGCGCCATTCCGACCGTGGTCATCAACGCGGTGACGGCAGACAACGTGCTGAACGAAGCGGAAGTGGCGGTCGATCAAGTGATCTCCGGGCGCGTCACCGGTGCCGCAGCGGGTGACACTGTCACCGTGAATGTGGGCGGAAAAACCTACAGCGCCACCGTAGAAGGCGATCTGAGCTGGAAAGTGACCCTGCCTTCGCAGGACCTGACTGCGCTGGGCGACGGCGACCTGACGATCACCGCTTCCGTGACCAATCATCATGGCAACAGCGGCGACGGCTCACGCGACATCAGCGTGGACGCCAACCTGCCGGGCCTGCGTATCAACACCGTGGCAGGCGATGACATCATTAACGCCATCGAACACCAGCAGAATCTGATCGTGACCGGCACCAGCAGCGATCTACCAGCGGGCAGCACCGTGACGGTTTCTATCAACGGCGTTGATTATCAGGCTTCCGTTATGGCTGACGGCAGCTGGAGCGCCGCCGTGCCTTCCTCTGACGTGGCTGCGTGGCCGGCGGGCAGCGTGACTCTTGGTGCCACTGCGGCAGATATCTCAGGTAACCCGGTGAATATCGGTCATACCGTGACGGTAGATCTCAGCAGTGTTGCGGTGTCGATTGATACCGTGACCGCGGACAACATACTGAATGCGGCCGAAAAAGGCGCTGACCTCACGCTGTCCGGTTCCTCGCAGAATGTGGAAGCCGGTCAGACGGTAAACGTCCAGTTTGCGGGACACAGTTATCAGGCAACCGTGCAGGCAGACGGCGCGTGGAAAGTCACCGTTCCGGCGGCGGATATGACCAAACTGAAAGATGGCGATGCGAACGTCACGGTCAGCGTCACCAGCGTGAATGGAAATCATGCCACCGCCGGTCATGAGCTGAGCGTAGACACCACGGCCCCTGTGCTGTCGGTGGACAACATCACCAGCGATAACATTCTAAATGCCGCCGAAGCGGGCGCGGACTTGACCCTCAGCGGCACCTCGACCGCCGAAGCGGGCCAGACCGTGACCGTGAAACTGAACGGGGTGGAATACACCGCGACCGTGCAGACTGACGGCAACTGGAGCACCACCGTACCGCAGGCCGATTTGGCAAAACTCACCGACGGCAGCTACAGCGTTGAAGCGTCGGTCACCGATAAGGCAGGTAACCCGTCAGCCGCCGCGCGCGACGTGCTGGTGGATGTCACCGCACCGATAGTCAGCATCAATACCGTGGCAGGTGATGATGTGATCAACGCCACCGAACACGGTCAGGCGCAGATGATCAGCGGGACCAGCACCGGTGCCGTGGCAGGCGACAACGTTCTGGTCACCGTCGGCGGCCATGAATACACCACCACGGTTGACGCCAGAGGCAACTGGAGCATCGGCGTGCCTGCGGGTGTGGTGAAAGGGCTGGCCGACGGTTCAGTCTCCATCACCGCCAGCATCACCGACAAAGCAGGCAACACCGGCACTGATGCGCAAAACGTGACCGTCAACACCCAACTGCCGACCTTCACCATTGACGCCATTACCGGCGATAACGTACTGAATGACGTCGAAAAAGCCAGCGATCAGACCATCAGCGGTACCGCCAGCGGTCTGACCGACGGCGCGAAAGTGACCGTGACGCTAAACGGCGTGGATTATCAGGGCACCGTGACCGGCGGTATCTGGAGCGTTAACGTTCCGGCGGCCAACCTGAGCGCGCTGGGCGAGGCGATGTATCAGGTCACGGTCAGCGGCACGGATGCTTACGGCAACAGCAACAGTCAGGGCCAGTCACTTCAGGTGGCGTCCACGCTGCCGGGCGTGACCATCGATAGCATCACCAGTGACGACGTCCTCAACGCCGCAGAAATCGCGGTTGAACAGGTGATCTCCGGCCATGTGACCGCCGGTGCGGCAGCGGGTGATACCGTGACCGTTAATATTGGCGGCAAAGCGTATCAGGCCACCGTGGAAAGCGATCTCAACTGGAAAGTGACCGTACCGTCTACCGATTTGGTGGCGCTCGGCAATGGTGGCCTCACCGTCACCGCCAGCGTGACCGACGTCAACGGCAATACCGGCAACGGCTCGCGCGACATCAGCGTTGACGCTAACCTGCCGGGCCTGCGCATCGACACCGTGGCCGGTGACGACGTGATCAATAGCATCGAGCATGGTCAGAACCTGATTATCACCGGTTCGAGCAGCGATCTGGCAGCGGGCAGCAGCATCACCGTGGTTCTCAACGGCAAAAGCTACGCGGCCACCATTCTGGCGGACGGCAGCTGGAGCGCGGCAATACCGGCGAATGACGTCAGCAACCTGCCAGCAGGCAACCTGAACATCATCGCTGAGGGCAGCAGCAGCGCCGGTAACCCGGTCAGCATTAGCCACACCGTTAACGTAGATCTGGCCTCGGTCGCCGTCTCCATCGATACGGTTACGGCAGATAACGTGCTGAACGCAGCGGAAAAGGGCGCGGATCTGACGCTCTCCGGTTCCACGCAAAATGTGGAAGCGGGGCAGACCGTCCATGTGACCTTCGCTGGTCACACTTATCAGGCCAGCGTTGAGGCTGACGGTGCGTGGAAAGTCACCGTTCCGGCGGCGGACATGACGAATCTGAAAGACGGCGACGCCAGCGTAGTGGCGAATGTCACCAACGTGGCAGGCAACACCGCCAATGCGGCGCAGCAGTATGACGTTGACGTCACGGCACCGGTGATTTCCATCAATAACATCACCGCCGATAACGTACTGAACGCGGCTGAAACGGGCGCGGATCTGACGCTTTCCGGTACCTCAACCGCTGAAGCGGGCCAGACCGTCACTGTGAAACTGAACGGCGTGGATTACACCGCGACCGTGCGGGCTGACGGCAGCTGGAGCACCACCGTGCCGCAGGCTGATTTGGCGAAGCTCACCGACGGCGATTACCGCGTCGATGCGTCTGTCGCCGATAAGGCAGGCAACCCGTCGAGCGCGGCGCGTGACGTTGCGGTAGACACCACGCCGCCAACCGTCAGCTTCAATACCGTGGCGGGCGATGACGTGATCAATCTGGTCGAACACGGTCAGGCGCAGATCGTCAGCGGGTCCAGCACCGGCGCGGCGGCGGGCGATAACGTCCTCGTCACCATCGACGGTAAAACCTACACCACCAGCGTGGACGCCAGCGGCAACTGGAGCGTGGGCGTACCGGCCAATGTGGTCAGCGGCCTGAACGACGGCACCCACAGCATTGATGTCAGTATCACCGACGCCGCAGGTAACACCGGCACCGGCAGCCACGACGTGGTGGTCAACACCGGCGTTCCGGCGCTGAGTTTTAATGCGATTGCCGTGGACAACGTGCTGAATACCATCGAGAAGGGCGAAGCCCTGACCGTCAGCGGCACCGGCTCAAATCTGGCAGACGGTACGACGGTGACCGTCAACCTGAACGGCAAAAACTACAGCACCACTATGACCGGTGGCCAGTGGACGCTCAGCATTCCTGCAGGCGACGTGGCGAAACTGGGTGAAGCCAACTACACCCTGACCGTCAGCGCCACCAATGATATCGGCAACAGCATCAGCAACACCGCTGATCTGCTGGTGGACACTGCGGCGCCAACGGTTGTCATCAATCCGGTGACCTCAGATAACATCCTGAATGCGGCAGAAATTACCGTTGATCAGACGGTTTCTGGCCGCGTGACCCATGCGGCGGTGGGTGACACTGTCACCGTTAATATTGGAGGTAAAACCTATACGGCGACGGTTGCAGCGGATCTCAGCTGGAAAGTTACCGTTCCTGCCGAGGATCTGACCGCGCTCGGCGACGGCGGCCTGACTATCACTGCCTCCGTGACCAATGGTCACGGCAATAGCGGCGACGGTTCGCGTGATATCAGCGTGAATGCCAATCTGCCGGGCTTGCGCGTGGATACCGTGGCGGGCGACGATGTGGTCAACAGCATTGAACATCATCAGAACCTGATTATCAGCGGCACCAGCAGCGATTTGACACCGGGCAGCAGCATCACCGTGAACGTCAACGGTGTGGATTATCCGGCTACCATCAAAGCTGACGGCAGTTGGAGCGCTGCCGTTCCGGCGGCTGATGTCTCAGCATGGCCAGCGGGCACTATCAACGTCACGGCCAGCGGCGCGGATGCCTCCGGTAACCCGGTGCAGATTCAGCACACGGTTGAGGTGGATCTGGCCGCCGTTGCGGTTTCTGTGGATACCGTGACCGCCGATAACGTGATTAACGCCGCTGAAAAAGGGGCTGACCTGACGCTCTCCGGTTCCACGCAAAATGTGGAAGCGGGACAGAAGGTGACGGTGACTTTCGCCGGTCATACTTATCAGGCCAGCGTCGAGGCTGACGGTTCGTGGAAAGTCACCGTTCCGGCGGCGAACATGACGAAGCTGAAAGACGGCGACGCCAGTGTTTCTGTCAGCGTGAACAGTGTGAATGGCAACAGCGCCAGCGCGTCGCATGAACTGAGCGTGGATGCCAGCGCACCGGCACTGACCATCAATAACATCACCGACGACAATGTGCTGAACGCGGCCGAAGCAGGCGCGGATCTGACGCTTTCCGGTACCTCAACCGCCGAAGCGGGCCAGACCGTCACTGTGAAACTGAACGGCGTGGATTACACCGCGACCGTACAGGCTGACGGCAGCTGGAGCACCACCGTGCCACAGGCTGATTTGGCGAAGCTCACCGACGGCGATTACCGCGTCGAAGCGTCGGTCGCCGATAAGGCAGGCAACCCTTCTACTGCTGCGCGTGACGTCGCGGTAGACACCACGCCGCCAACCGTCAGCTTCAATACCGTGGCGGGCGATGACGTGATCAATCTGGCTGAACACGGTCAGGCGCAGATCGTCAGCGGGTCCAGCACCGGTGCGGCGGCGGGCGATAACGTCCTCGTCACTATCGACGGTAAAACCTACACCACCAGCGTAGACGCCAGCGGCAACTGGAGCATTGGCGTACCTGCCAATGTGATCAAAGGGCTGGCTGACGGCACCTTCACCCTGACCGCCAGCATTACTGATGCCGCCGGGAACACCGGTTTGGCGTCGCACGATATTGAGGTGAACGCGGCCAGCGTGGCCCTGAGCATCGATACTCTGGCGCAGGATGATGTGATCAACGCGGCGGAGAAAGGCGCGGCGTTGACCATCAGCGGCGACAGCACCTTGCTGCCATCCGGCACCGTGGTGACCGTGACCCTCAACGGTGTTTCGTACACCACCACCGTATTGCTCAACGGCCGCTGGACGCTCGACGTTCCGGCCAGTGACGTGGCAAAACTGGCGGAAGGTGCGCTGACCGTGACGGCCAGTGCGCATGACAGCGCCGGTAACAGCACGGCTACCCATCATGACCTCAGCGTGGACAGCGTGGCACCAACGCTCAGCATCGATACCCTGTCCGGCGACGACAGGCTCAATGCCGCCGAACGCGGGCAGGACCTGACCGTCAAAGGCAGCACCAGTGCCGAAGCTGGTCAGACCGTGACCGTCACGCTCAATGGCAAAGACTACCCCGCCACGGTGAATGCCGACGGTACCTGGTCGCTGTCTGTGCCTGCCGCCGATCTGGCGACCCTGACTGACGGCAATCTGACCGTTTCTGCCACCGTCAATGACAAAGCGGGCAATGGCGTCAGCCAGACGCATGACCTGATGGTGGATACCACGGCACCGGCACTGACTTTCGACACCGTCGCCGGTGACGATGTGATCAACAGCGCCGAACAATTGGCAGGCCAGACGCTCAGCGGCACCACCGATGCCGAAGCCGGGCAGCCGGTCATCGTCACTTTCAATCACCGTGAGTACAAAACGACCGTGGCTGCGGACGGCACCTGGAAAATCAACGTTCCGGCGTCTGATTTCCTCGGCGCAACCGACGGAAGCTATGTGGTCAGCGTCACCACGACCGACGTCGCGGGCAACAGCATTTCTGACAGCAAAACCGTCACCCTGAGCGGTGCCGCGCCAACTATCAGCATCGACACCTTCGCGGGTGACGATGTGGTCAGCGCCGCCGAGCACGGCACCTCGCACGTGATAAGCGGCACCACCACCGGTGCAGCAGCGGGCCAGACGGTGACCATTACGCTGAACGGGCAGAGTTACACCACCACCGTGGCAGCCGATGGCAGCTGGAAATACACCCTGAGCGCCAGCGCGGTACAGGCACTGGCCGATGGCGGCAGCTATGTGATCAACGCGTCAGTCAGTAACAGCATTGGCAACAGCGCGTCTGACCATCATGACATCAACGTAGATACCACGGCGCCGTCCATGGGCATCGCCATCAACAGCATTGACGGCGACAGCGGCCTGAGCAGCATCGACTTCATCACTGATCACAATCAGGTGACGATGAAAGGCAGCCTGACCGCCACGCTCGGTAATAACGAGAAGGCGCAAATCAGCCTCGACGGCGGCGCGACCTGGATTGATCTGACAGTGAATGGCACGGCGTGGTCTTACGCGCAGGGCACCCAACTGGCAGACGGCACGTACACCTACACCGTGCGGGTGATTGACGCGGCGGGCAACGTGGGGGCCACGGCATCGCAGGATGTGGTGATCGACACCGTGGCACCGGATGCTAGCAAGTCGATTTCGATTGATGCGGTTTCCCGTGACACCGGTCTGGATGCCAACGATTTCATCACCAGCGACAACACGCTGACGCTGAGCGGCAAATTGGGCGCGGCACTCGCCAGCGACGAACATGCGCAGATCAGTATCGACGGGGGTAAAACCTGGGTTGATGTGAATATCAGTGGCCTGAACTGGACCTACGTAGATGGCCGCACGCTGGCCGATGGGGATTATAACTATCAGCTGCGGGTGATTGATCAGGCAGGTAACGTCGGCGCGACGGCCAATCAGGTGGTCACTGTCGACACCACGCCGCCGGATGCCAGCAAAATCATCACTATTGATAGCATCAGCGATGACACCGGTCTGAGCGGCAATGATTTCATTACCTCTGACCAGACGCTGACCGTTCATGGTTCGCTGGCGACCAGCCTGCTGGATGATGAAACCGTGCAGATCAGTCTCGACGGTGGCACAACCTGGCTCAGTACCACGGTCATTGGCACGCAGTGGTCTTACGTGGATGGCCGCACCCTGACCGACGGCGTGCATCAGTACATAGTGCGGGTGGTGGATCAGGCCGGAAACGTTGGCCAGACCGCGACGCAAAACGTGACCGTCGATACCGTAGCACCGGACGCCAGTGAAACCATCAGCATTGACGGCATCACCCGTGACACCGGCCTGAGCGACAACGATTTCATTACCAGTGATACCTCGCTGACTCTCAACGGTTCGCTGGGGGCAAAACTTGCAGTCGGTGAAGTCGCGCAAATCAGTATGGACCATGGGGCAACCTGGACCACGGTGAACGTGACCGGCACGACGTGGACGTACACCGATGGCCGCACCCTGACTGACGGCAGCTACACCTACCAGATGCGGGTGGTGGATCAGGCAGGCAACGTGGGTCAGACCGCGTCGCAGGTGGTGATTATCGATACCACTGCGCCAACCCAGACCATGACGGTAGACGCCATCAGCACCGACACCGGTACGTCGGCCAGCGACTTCATCACCAGCGATACCTCGCTGACCCTGAGCGGCAGTTTCAGCGCCGCGCTGGGCAGCGATGAGCGCGGGCAGATCAGTCTCGACGGCGGCAACACCTGGCAGTTTGTGAATGTGAGTGGCAAAAACTGGACCTTCGATGATGGCCGCACGCTGACCGACGGCGTTTATCACTATCAGGTCCGGGTGATCGACACCGCCGGGAACGTCAGTGCGACGGGCAACCGCGATGTCACCATCGATACGCTGAGTCCGGACGCCACGCCGACCATCAATACTTATACGGATGATACCGGCGAACGTCAGGGCAGCTTCGGTGCTAACGTCATTACCGATGACACCACGCCGCTGCTGACCGGCTCGCTCTCTACCGGGCTGGCGACCGGTGAAATACTGGAAATCTGGCGCAACGGCGTGATGGTCGGCCATGCCACGGTCAACGGCACGGTGTGGACCTTCGCCGATACGCTAGGCGCGGATGGGACCTATCAGTACATCGCTAAAGCGGTGGATTTGGCGGGTAACATCACGGATTCGTCAGCGTTCGATCTGACGCTCGACACCAGCATCCCAACGACGACGGCGTCGGTGAATGCACTGAACACGGCAGATACCACGCCAATTCTGACCGGTACAGTGTCGGCGGATCTGGTTAACGGTCAGTACGTGGTGGTGACGGTGAACGGCGTGACGTACTCCTCGCAAGAGGGCGGTCGCGTGGTGGTGGACCCGGCCGCCAACACCTGGTATTTGCAGGTGCCGGATTCCGCCACGCTCGGTCTGCAAACTTACGACGTCACCGCGCAGGTGAAAAGCGGAGCCGGTAACGGGAATAACACGTCGATTGCGCATGGCTCTCTGGCGGTGACCGCAGACGTAGTGCATGACACCAGTTGGGCCAGTACGGCGGGTAACAGCAATAACAATGCCATGACCTTTGGTGTCAACAGCCACGGTCTGTGGTCCTTGTTTGCCAACCAGGTGGCGTACAGCAGTTCTGGGGTCGATGCCTATTCGACCAACAAACTGACCAATGCCCATGCCGGTACGCTGGTCAGCAGCACGCTGGCTGACTTTGACCGTAACGGCACTGCCGATATTATTGCGACAGACACCTATTACGGTGACTCGAAGCAACCGGTCTGGACCTTCGATGGTACCAACTACAGCGGCACGTCATGGGCGATGGGCACCACCATTTGGTACGGCGGCGTGATCGCCTATGACAAAACCGGTGATGGTTATCTGGACCTGGCCTACGGCGATGCCGGGGGTGACTCCCGTACCTATTTGGTCAACAACAAAGGCGTGATGGGGCTGGACGGCTCCGGCGGTACGGCGGGGCTGACCTCCATCGTGACCTACCGCGAGCTGTCCGGTATCGATATCAATAATGACGGTATTGTGGATCTGGTTCAGCACACTAACGGCAGCGGCACCAATGCATTGAGCATTATCAATAACAACGGTACCGGCAAACTGACGCTTGGGCAGAGCATCGCCAACGTGTTTGTGGCTAACGCCGCGAATACCACGACGGCGGCGTCCATGACCTGGGCCGATTTTAACGGCGACGGTTATATGGACCTGTACATTGGCAGCGGTACGGGTACGCAAACCGGTGGGGTGATCTACTACAACAACGGTAACGGTACGCTCTCCACGACCAAGAGCCTGGTCGAGGCCTCGAATGGCAGCGCCGGGTATATTTCAGCGGCGGTGGACTGGAACGGTGATGGTCAGATGGACATCATCAAACTGACGACTTACGGCGGTTCACAAACCGCCACGCTGTATACCAACAACAACAAAGGCACCAGCTGGAGTTCCAGCGTGCTGAAAACCGGTCTGGCTAACGTCACCGGTATCGCGACGATGGACTACAACTGGGACGGCGCGGTTGACCTGCTGGTTTCGCAGGTGAATGGCAAAGTTCAGCTGATCGAAAATACCAATAAGATCGCCGAAGGGACGGCGATTCACCTGCGTATTCTGGATGGCGAAGGCATTAACGTGTTCTACGGCAACACCGTGCAACTGTTCAACTCAGCCGGTATTTTGGTGGCCTCGGAAGTGATTAACGCCCAGTCAGGTCTTGGCACCAACGACACCTCGGCGCTGGTGAACTTCTACGGGCTGGATCCAAGCGAAACCTACTCGGCGGTGCTGGTACGTGCGATTAACGGCGTTTCAAGCAATGCCACCTGGGACGGTCTGGTGGCCGGTGACGGTAAGGAAAGCTACTCGCTCACCGCCGATGCCGCCACGGGAGGCCACAGCGGCACCATAACCGGCACGGGCTATAACGATACGTTTATCGCTGAGGAGGGGAGCTATACCTACGTGGGTTCCGGCGGCTGGGAAGCCACTTCCAACCACGCGACCTGGAGTGCGACCGGCGGCGAAGATATCGTCGACTTCAGGAATTCTACCGTGGGGATCACGGTTGACCTGAGCAACACCGGCGCGCAAAACACCGGCTACAACACCGCGACCTTCAACGGTATCGAAGGAATTGCCGGGACGGATCATGATGATGTGATCACCGGCAACAGTGGCAACAATATCTTTGAAGGACGCGGCGGCAACGACACGTTCAACATCGGTAACGGTGGCCACGACACGCTGTTGTACAAGCTGATTAACAGCACGGATGCCACCGGTGGCAACGGGTCTGACACGGTGAACGGCTTTACTGTCGGCACGTGGGAAGGCACGGCAGACACTGACCGCGTTGACATCAGCGACCTGTTGCAGGGCAGCGGCTATACCGGCACCGGCGGCGCCAGTTACGTCAACGGTGTGGCAACGCTGGATTCGGCGGCAGGCAACATCGGCGATTACGTCAAAGTCACCACCAGCGGCAGTGACACCGTGATTCAGATTGACCGTGACGGCAGCGGCGCAAGCTACGCACCGACGACCGTTGTGACACTGACCGGTGTCCATACAGATCTGGCGACGCTGCTGGCTAACCATCAACTGACGGTGGTCTAGTTAGCGGTATAAGTTAGGGTGATCCGCAACACCAAAGCGGGGGCGAAAGCTCCCGTTTTTTTTTGCCAGAAAATCCCCCTACGCCTGTGCTTCTCTCAAAAGCCAGTCGCGAAACAGTTCCATCGACGGCGTCATGGGTTTTGATTTCAGATGGGTGAGCCAGTAGCTTCCCTGACTGATGGTGATATCAAACGGGCAGACCAGCAGGCCGCTATCGAGCTCACGGGCGAACATTTTGGATGGCGCCAGAGCCACGCCGCCAGTATGGATGGCGGTTTCAATCATCAGGCGTGAGGAGTCGAAGATCGCACCGTTGACTCTTTCAGGCACGACGCCCGCGGCGGTGAACCAGTTGTCCCACTCGTCGGCACGGTAAGATCGCAGTAGATTTTCTTTAAACAGGTCCGCCGGGCAGGTAAGGCGCTGGGCCGTCGCCGGGGTACATAACACGCTCAGCGGCGCATCAAATAACGTTTCATTATGCGTCGAGGGCCACAGCCCTGCGCCAAAGCGGATCGCAAAATCTAGCCCTTCAGCGGCCAGATTCACCACGTTATTGTTGGTACGCAGCCGCAGTTCAACGATAGGATGCTCCTGTCGGAACTGTTCGAGGCGAGGCAGAAGCCAGCCAACGGCAAAAGTCCCGACGGCCGCCACGGTGAGCACCTCGTGATACTGACCGCCTTCGAACTGCCTGAAGACATTCTCGATATGGCCGAAGGCATCAGTCAGTACGGCAAACAGCGCCCGTGATTCATCCGTCATTTCCAGACCGCGCGGCAATCGCTTAAACAGCACCATCCCCAGACGATCTTCCAGAATACGCACCTGCTGACTGACCGCCGCCTGGGTGACATACAGCTCCATCGCCGCCCGGGTAAAACTGAGGTGTCTGGCAGAGGCTTCGAAAGCGCGCAGGGCATTAAGAGGGAGATTGGATCGCATTGTGTTTATCCATTAGATTTTCTTTAGGCTAGAGGAAATTCTTCTCGCTTGTCAATATCGGGTGAATCGCCGATTATCCTGCCCATCAGAAAGGGAAATTCGCTAAATTCTGGATCTTCCCGATGTTCTGTGACGATTAACCTCCCTCAGAAATAAGAGATGACATGATCACACATACTTTCCGTAAAACGGCCCTGATGGCCGCCGCCGTAATGCCATTACTGTTTGGCAGTGCGCCTGTGTTTGCCCAAACGTCTGCTGATGCGGCAACCATTAAACAGAAACTGGCTGAGCTGGAAAAAAGTTCCGGCGGCCGTCTCGGCGTGGCGCTGATCAATACGGCGGATAGTTCGCAGATTGTGTATCGTGGCGCAGAGCGTTTCCCGATGTGCAGCACCAGCAAAGTGATGGCCGCATCGGCGGTGTTAAAACAGAGTGAAACGAACAAAACGTTGCTCAATAAGCGCATTGAGATAAAAAAAGCCGATCTGGTTAACTACAATCCGATCGCGGAGAAACATCTCGACACCGGCATGACGCTGGGTGAACTCGGCGCTGCAGCCATCCAGTACAGCGATAATACGGCCATGAACAAGCTGATCGCCGAGCTCGGTGGTCCCGCTGGCGTGACGAAATTCGCGCGTTCAATCGGTGATAAGACGTTCCGCCTTGACCGCACTGAGCCGACGCTGAATACCGCCATTCCGGGTGATAAGCGTGACACCACGTCGCCGCTGGCGATGGCAAAAAGCCTGCAAAATCTGGCGTTGGGCAAAGCACTTGGCGAACCACAGCGCGCGCAGTTGGTAGAATGGCTGAAGGGCAATACCACCGGTGCTGAGAGTATCCGCGCAGGCCTGCCAGCCTCGTGGGTTGTAGGCGATAAGACCGGCAGCGGCGACTACGGCACCACCAACGATATCGCGGTGATCTGGCCTGAAAACCACGCCCCGCTGGTGCTGGTGACTTACTTCACCCAGCCACATCAGGATGCCAAAGCCCGCAAGGATGTGTTAGCGGCAGCGGCTAAAATTGTGGCAGCAGGTCTGTAAATTCCAGGGAGTGGGGCGCAAGCCCCTCTCTCTTCACGGCAACAGCTCCCCCGTTTTCCCCTCCTGCCTTAATCAATAGATTTTCTTAGATAAGCCAACGCCTTCCCCTTCTTGCACGGCGAAACGTCAGACCTGTCACAAAAGTTTATTGCGAACGAACGTTCTCAAATCTTGAACGCCCGTCCAAGATTTGACATGATGCACGGCTTACTCCCTTTCCTGCCGGTTACTCTCGTGGTTTATCTGTGTAAAGAAGATCGTAAAGCCGCCATTTTGCAGGCGGCGGCACGGGTGGCGCTGGAGGAAGGTCTGGCGGCGACCACCGTGCGCCGGGTTGCCAGCGAAGCCGACACTGCCGCGGGGCAGGTTCATCATCATTTTTCCAGCGCCGCCGCACTGCGCGCTGACGCCTACGGACTGGTAATGCGCAACCTGCAGCAATCGCTGGCAGCCAGCAGCGCCTGTCTGGCGCCGCTCGAACGCATTCAGCTTTACCTTATTGATGCCAAAGACGAGGAGTACATCCGCGCCATTCGCTTGTGGCGTGAAGCGATGCTCCTCACCGAGCAGGATGAATTAATGCGAACTGCTTTCGCCAGTTCGTTGTCTGACTGGCACGCTCTGGTGAAGCAAGTGATTGATGATGGCCGCCGGAGCGGAGATTTTGTTGCCGGAGAGTGCGCGGACGACATCGCGTGGCGGCTCATCGGCCTGAGCAGCAGCCTCGACGGAATGGCGCGTCTGGCATCTTTGGGCCTGACCACACAGCGTGTGGCCCGTAATCTTAACCGCGCCATCACTCTCGAGTTACGGCAACCTTCAACGTTTGACGCCTTTCCGGCACAAGGAACCGCCTGATGTTCACCACCTATTTGTACCTTGGCATTGCCATTGTGGCCGAAGTGATCGCCACCAGCAGCCTCAAAAGTTCTGAAGGTTTTACCCGGATCGGGCCGAGCCTGCTTTGCATTGCCGGTTATGGGCTGGCGATTTTCCTGCTGTCACTGACGCTGCGCACCTTGCCGACCGGTATCGCGTACGCGATCTGGTCCGGCGTCGGTATTGTGCTGGTGTCGGCGATTGGCTGGGTTTATTACGGGCAGAAGCTCGACACCCCGGCCATCATCGGTCTTAGTCTGATCATCGCGGGTGTGATTGTGGTGAACGTCTTTTCAAAATCGATTGCACATTAAGTCACGGGGCAGGTGGCCACATTTTTCCGCGTCTGTGGCGCGGACGCCCGCTTTATTATCAGGACAGTCTGGAGTTCATTTTGTACAACATAGATAAACCCGATTTTCATGACGAGCTCATCAAGGAGCTGTTGTACTGGATTGAAGTGAATCTGAACGATCGTCTGACCATGGAAAGTGCCTCGAAGAAAACCGGCTATTCGCCGTGGTATCTGCAACGGTTGTTTAAGAGTAAAACTGGTTATGCGCTGGGGAAATATATCCGCGACCGTCGCCTGACGATGGCGGCGATTGCTCTGCGTCTGACCAACATGCCCATTCTGGATATCTCGCTCTATTACTCCTACGACTCGCAGCAAACCTTTACGCGATCGTTTAAAAAGAATTTCGCCGAGACGCCCGCCGTGTTTCGCCGCAACCGCGAATGGAACATGGGAGGGGTGACTGCGCCCTTGCTGCTGGATGATTTTCCTCAGCCGGCGTATGACATTGTTGAGCTGCCGGAAATGGCGTTTGTCGGCCAGACCACGCGCCATACCTATCCTATCGAAGAGTTATTTAACCCGAAAAACCACGTTCACCGCGACGCATTGCACAGCTACCTCAAAGAGCCGGAATCATTGCAGGGGGAAGTGTGGGGGGTGTCGAACTGCGGTCCGGGTGAGGAAAAAACCTCGGTGATGGAGATGGAGTATACCGTGGGGCGCGAGAAGATTGCGGGGCATCACGATGAGCAGCCCGCCACGCTGACCGTTCCGGCCGGGCGTTACCTGAAGATCGACTACCCGCACGAACTCGGACGGCTGAACAACTACATTCTTTATGTTTACTCGGTGTTTTTACCGACGCTGGGCCTGCAATTTCGCATCAGCCATGACCTGGAAAAATATTCGCAGGCTACGGCGCGTAACGGCATTACCTGCGAATATTATATTCCGGTGGTATGACGCGCTAGTTTCAACAGGTCAGCGCACTACGCTAAAAGCAAAAGCCTCCGATATACGGAGGCTTTTTATCTGGGACAAAGCCTGTAACTCAGTTAAATACCATACCGCCGTCGATTAATAGCGACTGTCCGGTCATATAATCGGAGTCAGGCCCGGCGAGGTAGGAGACGCAGCCCGCCACGTCTTCCGGCTCGGAGAGACGCTTCAGGGTAATGTTTTTGGCAAACTCTGCGGTTCCGTAGCCGACCGGTTTACCGGCGGCTTTTGAAACCTGACGGTCAATTTCTTCCCACATCGGTGTTTTCACAATGCCGGGGCAGTAGGCGTTAACCGTGATGCCAAGCGGGGCCAGATCGCGTGCCGCGGTTTGTGTCAGTCCGCGTACGGCGAATTTGCTGGAGCTGTAAATCGCCAGTTCCGGGTTGCCCACATGTCCGGCCTGTGAGCAGGCATTGATGATTTTCCCGCCGTGATTGAGCGATTTAAAGGCTTTGATGGCGGCCTGAATGCCCCATATGACGCCTTTCACGTTGATGTTGTAAACGCGATCCACAATCTCCGGTGTAATGTCTTCAATCAGCGTGGTTGGCGCGATACCGGCGTTATTGACGATCACGTCAAACCCGCCCAGCTGGTTTTTCGCCGCGTCGACGGCAGCGAAGACGTGATCGCGGTCTGATACATCAGCCAGTTGCGCGATAGCCCGCCCACCGGCCTGGTTAATCTCCTGCGCCACGCTGTTGGCGGTTTCTGCGTTAAAATCCACCACCGCAACGGCGAAACCGTCTTTTGCCAGTCTCAGCGCAATCGCTCTGCCGATCCCTTGTCCTGCACCTGTTACTAATGCCACTTTTCCATGATCAGACATACTGCTTATCCTCTCTGTATGAGTTTCAGGGGATTCCCCACAAACAGACGGATCTCGGACCCGCTGAATGCTGCCGGGAAGCTAAGATTATTCTTACCCCCCTAAAGGGGTAGGCGCAAATGTTAGCCACGGGAAGTAACTGTTTTGACAACCAGGAAGGGAGGAAAGTGTAAAGCTGAGGGGGCAGTCGCAGACGCGAAGGAAAAAAGAGCGCATGGCTTTATGTCCACAATGTATATATGGTTTACTGGGCGTAACGGAGTGAATTTGTTGCGGGCAGAGACCCAAAAGCGGCGCGGTTGTAATATCAGAACGGACAGGAACTGAAAAGCGTGACGTTAAAGAAATATGCCTTTGCGCACCCAAATAGTTTACTTTCGTGATGATGAAATTTAATTCACTATATACCACCCAAGACATATTAAAATCAGGAACGAAAATGTTAGAAATTTTCGATGTCAGCTACAGCGAGCTTACTGGCATACGGTCTGAGGACCTTTACAAACTGAGAAAAAAAACCTTTAAAGATCGCCTGAATTGGGCGGTAAAATGCAGCAATGACATGGAATTCGACGAGTACGATAATAAAGACACACGCTATCTTCTGGGTATTTATCACGACCAGTTGATCTGTAGCGTCCGCTTTATCGATCTGCATCTGCCTAACATGATCACCCATACTTTCCATGCGCTGTTTGATGATGTGGAATTACCGGCGGGGCGTTACATTGAATCGAGCCGTTTTTTTGTCGATAAAGCCCGGGCTAAAGAGTTATTAGGTAGCCGTTATCCGATAAGCTATATCCTCTTTCTGTCGACGATCAATTACTCCCGCCATTTTGCCCATACGGGGATCTACACGATCGTCAGCCGCGCCATGCTGACTATTATTAAGCGTACCGGCTGGGACGTTGAGGTGGTTAAAGAAGCGTATGTCAGCGAAAAAGAGCGTATCTATCTGCTGCGTCTGCCGACTGAACAGAAAGACCAGGCCAACATGGCTCGGCCTATTCAAGAGTTTTTGGAAGGCTCAGACGCGGATTTGCGCGCCTGGCCAATGTCGTTGCCCGCTATGAAAGAACGGGCTTAATTAGTTCAAGCTCAACGCCAAGCCTGATTGCCTGTTTGGCGTTGATGACTCCCAACTTTTTCACCACGTTTCCCATGTGGTATTTCACCGTTCTGGTGGTAATACCCGTGATCAGCGCCACCTCCTGATAGGTTTTCCCCATACTGGCCCAGTGAAGCACCTCATTTTCCCGTGGTGATAAAATCGTTTTGCCGGCTGTAAGAATGCCCATGCGCGATGCCACCCCTGGCGCATTCTGGTTTAGCATCAGCATCTTTTCATGAGCTTCAATCAACAGCATTTGCAGTTTGTCGAGGTCACGCGCAACGTTAACTTCCAGCGTTTTTTCAGCATGGTTGTCCATCATCAGCGACAGCATCGCCAAATTGTTCATCTGGTCGTGAACCACAAAGGTGAAGCCATTAACGATGTTATGTTTTTTAGACAGTGAGAAGAGTTTTGAGGATTTGAGATCTGACAGGACAGTGATGTTTTCATCCCACGAGAAAGGCGAACAGCGTCGGAATGCCGTCAGTACGACGGGGTCAATATGCTGATAATTATTCCCGACGTAGAGATCAATCCATTCATTCGGGTAACTGGAAATAATAAAAATATCCGCCGGATTCTTTTTATTGATGACCATATATGTATATCTGGGGCTGCCGTAGACCTCAAGCTTTCTGTTGATATAATCGCGGAGCGTTTCTATTTTTTTGTCATCATTCTTCAAACCTGAAAACATTCGCCGTCTCCCAACGCCAACCGCTGCGTCCTTTTGCGTCTAAAAGTACAGTGCCTGATTGCACCTTAGTACAACTACCGTACTGTGCCAGCATCCGTATAATAATAAAAACAGTCACATATTAGTAAAAACCTGATCTTATGGGTCAGGTGGCAACATTAGCCAGTGCCAGGGAAATACCCGCGTTAATAATAAAAAAATGCTACAGAAGTGCATTTGTTTACGCAAGTGCAACTTCTGTAGCGACAATCAGTTTCACTCCTTTCCATTTCCTCAGTTCTCCAGATTTCTCCCCCTGATTTATTTATCAACCACTCCGTGATTATCAGCTCAGAAAATATACGCATTTGCACCGTTGGCCCCTCATTTTATCCGTCATGCAGGTGGCCATTTTTCAGTTGTCAGGGCAGGGTAAATGTTTTTACTTTGGCGACCATCAGCCGGTGCAATAAATGCAGGGCTTCATTGGCAGGCTGGCTTCTTTGCCATACCGAAATGCCCAATCGGCCGGGGGAAGGCAGGCTGTCAGTGACTTGTAACGTGGAGGGCAGCCCTATCCGCGTGCGTACCGTGACGCCAAGCCCCGCCTGTACACCGGCCCAGATACCGCTCAGGCTGTGGCAGGTAAAGGCAATGCGCCACGCAATACCGGCCTTATCCAGCGCCGAGATGGCGCGGGAACGCAGTAGGCAGGGTGCATCGAACATGACCAGCGGCAGCGGTTCACCGCGCATCTGGAACGAGGAAATATCCCGCTCCTCGTGGTGGATCCACTCCAGCTGACACTGGCCGACAAGCTGGCTGTCTGGCACATCCTGCTCCGGTTGCCACAGTAGCGCCAGGTCCAGCTTATTCTGCGCCATGCCGTTGAGCAGTGCCTGATTCCGGTCGACCTGCGCCGACAGGCGCAATCCCGGATGTTGCTGACTGAATTTGCCGAGGATCTCCGGCATGATGGATTCACCAAAATCTTCCTGCATCCCCAGTCGCACTTCGCCCTGAAGTAATTCGCCTTTGATGGCAAGCTGCGCTTCATCATTTAGCGCCAGCAAACGCCGCGCATAGCTGATAAGCATTTCGCCGCTGGTGGTCAGCACCAAATGACGGCCACTTTTTATCACCAGCGTTGCGCCGCACTGCTGCTCCAGTTTCTTTAACTGGGCGCTGACCGCCGAGGTTGAACGGCACAGGTGTTTCGCTGCCAGAGCAAAACTGCCGGACTCAATGCCCATAACAAAACTGCGCAAAGCATCGGTGTCGAGGGAGACGGGAAGTTTGTCCATTATCATCCTTGTATGCGGGATTGTGGGTTGTGAATATTTTGATTTTCCGCATCGTAGCATTGCACCAGAATGGTTTCTCCCCCACTGGAGAAAATATTATGTCTGCTTCCCTTGATCGTGACTCCCTTGCCCTGATTGCCCCCAAACTTGCCCAACTGACTCAGGATGTCCTGTTTGGCGATATCTGGGCGCGTACTGAACTCTCTGCGCGCGAGCGCAGCCTGATCACACTGGCAACCCTGACTGCGCTGGGCCGCGTCCAGCAGCTTCCCTGGCATATCGGCTTTGCCAGACAAAACGGATTAACGACGGTGGAAATCACGGAAGTGTTCACGCATCTGGCTTTTTATGCGGGCTGGCCCGCCGCCGTTTCCGCTTTGGGCTGTCTGAATGAGGGAGAACGCTGATGCCGCTGACCCGAATCACCCTGCGTCAGGGATACAGTGACGCGGCGCTGCGGCAGATATCCGATATTTTGCATCAGGCGCTGGTCGGCGAATTCGCGGTACCGCCGGATGACCGTTTTCAAATCATTGAGACACTGCCGGATGCGCAGCGCAGCATTGACCCGCACTATCTGAGCGGGACGCGCAGCCACGATTTTATGCTGTTCCATATTGTGGCGGGCAAACCTCGTACGTCTGAACAGAAGCAAAATTTTTACCGCGTACTCAGTGAACGGCTGCATTCCCTGCTGGGCATTGATCCGGATGATGTGATGGTGGTGATTCAGTTCAATACGTCGCAGGAGTGGAGTTTTAGCGGCGGGGAGATGTTTCAGCCCGGCGGCTGATTCGGGGATCAGCTTCTCAGTAATCGCTTCATCAGCAGATCCGGGATGCTTTGTCTCTGCGCAGCCAGTCCACTGACCACCCATCCAGGCAAAATTGGACGCTTAAGTCGCTTTCCATTAGGGTGATTAAAACCGCGAAGGAGACGCTTGAATGAAAGAGATTACTCACAATGGCCCGGCACCTGAAAATCCGCACCCTATGGAAGGATTTCCTCAGGTCTGCTTCATCAAAAATACGGTTAATAATCCGAATATTATTATTGGTGACTACACCTATTATGATGATCCCGAAGACTCGAAAAACTTCGAACGTAACGTGCTCTATCACTTCCCTTTTATTGGCGACAAACTGGTAATTGGCAAATTCTGTGCACTGGCCCGCGGCGTAAAATTCATCATGAACGGTGCCAACCATAAGATGTCCGGCGTGTCGACTTATCCTTTCTGGATCTTCGGTAACGGCTGGGAAAAGTCATTACCGCCAATGGAAGAGTTGCCCTATAAGGGGGATACGGTGGTCGGAAATGACGTATGGATTGGCTACGACGTGCTGATCATGCCGGGGGTGAAAATCGGTAATGGCGCCATTATCTCGTCGCGCTCGGTGGTAACCGCCGACGTCCCGGCCTACAGCGTGGTGGGCGGCAATCCGGCCAAGCTGATTAAACCGCGCTTCGCACCTGATATTACCATTCGTCTGGAAAGTATCGCCTGGTGGGACTGGCCGGTGGAGCGCATCACCCACCATATGGCGCTGATTGTTTCAGGAGATGTTGCTGCACTTGAGAAGGCGAGAGAATAAAACCACGGCGCCCCGTCGCAGGGGCGTCTTTTTTTACATTCAGCGTACTTATTTCACCGCCGCCAGTTCCCGCTCTTCATCCGTTATTTTCACCACAAACTGATTTTGCGGTTCACGCAGGCCGAGGTTTTCCCGCAGCGTATTGCCTTCGTATTCCGTACGGTACAAACCACGCTGTTGCAACAGTGGGATCACCTGTTCGACAAAATCGTCGAACGCCGTCGGCGTGCCGCCGCGCACGATAAAACCGTCGGTAGCGCCGCGGGTAAACCAGTGCTCCAGACCGTCGGCCACATCGGCGGGCGTACCCAGAAATGTCGGGCGCGGCGTGGCGGATTCCAGCGCAACCTGACGCAGCGTCAGGCCGCGTGCCTGTGCATCACGTTTGATCTCATCGGTGGTGCTGCGAAAGCTGTTCTGGCCCAGATCGCCGATGTCCGGGAAAGGCGCGTCGGGGTCATGCTGGCTGAAATCATAGTGTTCGAAATAGCGGCCAAGGTATTCCAGCGCCTTATCCAGCGTCACCAACTGCGCCGTTTGCTGATATTTCTGCTCGGCATCAGTGACGCTGTCACCGACAATCAGGCTGATTCCCTGGAAAATGCGGATATCGTCTTCGCCACGACCGTTTTCCACCAACTGACGCTTCACATCCTGATAAAACACGCGGGCCAGTTCCGGCGTGGCCTGACGGGTATAAATCGCATCGGCCGCTTCAGCAGCGAAGGCTTTGCCCTGATCAGACGCACCAGCCTGAAACACAACCGGCTGGCCCTGCGGCGAGCGCCCGACGTTCAGCGGACCCTGTACCGAAAAGTATTTTCCCTGATGATGCAGGGTATGGAGTTTTTCTGGTGCAAAGAACTGGCCGTCGGCTTTATTGCGCACAAAGGCATCGCCTTCCCACGAATCCCACAGGCCTTTCACCACGCTGACGTATTCGCTGGCGATGCGGTAACGCTCGTCGTGTTCAGGATGAATATCTCGCGAGAAGTTTTTCGCCGAGCCCTCCAGTGGTGACGTCACCACATTCCAGCCCGCCCGGCCACCGCTCAGATGATCGAGGCTGGCAAACTGCCGTGCCACGGTAAAGGGTTCGCTGTAGGAAGTGGACAGTGTCGCCACCAGCCCGATTTTTTGGGTGACCAGCGCCAGCGCAGAGAGCAGGGTGATGGGTTCGAAGCGGTTGAGAAAGTGCGGAATCGACTTCTCATTGATGTACAAACCGTCGGCCACGAAGAGGAAATCAAACTTCCCCTGCTCGGCTTTTTGCGCCAGTTGCTGGCAGAACTGGATATTAATACTGGCGTCAGCCACCGCGTCCGGGTGGCGCCACGCTGACATATTGCCCGATGCGCCCTGAATGATGGCACCTAACCGTATCTGTCTTTTGTTACTCATAATGGCTCACTTTTGATTATTTTGAGGATGTCAGGTTCAGGCCGCCTGCCCGGGCAGCACCGGCAGGGCGTCCAGCAATTGTTGTGTCCAGCGGTGTTGCGGTTGAGTAAACACCCGTCCGACGTCGCCGCTTTCGACCACTGCGCCGTCTTTCATTACCAGCACGCGGTCGGCCAGATGATGAATAACGCCGAGGTCGTGGGAAATAAACAGCAGCGCGGTGCGGTGCTCCGCCTGCATATCGGCCAGCAGATCCAGCACCTGCGCCTGCACCGAAACGTCCAGTGCACTGACCGGTTCGTCCGCCACCAGCAGGGCCGGATTAGGCGCAAAGGCGCGGGCAATCGCTACGCGCTGGCGCTGTCCGCCGGAGAGTTCGCGTGGATAGCGTGGCAGGAAACTGGCTCCGAGCCGCACTTCGTCCAGCAGTTGCAGCACGCGGCCGCGCCGTTCTGCGCCGAAAATCCCGGCAGCATCCAGACTCTCGCCAATGATTTTTTCCACCGTGTAGCGCGGGTCGAAAGAGCTGAGAGGATCCTGGGCGATAAGCTGAATCCGGCTGCGGCGCTGGCGACGCTGGTTTTCTGCCACGCGGCTCCAGGGCTGGCCCTCAATTTGAATCAATCCGCTGTCAGGTTCTGTCAGCCCCAATACCATACGAGCTACAGTGGTTTTCCCCGAGCCAGACTCGCCGACAATTCCCAGAGTTTCCCCGGCAGACAGCCGGAAGCTGACGTCACGGACAACCTGATGTGCGCCGTAGTGTTTGTTCAGCCTGAGAGCCTGTAACAGCGGCTCACCGGTTTCAATCTGTTTGGCCGGAAGGGGCTGTGGCACAGGCGAGGAGAGGCGCAGGCCCCTGGTTTGCGGTGTCGGCACTGCCTGCAACAGCTGGCGGGTCCACGGATGTTCCGGAGCCCGCAACAGGCGCCGCGCCGGTCCCTGTTCCACCACTTCGCCCTCTTTCATCACCATCACTACATCGGCCAGTTGGCCGACTACCGACAGGTCGTGACTGATGAGCAGCAGCGCCTGACCGTCGTCGCGGCGGCGTTGCAGCAGATCAAGAATTTGTTTTTGTACCGTCATATCGAGTGCGGTAGTAGGTTCATCGGCGATCAGCAGTTCGGGTTTACCGGCCAGCGCGGTGGCGATCAGCGCACGCTGACGCAGGCCGCCAGAAAGTTGGTGCGGGTAGAGCTCCAGCCGCCGCTGCGCCTCGGGCATACCGACTGCTGCCAGCAGTTGTAAGCTGCGCTGACGCACATCGGTGTTGCCATCCCGCGCATTGGCTCGCAGCGCATCACCGAGCTGCTGACCAATGCGCCGCAGCGGGTCCAGCGACACCAGCGCGTCCTGTAAGACGTAACCAATCTGCTTGCCACGAATGGCGCGCCAGTCACGCTGGCTAGCCTGTAACATGTCGCGCCCGTCGATCATGAAACGGTCGGCGGTCAGCTGGGCGTTTTCATCCTGTAAGCCAATCAGTGAGCGCGCGGTGACGGTTTTACCTGAACCGGACTCCCCGACCAGCGCCAGCGACTGGCCGCGTTGCAGTTGTAAATTCAGGCCACTGACCACGGTTTTCAGCCCTTGCGGTGACGGAAAACGCACGGTGAGGTTACGGATATCAATAAACAGTTCGCGGCTCATGCTTTTTTTCCTTCGAAACGTGCCTGCCAGTGACGGCCAATCGTGTTGACTGCCACCACGGTAAGGGTGATTGCTACGCCCGGCCAGACGCCAATCCACCAGGCATTGCGCAGATAGTTACGACCTTCGGCCAGCATCAGCCCCCATTCTGACGTCGGTGGTTGCGGTCCCATGCCGAGAAAGCTCAGCCCGGCGGTGCCGATAATGGCGGTGCCGAGGCCCAGTGTTGCCAGCACCGGCACGTGGGCAATGGCGTGCGGCAGGACGTGCCGCCAGACTAATACCCGGCGGGTCAGCCCGAAGGTGCGTGCCTGCTCGACATAGCCCGACGACATCACCAGAAAAGTTTGCGCCCTGACGACGCGGGCAAAGCGCGGGATTGATGCCACGCCCAGCGCGAAGATGAGGTTGACGGTGCCGGGGCCGGTGAAGGCGATCAGCATCAGGGCCAGCAGCAGATCGGGAAACGCGGACACCACGTCAACGGCGCGGCTGATGAACTCATCCAGCGCACCGCGCGCCAGACCGGCCAGCAGCCCGAGCAGACTGCCGACGGTGACCGCCAGCGCCATCGCCGCCAGACTTATCAGCAACGAGTAGCGGCTGCCGTAAATCAGCCGCGTCAGCACGTCTCGTCCGAGCTGGTCCGTTCCCAGCCAGTGTGCGGCAGAGGGCGGTAACTGAGCATTCACCGGATCCGCCATCAGCGGATCGTAGGGGCTCAGGAGCGCGGGAAACAGTACGGCTAGCAAGACCAGCAGCAGGAAAACTCCGGAGATCAGCAAACCGACGCGCGGCAGTGCACGGCGGCGAAGCAGGGGAAGGGTCAGACTCATGATGCGCCTCCGCGGGAAGCGGGCTGGTCGCGCAGGCGCGGGTCAATCAGCAGATAGAGAATATCCACCAATGTGCTCATCACCACGTAAACCAGCGCAGAGAAAATCGCCACCGCCAGCACCACGGGCAGATCTTTGCCGAGCACCGCATCAACGGTGATTTTGCCTAAGCCGGGGCGGCCAAAGACCTGTTCAGTGATCACCGCGCCACTGAGCAGTCCGCCAATCAGCCAGCCGGTAAGGGTGACGGCGGGCAGTGCCGCATGGCGCAGCGCGTGACGTAAACGGATGGTCAGGTTGCCAATCCCCCAGGCGCGCAGCGTCAGGGCGAAAGGCTCATTGAGGGCATCTTCCAGCCCGCGCCGCAGCACCTGCGCGACCACTGCGCCCTGTGCCAGCCCGAGGGAAAGCGCGGGCAATACCAGTGCGGAGAAGTTGCGGTCACCCGCCACCGGGAACCAGCGCAGGGTGAAGCTGAAAACAAACAGCAGCACGATGCCGAGCCAGAACGACGGGGTTGATGCCAGCAGCAGCTCAAAAAAACCGGCGATGCGCCTGCCGATGCGGCGGTTAGCGGTCAGCACCGCCATCATCACCGCAAAAATCAGACTGACGACCAGCGCCGCACCGGTCAGTTTCAGCGTCGGCCACAGCTGCGATAACACCAGCGAACTGACATCGGTATTGAGCATATAAGAACGTCCAAAATCACCGTGCAGCACCCGCCATAGATAGTGCAAGTATTGCAGCCACAGCGGCTGGTCCAGCCCCCATTCGGCACGGATCGCCGCCTCTATGGCCGGTGTGCGCACCTGCTCACCGACCAGCAAACTGACGATATCGCCGGGCGCCAAATAGACGCTGATAAACGACAGGCTGACCGCCGCCCACAGCACCAGCGTCCCGCTGCCGACGCGGCGCAGCACGCGCCACAACAGCGGCGCACGCCAGTTAAGGTGACTTCGCCAGCGCCGGGGCGGGACGAGTGAACTTTCTACGGTCATCGGTGGGCTCCTTTCTCAGCTGGATAAATTAATGGTCGCTCAACCAGACGTCATACGCATTTTCAGGCATCTGCTTGAAGGGCCGGAAGCCCAAGCCGTGAACGTAGGCGGCAGCGGCAATCTGGTCTTCAGGCTCATACAGCGGGATAGCCAGCGCCTGTTGCACAATGGCGAACTCCTGTAACTGGGCGTAGAAGCCTTTGCGCTTTTCGGTGTCCAGCGTCTGCGATGCGCCCTGCAACCACGGGGTGATTTCCGGCGCTGCCGTACGGCTGTAGTTAATGGCACCGCCACCCTTGACCGGCAGGTAGTGGTTTTCGATATCGATGCCATCGGTGTCGGTATTGGAGTTAGCAATTGAGCCAAACAGGCCGGTATTGCGTACGTCGGTGTAGGTACCCGAATCGACATAGCGGATTTTCAGCTCCACGCCGAGACGCTGACGTGCCTGCGCCTGCAACGCCTGCAGCAAGACGTCGCGCTGGTCGCGCACCGTGGCCTGTGCCTGAATGATCTCAATGCTGAGACGCTTACCGTCTTTGCTGCGAAACCCGTCCGAATCGCGGGTTTTCCAGCCTGCTTCGTTGAGCAACTGGTTTGCCAGCGCCGGGTTATTGCCATATTTGCCGTCGAGGCTGTTGTCATACAGCGGGTCAACCGGCGACGTGATGCCCCAGACGCGGGTGCGTTCGCCGCGATAGATCGACTGCAATATCGGGCCGACATCCAGCCCCTGTAGCAGCGACTGACGTACCTTGAGTTCCTGCGTTGGCCCGTAGGTGACGTTCAAAAACAGCGAATAGGGCGTGCCGGTATTGAGGGCGTGCTGGTAGGTGAAGTCTTTGTTGTCTTTGAACTCACCGGCGTCGTTGCCGGAGATCCCTTCAATCACATCAACCTGTCCGGAGAGCAGCGCGCCGGTGCGCACAGACGATTCCGGCAGGAAACGGTAGGTTACGCTGTCGAGATACGCCGGTCCCTGATGTGCCGCATTGGCTGAAGCCCAGTGGTAATTCGGGTTTTTGACAAATTCCGCCTGCTGGCCTTTCTCATACTTTTTAAGGATGAAAGGCCCGGTGCCTGCCAGTTCCGGTCCACCGGCTTTCAGTTGTGGTGAACGCCAGGCCGCGGGCGACAACAGTTTCAGCCCGGCGGCGAAGGAGAGGAACGGCGCATAAACCTGTTTAAGCGTCACGGTCACGGTGTGGTCGTCCGGCGTGCCGACATTGTCGATGCGGCTGGCGATGGCGCACAGGCTGGAACCTGCACAGTAGGCCGGGTCCTGAGCATGGCGGAAGTTTTCGGCCACGGCATTGGCGTCGAGTTTTTTGCCGTCAGAAAACGTGACGTCCTGACGCAGGGTAAAGGTGTAGGTTTTACCGTCTTCAGACAGGGTGTAACCCTGTGCCAGCCAGGGTATATAAGAGCCGTCAGGTTTGCGCGCCAGCAGGGATTCATATGCCACACGCAGGATCAGTTCTGCTTTCGACTGGCCGTTAAGCTGCGGGTTAAATGTGTTGGGTTCGGTTTCGACGCCCCAGGTCAGCGTGCCGCCGCTGCGGGGTTGGCCGGTGGAGGCGAAAGCATGATGGCTGACGGCCAGCGTCAACAGAGAGAGACTGGCAAAGCCAGCGCTAAAGATTATGCGGTTCATTATTTCCCCAGAGAGCAAGTAGATTCAAACGTCATCAGACGTAAAGTTTGGCTTCAGGCACGGTACGCACGAACTCTTTCTGCGCCTGTGCTTCATACAGCGGTGGGTTAAGAATTTTGCGTAAATAGACCAGTTCAACGCCAAGCGGATTGACCGCCGTGTGGAAAGGCTCGTAGCCGCGGCGCTGATAGAGCGCCGTCAGCCACGGATGCCGGATGGCAGTCGCCAGATAGACCGCCGGGACTTTCAGGGTGTCTCGCAGAAAGTTGTCTTCGACATAGCTCATGATCTGCGCGCCAAACCCCTGGCCTTTGGCGCTTTCGCTGACGGCAAACCAGTGAACAAACGGCCAGGGCGCAAACTCTTTGCCGGAGGGTGTCCACGGAAAGCGCGTGGTTAGGGTGGCGGTCAGCCCCTGTCCGGTCTCCATTACATAGGTGGTTTCGCGGCGGATCACTTCGCGGACATCTTCCACCGAAGCACGCGTGATGGTGAAATGGATATTGAGTTTGAGCAGCGGAGCATAGGCCTGTTGCAGCAGCGCGTGCAGTTCAGCCGCTTCCTCTTCGCGTGCCAGCCGGATCTGTTGGCTCATCGGCTTCTCCTCAGGCCAGTACGCGGCTTTCGGCCGCCAGCAGTTCGAGCGATTGCAGCCGCGCCTGCGCGCCGGCCAGCGGGGTATCGATCACAAACTCATCCACGCCGAAGCGCACCTGTAACTCCTCAAGCTTGTGGTGGACCTGCTCCGCGGTGCCGGTCAGCACGGAGGAAGTACGCTCTTCAATCTGATGGGACGTGGCGGTGGACTGGCGGATATAGGCTTCGGCCTGCGCATGGCTGCCGACGGTAACGCTCTGGCCGTCGCTGCCGGTTACGCGAAACTGCTGGCGGTCAGCGGCCAGTTTTTCGGCCTGCGCGGCGGTTTCAGCGACAATCACCGACACGGCCAGCAGCCCGCGACGGCCAAGACTGTCATGGGTATAGGCTGACAGTGCGCGGCCAATTTCCGCCGGATCACCGTTGAGGTGCGCGGCGAACACAAAGTTCCAGTTCAGGCTGGCGGCCAGACGTGCGCTCTGTTCGCTGGCACCGAGCAGAAAACGGCTTGCTGGTTGTTCTGGCAGCGGCGTGGCGAACAGCGTATCGCCCTGAATGTCAGAAGGTTGCGCGAACAGCCAGCCGTCGAGTTGCTGGAGCTGTGCTGCAAAATCGCCTTTCAGTGCGGGGTCAACCGCGTACTGCAACGCGCGCGTTGAGAGCGGCAGGCCACCGGGCGCTTTGCCGACGCCTAAATCCACCCGTCCCGGCGCAAGCGACGCCAGCAGGTTGAAGTTTTCGGCCACTTTGTAAGGGCTGTAATGTTGCAGCATCACGCCACCAGAGCCGACGCGGATGCGTTTGGTGTGGGCGAGGATCCAGGCGATCACCACTTCCGGCGAAGAGATCGCCAGCTTGTCAGTGTTGTGATGTTCAGCCAGCCAGAAGCGTTGATAGCCCCAGCGCTCGGCCTTCTGCGCCAGTTCCAGCGTGCGTTTGAGCGCGCCGCTGGCGTTCTCCCCTTCATCGATGGGGCTTTTTTCCAGCAGACTTAATCGGTAACCCATAGTGTTCCTGTCCTTTTGTTCCCGGCGGTTCGTTATGGGTTCGATTATTAAAGGCAGGTTACAAAGTTGTAAAACAACAATAGTTGCTATTCAGTTGCGCGAAATGAGATAGGGAAAGCGGGCGGGGTGTGGCGGCGGTTTCTGCCGGAACGGATTTAAGGTAAGGTTTGCCCCATCAGGCTTCGACCACTTTCAGGTTCACTATGACAACACTTACCCCCGATGCACTTTTTCGCCAAAGACTGGCAGCGCTCACGCTGACGCTGAATATCGACCCGCATGTGGCGGACAATCAGGTGCTGGACCGCGTGGCCCTCAGCTTTCGTAAACTGCTCAATTTTTTGGCGACAGAGCATGAGGCAGGGCAACCGGCGTTTGATGCGCAGGCCAAAAACGCGCTGGTTATGACCATCGCTGAGAATTACGCAACCTGTCAGGAAGGAGGATTGTTCAGAAAGGATATTTCGGCCCAATGGCTGGCCCGATGTTTTGTCGGCATGCTTGACCAGATGCGCGAAGAACCGGCCGACGCCGCCCTGCGCCATCAGCAAAGCGTGGCCTGTGCGAAAATTATCTGTGAAGGAATGTGGCCGGGCGCGGCAGATGCTCGGGTTTAAAACCCGAAAAAAGCCAGGGTGCGTTAACGGCACTCTGGCTTTTTTTATGCGTGAAAGGCTTAGCGGCTGAGCAATTTAAACTGACGCGTCGTTTCCGTTAATGCCACTTCAGTTGGCAGACGTTCCATCGAGCTTGCGCCGTAGAAACCATCCACCAGCGGGCAGTTTTTCATGATGTACTCTGCGTCCTGCGGCGATGAAATCGGCCCGCCGTGGCACAATACAATCACATCTTCCCGCACGCTTTTCGCGGCTTTTGCCCACTCGTTGATCATCGGCACGCAGTCTTCGAGTTTGAGCGCGGTTCCGGCACCGATGTTCCCGCCGGTCGTCAGGCCCATATGCGGCACAATAATATCCGCACCGGCTTCTGTCATCGCGATGGCGTCGGCGGCGCTGAATACGTAAGGCGTGGTCAGCATATCTTTCTGATGGGCGAGGCGGATCATGTCAACTTCCAGCCCGTAACCCATGCCGGTTTCTTCCAGATTGGCGCGGAAGTTGCCGTCAATCAGCCCGACCGTCGGGAAGTTCTGCACACCGGCAAAACCCAGCGCTTTCAGGTCATCGAGGAATTTATCAAACTGGCAGAACGGGTCAGTACCGTTAACCCCCGCCAGCACCGGCGTATGTTTCACTACCGGAATCACTTCTTTGGCCATATCGACCACAATTTCATTGGCGTTGCCGTAGGCCAGTAAACCGGCCAGCGACCCGCGCCCGGCCATACGGTAGCGGCCTGAGTTGTAGATGACGATCAGGTCAATCCCACCGGCTTCCTCGCACTTGGCGGAGAGCCCGGTCCCCGCGCCGCCGCCGATTATCGGCTCACGGCGGGCGATCATCTCACGAAATTTCGTCAGCAACGCCTGACGTTCAAATTTAGCCATGATGGTTTCCCTTAATGTTGGGCAATCTCTTTAAACAGTCGGACTGCGGTAGCGGCAAACTCTGGATCATTAATGTTGCAGCTCAGTCTGACTAAACGCCGCTTTGCGGTCTGTTTTACGGTTTTTTCCAAGGTGTCGGCAAAAGCATTCAGCGCATCGGGGTTCCAGAAAGGTTGCCCGACCGCGTCGAGGGCAGAAAAACCGCCCCCGGGTATCAGGAATCGCACTTCGCCTTCGCAGGTGTTGAGCTTTTCCCCAATCCATTTCGCCATTTCGGCGTTTTCTTCCGGCGTGGTGCGCATCAGCGTCACCTGCGCGTTATGTTCGTAAAACTGGCGGCCGGTATATTTGGCCGGAATGCTGGAGAGGTGACCGAAGTTGACCATATCCAGTGCACCACAAGAACCGACGTAGGGCACCTGCGTTTGTGCGATGGCGTCGAAGCGTTCAGGGCCACAGGCCAGTACGCCGTCAAATAACAGGTCGCACACTTCGGTGGTGGTCAAGTCCAGCACGCCAGACAACAGGCCGCTGGTGACCAGTTTTTCCATCGCTTTACCGCCGCTGCCGGTGGCATGAAACACCAGACAGTCAAATTCTTTTTCCAGCAGTTCGCTGGCGGTCTGGATACACGGCGTGGTGACACCAAACATCGTCAGCCCGATCGCCGGTTTGTCATCGTCACTTACCGGATGCGAAAAATAGACCGCGCCGGCAATTTGGTGCGCAGCATTCGCCAGCACTTTGCGTGAAATCCGGTTTAGCCCCGCCACATCCGTGACCGAATAAAGCATGGCGATGTCACTCGCGCCGATATACGCCGAAACATCCCCCGACGCCATGGTAGAGACCATCAGCTTCGGAATGCCCACCTGCAAACTTTGCATCGCCGGTGTAATGAGTGCCGTACCGCCTGAACCACCCAGACCGAGCAGGGCAGCGACGTCGTTACGCGATGCCATAAAATGCTCAAAAGCCAAGGCCATCGCACTGATAGCGCGTCCGCGATCGCCGCAAAATACCGCTGCGGCCCCTTGCGGGTGGAATGCCGCCACGGTGTCCGCGCTGATATCCGCCAGCGTGTCGTGCCCTTGAGCTTTGGTCGATAAATCCACCGTGACCGTTTTCAGTCCGGTAGCACGAACTAAATCACTGACAAAGGCCATTTCGCGACCTTTGGTATCGGTCGTCGTAGCGATGTAAACACTGGGCGTTGGCACGGTCATCGGGGCATCCTTAATATGAGTAAGATTTCATAATAATGAGACGATGGTCTTATTCATGCAAGGCTATCATACACATTTGAGACTGGAGTCTCATGTAATTTACACAACGGCGATTTTGCTATCAGCACTGACTTTATTTGTTAAAGTTAGACATCAGAATTTTTGACGGAATTTCATTTTGACACCTATCGATATCCAGAAAGAGCTGACCCCGGCGCAACGCCGCACCCGCCGACGGCTGGTGGCAGCCGCTATGACTCTTTCCGCCAGCGGCGCACTGCCCACACTGACTGAAGTCGCTACACAGGCCGAGATGTCGCGCGCTACGGCTTATCGCTATTTCCCTACTCAGGGTGCGCTGGTGGCGGCAATGGTTGAAGAGAGCCTGCGGCCCATTATCGAATGGCGGCCACATCAGGCCGATGCGGGTCAGCGTATTCATGAATTGCTGGCATTTGCTTATCCGCGCATGCTGGAACATGAAGGCGTGCTGCGCGCCGCGCTGCAACTCTCGCTGCAGCAGTGGTCCGAACAACGTCGTGACCCAAAAACTCCAGAGACGTTGGTGCGCGGTAACCGAAAAAGTATTCTTAAACGGGTGGTGGAACCGCTGGAAGGCAAAATGTCAGCCGACAGTTTGCAGCGCATGATCTACGCCTTTTCGCTGATTTACGGCTCGGAGGTCTTTATGGTCATGAAGGATATCTGGCACGTGGACGACAACGAGATCCTGAATGTCACCCAGTGGATGGCGAAAGCGATTTTGCGGCAGGCGGAGGAAGATATGCGGGCGGGGATCGCCTGACCAGAAGAGCCTGGTAGGCGATCAAATGACTATAACGTTTTCTGCTGCGCCGTAAAGCGGCGGAAAGCGTCGAGGGTTTCGCTACTGACGTGATGTTCCACGCCCTCTGCATCCAGACGTGCCGTCTCGGGGCTTATCCCCAGAGCGATAAAGAACGACTCCACAACGTTGTGGCGCTCGCGATTCTCAGCGGCCAGCTTCTCACCCTCCGGCGTCAGGAAGGTTCCACGATAGGGTAACTGGCGAACCAGTCCGGCGCTGGCCAGACGTTTTAAGGTTTTCGCCACCGTTGGCTGCGACACACCGAGACGTGCGGCCAAATCTACTTGTCGCGCTTCGCCGAATTCACGGATTAAATCCGAAATCAGCTCTACATAGTCATCCATTAATTCCCGCCGATGCGCTTCGCGCACCTGTAAAAAACCCTGAGCGTGCTCTTCAGCATCCAGTAGTGGATTCAACTTCTTATTATTCACAACGCTTGCCTCTTTCTTGCTCAATGGTTTTTTACCTTGGCCGCCTTTTCGGCGACAAGGAGTGACATTGTAAACCAAGCGGCCTCCAGCACCAATTTTTGCAAACTTCGCCTTGGCTATGGAGTATAGCCTATGCTATACATGAGTGATAATACGTCATCGTCTGTCGCTGTATTCTCAGGAGGAATTTCATGGAAAGAGACCAGGTCCCTGTAAAAAATAAGGTTATAGACCGCAATGCGTTCAGCCGGACGGTTTCAGTATGGCTGAGCTATTCACCATTTCGCCTGCGTCTGATGCTGATCGGTATGATTGTCGCGATGATTGGCGGTAACGCCCTGGCGGCAGAGAAAGATAAAAAGAAGTTCAAAGTGGTGACCACCTTCACGGTGATACAAGACATCGCCCAGAATATCGCCGGTGATGCTGCTACGGTGGAGTCAATCACCAAGCCCGGCGCTGAGATCCATGATTATCAGCCGACGCCGCGCGACATCGTGAAAACCCAGTCGGCAGACCTGATTCTGTGGAACGGTTTTAATCTGGAACGCTGGTTTGGCCGGTTCTTCGCCAATATTAAAAATGTGCCGTCAGTGACGGTGACTGAGGGCATCAAACCGTTGCCGATTCAGGAGGGGCCGTATCTGGGCAACCCGAATCCGCATGCCTGGATGTCTTCTAAAAACGCGCTGATTTATGTCGAAAATATCCGTGCTGCTCTGATCAAATATGACCCAGACAACGCTGCGACCTACGATCGCAACGCCAAAAATTACGCAGAAAAAATCAGGCAGCTGGATGCCCCGCTGCGCGCCCGTCTGGAAAATATCCCTGATGGTCAGCGCTGGCTAGTGACCAGCGAAGGGGCGTTTAGCTATCTGGCGAAAGATTATGGGATGCGCGAAGCCTATCTGTGGCCGATTAATGCCGAAGAACAGGGCACGCCTCAACAGGTGAAAAAATTGATTGATCGGGTGCGTGAGAAACACATTCCCGTGGTCTTCAGCGAAAGCACTATTTCGGATAAACCCGCCCGTCAGGTGAGCAAAGAGACTGGCGCGAAGTACGGCGGCGTACTGTATGTCGATTCGCTTTCCACGGCCACAGGCCCGGTACCGACCTATATTGATCTGCTGAAAGTGACCGTGGGTACGATTGCAGAAGGATTCGGTCAGTGAGTTTGCCGCGCCTGAATCTCAACGTCGATAACATTTCGGTGACCTACAACAACGGGCACACGGCGATCCAAAACGCCGGATTTCGGCTGCATGGGGGTTCCATTTGCGCACTGCTCGGCGTGAACGGCAGCGGTAAATCGACGCTGTTTAAAACCATTATGGGGATTATCCATCCGACGCAGGGCAGCGTGACGCTCGACGGGCTGAACGTCGCCAAAGCGTTGAAGCAAAACCTGATTGCTTATGTGCCACAGTCCGAAGAGGTAGATTGGAATTTTCCGGTACTGGTACGTGACGTTGTCATGATGGGGCGTTACGGCAAAATGTCGTTTCTGCGGATCCCGTCGCAGGAAGATAAGCGGCAGGTCGCGTCGGCACTGGCCCGCGTGGGTCTGACGGATTTGGCAGCACGCCAGATTGGCGAGCTATCCGGCGGGCAGAAAAAACGGGTGTTTCTGGCCCGAGCGCTTGCACAACAAGGCCGTGTGATGTTGCTCGACGAACCGTTTACCGGTGTGGACATTAAAACCGAGAACGCCATTATCGATCTGCTGCGCCAGCTGCGTGGGGAGGGGCATCTGATTCTGGTCTCTACCCATAACATCGCCAGCGTGCCGGAGTTTTGCGACCGCGTGGTATTAATCAATAAAACCGTGATTGCCAGCGGCCCGCTGGAAACCACGTTTACCGCCGACAATCTCGAGCACACCTTTGGTGGCACGCTGCGTAATATCAGTTATCTGTCGCAGGAACGCCCGGCGCCGCTGAGGCAGGTTCAATGATCGACCTGCTGCTGGCACCGTTTCAGTACAACTATATGGTCAAGGCCATCTGGGTCAGCGCAGGCGTTGGCGCGGTGTGCGCGTTTCTGTCAGCCTATCTGATGCTCAAAGGCTGGTCGCTGATGGGCGATGCGCTCTCGCACTCAGTGGTTCCCGGTGTGGCGGGGGCTTATGCCCTTGGCTTTCCCTACGCTATTGGCGCATTTGGCACCGGTATTCTGGCCGCGCTGTCGATGACGCTGTTACGGCACTACACCAAGCTGCGCGAAGACGCGATCATCGGCTTCGTGTTCTCCACGTTTTTCGCCCTTGGGCTGCTGCTGGTGTCGCTCAACCCCACCTCGGTCAACGTGCAATCCATCCTGTTCGGCAATATTTTAGGCATCGATGACGCCGATATTTTACAAGTGCAGATTATTGTGGGTGTCTCGCTGCTGATGCTGTTAGTTGTCTGGCGTGATCTGCTGGCGGTATTTTTCGATGAAGCCCATGCGCGGTCCGTGGGTTTGTCACCCCTGTGGCTGAAAGTTATTTTCTTTACGATTTTCAGCGCGTGCAGCGTGGCGGCCTTGCAGACGGTCGGGGCGATTTTGGTGATCGCGATGGTTATCACCCCCGGCGCGACGGCTTATCTGCTGACTGACCGGTTTTCTCACCTGCTGATCATCTCGGTGGTTATCGGGGCGGTGACCAGCGCTGCCGGAGCATGGTTAAGTTTTTATCTCGACGGTGCGACCGGCGGCGTGATTGTCTGCCTGCAAACGGCTGTGTTCCTGCTGGCCTTTTTGTTTGCACCGAAACACGGCTGGTTGGTTAACCATTTTCGGATCAAGACCCGCACAGGGGGAGACGCATGATGCCGTGGATTGAGTTGCTGATGGAGCCGATGGGTTTTGCCTTTATGCAACGCGCGCTGCTGACGGCGGCGGCCACCAGCATTGTTTGCGCGTTTTTCTCCTGTTTTCTGGTGCTGAAAGGCTGGTCGCTGATGGGAGATGCTATCTCTCACGCTGTTCTGCCGGGCGTGGTACTGGCATTTCTGGCCGGGATCCCGCTGGTGATTGGGGCATTCTGTTCCGGGCTGTTCTGCGCCGTCGCTACCGGCTTTATCAAAGAACATTGCCGGGTGAAAGAAGATTCAGTGATGGGCATCGTGTTCTCCGGTATGTTTGCCGGCGGTCTGGTGCTGTTTTCTCGGGTGAATACCGAACAGCATCTGAGCCATATTCTGTTCGGCAATGTGCTGGGTGTGAGTGACGGCGAAATGCTGCAAACGTTAATCATCGCGGCGCTGGTCACGCTGGCTATCTTAGTTAAATTCAGGGATCTGGTACTGTTCTGTTTTGATCCGGTGCAGGCGAAAGTGATCGGACTACCGGTCCGCTTTTACCACTATGCGTTACTGTGCCTGCTGGCGCTGACCATTGTTGCCGCGTTACAGGCGGTGGGCGTGGTGTTAGTGGTCGCGATGCTGATCACACCCGGTATTACGGCGTTTCTGCTGTGTAAAACCCTGCCGAAAATGGTGATGATTGCAGTGACGGCGTCACTGACGGCCGCTATCAGCGGTACCTTTATCAGTTTTTATATTGATGCCGCGACCGGCCCGACTATTGTGCTGATTCAGGCTCTCTTCTTCCTGCTGGCGCTGGCGGTGCATTTACTGCGCAGAAACCCGCAGCCGGTGGCGGAATTGTCTTAGTCTTATACATCAGAAATAGAACGGAACCTTTGCCATACTCATCGTCAGAGACCACGCGACAGGAGCAACAATGAATATCAGCAAATCTGACGGCAGCGACGTGCAGGAAATCTTGCAGATACTGGGCGAATCCAAAGGGGAAAACCTCACGGCGCAGCAACGTGCGGAAGAGGGCTTCACCCAGGGCACGATGGACGAAGCTATGCTGAGAAATTTTCAGGCTGGCAGCGGTGTGTTTGTGAGTAAAGAGCAGGTCGATGGTCATCCGGTGATCACCGGTATGGCGATGACCACGCTGGGGAAACTGGCAAAGCACGGCACGGCGCTGGCCGCGTACAATGCCGTTCTGGAGAGCGGGCAGGCCACGGCAGAGGATATTTTCCTGTACGGCCCCGTCACTGTTCGTCAGGCATTTCGTGGTAAGGGCATACTGACGCAGTTACTCATCCATATCTGCCAGTCGCTGAAAGCGGAGTTTCGTCTCGGTGTGGCGTTTGTGGATAAAGAGAACCACAAGTCGCTATTGATCCATCGTCATTACCCGATGACCGAACTGGAAGGTTTCGAGCTGAACGGTCGCAGTTATGCGATTTTCACTTTTGAGCCTGAAAAGGTGCTGATGTTCTACCAGAACCGCTAACCTTTCTCCGCCTTACTTGCCGTGCAGTGGCTTGACGATTTCGATACTGCGTTCAAGCCGCTGCTTGGTCCCCTGATAATCCTGCAAAATGATGGCAATAAACAACGTGTCGAGCAGGTTGAGCTGAATGATACGTGCCACGGCGTTTTGCCCCAGCAGCGGGCCCCCGCGGGCGGGGCTGAAAATCGATAAATCGGCATTTTTTGACAGTGGCGATGCGTTGTCATTAGTAATGCAGATGATCCTCGCGCCGCGCTCTTTCGCTACCTGTACCGCCTGCAACAATTCACGCGTGTCCCCGGACTGAGAAACCACCATCACGACATCATCTTTCTCCAGTTGGCAGGCCACCATCAGCATCAGGTGAAAATCGTTGTAAGAATGGCTGTGGATACCGATGCGTAATAGCTTGTGTTCAAAATCCTGCCCGACAGTAGCCGACCCACCCACACCAAAAATGGCGACATGGCGCGCCTGTAGCAATAGCCTGGCGGCTTCACTGATGACTGCCGGATCCGCCACTGACTGGGCTTCTTTCAACGCCTGAATCGAATTGCTAAACACCTTTTCCAGCACAGAATCGACGTTATCGCTTTCATCAATTTCCTGCTCTTTATCAAAAGGCAATGCCAGAAAATACGCCAGAAGCGATACCCGCAAGTCACGAAACCCGGAATATCCCAGTTTCTTCGCTACTTTCACAATCAGCGGCTCCGACACGCTGAGCGCTGATGCCACCTCTTTAATACTGGTCTCCTGACTGACATTCCCTTTAGTGATCAGCCACTCGGCGATCCCCCGCTCGGTGGTATTCAGGCTGGACAGACACATTCTGATCCGCGCCCCGATGGCCAATGCATTGTCGTTGTCGTTTATCTGTTCCATCGTCTCACTCTGTAAACGTGTGGGTTGTCAGTGGGTTGAAGAATTCACTTCAGGCCGAAGTTTAGCATAATGGCAAAACTTCACAATAAATATAAATAATGTGAAGCTGATCGCTTTTGATCGTTGCCGCATCAAAACTTTACTGATAACTTTATTTTCGTGAAGTTTGGGGTGTTTCCTTACGCAAAAAACGGTTGTTGAGTTATCGATGAAGGCGCCACTTTAAGATAATCCAATGGCCTGCGGGATGTACAAAACCTTCTTTACATCGGATGAGCGGTTTGTCGGAGTTTTTCCTAAGTCGCTCAATATAATACGAATAATAAAACCATAACCTACTGAATCAGGGTGAATAACATGACTGGCTCATTCTTTAGCGTACTGCAACGCGTCGGCAGATCTTTTATGCTACCCATTGCTTTGCTGCCGGTAGCTGGCCTGATGTTAGGCATAGGTGCCTCTTTTACTAACGAAACCACCATTGCGTCATATGGACTGCAAAACGCTCTCGGTCCGGGAACGATACTTCACGCATTGCTTACTGTAATGAAAAGTGCGGGCAGCGTGGTGTTCTCGAATCTGCCTATTCTTTTTGCCACAGGCGTGGCGATGGGCATGGCTAAGAAAGAGAAAGAAGTGGCGGCTATCTCCGGCGTCATAGGCTTCTTTATCATGCACGCCACCATTAATGCCATGCTGGAACTCAACGGCTTGCTCAAAGAAGGCGCATTGCCCGATGGCTCGCTCGGGATGACGGTGGGCATTCAGTCATTGCAGATGGGGGTATTTGGTGGCGTTCTGGTTGGGCTGGGCGTTGCTGCGCTTCACAACCGGTTCTACAAGATTCAGTTGCCGGCCGTCTTCTCCTTCTTCGGCGGAACCCGCTTCGTGCCTATTATTACCTCGCTGACCTATCTCGGTGTGGGCATTGTCATGTTCTACATCTGGCCAGTTATACAGCAGGGCATCATGATGCTCGGCCATTTGGTGAATGAGTCAGGGTACGCCGGGACATTTATCTACGGTTTCACTGAACGGGCCCTCATTCCCTTCGGTCTGCATCATGTGTTTTACATGCCTTTCTGGCAAACCGGATTGGGCGGCACCATGGTGATCGACGGTCACAGCGTCGCCGGAGCACAAAACATTTTCTTTGCTCAGTTGGCCAGCCCCAATACCACGGAATTCTCCGTCGGTGCCACGCGCTTTATGGCCGGTAAGTTCCCCTTCTACCTGTTTGGTATTCCGGGCGCGGCTCTGGCTATTTACCGCTGTGCGCGGCCTGAAAACCGTAAACTGGTCTTTGGCCTGTTGATTTCAGCCACGCTGACTGCCGTGTTAACGGGTATCACAGAACCTATTGAATTCTCGTTCCTTTTCGCTGCACCTATTTTGTATGTGCTGCACTGCGTGCTGGCCGGTCTGTCATTCATGCTGTGCCACATCTTCAACGTGGGTGTCGGGCAAACCTTCTCCGGAAGCCTGATCGACTTTGTGCTGTTTGGCGTCATGCAGGGTAATGCCAAAACGCACTGGATTAACGCCATTCTGATCGGCATTCCGCTATTCCCTATTTATTACTTCAGCTTTAGCTATCTCATCAAAAAACTTCAGCTCAAAACGCCGGGTCGTGAAGACGCTGGTCAGGAAACCAAACTGTATACCCGCAAGGACGTAGAGCTGGCAGGCAAAACAGCGCGCGAAGGGGCAGAGGTGACGGAGGTTTCAGAAACCATCATTGAGGGGTTAGGCGGCCGCGACAACATTGAAGATGTTGATTGCTGCGCCACCCGTCTGCGCATCACGGTGTATGACGAAAGCAAAGTTGACGACAGTCTGCTGCGAGCATCCGGCGCGAAAGGCGTAGTGCGTAAAGGCCGGGGAATTCAGGTGATTTATGGGCCACACGTCACCTTAATCAAGTCTGATCTTGAAGAAGCGCTGACCACCGCCTGAAGCGAACTGCACAGTTAATCAAAATATCGTGAACTTATGGCGTGTTGCGCGAACGTGGCACGTCAAATCAACAAAAATGTATTGAACAATAAGAGGTAGTACTTCGATGAAAATTGCCATTGGTTGTGATCACGTTGGCTTGATCCTGAAACCGGAAATTATCCGCCACCTGCAAGAGAAAGGGATTGAGGTCATTGATAAAGGGACAAATTCACCGGAACGAACCGATTACCCGCGTTACGCTAAGCCTGTGGCCGATGCCGTAGTCAGCCAGGACGTTGATCTGGGCATTCTGATTTGTGGATCGGGTATCGGAATTTCGATAGCGGCGAATAAAGTTCCCGGCATCCGCGCCGTAGTATGCAGTGAACCCTATTCAGCCAAACTTTCTCGTGAACATAACAACACCAATGTTCTGGCTTTTGGTTCGCGGGTGGTTGGCAGTGAACTGGCCAAGATGATTGTTGATCAATGGCTGGATGCCAATTTTGAGGGGGAGCGTCATCAGCGCCGTGTCGATCAGATCAGTACCATCGAACATGGAGGTTCCCTTGCCTAAATTTTGCCCCTCAATGATGTGCGTTGATTTTTCGCGATTGCCTCAGGAGATCGAGGCTCTGGAAAATGCGGGCGCCGACATGCTGCATATTGACGTTATGGACGGTCATTTTGTGCCTAATTTCGCACTCGGTACAGAAGACATTAAAGCCATTGGTAAGCTCACCACTATTCCCTATGACGTCCACCTGATGGTGACAACGCCAGACCCGTACATTAAACAATTCGCGGATCTGGGCTGTGCGATCATCTATGTTCACGCCGAAGCCCCGGTGCATCTGCACCGGACACTCGGCAATATAAGGTTGGCTGGAGCGCGCTCAGGCGTGGCCATCAACCCTGGCACGCCACTCAGTGCGCTGGAGGAAGTGCTCGATATCACCGACGTGGTTATGGTGATGTCGGTAAATCCAGGTTTCGCCGGGCAGCTCTTTGTTGGCGGTTCAGTCGATAAAATTAAGCGACTGGCGCAGATGATTGCTGACCGGGGACTGAATACAAAAATCGCCATTGATGGGGCTATTAGTCCTCAGGTGGTGGCAGAGCTACGCGACTATGTGGAGTATTTTGTGCTCGGAACGGCAGGGCTATTTCGTAAAGATTGCACTTACATGGAGGCAATGGAGGCACTGCGAGGTATTGCCAGTGGGCAGAGCATAGTTGCAGAGCAACTATAGAAAGCAAAAATGGGTATTTTATTTCCCGGCCATTCCACGGTTAACTGATTTCAACGAAGAGCAACGGTAAAACGTTTCCCTTCATGATTTCACTAAACGGGAGTGTATCCATCATGTCGCAAGAAAAACCGTTCAGGCAGTCGACCTCATTTTGGCAACGCGTCAAACATAAGTGTGCCAGTGCGTTTATCAGTGAACCTTCACAGGACAGCACGCGCATGATGGAAGCTTTAATCCCAACGGGAAGTTTATATGGTATCGAAATGGGCAGTTTTTCAATGGAAAGAGTCGGCCCGGCCTGGTATCGCGAGAATTAACCCTGGCCGTCGCGTTATGCGCATTAGTTATTGGAATGAGCTGTGCGTAATAAATCGTTCTCCTGGTAGTGCACGTTGTATGCAGTAGATTGTTCTCTCTGACCTCGTCGTAAATGTGATTTTCTCTCTCATTTGTGGAGCCCATAACTGCTTGCAGTTATGGGTTTTTTATCATTATTTCATAGCCATTTAATATATTTTCTATTATTTAAGGCAAAAAACTGCCAGTCAGGGCAGGGCGAAGACACAATATCTGCCACAGGGGAATGGCGAGACGAATAATGTGGCATTCAATAAGGATAGTAGTTCATGGTGATGAACCCAAAAACTTCGCACCAGCGGTTTCTTCGGTTTGGTTAACGGTCTGAACTTTGCTCTGCAGTATCAGGGTGCCAACGACGGCAATATTTCTGGTGAAGGTAGCACTAACAGTAACCGCAGTATCCGTGCTCAAAACGGCGACGGTCTCGGTATGTCCACCAGCTATGACTTCGGTATGGGCGTCAGCGCTTCCGGTGCCTACGCATCTTCTGATCGTACGAATGATCAAGTTAATGGAACGATTGCTGAAGGTGACAAAGCAGAAGTTTGGACTGTTGGCCTGAAATACGATGCAAATAAAGTTTATTTAGCAACGATGTATTCTGAAACACGTAATATGACCGGCTATCGGTGATAGTGACGCACTGGTCGCGAACAAAACGCAGAACTTCGAAGTGACAGCGCAATATCAGTTTGATTTCGGTCTGCGTCCTGAAATGCCCTACCTGCAATCTAAAGGTAAAGATCTGGCCGTCGATATTGCTAATAATTCGGAATATAAGGATAAAGATCTGGTGAAATATTTTTCTGGTGCCACTTATTACTTCAACAAAAACATGTCCACCTATATTGATGACAAAGTCAACCTGCTGGACAACGACGACGACTTCTATACAGCAACCGGTATTTCTACCGATGATATCGTTGCCGTAGGTCTGGTTTACCAGTTCTAATTCAGATTATCTTTATTAGGCCCACCTATTTGGTGGGCTTTTTCGTTTTTATTTCGGCTTATTCCTGCTGCCTTCTGTCACTGTTAATTTTGTTCTGAAACCAATACTGCCTGAGTATCGACTTCCAATGCGCGGAATATATGTTCCTGATCGGCGGGATAGCAGATGTAATCTCCGGCATTCAGCGTGAAAGGCTCCTCTGTCAGCCCGACCAGCGCCTGCCCCTGCGTGATAATGATATGTTCAACAGAACCCGGTGAATGGGGTTGGGACACACGGTCAGCGCCCGGCTGAGTCATCAACAGGTAGATATCACGCCGCGCACCTGGCGGGCAGGTCGCCAGCAATACCGCTTTGTAATTCGCCAGCTCAGCCACTACCGACGGGCCTTCACCGCGCCTGATCACCTGAGACTGATTGACCTGTTGCTCCATCAGCCGCGCAAACGGAATATCCAGCGCAACGCACAGCGCCCACAGCGTTTCCAGACTCGGATTGCCGTTACCCCCTTCGAGTTGCGACAGCGTCGATTTTGCAACACCCGCACGACGGGCCACTTCAGCCAGAGATAAACCGGTACGCTGACGTTCGCGCACCAGTGCTTTGGCAATAATGCTGATCGGTTGAGTCATAAGTCATCCTGCTAAATTGTTATAACGAACGATCGTTCGACTTGTAAATCAGTTTTCGATTGTTCATTATAACAGCCTGTTTGTTCGTTATGGGATGAGTTTTATGAGTTTCGGCCGTTTTTCTTCGCTAAACGCGGATACGGTGAAAGCCATTTTGCTGGTGTGCCTGGCCGATGGGATCGTCGGTATCTCTTACGGTTCGCTGGCGACGGGTAGCGGATTTCCGCTGTGGGTGCCGCTAATGCTCTCAGTGCTAGTGCTGGCCGGAGCCTCCGAATTTTTGTTTATTGGTATTGTCGCGGGGGGAGGCAGTCCCTTTGCGGCCGCCGCCGCAGGGCTGCTGGTTAACGCCCGTCATCTTCCGTTCGGTATTGCGGTCAAGGATCTGGTGGGCCGCAATCCGCTCAGTTTTTTGGGCTGTCACCTCATGAATGATGAAAGCGTGGTGTTTGGCGTCTCGCAAAATTCACACCGTCAGCGCAAGGCAGCCTTCTGGCTATGTGGTCTGGGCATTGCCCTCTGCTGGCCGCTGGGCGTCATTATCGGTGGTTCGGTGGGGAAATTTATTCCGGACACGCAGGCTATTGGTTTGGACGCCGTATTCCCCGCAATCCTGGTCGCGCTGATCCTGCCAGCGCTTAACAATGCTAAAACCCTTCTCTCGGCCTTTTCCGGGGCGCTGATTGCCCTCGCGGCTGTCCCTTTTGTCCCGGTGGGGATGCCGGTGCTGTTTTCCCTGCTGGGATTAATAATTAGGAGGAATAAAGCATGAATGACCACGCTCTGGTGATCGGCGGCATTGCGCTGCTGGCGACCGGTACTTATCTGCTGCGGGTAGCAGGCTTCAAACTCGGCGCCCGCATGACGTTCACCGAAAATAGCCGTGCGCTGATCGCCGATGCGGCCACCACGTTATTGCTGGCCGTTGCGGTCATTGCCACCTTGCTCGAGGGGCAGCACTTTGCCGGTGTTGCGCGTCTGGCAGGTGTCATTGTGGCGGCTATGTTGGCGTGGAGGAAAGTGCCGTTGATTATCGTCATTCTTGCCGCCGCCGTTGTAACGGCGTGTCTTCGCTGGTTGGGAATGCATTGAGGTCAGCAGAAAGTGAAAGGATCGCGTGAGACGTCACCGGCGTGGCGGAATTTTCCCCTTTACCTGATATATCGGTTCCTATTCAGGTGGAAATAAAACACAATACGGCTCACAAAAATGACATTTATTTTGTCATGCACGCTACTTTCACTTCACCAAAAAGTCACATATTTTCATGCAAACACAACCAATCTCACGCAAGACAGAGTGGCTCCGCGTCATTATGCTTGCCATCGCCGCCTTCATTTTTAATACCACGGAGTTCGTTCCGGTCGGTTTGCTGTCGGACATCGCCAGCAGTTTTTCAATGGAAACCGCACAGGTCGGGTTGATGCTGACTATCTATGCCTGGGTCGTGGCGCTGATGTCACTGCCACTGATGCTGCTGACGCGTAATATCGAGCGGCGGCGTTTGCTGGCGGTGCTCTTTATCCTGTTTATTGGCAGCCATATTTTGTCAGTAATGGCGTGGGACTTTCAGTCACTGGTGGTTTCGCGTATCGGTATTGCGCTGGCGCATGCGATTTTCTGGTCAATAACCGCATCGCTTGCTATTCGCGTTGCGCCTGCGGGTAAGAAAACGCAGGCACTGAGCATGCTGGCGACCGGTACTGCGCTGGCAATGGTACTAGGGTTACCCCTCGGGCGCGTGATTGGTCAGTATCTCGGCTGGCGTATTACGTTTGCGATCATCGCCTTTATTGCGCTGATCACCCTGCTTTGCCTGATGAAGTTGTTACCTAAATTGCCAAGCGAGCACAGCGGGTCACTGAGCAGTGTGCCGATGCTGTTTAAACGCCCTGCGCTGGTTTGCATGTATGTACTGACTACACTTATCGTCTCCGCGCATTATACCGCCTACAGTTATATCGAACCTTTTATGCAAAACGTGGCCGATATGGGTGAGAACTTTACGACCTTCCTGCTATTAGTGTTTGGCGGTGCCGGGATCCTCGGCAGCGTGTTATTCAGCGTATTGGGAAACCGTTTTCCGTCAGGCTTTTTGGTGGGAGCGATTGCTATCGTCACGCTCAGCATGTTGCTGCTTTGGGTGGCCGCGACACACACTGTGAGCATTTCCCTGCTGGCCGTTATGTGGGGAATGGGCATGATGGCGATTGGGCTAGCGATGCAGATTCGCGTACTGGCTCTGGCACCAGATGCTACCGATGTCGCGATGGCGCTGTTCTCCGGAATCTTTAATCTGGGGATTGGCGCTGGCGCACTCTTCGGCAATCAAGTGAGTGTCCATTTCGGCATGGCGAATGTGGGTTATGTCGGTGGCGTCATGGGAGGCGCGGCGCTGGTCTGGTGCGTCTTTATTTTCCGTCGTTACCCGCAGTTACGGGCGGCGCACTAAGTGGAGAAAAACGCGACAGAAAGTCCAATTTAACAATAAATTCACATCGACAGGCGTACCGGCACTGGCCGGTACTATACTGCCAAGATGCACCGGTTTTCTCCGGCCCACTGACCTTGCGAATCCCCATTTATGCATATGAAGAATAAGCAGCCTTTACCCGCCGTTACGCTGGCGGCAATTGGCGTGGTGTACGGTGATATCGGTACCAGTCCGTTGTATACCCTGCGCGAATGCCTGACCGGGCAGGCGGGGATCATTCCGACAGAAAGTTCGATTTTCGGCTTTTTATCACTGATTTTCTGGTTGCTGATGCTGGTCGTTTCCATCAAGTACATCGGCTTTGTGATGCGGGCAGACAATGACGGCGAGGGCGGCATACTGACCCTGATGTCACTGGCTGTGCGCCACGTTAAGCCCCGATGGTTCACGGTGACGGTATTTCTCGGGCTGGTGGGAGGCAGTTTCTTTTACGGTGACGGCGTGATCACCCCCGCAATCTCGGTGCTGTCGGCGATTGAAGGGCTAGAGATCATCGAACCGTCGCTGGACCCTTTCATTATTCCCCTGTCGATCGCGGTCCTGACCCTGCTGTTTGTTATCCAGAAGAAAGGCACGGGCAGCGTGGGTAAACTGTTTGCGCCGGTCATGGTGCTGTGGTTTTTGTCACTCGCGGTGCTTGGCATCAGCGGTATCATGAAAAACCCAGCCGTATTGCAGGCGCTTAACCCTTACTGGGCCGTGAATTTCTTCATCGAATACAAAGGTATCTCCTTCTTTGCACTCGGCATGGTGGTGCTGGCGGTAACCGGTGCTGAAGCGTTGTACGCGGATATGGGGCACTTCGGTAAAAAGCCTATACGTATCGCCTGGTTTATACTGGTCGCGCCTTCGTTGGTGCTGAACTATTTTGGTCAGGGCGCGCTGTTGATGACTCACCCTGAGGCGATTAAAAACCCATTCTTCCTGCTGGCTCCTGACTGGGCGCTGGTGCCGCTACTGCTGATTGCCACTCTGGCGACGGTGATTGCCTCGCAGGCCGTGATTTCCGGCGTATTTTCTCTGACCCGTCAGGCGATGAGGCTGGGTTATTTGCCACCAATGCGCATTGTCTATACCTCGGATGTCGAGTCCGGCCAAATTTATATTCCGGTGGTGAACTGGCTGCTCTACGTGGCCGTGCTGATTGTGATCATCAGTTTCAAGCACTCGAGCGATCTGGCATCGGCTTACGGCATTGTCGTCACTGGCACCATGGCGCTGACTTCGGTGTTGCTGAGCATTGTGGCGATAAAAAATTGGGGCTGGAAACCGCGCTGGGGCTTGCTGCTGATGGTGCTGATGCTGGCTGTGGATATTCCGCTGTTCGCCGCGAACCTGACCAAACTGTTCTCCGGCGGCTGGCTGCCGGTGGTGCTGGGGCTGAGCATTTTACTGATCATGATGACCTGGCACACTGAGCGTACGCGCCTGCTGCGCCGTCTGCGGGAAGACCCGGATGCGTTGAATGCGCTTATCACCTCGCTGGAGAAATCCCCGCCGCTGCGCGTACCGGGCACGGCCGTGTTTATGTCACGCGCACCTGATGCGGTACCGCTGGTGTTGCTGCACAATCTTAAACATAACAAGGTGTTGCATGATCGGGTGATCCTGCTGACGATCGCCAGCGCCGATGCTCCGTATGTGCATAAACTCAAACGCGTCACCATCGAGCATCTTTCACCGTCGTTCTGGCGGGTGGTGGCGAGTTATGGCTGGCGTGAGACACCGAATCTGGAAGAGGTCTTTTACCGCTGCGGGCAGGACGGATTGCGCTGCACCATGAGTGACACCTCGTTCTTCCTCTCCCGCGACACGCTGGCGCTGGATAAACGTCCGTGGTATCTGCGCATCCGCGGCAAACTGTTCCAGGTGTTACAGCGTAACGCACTACGGGCACCCGACTTGTATCAGATCCCGCCTAACCGGGTGATTGAGCTGGGTGCCGTGGTGAAGTTTTAACGCCCCGGTGTTTTAGTGATAATCCGGTGGTGCATTGTTGTCAGGAGCGCCACCGGTATAATCCGGCGGAACATCACTTTGTGACCCGGCAGGCTGGTAGTCCGGCGGCACGTCGGACTGACGTGTGTCTGACTGCTGGTCGTAGTTGTAGGCGACCGGCACCTTGTTGCCTTTAGCGTACATACACTGGGTATAAATCACGTCATATTGATCCTGCAAATCGCCGCTGTTCATTCCCGCCGTATTACTGCCCATGGCACTGCCGACCAGCAAACCGCTGCCCGCGCCAATCAGCGCGCCCGGACCAGCCTGGCCAGACGCCGCCCCGATCAGCGCCCCTGCCGCCGCGCCTACGAGAGTACCCGCTGTCGCAGTGCCTGCGGCGCTGTTTGACGCCGCCTGCGCACCGCCGCTGGTGCTGTTTTGCGCCGTATTACGGCACAGAATGTCGTCCTGTCTGAATTGCCCGTAACTTTTACTGCTGCCTGGCAGTACAGTGACATCCGGACTGGAGGGCGGCGAGACGCAGCCGGAAAGGGCCGCCAGCAGAGCCAGCGGCGCTAACTTATAGAGACGTTTCATGGATAGCTCACTCAGGCTTAACGGGAAGCGGGATCGCCAACCACTACTTTCATCCAGCCACGTGAACAACGCGGCACGCGGGGGTAGTAGCCCGCCGGATTCTGGCAGTAATAGGCATAAGTCGGGGTTTTCTCAACATAGGTTTGCGCTGGCGGTGGCGTCACATAGACTACCGGCGGCGGACCATAATAGACCGGTGGCGGGGGTGCCCAAGGCGATACGCCGATCACCACATTCGGACCACCGTACCAGCCATGATAATAGCCATGTCCGTAATACCCATGTCCATAGTAACCATGCCCGTAATAGCCGTAGGCTTGCGAAGCCTGCGTGACAGACATCAGCGCCCCCGCCGCCAGCATTAACATCAATAGCCTTTTCATAAACCACCTCGACAACCTGCTTTTAACAACGTCTTTGACTTTGGGCGCAGCGCCCATCGATAGAGGGGAATATACGCCGGTACAAGCGTTTTTTTACGCGGGAGATCAGGGGGAATACGCTAAGGTATCGACAGTAATTGTGTAGAAATATTCAGAGGATAGCGGGGAAGGATAAACCTTCCCCGTACAGGTGACAACGTCACCAGAAAGGCGTTAACGGAACGGCGGTTCGTTGAAGGTCCGCAGTTTACGCGAGTGCAGTTTGTCGCCTTCCTCACGTAGCAGACCGATGGCATGAATGCCGATTTGCAGGTGCTCGGAAATCGCCCCTTCGTAGAAATGATTGGCCTGACCCGGCAGCTTAATTTCGCCGTGCAGCGGCTTGTCAGACACGCACAGCAAGGTACCGTAAGGCACGCGGAACCGGTAACCCTGTGCCGCAATAGTGGCACTTTCCATATCCACGGCCACGGCGCGGCTCAGGTTAAAGCGCATGGCCGATGCAGAATAACGCAGCTCCCAGTTGCGATCATCCGTCGTGACGACCGTTCCCGTACGCAGACGCTGTTTCACTTCCTCGCCCGGCATTCCGCTGATCACTTTAGTGGCGTCATACAATGCGCGCTGTACTTCGGCGATGCTCGGGATTGGGATATCCGGCGGCAACACGGCGTCCAGCACGTGGTCATCGCGCAGATAGGCGTGGGCCAGCACGTAATCCCCAATTTGCTGACTTTCGCGCAACCCGCCGCAGTGACCAATCATCAGCCAGGCGTGAGGACGCAACACGGCCAGATGATCGCAGATAGTTTTGGCATTCGACGGCCCGACGCCGATATTGACCAACGTAATGCCTTTGCCGTCGCGTGCGATCAGGTGATAGGCCGGCATCTGGTGCTTTTTCCATGCCAGATCTGACACCGTCTCTTCCAGATTAATGGTTTCCGGCGTGACGTAAGCGCCGCCGGCGCAGGAGAGCGCCACATAAGGGCTGGCGGGATCGATAATCTGCGCGCAGGCCCAGCTGACAAATTCGTCCACGTAGCGGGTGTAGTTGGTGAACAGCACGTAAGGTTGAACGTGCTCCGCTGGCGTGCCGGTGTAGTGCTTCAGGCGGGCCAGCGAGAAGTCGGTGCGCAGGGCATCGAAATGCGACAACGGGAAGACCGAAGACGAAGGCGAAAGACCATCGGTGATCTGGTCACCAATTTGCGACAGCTCGGTGGTCGGAAAATGGTGAGCCAGCGCCGCGCTCATGGTGCGGTTGAGGTTCAGGTCGGAGCCGTCAATCACGAACGGGAACGGGATCTCAAGCTCGGAAGGTTTAACCACAAAACTGGCGTTGTACTCACTTTCCAGCAGTGCCAATTGATCGGCCAGATATTCGCGAAACAGCTCCGGGCGAGTAATGGTCGTCGTGTATTTTCCCGCACGCGGAAAACGCCCATAGGCGCGGGATTTAAACTGATTCTGCGCGGTACCGTCCCAGCTAACGCTCAGTTCCGGGTAAGTAAAAAGCCCTGAGGCGCGTATGTCTGCGTCGGGCAGGGAGCCGTCAATAATAAATTCGCCAATGGCTTTTCGCAGCGCAATAACAGCACCGCTGTAGAGGACTTCAAGCCGATCAACGGCTTCGGCGGCGGTCAGTTGAGTACCAGGATTGCTTGTGTTCAAAGTGATTCCTTTTGATTTTATACGTTCATAACACAAAGTATGACATTGCTTAACACAGGATCCCAACCGGAACAATTGCGGGACACCTTTCACCTTTATCTCTTCACGTTCTTCTCTCGCACATTTTCGCGCTGTTAAATGTAAATTTTATGAATGCAGTGCGCGAACTCGCGCGTTAAGAAAATTCTCAGTTACCCTCTAACCCATTACATTGAATGACATTCTATGTTGAATTTTTTTTAAACATTCCAATATACTAAAAATCCTAATTTACATTTTTTACAAATATTCATTTTTCTTGCGAATCTCTTACAACAAAGGACGTTATGCCATGCAACAGAATCAGCGTGTATTGCTTTTATCCGCTCTGGTATCCACCGCGTTGTTAAGCGCATGTGGAGGAGGAGGCGGTGGTGGTGACGGCGGCGGTAGCAATACACCTCAGGTAGTGACTCCGGTACCCGCACCAGACACCAATGCCGGTAATTCAGGTAATAGTGCGACAGACAACGCAGAGATCCCGGTCTCAAAAGCCACGCTGGGCACGGTGTCGGCCTATACCTACGTTACGCCAGACGGCAAATCTTATGTGATGCGTAACGGCGGGGTCAGTGTAAGTGGGGTAGCGAATTTCATCACGCAGGATGCCGCCACCGGTGCTGCAGTTGAGAAGACGTCCTATTGTTGCGGGAAAATGAGTTACACCAACTTTGGTACCTGGGTGTCGATGCGTGAGGATAAACACGGGGTCTTCTATACTGGCGAGGGCACGTCTGCCAATGCCGTGCCTGCACAAGGCAGTGCAACCTATACCGGCAGCGGGATGCGCGCAGGGGAGATTTCACCGGCGACGTTCCAGGTAGATTTTGCGGCTAAAACGATCAATGGCAATATCGCCAGCGGCGACAAGTTTGGTTCTGAAATCGCCATGCAAGGCCAGATCCAAAATGGCGGCATCAAAGGCGCAGCACAGACTGGCGGTCAGAGTGGCACTTTTGTCGGCCATTTCAACGGGCCTGCCGCACAGGAACTTGGCGGTATAGCACAGTTTGCTGATGCCAAACTAGACGCCTCTTTTGGCGCCACGGCCAATCCGTAATAACGAACCCGGCGCAGCGCAGTTGGCTCGCCGGGTGATCCCTGCACCGCTTTGTTGATATGAATCCCTTAAAAAATGGAATTTCGCCGTTTTGTCTGGCCGTTTATTGTGTTTGTCTGGCCTGCAGTTCCCGCTCTGGCGGTTCAGCCGGAAACCCGCATCATACCTGCCGCCTCAGATATTCAGGTGCTGCAACCCCTCGATCGGGGAAATAACGGAGCCAGTGCGCAAGGCCCTGTCATTGATAACACCATGCTGCAAAAGAATCCGCAACTCGCCGGAGCGATGCTCAATCAGGCGGTGGAAGAGGAACAGTGGCCTATGGTGGGCGCTATCCTGCCGGTGTATGCAGCCAGCCCGCAGGCCGATGTCTCGCTGGTGCTGTATGCCAGAGCGGGGCTGGCGTACAGCCGCGGAGACTATCGTCAGGCCATTTCGACCTACCGCACGCTGCTGGCTGAGCATCCTGATTACGTTCGCGTTCGCCTTGATCTGGCTAAAGCGCTGTTCGAAGATCGTCAGTATCAGGCCGCTGTCTGGAATTTCGAACAGGCCCGCCGTCAGGATCCTCCCCCGGAAGTCATCGGGAAGATCGACAGCTATCTTGCTTACATGGATAAACACGCGGGCTGGACAGGCAACTTCAGCCTGAGTTACCTCAATGACAGCAACGTAAACAATGCGTCAGACAATAAATACATCACCATTGGTGACAAGGTGTTCCAGCGCAACGCCGATTCTTTTCCCAAGCGGGGTGAGGGCGTTTATTTTGGTGGCCTCGCGCAGCGTGATGTTTCACTTACCGATCACCAGAATTTGCGTTTCAGAACCACACTGAGCGGGAAAACGTACTGGAATAACCATGATTTTGACGACATCACATCACGTGTCTATCTTGGCTATGCCTTCCTGAATGCCCGTCAGCAACTGGCGCTGTTACCTTTTTATGAAAAACGTTGGTATGCCACCGAGGCCTATTCTGCCGGTGCGGGTATCAGGGCGGAATACAGTTATCTGCTGGCACCGGACTGGCAATCCAGTCAGGCGGTGGAATACCAGAAACTGGATTACGACAACCGTGACTACGCGGCCTTGCAGGGGCACAATACACTGATATCCACCACGCTGGCCCACGCCGTCAATGCGCGTATCTCCGTGTTTGCCGGGTTCGATCTCGGTCAGCAGAAGACACAGGTGGATGCAGAAACTAACCGCAGGCTGGGTGCGCGCCTCGGGGCCGAAACGGCGCTGCCTTACGGGGTTTCTCTGGGTCTGATGGCCAACCTGGCGCAGCGCAAGTATCAGGGTGAGAATGATATTTTTCAGGTAAAACGCAAAGACGATGAGCAAATTTATGCTCTATCACTCTGGCACCGCGATTTCTATTTCTTCAACCTGATGCCCAAGATCAACGTGGTCTATAAAGTGGTGAACAGCAATATCGATTTCTACAGTTATGATGAAACCAATGTGTTTCTGAGCGTGGACAAAAACTTCTAAATCAGACCCGCGGTGGCAAATGCCCCTCGGGCAGTGAGTGACAAGTCTGTCCCGGCTAACCTTTTTATGATTCCTGCTCCATACTTCATTTCCCTGTCATGCGAAATGGAATAGCCGTCATGCAAAATCCCACACTGTTGCAGTTCTTTCACTGGTACTACCCTGATGGCGGAAAACTGTGGCCAGAAGTCGCTGAGCGCGCTGACTATCTGGCAGAGATTGGCATCACTTCCGTCTGGCTTCCCCCTGCGTATAAAGGGGCCTCCGGCGGATTTTCCGTCGGTTATGACACCTATGATTTATTCGATTTGGGTGAATTTGATCAGAAAGGATCCCGCGCCACCAAATACGGTGATAAAGAGCAGCTTCTGGCGGCGATCCTCGCGCTGAAGGAGCGGCAAATCGGCGTGATCATGGACGTGGTCCTCAACCATAAAATGGGGGCCGACGAGAAAGAGCGCATTCAGGTTAACCGCGTCTCTCAGGATAACCGGGATGATATTGAGGAAGAGGTAATCGAAGCAGATGCCTGGACGCGCTTCACTTTCCCGGTGCGGCAGGGGAAGTACTCAGAATTCGTCTGGGACCATCACTGCTTCAGCGGCGTGGATCACATTGAAAATCCCGATGAAAACGGGGTGTTTAAAATCGTTAACGACTACACCGCCGACGGCTGGAATACTGAAGTGGATTCTGAATTCGGCAACTATGACTATCTGATGGGGGCCAACGTCGATTTCAGAAATAAAGCCGTGGATGAAGAACTCAAATACTGGGCCCGCTGGATGATGGCCGAAACTGGCTGTACCGGCTTTCGGCTCGACGCGGTAAAACACATTCCGGCGTGGTTTTATAAAGACTGGATCGACCATATTCAGGCCGAAGCCGAACAGCCGATGTTTATCGTGGCGGAATACTGGTCCCATGAAGTGGAAACCTTACAGCAGTACATTCAGCAGGTTGACGGCAAAACCATGCTGTTCGACGCGCCGTTGCAGCTCAATTTCCATCATGCCTCGCGCGGTGGCGCCGATTATGACCTGAGTAAAATCTTCGACAACACGCTGGTGGCTGCCGATCCGGCGCACGCTGTCACGCTGGTGGCTAACCATGACACTCAGCCATTGCAGTCGCTCGAAGCACCTATCGAACCCTGGTTCAAGCCGCTGGCTTACGCGCTGATTTTGCTGCGCGAGCAGGGCGTCCCCATCGTGTTTTATCCCGGCCTGTTTGGGGCCACTTATGAGGATACCGGCAGCGACGGCAACGAGCATGAAGTGGAATTGCAGGTGGTCCCGCATCTGGAGATCTTAATCAAGGCCCGCCAGACACACGCCTGGGGCGTACAGACCGATTACTTCGGTCACCCTAACTGTCTGGCTTTCAGCCGCAGCGGGACCGACGAACATCCAGGCTGCGTGGTAGTGATGTCCAACGGCGAAGAGGGCGAGAAGTCAGTCGCGCTGGGCGAAGGCTACGCGGGTAAGAAATGGCACGACCTGCTCGACAACTGTCAGGAGCAAGTCGAATCTGACGATCAGGGTACGGCGGTATTTCGCTGCAACGCGGGCAGCCTCAGCGTCTGGGTGGTGACCGAATGACGTAAAATAGCCTGGCCGGGCGGGTAATTTATCGCATCGTGTACCCGCCCTTTGCCAGCGCAATCAGGATTGCTACTATTGGGATATGAAATAGCCACCCCCTAAGTAGTGAAAAAATGAATCGCTATCCGATGTTCAGCCCGCAGCAAATACTCAGCTTTGTGGCCGTTTGTGAAACGGGCAATTTTACGCGTGCGGCTGAGCGGGTTTTTCTTTCGCAGTCGACTGTCAGTCAGCAGGTGCGGCGTCTCGAGGAGGCTCTCGGCAAACCTTTGCTGGAGCGCACTTCGCATCAGGTTAAGCTCACCGAAGAAGGAGATCGGCTGCTTGGCTACGCGCGCCGCATTATTGCGCTCAATGGCGAAGCCCATGACGCCCTGAGCGATCAGTGGCGTGAGGGTGTCGTGCGACTGGGCGTGCCGGAAGATTTTGCTGCCGCCACCACGACTCTTCTGGCCGAATTCGGCCGTTCACATCCGCATCTGCGGCTCAACGTTACCAGCGGTCTGAGCAACGAACTGCGTCGCGCATGGCAACAGGAAGAGCTGGATATCATTCTTATCAAGCAGACGAAAGGTGAAAAGCCCAATGCATCGCGCGCGGAGCCTATGCTGTGGCTCGACAGCGCCGGATTCCCCGCCTTTGAACGCTCGCCGGTGCCACTGGTGCTGTTTCCGCTTAACGGCATGTATCGGGAAGAACTCTGTCAGACGCTGGATAATCTGGACCTCAGTTGGCGTATCAGTTACAGCAGCGCCAGTCTGGCGGCACTTGCCGCGGCCAGCGCTGCCGGGCTGGGCGTCACACTGCTTCCGGCCAGTTGCCGTTTGCCCGGGCACCGGATTCTGGGGGCTGAGAACGGGCTGCCCGTGATCGATACCATTGAACTGGCGCTGTTTTATCGCCCTGACGCCACGGTAGCCCAGCGGGCCTTGGCCGAGAAACTGCAACATTTTTGCCAGCTCATTTAGCCATTGTGTTTGCCACTGATCGCCAGTGGAAAATATAGCAGCCGGGCAGGGACAGTTCTTTTATGGTGAAAGGAACAGGCCATTTTCCCTCGCATGAATAAGGAACCGACGTGCAAAATTCCCTGCAACAGAGCCGCAGAAGCTTTCTCTCCCAGAGTGCAAAATTAACCGCTGGCGGTGCGTTGCTCGCCACCGGCATGGCCTCCGCCGCGCCGCTCAGTACGGTATATCCACCGCAAAAATGCGATGACCCCGATCAAGTCAAAACCATTACGCCTGTCCATTACCAGCTGCGTAATGTCAGGCTGGAGGAGGGTTTTGAGCACCAGGATGGCATGATTGTTGCGACCAAAACCGCGCTCTATCATCTGGACATCAACGACGGAAAAATTGTCGCCATACAACCGGCCAACGGTGCGGTGGCCAGTAAATTGCCGGGGTTTGATGCGCAGGGGCTATTGCTGCTGCCAGCCACCCGCGATATGCATATTCATCTCGATAAGACGTTTTACGGTGGCCCGTGGGAAGCGCCAAGGCCGCGTAAAGGCAAAACTATCATGGATATGATTGCCCGCGAGCAGGTACTTATTCCCCAACTTCTGCCGACGTCGGTTGAACGCGCCGAAGCCATTATTGGCCTGCTGCATGCTAAAGGCACCACGGTGGCGCGCAGCCACTGCAATATCGACCCGGTCAGCGGTCTGAAAAGTCTGGAGCATCTGCACATTGCGCTGGAAAAGCATAAACAGGATTTCAGCTGTGAGATTGTTGCTTTCCCGCAGCATGGTTTACTGCACTCGAATGTCGATGGCCTGATGCGTGAAGCCATGCAAATGGGCGTGCAATATGTCGGCGGGCTGGATCCCACGAACGTGGACGGCGCGATGGAGAAGTCGCTGGACGCCATGTTCCGTATTGCGCTCGATACCCATAAAGGTGTGGATATTCATCTGCATGAAACCTCTCCGGCCGGTGTCGCGGCGGTAAAATACATGATTAAAACGGTAGAACAGAACCCGCAGTTACAGGGCAAAGTGACGCTGAGCCACGGATTTGCGCTCTCGACGCTCAAGGGTGACGAACTCGATGAAGTGATCGACGGACTGGCCCGCCAGCGCTTTACCGTTGCCTCCACGGTGCCTATCGGGAAGCTGGCGATGCCGTTGCCGCAGCTGAGTCAGAAGGGCGTTTTTGTTATGACGGGAACCGACAGCGTTATTGATCACTGGTCGCCATTTGGCACCGGCAGCATGTTGGAGAAAGCCAATCTTTATGCGCAGTTATATGGTAACTCGGATGAGTTTGGCCTGACGCGATCGCTGGCGATTGCGACGGGCAACGTCCTGCCACTGGATGACAACGGTAAGCGGCAATGGCCCGCGATCAACGACAGTGCGGAGATGATTCTGGTGCAGGCGAGCTGTTCGGCTGAAGCCGTCGCCCGCGTGTCTGACGTCAAAGCCACGTTCCATCAGGGGAGGTTGGTGGCGGGTACCGTGCAAAAAGTCTGACGTTTCAGCCTGCAGCCCATCACAACATTGGCCGCTGCGGGCTGTAAAATCAGGGGCGGTTACACTATAATTTCCACAGATACATACGCTGACTGGACGACCAGAGACTCAGCCAGATCATTTAGGGACGGCCCTGGATTCTATTAAGGTAAATAATATGGCCTGGATCTATTTGGTGTTGGCAGGTGTTTTTGAAGTGGTTTGGTCGACGGCAATGAAAGAGTCGCACGGTTTCACACGTCTGATCCCCAGTCTCATCACGCTGTTCTTTATGCTGCTCAGTTTTGCTCTGCTGGCCGTGGCGATGAAAACCCTGCCGCTCGGCACCTCGTATACCGTTTGGGTTGGCATTGGTGCTATTGGCGCATTTATTCTCGGCGTCACGATGTTCGGTGAAAGCCTGAATCCAATGCGTGTTGTCGCCGTTCTGCTGATTTTCTCCGGCGTGGTGCTGCTGAAACTGGCAACGAAGGAGTAGTTATGACGTTCTATTTTCTGAGCAGCCCTTGGTTGCTGCATCCCCGCATTGCCAGAACCAGTGATTATCTGAACGTGTAATCACTGCCACGAAGTTAAATCGTTCCGTGGCTTTCTTATTTCAAGGAAAAAGTCATGAAAAACAAACATTGGTCCCAGGTCGAGTATCTTCACCTGACGGTAAAAAATCCCAATATTCTGATCACCGGGCAGCACAGTTATTACAGTGATTGCTGGGATCACGGATTCGAACATTCGGTTGTCCGTTATCTTCACGGTGACAGCGTCAGCCAGCAGTGGGAGGCGCTCGGGCATATTGACCGTCTTATCATCGGTGACTATGTCTGTATCGGCGCGGAATCCGTGATTTTGATGGGCGGAAATCATAATCACTGCATGGATTTTATCAGTCTTTATCCTTTTATGAGTGAGGTGAAAACCTCTTATCAACCGCGTGGGGATACTGTACTTAACGACGGTTGCTGGCTGGGAATGCGCTGCATGATCATGCCTGGAGTAACTGTAGGTGAGGGCGCTGTGATTGCCGCAGGAAGCGTAGTGACCAAAGATATTCCGCCTTATGCTGTGGTCGGCGCTAACCCTGCGCGAGTGATCAAATATCGATTTGAGCAAGAGGTCATCAACCGTATTCTGGCGCTGGGCATTTATCAACGTTCTGCCGTGCAACGGGAAACGCTGATCCCGCTGTTGGGCTCGGCTGATCTTTCGGCGCTGGAAGCCGCGTTGAAACAGCTGGATATTGATACCGGCACTTGCGGCCAATAAATACCTATTGTTCTCAATGGGCAGGCAATCTGCCCATTTCTACTCTGTCCCTTCGAGCTACCCCCACGCCTTATTGCGCAAAAAACAGACTCCGATGCATAACTAAAAACGTATATATGCCTATTATTCATTCACATATGTGATGAATCTATCATTTTGCGATCCGGCGCACTCTTTTTAATCCGTATTTTGTTTTACTGACGAATGTTAGTAAATGTTACGAAGCTGATTTCGTAACTAAAATATAATGATAAGTAAGGAAACTTCGATGAAGATTGTTGCTACGTTTTGTGTTGCCAGCCTGTTTTCCCTCAATGCCTTTGCCCTTGCTGGCAATGATGCGACGACCAAACCAGACCTCTATTTTCTAAAAAATGATCAGGCTATTAACAGCCTGACACTGCTTCCGCCGCCTCCTGCTGTGGGCAGTATTGCGTTTCTCAATGACCAGGCCATGTATGAACAAGGGCGTCTTTTGCGTTCAACCGAACGCGGCAAGCAGGCGGCTGAGGATGCCAACCTGAGTGGTGGCGGGGTGGCTAATGCTTTCTCTGGCGCGTTTGGATCGCCAATCACGGCGAAAGACTCACCTGAGTTACATAAGCTGCTGACCAACATGATTGAGGATGCAGGCGATTTAGCGACGCGCGGTGCTAAAGAGAAGTACATGCGCATTCGTCCGTTTGCGTTCTACGGTGTCCCTACCTGCAATACGACCGAACAGGATAAGCTTGCCAAAAATGGTTCTTATCCCTCCGGCCATACGTCCATTGGCTGGGCCACGGCGTTAGTGTTGACGGAGATTAACCCGCAACGCCAGGATCAGATCCTACAACGTGGCTATGATCTGGGCCAGAGCCGGGTAATCTGCGGATATCACTGGCAGAGCGATGTTGATGCCGCACGTATCGTCGGCTCAGCCGTTGTTGCCACGCTGCATACAAATCCGGCTTTCCAGCAACAATTGCAGAAAGCCAAAGAAGAATTTGCTAAGCAACATAAGTAAATTTGCCTGAACGACGAATGGCCCTTGTTTTGCAGGGGCCATTTTATTAATGAGTTAGAGACGATGACTTATTTATTTTGGGTCAGTTTACTGTAGCTGGTCATCAGGTTGCGATAATCAGGAATATGGTTGGAGAACAGCGCTCCAAGCCCTTCAACATCATTACGCCAGTCGCGATGTAATTCACAGGCGACGCCGAACCAGGTCATCAACTGAGCACCTGCGTTAGACATGCGATCCCAGGCAGCGTGCCGGGTCATTTCATTGAAAGTGCCAGAAGCATCGGTGACCACAAACACCTCAAAACCTTCTTCTATCGCTGACAGTGCCGGGAATGCCACACAGACTTCGGTGACAACGCCCGCGATCAGCAGCTGTTTCTTGCCGGTGGCCTTGATAGCCTTAACAAACTCCTCGTTGTCCCATGCGTTGATTTGCCCCGGACGCGCAATATAGGGCGCATCGGGAAATTGGGCCTTCAACTCCGGTACCAGCGGACCATTCGGACCCTCTTCAAAGCTGGTTGTCAGAATAGTAGGTAGATTGAAATAGCTGGCCAGGTCGGCCAGTGCCAATACGTTGTTTTTAAACTTATCCGGATCTATGTCGCGCACCAGCGAAAGCAGACCGGTCTGGTGATCGACCAACAGCACAGCCACGTCATCTTTGTTGAGGCGGGTATAAGGAACTGACATTAGGTAACTCCTTCGTTGTTGAAACGCCCTTCGGGCGGTAAGTGACCCTCCATCCGGCTCTGATAGTCAGGCGTTAGAGCCGAATAATCGGTCAGGAATGCATCTGACCAAACCGACCGCTGTTGAAATCGTCGATGGCTTGCTTGATTCCCTCTTGCGTGTTCATCACGAACGGCCCGTGGCCCACAATAGGCTCGTCGATAGGGTCACCACTGAGCAGCAGCAACGTACTATCCGTATTGGCTTCCAGCTCAATGGTGCTGCCGGTTGAGTCAAACTGCACCAGTTGCGCCTCGCGTACGACGTCATTACCGTTCACCAGCACGGTCCCGTGTAACACCACCATGGCCAGCGTTCTGCCTGCCGGTATGTCAAAGCGCGCATTGCCGTTCTGCGTCATGCGGACATCCCAAACATCGAGCGGAGTAAAGGTATGTGCTGGGCCCGTATGCCCGGAAAACTCACCGGCAATCACCCGGACAAGACCCGCACCATCCGGTAAGGCGACTGACGGAATGTGTTTATTCAATACGGTCTGGTAACCCGGAGCTGCCATTTTATCTTTTGCTGGCAGGTTGACCCATAGCTGTACCATTTCCAATGCCCCACCCTGACGGGAGAAGGTTTCAGAGTGTAATTCTTCGTGCAAAATACCTGCGCCAGCCGTCATCCACTGCACATCGCCAGGGCCGATAACGCCACCTGCACCTGTAGAGTCGCGGTGTTGAACTTCACCCTGATAGACGATGGTCACGGTTTCGAAACCTCGATGTGGATGCTGGCCAACGCCGCGAGGCTGACCATCGTTTGGCGTAAACTGCGCTGGCCCTGCATAGTCAAGCAGCAAGAAAGGGCTCAGATGTTTACCATGGCTGTCGTAGCTGAACATCGAACGTACCGGAAAGCCGTTACCAACCCAGTGCTGGCGGGGCGCGCTATAAATACCGAGGATCTTTTTCATGGTTATCTCCTGTCGAAAAAGCTGCCAGAGCCAATTTACCCTGACTGATTGATAGAGAGATAATATGGGTGCAACGATGTGGCCACTAGATGCTAAAATTCAGTTTCAGCGTTCTATATATAGGACAATAAGGAGAGCGTGATGCGCGATTTAAACGACCTCTATTACTTTGTTGAAGTCGTGAACCATCGGGGTTTTGCTCCGGCAGGACGGGCTCTGGGGATACCCAAGTCTAAACTCAGCCGCCGTATTGCTCTGCTGGAAGAACGTCTTGGAACTCGGCTAATTCAACGTTCAACCCGTCATTTCACTGTCACGATCATTGGCAATACGTATTACAACCATTGCCGTGCGATGTTGGTTGAAGCGGAAGCGGCTGATGAAGCGATTGCGATAACTAATGCGGAGCCGCGTGGCATAGTGCGAATGGCCTGCCCGGTGGCGCTGCTGGATACGCGAGTCAGCACCATGTTGACGAACTTTATGGTTCAAAACCCTTTAGTGGAGATCCATTTAGAGTCGACAAACCGGCAGGTTGACGTCATTGGGGAGGGAATTGATGTGGCGATCCGTGTTCGCCCGCCTCCTCTGGAAGACAGCGATCTTGTTATGCGGGTACTGTCCGATCGCGCACAATGCCTGGTTGCCAGCCCGACATTGATTGAAAAATTTGGCATGCCCGCAGCGCCGGCGGAACTCATTGGCATACCCAGTATGGATTTGAGTATGCCGCAAAACGAACATGTGTGGACTCTGAATGGTCCGGAGGGTCAACAGGCCGTCATACGTCATAAGCCGAGGCTGATAACGCGCAGCATGATGACATTACGGACCGCGGCGGTCGCAGGAATTGGGCTCGTACAGCTGCCGACGATGGTGGTAACGGGGGAGTTTACTCAGGGCAAGTTGTTACCTGTACTACAAGAATGGCGACCACGCAAAGAAATCATTCATGCGGTATTTGCTTCTCGGCGAGGTCTGTTACCTTCGGTTAGGGCACTGCTCGACTCACTGGCTGAACAATTTTCGGCATTATCAGAAGAGTAGAATATGAGGGTCTGACTTAATGATGTTCGCACGATAAAAAAGACGAGAGGGTGTATCTCGTCCGCATTACTGGCATACTGTGTTTAATTACAGTGTAAGGAGCAAGTCATGGCTGTTGTAACAAAATTTGTTGTGGTCAGAAAAGGTGAAGAGAAGATGACATTTGCCAACAAAAAAGATGCGGATGCTTACGACAAAATGCTCGATATGGCCGATGCGTTCAGCGAGTGGCTGCTTGCGAGCGGTCTTGAACTGGATGAAACACTGGCTGAAAATATTTCACTGCATCTTGCAGAACAAAGAGATACCGTTCAGCACATCCTGCGTACCAGCAAACTGCCAGAACCAGAAAATGTTGAACTGCCCGTTGCTGCTACCGAAGAAATAGAAGAACCGGCAGAGAGCGAAGAACTCACAAACAGCAAGAAAATGCGTTCGGCAAAAGCAGCCTGAGTGGCGGGCAAGGCGCGCTGAAATGCGCGCAAAGCCTCTCTACCTGGTTATGGTTAACGGAGTACGACATTTTAACTTTGCTAGAACACGACATTATCGCTTTGGAGTAACAATCTTGGTGCGTATAACATTGATTATGTTAAATCAGATAATTTAATACCAATACAAACGTGGCATCATCGTCCTCCGAACTACCCCATATAAAGGAGGATGGCGCAGGTTACAAACCCACGCCCTTTTAACGCTTGAACTGTCTATTTAGTCATTAGAAACTAAAACGGTAACCACCGTTAATCTGTCTCTGGTCGAACTTATTGCCGGTCGCGCTATCAACATCTACATACAGTGTGTGCTGCTTATTGATCTGAGCGCTAACGCCGATACCATTATTCCACCATCCACCTTTAAAAGTATGCTGTTCGTTAGAACCGTTCAGATGATAATCAGCATCACCATCAAACTCATGCACGTAACCGGTTTTGAAATACGCATTCACCACCGTAGTACCAGAGTTTAGTTCATAACCTACAATGGCGCTGGTACGGGCTAATTTAGAATCGTAACCGTCTAAATCGATATTCAGTCCATTATTCGAAGTCATACGGGCGCTGTTTTGATGACTATAGGAGAGTTGTGCCTGAGGCTCAATGTAGAAGCCATTACCCGGCTGATTCAGGTTAAACTTCCGCCCTACTTCTAATGAGAAGCTAACACCGTCAGAATTTCCACTGCCACGGACAGTATTATCCTGACTATCTAGCACGCTGAATTTATTATTTAGCCTGGAATACTTAGCTACCGCGTCCGTATAGAAACCACCCGGCGCCATATAGGTCGCATAAACGCCCATGTGGTTAGACTTCACGGAACCATCACCAGAGCTATAGTTTGGATTACCGCTCGCCATACCAACAAAGGCACCCAAAATTAGCGGAATCTCTTCAGAAATACGCTTATCAGCACCGAACTGTATGCCGTTATAGCTCATATCAAAGCCGCTCATTTTACCCGAAGAGAATGAATCAAACTTGCCGGAAAAAGCACGCAACCACATATCACCGTGCTCGTTATTTCGACGCAGGTCGCCCATGCGCTGTAACAGCGTTTGGGTTTCTGCATAGTTCATCAGGTAGCCAATATTGAGAAAATTCGCTCCGGCATCAGCTGCGGAAGTTATCGGACCACTGCCACCCTCTTCGTTCGGCTCCGGAGTACCAGGGGAGACGGGATCAACGGGCTCGGCTGGTATAATCGGCTCGGCTGGTATATTGGGCTCGACTGGATCAATGGGGTCTACCGGCGGTTCAGGCGGAGGGACAGCCCCGGATGAAGACAGCTCCCAGTTATTGCCATTTTTACGCACACCATATAAGTAACCACCTAATTCAACCTTCCGCACGCTGCTGTCCAAACCAAAATTTGCGTGCCCATCAGCGGTTTCTACGACAGTTAATATTTCATTCCCCGTGGTTGCTAAGCTGCCTCTGTTGAGTATTTTTAATGAGTGATTGCCAGCGCTCGTCCCTGTAACTATCAGCTTATCGCCGGAGTTATTCACACCGTCACCATCGCCAACAATGTTGGCTCGCATAATAAAAGTACCGTTACCGCTTAAATCACCGACGGTTAAAACCGAGCCAGTTTTATCTTCCGCGTAGTCGACGGTACTGTTATTTAACGCCAGCTTAGTGACATTTGAATCAGCAATCATCGTCCAGTTGGAATGAGTCATGGCCATATTGAGCTCTCCACCATTCACACCGTCGGATGATGTTGCACCCGTCAGGGTTGAACCTGGAGCCATAGTAATATTAATCATACCGCCGCGTGAGAGAATGCTGCCCTGGATATCCATAAGGCCGCTGGCGTTAATCCGGCTAGGCGCATATCCGGCATTATCCTGAGTGGCTATAGCCATTCCAGCCGGGTCGGCCATTTTAATCACCGTATTACCGGTCAGGTCGATCTGACTATCGTTCATGGCATAAACCCCGCGGGAATCCATAGAACCGTTAACTGTCAGGTTGTCACCTTTAATTTTACCACCAGACATCGTCCATAGACCTATCCCTATCGCGCCAATGCGGTCAATGGTAATGTCCGTATTACTCAGATTAATCACTGAGTTTCCAGTTTGAGCTGAAGCGCCGTAAGAGCCACTGGAAAAAATAGAGTTACGGTTAGACTCAGTCCCTAGAAAATTAACTAGCACATCACTACCGCTGGCGACTAACGCGCCCGCCTTTTCAGATGAGATATGACTACCCGCGCCAATATTAACTTTTGCCTTTAGTCGGGCTTCGAGCGCCAGAGAATTACCGCCAGTAGTGGCCACGGTTAACGCATCGGCATTAACCGTAGTGCTATACATGGTAATACCATTAGCGTTAGTTCCTTGAGTCAAGATAGTGGTACCCGACCCCAGATCAACGATTGAATTATTATTAGCTTCAATGCCGGATGCCAGATTTCCGCTGGTCGAAATAGATAAGTTAGATGCAGTAAATTTAGCAGGGCCGTTAACTGCACTACCGTTGCTACCAAGTATTGATACGCCCAAAGCACCAGCACTGTTAGTCGTAATCGAGCTGCCAGTGCCGAGATCGACTGAGCTACCGTGATCGTTAATATGAACAGCAGGAAACATTGAGTTAGTCGCGGTATAGCTAGTATTAATATCAATGCCGTTAGCTTTTAAACCGGATGCGCCAGAGACAGTAATCGCCTGCCCTGACCCCGTTCCGGCGATATGAATACTGCCGCCATTACCTAAATCAACTTTTGACTTGTTACTGATAGCCAAACCCACGGCATTTCGCCCTGTGGCGGAAATGGTCAATTCATTCGCCTTCAGGCTGCTATTAGCGCCGTTCATTATAATAGCGCGCGAGCTGTTATTTCCGGTAGCATTAGCAATCACGCTTGCCCCGCTGGCTAAATCGATTACCGAATTTTTATTATTGGTAGGATTATTGATGCCATACAACAACGAACTATCCAGTGTATCGGCGATGATTTTATCGCCATCATTCAAGGTGATATTTCCGCCGGTCATACTGCCATACTCAGTGGCCAGGGCATGACTCTGAAAAAAGAACGGACCCAAGCCCAGCAAACCGGTAATGACCAGCTTCTGATGCAATGTACGCTTTGTCAATTTCCCCGTAGACTTTCGCTGGAAATCCTTTTTATACGCAAACCTATTCACTGACTAGCTCCCTTTCCTTTGTAATGAAGTATCCTTACAGCCAACGCCAGGCATGCTGTATGCAGCTTCGCCCACATTCCGCATGACATCTCAGTCAGCTATAGAAAATGTATTAATGGTCACACTGGATGACGAGCGATAGCCTGTCGGCGCATTACAGTACATTTCGTGACTGGGTAAATCATAAACCCAAGAAACGACTTTAGATATTTAACAATACATAAATGAATTTATTAGTTATTTGTTCTAATTATTAAAGTAAATTAAGAATTTTACTCCAATAGAGAGGTGTCACATAGCCATGCAAAGCACGGATGAGCATCACAGAAATTGCTAATTTATTATTAAAAATATAAAACCATCAAAAGATTGACAGAGAGGAGGTTTTCAAAGGGTAGCGGTCTGATCCTAATGCCGACCACAATATCGATTAATTCAATAATGCCTATTTGATGTTAAAAAACGTTATGCATTAATGGGTTAATTCTTGATGTATTGAATTTAAACCCATTTAACGTTTTCAGATTATTTTTCTACACGTGCACAAACAAAAAGAGGGTTGGAAAGTAGCTCTACTAACATCCCATTTTTATTTACTTTGCTGATTTCAGAGTAGAACTTAACTCCAGAAGACTCCGGTGAGATATATTTCAACCATATTTCCTCCGGAATTTCATTGCTCTTATTTATCTGCTCGTGAGTTATTATGGTTTTATTTACGCCACTTAATTCAGAGGGTTGAATAGTGAAGAATATTGTTCTGCTCACAAGGTATTTTTTGTCATCTTGTTTGACTGATCCCGTTATTGAAATAGACCCTTCATTATGAACCATGAGGATAATATCAGCATGTAAATTTGCCTCAATATTACTATTGCTCTGTTCAATGTGCGAGATCAGTTGCGCCTCACATCGGAAAGAATGCTTGCTATGATATCGATAAAAAATATAGCCACATATAAAGGTGATGCACAAAATAGAGATGATGATTTTTTTCATTTTCTTTCTACTTTACTAATTTATAGTTTATACACTGCTGATAGTGAGAATCAGCACTTTTGTAACAGACAGCCATGAAACTAACCCGGAGTAAATCACTATCCTGCCGTGCATCCGTGTAATAAATATCAGCACTCTTCTCGCTGCAATTTATCCCTTCCGTATCTAACATTTTAGTAGCATTCTCAATGAAATGAGAAGGCGGCTTAGTGTTTTTAAAACTATAAATATTGCATTTTTCATTTGTACTCACCAGCCTAACGTTATCTTTATCAGACATAAAAAAGAAAACTACCCACAAAGCCACTGTAAGTAAGCATAATCCACAGGCAAGAATTCCTACATTCTTCATGCGGGTTATTTTTTTTTCTGCTTCTGGTCTGTTTTCGCTCTGGGGTACTACATGTTCATTTACAAGTAGCGAGGTTTCATCAATAGCGGTGTTACTACTATCATCTGCTGATACTTTTTCAATAGGCTCATGATGTTTCGCTACTGGATGGATTTCTGCTTCCATTCTGAAACCTGTTCTCGGCACTGTGATGATGATTTCTTTATCGATGCCGAGACTGTCGAAGGCCTTTCTTAATTCACTAATGTGGTTACTTAAACTCGCCTTTGATGCTGTAAATCCATAGTCCACCCAAACATTCTTTATAATTTCATCACTAATAAGGGTGGTGTTGTTATTAATGATAAGTTCGGATAGCAACCGTGTTGCAGGCTTCGATAATCCAACAGATAAGTTTATATCATTTTTCAACACCAACACTCTGGAGTCAGAGTCAAAAACCAGATTGAGATTTATTATATACTTCATGGTTGTGCGAATTCCCTAGTGTAAAGAATTAAATAAATTATTACTATAATAATAGTCTTGCTTTGATAGTCGGTGAGAATTTAGTTCAAAGCTACCGTCATAATCAACCTCTCAGATACATTTATTTTTTTAATAAAAAATTATCTTTTATTAAAGAAGATGTTGATCACGATTAACGCTTTGTAAGTTACTCTTTTTTGTATTTTATTCTTAATAATAAATAATTTCTAGATTAAAAAACTTTTTATACTCATTAATCGATATTAAGTATCGATTTTTATTTTTTGTCGCTAGTATTTAATGCAACCACCGAAGCATATTAGCACTCCTTTTGACTCTTTAACGACTTGCTTTGCATAGGTTTTCCCAACTGTTTGCCGGTAACAAAAAATTAGAATATAACTCTTTGATTTGTCTAATTTTAGACTATCACTCCCCTGATTTCAGTCTACGCACGTCGTTGACCAAAAATTCAACAAGCTCCTTACTCACTGTAGAACATTTCCTACAGTCAGCGAAGACCGGACCTATTCTTGTTTTTTGCTACACGCAGTTTAATTACTGTCATGTGGCAGTTGGTTTTGATTCTCTTTGCTGTACCACACCAGGGATTGCTTTCCAGGAACCCGAGGCAATTTTTTCAGGAGAAAGGATATGTTTAATATTGCCATGATGGATCCGGATACCTACATTAAATATGGCCTATCTATCTATTTTAACGCCCAAGACATTCACGTCGTGGCAGCTTCAAATATCAGCGATCTGACCGTTAATTTGCATCATAACCACGTGGATGTGGTGGTCATGGAATTATTCAGTCGAGACGACGACGTGTTTGATTGCATTGAGTTTATTAGGGTGTTTCCGCAGCAATGGCCCACAAGTAAACTGGTGATTTATACTCAGATAGTGAATGAAGAAGCGATCAAGTTGCTGATTGCCGTCACCGGCCAGAAAGAGATTTTCTTTAAAACGGGCCGTTTACAGGAGCTGGCCGCTTGCGTCTTTACTCCGTGGAAGGAAAACCTGACTACGCCAGAAAGGAGGGGCTGATATGCCAATGCCAATGACCCGTTTTAAAAAACTCACTGCCCGTGAATGGAGCATACTCAGAATGCTGGCTAAGGGGGTTATTCCCGCGCTTATCGCCGTAAAACTCGCGATCAGCGTCAAGACGGTGAGCCAGCATACCCAAAGCATAGCGAAAAAGCTCGGCGTAGAAAATCGTCTGCTGTTGAAGAGAATGCTGGTCGCCATCAATCAGCAACGTGACCCTCTTTAGCCATTGGGGAACTTCTGTATTGCCTATTTCCCCCTTCACTCCCACTGAATTCTACCCATCACATTTTGCTGACAGACATCCCCCCTGCCGGCAATGGCAGCGCCGTTTTATAACGGACCTGTTTGAGAGCAAAACTCGAACGGATATTCGAGACGCCACGGATTTTGGTCAGGTGATCAAGGATGAAGTGCTCAAGAGCCCGAATGTCAGGCACTAAGACTCGCAGCAGATAATCGGCATCACCGGTCATCAGGTAACACTCCATCACTTCCGGGCGCTCGTTGATGGCCTGTTCAAAATAACTCAGCGCATCCTCGACCTGCTTCTCCAGACTGACCTGAATGAACACGTTGACGTTAAGCCCCAGCACGGCTGGTTCTAACAACGTGACCTGCTTTCTGATCACGCCCATCTCCTCCATCGCTTTTACCCGGTTAAAACAGGGCGTCGGTGACAGGTTCACTGCACGGGCAAGATCGGCGTTGGTCGTGCGGGAGTTGTCCTGCATCAGATTCAAAATGGCGACGTCGGTACTGTCAAGTTTTCTCATAAGGTAAAATATCTCTTAATATTATTTTATGGAGATAAATTATCTCAAATAAAACGTTTAACCTAATGTAATGAGAAAGTTTATCCACGCCTGTGTAGATAAAATTACCCCATCATAAAAAGGTGTGGAGAATCGATTGTGGAAACTGAGGGGAAATATTTAACCGCTTCAACGCGCGCTTTGGACATTAACAATGTCAAGGTGAAGGGAATTTTGCTGCTGGTCGGTGCGATCGTTGTCTGGGGGGCAAACTGGCCGGTCATGAAGTCTGGTCTTTCACATGTTTCCCCTATCTGGCTTTCCACTTTACGGTTTGCGACCGGCGGGCTGTGTCTATTTGCACTACAGGCGGTGACCGGTAAGCTGCGCTTCCCACCGCGCAAAGACTGGCCATTAGTGGTCAGCGTGGGATTACTGCAAATGATGACCTTTACGGTGCTTGGTGCGATTGCGATGACTGAAGTGCCCGCTGGCCGCTCTGCGGTCCTCGCATATACCACGCCGCTGTGGGTTACCCCGATTGCCGTCCTGTTTTTCCGGGAGTCGTTGTCGCGCAGACAACTGTTGGGTTCATTGCTCGGTGGCGTCGGCGTCGTGGTGCTGTTCAACCCGTTCACGTTTAACTGGGGAGACAGTGCCTTAGTGACGGCGAATCTGATGCTGCTGGTCGCCTCCTTCACCTGGGCAATGTGTATTTTGCACCTGCGCCACCATAAAGGCGTGTGCAGCGCCTATGAGCTGGCTCCGTGGCAAATGCTGCTGGCGAGTATCCCGCTGGTCATCCTGGCGCGTGTTATCGACGGCCCTTATGATGGCGACGGCTCGGCGTCTTTTATCGAAACTCTGATCTTTATGGGCCCGTTTGCGACGGCATTCTGTTTCGTCGCCGTGAATGCCGCCAGCATGTGGCTGTCGAGTACCAGTATGTCTACCGCCATGCTGGGGGTTCCGGTGATCGGTTTACTGATGTCGGTGGTGTTTCTGGGTGAGCGTTTGACGCCGACGCTGGCGACCGGGCTCATCGTGATATCAGTTGGGATTTTGATCGTAACGATCAAATCCTCAAAAGCAGGCGCGAAGGCGAGTAAAAAGTTGGGATGACATCGTTTATAGGGCAAGAGTATGAGTGAAGAACGGTGCTGAAACGCCTAAGAAATTGACTTTAGGTAGAAAAATAAGAGAATGACCCTTTCGAGCGACTACCTTAAAAAACGGAGTTTATCATCGTCTCTCCCCGTCAATTTTCTCCCGCAACGACAGTCAGGACGTTAGCCTCAGTGGCGGCTGCCGTTGTTTTACTGGCGAGTTGTTCATCCGCACCGCCGAAATCGCTGGTCACCCCACTTCATCCTGTGACCTCACAACCGGTTCCGGCCACATCGGCGCAGAGTAAAGAGCCGGTACGCGGTGTCTGGCTGGCGACCGTTTCCCGGCTCGACTGGCCACCGGTATCATCCGTCAATGCGGGCAGTGATGCCGCCCGTATCAGCCAGCAGCAGAAGGCGCTGACGGATAAGCTGGATAAGCTCAAAAGCCTCGGAATTAATACCGTATTCTTTCAGGTCAAACCCGATGGCACGGCCCTGTGGGCTTCAACAATATTGCCGTGGTCAGATATGATGACCGGGAAAATCGGGCAGGATCCGGGCTACGATCCGTTGCAGTTTATGCTGGATGAAGCGCACCGGCGCGGCATGAAAGTCCACGCCTGGTTTAACCCCTACCGCGTCTCGGTGAATACCAAACCGTCAACCGTGGCGGAGCTGAACGCGACGCTGTCCCTGCAACCGGCCAGCGTATTTGTGCTGCACCGCGACTGGATCCGCACGGCAGGCGACCGTTTTGTGCTTGACCCGGGCATCCCGAAAGCGCGGGACTGGATCACCAGCATCGTAGCGGAAGTCGTATCACGCTACCCTGTTGACGGCGTACAGTTTGATGACTATTTCTATGCGGAATCCCCCGGCTCGCGCCTCAACGACAGCGCGACCTTCCGGCAATACGGGCAGGGATTTACATCAAAAGCCGACTGGCGACGCCACAATACACAGCTATTGATTGAGCAGGTTTCGCGCACTATCAGGCAGATAAAACCGAACGTTGAATTTGGCGTCAGCCCGGCGGGCGTGTGGCGTAATCTTTCCCATGATCCGGCCGGTTCCCAAACTCAGGGGGCCGCCGCTTATGACGAAGCCTATGCCGATACCCGCCGGTGGGTCCAGCAGGGGCTGCTGGATTATATTGCGCCTCAGCTGTACTGGCCTTTCGCCCGTCAGGCGGCACGTTATGATGTGCTGGCGAAATGGTGGGCGGATGTGGTGAAACCCACCCATACGCGCCTCTACATTGGTATTGCGCTGTATAAAGTGGGCGAACCGTCAAAAAATGAACCGGACTGGATGATCAACGGCGGCGTACCCGAGCTGAAAAAACAGCTCGATTTGAATGCGTCATTGCCGCAAATCAGTGGCACGATTTTGTTTCGTGAAAACTACCTCAACCAGCCGCAAACTCAACAAGCCGTTAAATACCTTAAGAGCCGCTGGGGAGGCCACCTGTAAACACCCTGATATTCATGAGTCTGGCATGACCTGACTTTGTGCATGTTCAATTATGCAATTGGATCCGCCTCTGCCTGCCTTGTCTTTATCACTACTTAGTGAGCATGATTGAACACGTCTGTCGGTGGATTATGGCTGCTGCATGGTTAACAATACTCGTGGAGATTGTTTTAAAACGACGATAATCAGAAAGACGACGCACTGCCGAGGCGCATAACTCCCGCTGTTTTAATATCGCATTTGCATTTCGACACAATAAACTCCCCCTGCTTTAGGGCGTTTTCTCGTTATTATCCAGTGCTACAGCTCAGGGTTTTGTACCGGGGTATGCAACAGATTAATGCTTTTAAACGGGAAGAATTATGCGTTCAGTTAAATTGGTGATGTTATCGGTATTGGCGTTGGCTTCAGCCCTGCCACTGGTGGGAACCGCGCTTGCGGCCACAAATTCTCATGAAATTAAATCGTTCTACGATGCCTCTAAGCTTTACACATTAGGCAGCACCGTTCCGGATCTTTACCGCACCAAGCCTTATCAGATTGATGAGTGGCAAAAACGAAATCTCCCAGCGCCAGACGCGGGCAGCCACTGGACTTACATCGGCGGCAGCTACGCGTTGATCACCGATACAGACGGCAAAATCCTCAAAGCAGAATCTGGCGATATTTTCTTCCAGTAATGTGAAAGCCGAATGCCGGTAACTGTTTTCCGGCATTCAGTGACTCACAACCCGCGATACGCCTTTTCCACTTTCGCCATATAGCGTGGTGCTTGTGCAGCCGGATGATATTGGCGCACATGCCAGTTAAAAGCGTCCGGCGACAGCTGATTTATCATGCTGACCGCAGTCTGACGATTAGCCGAAAAAGTACGCAGTAAAGCGCCGGCCCCATTCGCATAGGCGGCTTCTGTGGCGTAACGGCGGGTCACGGGGTCTTTAATCCAATAAAGTTGCTGATATTGCAGTGCGCTGAGGTAGGCCGCGCCTAAATCGATGTTGGTCTCAGGATCCAATAAATCATCATCATCCGGGCAACCGCGTTTACCTTTATAGCGATAAGCATCGCAACCGCTGGTTGAGGCTTTGAGCTGCATCAGTCCGATGGCATTGGACGGACTCACCGCTTCGGGATTAAAACTCGACTCCACCTGAATGATGGCGCTGATAAGCTTCGGATCGACTTTATACTTTTTGGCCGCATCGCCGATCGTGTCATCGTAAGCATGGGCGTCAAATTTTTTATAGTGGTGCTTACTTGAACACCCCGCCAGTACCAGAAGCATCAGTAACATGGCGGAACGTGAAGGATGTTTGAGCAGAGAAATCATTAAGCACCTAGGCTGGTATCCATTATTCGGGCGCTGGCACCGTTGAGCTAAAGCTCAATGCAATTTGTCAGCGTTGCGCGTCTGCAAGGGACCGCAGGATGATATCGTTATCGTGGCCGGTGGTCATCTCATTAAAACGGCCTCGCCCATCCCCTCTCCTTGACTTATTTTGTACATTACGTATTTTTGAAGACATGCATACATTCCTGATTATCGTCCCCGACGGGGGCATGTTATTTGAAGCGGCGGGTATCGCCGACATCCTGATGCAGGCAAACCGCCTGAGGACGGAGAGTGCCGGTAAGCCGCTTTATCAGGTGACGGTTGCCACCACGCAACCGCACCGCGTCGTTCACGGGCTGTCGGGCTTAAATCTGCTCGCGGATCACCGACTGCAGGACGTTGATCCTGAGGTTACCCGCGACACCATCATGATCACCGGACGGGGCACCACTGAATCGGAAGGTGATGCCGTAGTTGAATGGGTCCGCCGCGCAGCACCTCATGCACGGCGGGTCGTCTCTATTTGCGGCGGCGCCTGGCTGCTGGCGCGGACCGGTCTGCTAGATGGCAAACGTGCCACCACGCACTGGCGCATGCTCGATAGCCTTCAGACCTGTTTCCCTGAAGTGAATGTAGAGAAGGGGCCGATCTATGTTCAGGACGGCGCTGTCTGGACTTCCGCCGGCGTCAGTTCCGGTTTTGATCTCACGCTGGCGCTGGTGGAAGATGATTATGGTTTCACCCTCGCCCGCGACATTGCGCAGGATCTGGTGATGTTTCTGCGCAGGCCCGGCGGGCAGTCACAGTTCAGCCGTTTTCTACATAATCAGGCCACGTCTCCCGGTCCGTTGCGCGATCTTCAGAGCTGGCTCCTTGAGAATCTGGCCTCTGATCTTTGCGTCGAAAAACTGGCAGAACGCCTCGCTATGAGCCCACGTAACTTCACCCGGGTATTCACCCGCGAAACCGGCACCAGCCCGGCCAAATATGTGGAAGAGATCCGCCTCGATGCTGCCAGACAGCGTCTGGAACAGGGCGCGGAAAAAATCGAACAGATCGCCGCAGCGACCGGATTCGGCACCAGTCTGAATCTGCGCCGGGTGTTCGAAAGAAATCTTCAACTCACTCCGACAGAATACCGCGAACGCTTCTACTCCCGCTCCATGGCGTAAATTGATTCTTTATTGTCATTTACGCCAAATGGCTGTCCGTCTATTTTTAAGTCAGGCAGATAACTAAGGAGCACATCATGGTTAAAGTAGGCATTAATGGATTCGGCAGAATTGGTCGTAACGTATTGCGCGCTGCGCTGGGTCGCGACGATTTTCAGGTCGTTGCCATCAACGATCTTACCGACAGCAAAACCCTCGCCCACCTTCTGAAATACGACTCGCTTTCCGGCACGTTGCAGGCCAGCGTTGAAGCGGGTAATAACCAGCTGGTGGTCGATGGCAAAACGATCCGCGTTTTCTCCGAACGCGACCCGGCAGCGATTGCCTGGAGCAGTGTGGGCGTCGATGTCGTGATTGAAGCGACGGGATTCTTCACCGAAAAAGCCAAAGCTGAAGTTCACATCACACGGGGCGGCGCCAAACGGGTGATTATCTCGGCACCCGGCAAGGATGACGACCTGACCATTGTCATGGGCGTCAATCACGAGAAATACGATCCAACCCGACATACTGTGGTCAGTAACGGCAGTTGCACCACCAACGGGCTGGCACCGGCGGCGCAGGTTCTGCATCAGAGTTTTGGTATTGAACACGGCTTGATGAACACTACGCACGCCTACACCAACAGTCAGGCACTTCACGACCAGCCGGAGAAAGATCTGCGCGGGGCGCGTGCCGCCGCGCTGTCAATCGTGCCCTACTCCAGCGGTGCGGCGAAAGCGCTCGGCAAAGTTATCCCTGAACTGGACGGCCGTCTGACGGGCTACTCCCTGCGTGTGCCGGTACCGGTAGTTTCTGTGGTCGACCTTACCGTCACGCTTAAACGCGATGTCACGGTCGAAGAAGTGAATGCCGCATTCCGTAGCGCCGCAGAGTCGGGCCCGCTAAAAGATATTCTGGGCTACAGCGACGAGCCGCTGGTGTCCAGCGATTACCGGGGCGACCCGCGTTCATCCATCATCGACGGGCTCTCTACGCTGGTCATCGGTGGCAATCTGGTGAAAATCCTCGCCTGGTATGACAACGAGTGGGCCTTCTCCAACCGGTTGGTTGATCTCGCAGTGCTGATGGAAAAACGCGGCCTCTGATTAGGCATGCTGTCTGCGGGCCGGAGCTGCTTAATATCAGCGCTGCGGCCCGTTGTTTATCCTGCTGGCGAAAACCGTAATTCCCCAATATAATCAGTTCATTCATTCACCAACGTTATATTAAGGAGGATTGCCATGCTGACCCGTGAATTGTTTCTAACTTCACTCGTCCTTAGCGATCGTCACTGCTCAAGCGTTACCGGTATCGTGCTGCGATAACCTGCTTGAGCGGAGCTAACTGACAATCTGAGAACTTCCCTCCGGCTTACCGGTTATCGTCGGCTTTATTGACGAGAGGCATTTTTATGCCTGTAAAACTTGAGTAAGCACATGACAACATTACTTTCTGCACAATCCCTCGGTTTTGACAACACCTTCGGCCCGCTGCTGGCTGAGATCTCCTTTGGCCTGAAAAAAGGCGACCGCATCGGCCTGATCGGCCATAACGGCTGTGGGAAAAGTACCCTGCTGAAAATTATCAGCGGCGCACTTTCTGCCAGCCGGGGCAGCGTCACGGTAGCCAATCAATGCCTGATGGCACGGGTTGAGCAACATCTTCCTGCTGGATTGCATGACAACACCCTACTTGACGCGGTGCTTAACCACCTGCCGGATACCCTGCATCAGCCTGAACGCTGGCAGGCTGAAGTGCTGTTAGGCAGCCTGGGATTTGATGAACCGGCCTGGGCGCTGACCGCCGGAACACTCAGCGGCGGGCAGCACACCCGCCTGCTGCTGGCCCGTGCGCTGATCCGCCAACCGGATTTACTGCTGCTGGATGAACCCAGCAACCATCTGGATCTCCCGACCTTACTGTGGCTGGAACAGTTTCTGAAAAACTGGAGCGGCAGCTTTGTCCTGGTCTCCCACGACCGCAGCCTGCTGGACAACGTCACCAACAGCACCTGGATTTTGCGCGATAAAACGCTGCAATTTATTCGCCTGCCCTGCACACAGGCGCGTCAGGCACTGGAGGAAAATGACGTGGCTGATGCTCTGCGTCGCAGAGCCGAGCAAAAAGAGATCGACCGCGTGGCAAAAAGCGCCAAACGGCTGGCACTTTGGGGCAGCGTGTACGACAACGAGAAGCTGGCGCGCAAGGCTAAGCAAATGGAAAAACAGGTCAACCGGCTGAAGGATGATCAGACGCAGGTCACTGCCGGGAACCAGTGGCGGCTGTGTCTGCAAGGCGAAGCGTTGCCTGCCGACCGCGTGCTGGCACTGTCAGATTTAGCCGTGCGCCCGGCACCCGACGCACCGGTGCTGTTCGAACTGGATGAAATGCGGGTGAAAAGTGGCGACCGTATAGCGCTGGTCGGGCGCAACGGCTGCGGTAAATCCTCGCTTTTGCAGAGTTTATGGCAGGCATTTACGCATCCGCAGCATTACGGGCCCAGCGTGGTATTCCATCCCAAAGTGCGGGTGGGTTATTACGACCAAAACCAGCATCAGTTGCAGGATGACGATACGTTGAGCACCGCGCTGGCCTCGTTCGCGCCGCTGACCGAAGATCAGCGAAAAATGGCGCTGATTGGCGCCGGTTTCACTTACGTCCGGCATCAGCAGCAAGTCAGTACCCTGAGCGGCGGCGAACGTTCACGGTTGCTGTTTATTGGCCTGACGCTGGCGAACTATTCGTTGCTGCTGCTGGATGAACCGACTAACCACCTGGATATGGAAGGCAAAGAGGAGCTGGCAGAGACGCTGAAAACGTTCAGCGGTGCAGTGTTACTGGTTTCCCATGACCGAATGCTGATAGAACAAAGCTGTAATCGCTTCTGGTTAATCGACAATAAACGGCTGGAAGAGTGGCACGATCTGACGCCCGTTTACGCCATTTTGTCAGATGCCCTGCCACCGGTTAGCGTGGCTGCAACGGTGAAAGTCGTTGAGCCAAAGGAGCAACCGGAAAATGAAGAGGAGCGGCTGCTGGCGATGCTACTGGAGGTGGAAAGCAAACTGGAAGAAGATCTGGCACGTAAGGCCAGGCATCAGAAACCTGAGTTGCAACGCCAGTGGCAACAGCAAATCACAGAGCTTAGCGAATTGCTGGATTTAGGCTAGTTCACGATATAAAACAGAGGGCACAGCGTTGTTGTGCCCTGAAAATGCTGACGTTTTATGAGGGCACAATTTCAAAAGCCAAACGCGTGCGTTAGGTTACTCTTAAGCTGTCATAACCCTACTTTCATACCGGAGCACTGCATGTTTGACTCAACCGCTTTCCCTATCACAACCCTTTGGCCAGCAAAACATCCGGACCGTTTGCAGCTTTATTCCCTGCCGACGCCTAACGGCGTCAAAGTATCGATTATGCTTGAAGAGATCGGGCTGCCTTACGAGGCGCACCTGATTGATATCGGCAAAAATGAGACCTGGACACCGGAGTTTTTAGCGCTTAATCCGAACGGGAAAATCCCGGCCATCCTCGACCCGAACGGCCCGGATGGAAAACCACTGGCACTGTTTGAATCCGGCGCAATTCTGGTTTATCTGGCTGAGAAAAGCGGAAAATTCTTGCCTACGGATCCCGTTGCCCGCATCGAAACCTTACAATGGTTGTTCTTCCAGATGGCAGCGGTTGGCCCGATGTTTGGCCAGCTCGGCTTTTTCCACAAGTTTGCTGGCCGTGAAATTGAAGATAAGCGACCTCTCGAACGCTACCGCAAAGAGTCTGTTCGTCTGCTTAATGTGTTGGAATCACGCCTTGATGGCCGCCAGTGGATCATGGGCGATGAGTACACCATTGCTGATATCTCCCTGCTGGGCTGGGTACGTAACATGATTGGTTTCTACGAAGCGCGGGAACTGGTGGAGTACGACAAATTGAAAAACGTTCCAGTATGGCTCGAACGAGGCCTTTCACGTGAAGCCGTACAGCGCGGGCTGAATATTCCCGCACGATAAATTCGATGGCCTGCCCCTTTCACCGTGCAGGCCTTTTTAATCTACCTTTTTTAGTTACAACATACATATGCTTTGATTAACCACAACATCAGTGATCAATGCGCCCCTTCGCGCAAAACTAATGTTTGGCAGAAAATGAGTCTGGCCAGAGAACCCAAAAATGCACGCGACAGTACAAACAGCGCATGAGCATGTATTGTACAGGTAGGCTTTATTCGAATCGTTAGTATGTTGTTGGGTAATTTCATTCATCGCTCTGCGCCCTCAGCCAGAGCCGAGACGGAGTTCATCATGACTGATATCACTAAATTGTTAGGTAAAGAAGCCGATTCACTGCTGCAACATCACTGTTCTACCATCACCGCAGACCAGCTCTATCTTCCCGGTACCGACTACGTCGACCGCGTCATGATCGATAACAACCGCTCACCGCGCGTACTGACCGCCATGCAGAATCTGTATAACACCGGCCGTTTGGCGGGTACCGGTTATTTGTCGATTCTTCCGGTCGATCAGGGGGTTGAACACTCTGCTGGCGCATCTTTTGCCGCTAACCCGCTCTATTTCGATCCTAAAAACATTGTCGAACTGGCGCTAGAAGCCGGTTGTAACTGCGTGGCTTCCACCTATGGCGTATTAGCCTCCGTGTCCCGCCGCTACGCCCATAAAATTCCTTTCCTGGTCAAACTCAATCACAACGAAACGCTGAGCTACCCGACCCAGTATGACCAGACGCTTTACGCCAGCGTGGAACAGGCTTTCAACCTCGGCGCCCAGGCCGTGGGCGCAACCATTTACTTTGGTTCTGAAGAGTCCCGCCGCCAGATAGAAGAGATTTCTATCGCCTTTGAACGCGCTCATGAGCTTGGCATGGTCACCGTGCTGTGGGCTTATCTGCGTAATCCGGCGTTCGTAAAAGACGGCGTGGACTATCACTCCAGCGCCGATTTAACCGGACAGGCTAACCATCTGGCCGCGACCATTGGCGCAGATATCGTCAAACAGAAAATGGCGGAAAATAATGGCGGCTACAAAGCCGTTAAATTTGGCTATACCGATGAGCGTGTCTATACCAAACTGACGACCGATCACCCGATCGACCTGGTGCGTTATCAGCTGGCTAACTGCTACATGGGACGCGCGGGTTTAATTAACTCCGGCGGTGCCGCAGGCGAAAATGACATTCAGGAGTCCGTACGCACTGCGGTTATCAACAAACGCGCAGGCGGGATGGGGCTGATTCTGGGCCGTAAAGCCTTCAAAAAATCCATGAAGGATGGCGTGGCGTTAATCAACGCCGTGCAGGACGTCTATTTAGACAAAAAAGTGACCATCGCTTAATAAACTCCTCGTCAAACTTCCCCATGTCTGCGTGGGGAAGTATTCTCTTCTCAACATCAATCAGGGCCAGACGATTATCCATCCCTAACAGTGCCGGTCAGTGAAAGGATATAAGAGCCGAGAATGAAGAAAAACATCACCATTAAGGATATCGCCGAGATTGCCGGGGTGTCGATCACCACCGTTTCCCGGGTACTCAATAACAATCATTGGGTGTCGGAAAAAACCAAAGCGAAAGTCGATAAGATCATCAAAGAGTATAACTTCAGCCCGAATCTGGTGGCACGGGGGATGATTTCGAAGAAAACCAACATGTTGGCAGTCGTGGTTTCTGATATCACCAACCCCTATTTCGTGATGCTGGTTGAGCAAATCGAAAAAGTCTGTCTGGTTTCCGGTTACAAAGTGATTTTATTCGATACGCAGTCTGCTAACAAAAATTCAGTAAGCGCCGTGGCAAATATTGATGAAAGTATTTTCAATTCGGTGATTAACAGCCAGCTGGACGGCGTGATTATTCTGGGCGGTGACATTGATTACATCGCCATTCCTGAACGTTACCTCCGCGCATTAAAACACCTGATCGACACCATTCCCGCCGTGATTGTGGGCCGTAAAATCCCCGAACTGGAATACCCATGCATCGTGCGTAATCAGACGCAAAGCGTCGAGCTTGTCACCGCTCATCTGCTCGAAAAAGGTTACTGCAATATTGCCTTCGCCGGCGGCTCTGAAAAAGTCTATATGACCCGGCAGCGGGTTAACACCTTTAAAAAGCAACTTACTGCCGCCGGACTGGTGGCGGATGACGACCTGATTGTACTGAATAACTTCTATCTGCGTCATGGTTATCAGGCAGCAGAACAACTGCTGAAAAATGGCTCAAAACGTCCTGATGCTATTTTGGCAATCAACGATCAGGTCGCCGCAGGTGTTATCCGCGCGCTGAAAGATCATCAGCTCAGCGTGCCCGAAGATATCGCCGTCGCCAGTTGTGAATACTTCCCCGGTAGCGAATATTTTATTCCACGCATCACGACCGTCGATCACCAAAACGCGAAAATCGGTCAGGCGGTCATTGCCACTATTCTGGAGCTAATCGAGCCCGGCACTCCGATTGTCAAACATCCGGATATCCTGCCGATTTTAGTGGCCGGAGAGTCCTGCTGAATGGGTTTCATTTTTTATGCTTTTGATGAGGGAGATCGGCCTGATGGAAACTTATACTTTTTACGTTAAGGACAAAAAGGTTCAGGTCATTCCCAAAAGGGAATTGACAGGGGCTGAGACGAATAAACTCAAAGAGAAGGGTTTTAAAAAGCACCATATTGAGGTGGAGGCCATGAGTAAAAAAGATGCCATCGTGAAGCTAAACGAAAACACGGATGAAAATCTTGAGGCCCTGAGAAATTACGCAGGGGATTACCTCTTTTCATCCGTGTTTATCATGCTGATTTTAGGATGGGTCTGGTACAAGATGTGAAGTCAGCTCTCTGATCTCAGACGCCCAAAAAAAGGTGGTAGACACCGCCCTTTCAGACCTTTTACTGCCTCCTATTGATAAATATCAGCCGTACCGTATAAACGATTGTTTCCGGACACACCAATGCGTACCGAAAGTATCTCTGTATCACGTGTTTTTCCTTACTGCCGGCTAACTACTCTAGAATAGGCAACAGGAAATCAGCGAAGGGAAATTCAGATTGCCGGTTTTTATTTTCGTGCCCAGCGATATATTGGGAACATATCAGCGGATCGGTTGCAGCCAGTGAGTGGCATGGATTTATCCCGAAAACGGAAAAACAGCTAACGATATAAAGCATTCGAGTTCATTGCCGATAACTCAGTAGAAATAGCGCAATTATATTTAATATTATACCACTGAGAATGTAAAAAACAGGTTAAATCCCCGAGGCTGCACTTATCTAAACCTTATAAATGCCAGCATCGGATCTTATGTATAAATAATATTATTTCCATTATGTTTGTAATGCACTCTGAATTAGTAAGAGGAAGTCAGGCAACAACCGAATAGCCCCTTTTCTCGATGACGCCGGGAATAACCTTATGTTATGGATATATTTATCGTTACTAGTGACAATTTTTATTTAGCACACTGTTTTTCTGTGGTGGGTGATTGTCACACACTCTTCTCGTACGGGAGTACACTAATAAGGTGTTTGCAACAGATAAAAATATATTACTAAAAATCGGGATGTGATGTTCACATAATATTAAATTTGAATATTTCGACAAATAAAGTTAATTAATATTTTTTATTATTAATAACAGTAAGTTACCAGAAATTTCACGTAGCAAAAACCTGCTAACTGCCGAAGTATGGATTCTGATTAAGAAGAATTCACAAGACTTCACTACCCATGCATTGAGAATCGTCTTAATGTGTGGCTCACAGAAACACAGTCCGGGTAGCTCCACTGAATTGCATATTCTGAATTTACCCGCCTCAGGAAACAAGGTCGTGAAACCAGTGACAACACTGGAATATCATAAAGAAGGAGTTAATGTCATGAAGAATGCGCGCATTATTTTTCCACCTTCTCCAAATGAAGCCCTGCCTCATTAATTAGCATCGTTCTTTCTTATGTTTTTATATCATGGTCTGAACGTTGCCTAGGCAGTTTTTAACCGTATTCATGTGCCTTTGCTTGAAAGTCACCCCGCCCCTTCGCCATAGCAGTGGTGCTGGTCAGCGCTTTGCAAAAAGATGGATTTAGTTTACTTCTAAAAGGTGTATTCGTAATGAATAAGATTTATCGAGTTATTTGGAACAGTACATTAGGACGTAAGGACGTTACGTCGGAGTTGGGACGGGGAAAAATAAAAGCCACCAAGGCAGAGGCATCTGTTCCTGAAAATTTAATCACAAGGGCACTTCCCAGATTACGCTGCCCGCAGCTAATTACTGCCATTAAAGCGGCAATGTTGTCAAGTCCATTACTCCTTAGCATCATGCCTATTATGGACGCAGACGCCGATACCAATCTTGGTAATTCTTCGTCAACGGTTAACCTTACAACTTATTCACCGGAATCGAATTTTAATATTACTGCACCTTCTACACTGACCTCAAGTTACGGCAATGTGATCACGGGTAATAACTCAGCCAACTGGTTACTGACAAATTATGGGTCATTACTCAATAATAGCGATAATGGAACGGGAGCGTCCGCTGTTGTATCTCTTGATGCTTCCTCTGCAGGGGGTTCCAGCCTGATAAACTATGGAGTTATTTCTTCCTCAGTGGGCGGTACGGGGATATCCGGAGTTACTCTCTATAACGGCGGTAGTCTTATTAACCATCTGGGGGCCAGTATTAACAGTGTCGGATTTTATGGCATTCTGGGTGCCAATAGCTCGTCGCCCGTAAATATAAGTAATGATGGCTCCATTACGGGTTATTCGGCTGGTTTACGTCTGTCAGGCGGCGGGATCTTTACCCAAAATGCCACCGGTGTCACGAAAGCAACTGCGGGATTGGGGCTGCTCAATGATGGCGGTGTTCTAACGGTCCAAAATGCAGGAACCATTCTCGGCGGCAATACTGCCGGAGTCTTTACCCGTGGGACCACCACCGGTAGCATCAATAATTCAGGCTCCATCTCCGGACCAAATGCGTTGCTTATACAGAGTAACGGGATGACAGTAACCAACTCTGGGACGCTTACCGGCAGCAATGGCACTGCCATGAATATCACCGGCAGCAATAACCAATTAATTTTGCAAACCGGCAGCACGATCAATGGTTCCGTCACCAGTACCGGCAGTAGCAATACAGTTGCTTTGCAGGGTAACGGTACGGCGAATAATACCTTTAGCGGTATCTCCACCCTGTCCGCACTCGATATCGGCACATGGACGCTGGGCGGTAACGTTACGACAACTGCTGCCAGTAGCTCCGCCACTGACGTAGAGAATGGCACGCTGACTGTTTCTGGCCAGCTAAATAATAGCGGCAGCGGAGCAGGCACCAGCATATTGAACGGCGGAACAATGCTCGTGTCTGGGCAAGTGACCAACAATGCAGGCACCAGTATATCCAAAGGCAGTACGCTGACCGTGTCAGGCCAGGTCACCAATAATGGGGCTGGAACAGTGATCTCTGATGGCAGTACGCTGCAAATAGGCACCGGCGGTACCTCCGGCAGTGTCACTGGCAATGTCTCGGTAGGGGATAACAGCCAGCTAATTTTTAATCATTCTGATTCCGTAATGTACAATTCAGCCATTAGCGGTACCGGAACTCTGGTTCAGAATGGGAATGATATGCTTGTGCTTGGAGGAAATAACTCCTACAGCGGTGGCACCATTATCAATAATGGTGCGGTAAGGGTTATTAACGGCGGTAATCTTGGGCCGGGCAATATTATTGATAACGCCATCCTGCAATTTTCAACGTCTTCATCTTCTACAGTTGATGGCGTTATCAGCGGCACAGGCGCCCTCACTCAGATTGCAGCGAGTACACTGATCTTAACGGGGAATAATACCTTTACGGGGAATACCACCATAAGTAATAGCAGTGGTGTTCTCCAGCTAGGTGCTGGGGGTACCACCGGTAATCTGACCGGTAATGTTATCAACAATGGCACCCTCAGCTTCAACCGTTCTGATGACCTGGCCTATAACGGTAAGATCAGTGGCTCAGGTGCAGTTTCACTAAATGGTTCCGGCACAGTGACACTGGGCGGCGCTAATACCTACAGCGGCGCGACACGAATTAACACGGGAACATTGGCTATCGCTGCCGATAATAACCTTGGCAGCGGTTCGGCTTCCAACAGCCTAATCCTCAATGGCGGTAACCTCGAGATTGCCAACAGCCTGACTTCAGCCCGTACAGCACAACTCGCGCAGAGCAGCAACATTATTGCTGATTCCGGCGTCACCGCCAGCTTCAATGGCTGGAACGGCAATGGCACCAGTGATCTGACCAAAGCCGGTGACGGCACCCTCATCTTTACCGGTGATAACTCTGCCAATACTTCGGCGGTGAACATCAACGGCGGTGTGTTGCAGGTAGCGACCCTTGATCAGTTAGCAAGTGCCGAAGGAGTTCTTAACCTTGGCAATCAAGGCACGCTCTCTGTACAAAAAGATTCGTCTTCTGCCGCAGACCTCAACGTTGGCCGCCAGCTTAACGGCGGCGGTCAGCTGTTAGTGAATCTCGGCGACAGCACGCAGGAACTGATCTTCGCAGACAGTGCCGCCGGCGGTAACTTTACTGGTCTGGTCACTCTGGATACCGGGCATCTGGCACTGAATAGCGGTACCGATGCGGTGATGAACAACGCCACCCTGCAACTCAATCAACAGGGCAGCACAACACTGACTGGCCAGCAAACCTTGCAGGGCCTGACCCTGAACGGCGGCAAGCTGGAAGTGAGTTACAGCGCGGATACCGATCGTCCGCTCGGCGAACTGACGGTCAACACCTTAGACGCCTCAAACGGCGGCACGCTGGTGGTGAATACGCCACTGAATCTGACTAACCCACAGCCGGTCGGTGGCACCTCGCTGTTTGACCAGCAGAAGCAGGTCATCGATCAGATTGTCAGTGCGCAGAACGTTGTCGGCGCAGGCAGTCAAATTGCCTTCACTTACGCCGATGGCAGCGCGCTGAGTGACGACCTCATTCAGGGGCTGGAGCAAAACGGCGTAGTGGCCGGTAACGCCCACTACAACTACGCCGGGATGGTAAAAGAGGACGGTCTGTACGTTGGCTATGGCCTGACGCAGATCGACGCCCTCAAGGGGCAGTCAGTCATTCTGGACAACAGCCAGGCGCAAAGTAACGCACTGGGCGCCAAACTTTCCGGTAGCGGCGGTTTCGACATCAATACGACCGGCGAAGTACGCATCGGCAATGCCGCCAGCGACTATACCGGCGCGACCAACCTCAACAGCGGAACCGTAACGTTGATCACCGATAATGCACTGGGGCAGGCCAGCGCACTGAACATGGCAGCGGGCACCTCACTGGATGTTAACGGCAACCGTCAGACTGTCGGCACATTAAACACCGCTCAGGACAGCCAACTGGCCCTGAACGGCGGTAACCTGACTGTCAGTAACGGCGGCACAGCGGCGGGTGAAATCAGCGGCGATGGCACATTAACGCTTTCCGGCAATACACTGACCCTGAGCAACAATAACAACAACTTCAGAGGTACGACGGCGATTGACGCCGGTGCTGGCGCGGTACTGACCCACATTAACGGGCTGGGCAACGGCGACATCACTGACGAAGGCACGCTCGAACTGCAACATGTGCAGGGTGCATTCCTTAATATGCTGGCAGGTCAGCAAGGCGAAGTCTCACTGACTCAGGCCTCTGACGTGACGTTGGATAATAACAATCAGAACTTCACCGGTCATTTTGCTGTCGATACTGATTCCGCGTTGACCGTCAGTAAGGCGCAGCAGCTGGGTACGGCGTCAGTGAACAACGACGGTAAACTGATCGTTAATAACGCCGATGCGATGGCACTGACCAACACCGTGCAAGGCAACGGCAGCCTGATCAAACAAGGCGGCGGTACGCTGACCATCGATGGCGACAACGTTTTACAGGGCCAGACATCTGTTGAAAATGGCACCTTACTGGTTGGCAGTACACGGGCGCAACAGGCGGCGACACTATCCAGTGATGTCAACGTGGCTACCGGTGCTACTCTCGGCGGCTACGGCAGCGTGAACGGTAACGTGACCAACGCCGGTACACTGGCGGTAGGTCAGGCGCTGACCGGCAACGGCCACAGCGACTTTACCATCAACGGGAATTATGACGGTCAGAACGGCGCGGTGCGCCTGGATACCGACATGGGGGGTGATGACGCCTCTACCGACAAACTTGTGATCAACGGTACTTCAACAGGTCAGAGTACCCTCAGTGTGCAGAGCGCACGCGGTCAAGGGGCGGATACCGTTGACGGTATTAAAGTCATCGATGTCACCGGCGCCTCCTCCGGCAAATTTACGCTGGCAGGCCGCGCGGTGGCCGGGCCTTACGAATACTTCCTGCGTCAGGGCACGGCCAGTAAACCAAACGACGGCAGTTGGTATCTGACCTCAAGCCAGAGCAGCACGGATAACGGTACCGGTGGCAATACTGATACTGGTGGTAATACTGACAACGGCGGTAATGGCAAAAGCGGTGGCGGCAACAGCGACAAAACACTGCGTCCGGAAGCCGGCGGTTACATGGCCAACATGGCGGCAGCACAAACGATGTTTAACCAGCGTCTGAGCGATCGCGAAGGCCGTGCGCAGGATTCCAGCCTGTGGCTGCGTCAGGCCGGTTCGCACACCGGTTTCAGCGACGGTACCGGCCAGTTGAAAACGTCTGCCAATGGTTACGTGGTACAAGGCGGCGGTGAAGTGTGGAACGGCGGCTTTGGTCAGGGTGACCGTCTGGGCTTCGGCCTGATGGCCGGTTACGGCTACAACAATAACAACACCGACTCTTCGCACACCGGTTATCGTTCACACGGTACGGTGGATGGTTACAGCGCCGGGGCTTACGCCACCTGGTATCAGGATGCCAAAAATCATAACGGCGCTTATGTTGATACCTGGATGCAGTACAGCTGGCTGAAAGCCAGTCAGCAGGCCGACCAGACACAGGCGCAGCATTACAATATCAACGGGGTGAGCACCTCGGCAGAAAGCGGCTACCGTATACCGATATACCAGACCAGCACCGGCCAGGTGTTTATCACACCGCAGGCGCAGATGATCTGGGACGGCCAAAAAGCGGACGAACTGCATGACGAAAGCAGCACCCGTATTCAGTCGGCAGGTAATGACGCGATCCACAGCCGGGTTGGTGTGCGTGTGTCACATGAAGGCGTGAGCACTCAGGACAAAGGCAAAGAAAAGCTCTTTACCATTTATTCAGAAGTGAACTGGCTCTACAGCACCAAAGAAACAGGTTCTGCGATGGATGACGTGACGGTCAGCCAGGCGGGCAACCGTAACATAGGTGAAGTGAAGCTGGGCGTGGAAGGCAAGGTGAACAAAAACCTGAACCTCTGGAGCAATGTGGGCCAACAGATGGGCGGCGCAGGCTATAACGACAGCCAACTGACCATCGGTATTAAATACGGTTTTTAATCGCTGATGTGTATAAGGCGCAACATGTTGCGCCTTATATTGTCATTTTGTGACTCCATATGTATGTCTCTGAATTTTTGATCAACTCCTGCCCACATAGCGAAATTTATTTTTCGACAGTACCAGAACTGAAATCACCCAAATGTCGGCCAATTGGCCATGGAATGATCGTGTTCTTTTTTTCTCCATTTTACTTATTTTCGTACATCTGGTGGCTTGATGTACTTACTCGTTCGGTTTTGGGCGCAGTAACGCTACAGAATTGGCAGTTCGGGCTGTTATCAACGAGAACGTCAGTGTCGTCAGGGTCAGCGCTGCTGGGAGGCATTTTGACGTTTCTCCTGCCGTGATCTCCTTTCCGGCATCCGTGTTGTCACGGCGAACCTGGACCCCGCCTTACTCAGTACCGTGCGTAAAATACTTTCCCCCTTCCCCGAACAGTCCACCCTGTTCGTAATAGCAAATCATCTTAGCCGACACGCCTGACCCCTATTCATTATTTTGCCTCTGCCGCATCACTGCGGCTTTCAACCGACATCGGTGCCCGAAAACGTTTAAGCCGCAACGCGTTTCCTAGCACAAAGACGCTGGAAAGGGCCATCGCCGCCGCCGCAAAGATGGGCGAAAGCAACGTGCCATTGAACGGATAGAGCGCACCGGCCGCCACCGGGATCAGCACCGCGTTGTACGCAAAGGCCCAGAACAGGTTTTGCTTAATATTACGGATGGTCGCTTGGCTGAGCGCGATAGCGTTCGGCACGCCGCGCAGGTCGCCTGACATCAGCACGACATCCGCCGCCTCGATAGCTACGTCCGTTCCGGTACCGATGGCCAGCCCGACATCTGCTTCGGCCAGCGCCGGTGCGTCGTTAATGCCGTCACCCACAAAGGCAACCCGTGCACCATTGACCCTGAACTTCTTCAGCGCGGCGACTTTACCGTCCGGCAAGACTTCGGCCGCCACTTCATCAATACCCAGCTGTCTGGCGATAGCCGCCGCCGTCGCCGCGTTATCGCCAGTGATCATCGCGACTTTCAGTCCGAGTGCGTGCAGCGCTTTGATCGCCGCAGGCGTTGTCTCTTTGATCGGGTCGGCCACCGCGATAACCGCGGCCAGGCGACCATCAATCGCGGCATAGAGCGGGCTTTTTCCCTGCTCGCCGAGACGCTGAGCCGTTTGCCTGAAACTTTCAACATTCAGACCCAACTGAGTCATAAAGCGGTCCGCCCCTACGGCAACCGTACGCCCGGAGATTCTGGCCGATACGCCAAAACCCGGCGTGGCATCAAATGCCTTAACCGGAGCCAGCGTAATATTTTGCTGTTTTGCCGCAGCGACAATGGCTTCAGCAATAGGGTGCTCAGAGCGGGTTTCCACAGCGGCCACCAGCGCCAGCACCTCGCTGTATTCAAAACCTTCAGCGGGGACGAGATCGGTCAGTTCCGGGCGTCCTTTGGTCAGCGTACCGGTTTTGTCGAGTGCAATCACACTCACATCGCGCAGCGCCTGCAACGCTTCACCCTTGCGGAACAGAACGCCGAGCTCAGCGGCGCGACCAGTCCCCACCATGATTGAGGTTGGCGTCGCCAGCCCCATGGCGCACGGACAGGCGATGATCAGCACCGCCACCGCGTTAACCAGTGCGAAGGTCAGCGCCGGTGACGGACCGAAGACCAGCCAGACGAGGAAAGTCAGCATGGCCGCGGCCATCACCGCCGGTACAAACCACATCGTCACCTTGTCGACCAGCGCCTGAATAGGCAGTTTGGAGCCCTGGGCTTCCTCAACCAGACGGATGATTTGTGCCAGTACCGTGTTAGCCCCGATTTTGGTGACCCGAAAACTGAACGCACCGGTCTTATTGATCGTGCCGCCCACGACTGCTGCCCCAGCCCCTTTCGACACCGGCACCGGTTCGCCGGTGATCATGCTCTCATCAACATAAGACGCGCCTTCGACCACCTCACCGTCGACCGGGATCTTTTCCCCCGGACGCACGAGGACGATATCTCCGGTGGTAACCTGATCGAGGGGGATCTCGACAGACTCGCCGTTGCGCTCAACCCGCGCCGTCTTGGCCTGAAGCCCGACCAACCGCTTGATAGCCTGGGAGGTTTTCCCCTTGGCCCGCGCCTCGAGCGTGCGACCGAGCAGGATCAGAGTCACGATCACCGCCGCGGCTTCGTAATAGACGTTGGCCGTCCCCTGCGGCAGTACGTCAGGAAGGAAAGTCGCGACCACCGAGTAACCGTAAGCAGCCGCCGTACCGACTGACACCAGCGAGTTCATATCCGGTGCACCGCGCAGCAACGCCGGAACTCCCTTGCGGAAGAAACGCAGACCCGGCCCGAACAGGACCAGCGTGGCGAGCACAAACTGCAGATACCAACTGGTCTGCTGGCCCAGCACCGCCATGACCCAATGATGCATCGGGGGAATAAGGTGCGACCCCATCTCGAGGATAAAAACCGGCAAGGAGAAAATAGCGGATATCAGCAAAGACTGGCGCAGCCCGTGCGCTTCTTTTTCACGACGCTCAGCGTCCTGATCGCCTGCGTCGGCCGTTTGTACCGTCAGGCGCCGGGTGGCGTAACCGGCGTGTTTGACCGCTGCTTCCAGATCGTTTGTGGTCACAACCCCGGCCAAATGGCGCACCCGTGCACGCTCAGTCGCCAGATTCACGTTGGCTTCCAGCACACCCGGAACCTGAGTCAGTGCTTTCTCAACCCGCCCTACACAGGATGCGCAGGTCATCTCCTCAACCGCGAGTTCTGTCGTTTCTTCACGCACGTCGTATCCGGCGTTTCTGATAGCATTTGCCGCCGCCTGCGGCGCAGCCAGATCGGTGAAGGTGATGTCAGCACGCTCGGTCGCAAGATTCACCGCCGCCGACTGCACGCCAGGCACGGCTTTCAATGCGCGTTCAACGCGACCGACACACGACGCACAAGTCATGCCGTCGACCGGCAAGCTCAGGCGTGTCGTTGAGGAACTGGAGGAGTTAGAACCGGATGGATTTGAACCAGACTGAATAGCCATTGCTTTATCCCTTAAATGTTACTCTTGGGACAAGCTTAAACCTTCCTCTCAGGGGAAGGTCAAGGTTATCTTTGGGATGCAAAAAAGTTTTATCAGTGCAGCTCAACCTGATGGGATCCGTTCACTCTATCACTCCTGCGCGTAAGCCATTCGATACCCGCCGTCCTGCGGCAGCACATGAGCAAATCCCGGTTCGCCGAGGTGCATACCTGCGACGAGTAACTTTTCACTGACGACCTGTTTCAGGATTTTCTTGCGTGTCTCTTCAGCCTGAACGGGATCGCAGTCAAAAAGAATCGAGACGGCGGGCTGTGCGGACTGAATATGCGGGAAATGAACAATATCCCCCCAGATCAGCAGACTCTTGCCGCCCGAATCAATGCGAAATCCGGTATGGCCCGGCGTATGACCTGGCAGCCATACCGGGCGAATGCCTTTCTCTATTTCGTTTTCATCCAGGAAATTCAGGTTCTGCGCATAGGCTTGCAGCGTGCGGCGAACCAGCGAAAACGTGCGCTGTGACCGCTCGCTGGCCAGCGCTAACTTTTCATCATCCCGCCAGTATCCTGCTTCGAAAGGATGCAGGTAAAGTTCAGCATTTTTATAAACCGGCCGCCCTTCAGCGTCCAGCAAACCGCCGATGTGATCAGGGTGACCGTGCGTCAAAAGCAGGATATCCACTTCTTCCGGGCTGACCCCGACCGCCTGAAGGTTATCTTTCAGTAAGCCCCCTGCGTTATTCAGCCCACCCGTTCCGGCGTCAACCAGAATGGTTCGTCCCCGCCCGCGAATAAGGTAACAATGAATATGGATATTGGCGGGTTCTGCGATCCCGGCCCTGCGCTGAATCTCTCTGGCATCGGCGGTATCAATACCCGACAACAGATCAAGGCTGGTTGCCATGTTCCCGTCACTCAGGGCGGTAACCAAAAAATCGCCAATCTGGCGGGATGCAAAAGACGGACGGTTCATTAACACCTCAAAATTAATTTACCTATGAATCAATATTATTTAATGGCATACGGGCATTTTGTCACTAACAATCCACCCCCTGCGAACAAAATACCGTGTTTTCCCGCAGTGTACGCGATACCCCCGCCCTCTCTTTTCGCAACATTGCTCACACTTCCTGCAAACATCCGTTGATCTTACGAAATAAGCTCTCTATTTTAACTGAAAACGTTTTCAGGTTTTATTCCATCTTGAACAGCAATCAATCAGAAATAAGGGAGAAGCGTGTGAAGCCGAGCATGATGACGTATATTCAGGAACAGCATGAGGTATTGAAAAATATTCTGTCCCGTTATTTTGACCTCTTACCGGCGATCCGGGATAAAAAAGAGTGGCTAATTCTGGCGACCGGCTCAAGCATTAACGCCGCGCACAGTGCTAAATATTATATCGAGAAAATAAGCCGCGCCCGGATCACGATTGCTGAATCTTTTCATTACCAACTTTTTGAAAAACATAATCCTTCGGTCGATTTAATTATGGGCGTTTCGCAAAGCGGCGAAAGCACTTCAACGCTCAATGCAATGCGCTTCTTGAAGCAAAACAACAGTGCCAGCACCTACGGCGTCACCAGCAAAATGGACAGCGAACTGGCGAAAAGTGTTGATACCGCCGTGGACATCCAAAATGGCGAAGAGCGCGTCGGTTACGTCACTAAAGGTTATACCGCCACAATTTTAACGCTGATGCTGCTGGGCTTACGCAGCGCCAGAGCAGATGACCTGATCACCGCAGAGCAGGAACAAGCAGAGTTAGCCCGGTTCAGCGCTGCCATCGATACCATTCCCACCCTGATTGCCGACAGCGAAGCGTTCTACCAAACCTGGAAAGAAGAGCTGGTGCCTTCGCCGCGGTTTACCTGCATCGGCTATGGCCCGGCGGTCGGCGTATGTCAGGAGATGGCGACAAAATTCGCCGAAACGGTGCGGGTTCCGTCACAGGGCATCGAGATGGAAACCTTCATGCACGGGCCCTATTTTGAGGTAAACCCGCAGCACCGCATCTTCTTCCTCGACGTGGAAAGCGTCGCTAAAGAACGCCTGCTGCTGCTGCGCGATTACGAGAAAAAATGCACGCCCTTTATCTACACCCTGAAAATCGGCAAAAGCGATGACCCACGCACGCTGTCAATCGATGCGGATATTGAAGAATGTATTGCCCCGCTCATTATGGTGATCCCATTCCAGATATTTGCGCATCATATTGCCGAAGATAAAGGCAATAATCTGGCGCAGCGTATTTATACCGATTTTGGCGTCTCGGTAAAAAGTAAAACAAAACCCGGCGATTATAACTAACCGTTCAGTGAGGAAATATCATGGCTATTGATTACCGTTTAATGGCAGGTCAGATTATTTCTAATATTGGCGGTGATGCCAATATTGAATATCTCACGCATTGCGCCACCCGTTTACGCTTTAATTTAAGAGATACCACCATCGTTAATGAGCAAGCGCTCAACGCCATGCCGGATGTCATTAAAATCATCAATAACAATAGTCAGTTTCAGGTCGTTATCGGCCCTAAAGTCGCTCAGGTTTTTCAGGCCATTAACGACCTGAGATCTCCCGCCGGTGAACAAAGCGAGTCTGCTGCACCCGCAGAAAAAGCGTCGCTGTTTAACCGGTTGCTGTCGAATATCTCCGCCATCTTCACGCCCTATATTGGCGTTCTGGCTGGCGTCGGGGTGCTCAAGGGCATCGTGGTGTTGCTGCAAACCATGAGTCTGGTGCCCAGAGAGAGCTATATATTTACGGTGTTTAACGCGCTGGCCAGTGGTGTATTTACTTTCCTGCCGCTGTTTATTGCCGTGACGGCCGCGGAGAGATTCAAAACCAACAAATACATCGCGCTGGCGCTGACGGCCGCGATGCTCTATCCCCTGACAGATCCCAACATGCCGGGCGCGATCCCGCTGTTAGGATTATCACTCAGCCTGAAAATCTATGGCGGCGCGGTTATACCGGCCATCTTTGCCGTGCTGTTCCTGAGTTATGTCGAACGTTACCTGAAGAAAGTGATCCCGGATGTGGCTGCGCTGGTGTTTATTCCCTGCCTGTCGCTGATTATTACCGGTTTTGTGGTCTTCACCTTTATCGGCCCGGTCGCAGACTATATCGGCATCGGTATCGCTAACGCTTATACCTGGCTTTATCATCTCAGCCCGGTGATCTCCGGTGCGCTGCTGGCAGGTATCGGCCAGATCTTCGTGGTATTCGGCGTGCACTGGGGCATTATCCCGCTGGCGCTCATCAATATTCAGGTATCCGGCTATGACACTATTATGGCGATGTTTATGTCTGCGGTAATGGGCCAGTTCGGGGCCGCGTTTGGGGCGATTTTTATTGCACGCAACAACAAAGACAAACAGATCGCCATTTCGGCGTCGATCTCCGCCTTCTTTGGCATCACCGAACCGGCGCTTTATGGCGTGAATTTGAAGTACCGTATGCTGTTTATTTTCGGCTGTATTGGTGCGGCGTTAGGCGGGGCAATCACCGGCCTGCTGGGCGTAAAAACCTACAGTTTCTTGCCGGTACTGAATGTCTTCGAGCTGGGCCTGTTCAGTGGACCAGAATCAAAGGCCATCTATGAGGTGGTCGCCATCAGCGTAGCGTTTACCGTCCCGGCTATTTTGACCATCATCTACGGCAAAACGCGTCTGGCAAAGTTGCAGTTATCTGAGCTTAAGAAGTAGAGAACGCCAAGCCCGCTTTACCCTGATAGTAAAACGCAGCCCTGAATTTGGGCTGCGTTATGTCTTTCACCGTATGACCTCAGAGGCCAATCGCGTCGCGCATCCGGTTCAAGACGGTTTGTTTCTGTTCTTTAGTCAACGCGCGCAATGGCAGGCGCGGGTTACCGGCATCAATGCCGTGCAGCTGCATCGCCGCTTTGCCCGCGGCCACGCCGCCAAACTCCACCAACACGCGGATCAGGGCGATAACCCTGTCCATGCCCTGCTGTACCGCAGCCTGATTGCCCGCATTGAAATCACTGATGATTTTGTGGAACAACGGCGCGGCGTAGTTGTACGTACTGCCCACGGCACCCAGCGCGCCCACCGCCAGGCCACCCGGCAGATGTTCATCTACCCCAAACGGAATGTCGAATTTCCCGCCGCTGACGCGCATACAGCGCTGGAATTCATATAAATCAGCGCTGTTGAATTTAATACCTGACAGGTTGAGGATCTTCGACTCCGCGTTAATCAGAAACTGTTCCATATCCAGATTCACACCAGACATCCCGGAGTGATAGTAGTAAAAACCCTTTGTCGGCGCAGCGGCGGCAATCGCCTGACAATAAGCCACCAGATCGTCAATATTTCCGGGTTTGAAGAAGCATGGCCCGATGACCGACGTCGCGAAGATATCCAGCGTTTCGGCATGGCGCGACAGATCAACCGCATCTTTGATACTCAGCGCGCCGGTGTGCAGCGTAATACTCAACTTACCCTGCGCCGCCTTCACCCAACGCTCGGCAATTTTCTTACGCTCTTCTACCGAGCAATGGATCCCTTCTCCGGTCGTACCACAGACGTACACGCCTTTTACACCGTCGCTGACCAGATGTTCCGCAATCTGATCGATAACCGGATAATTCACCTCACCGTGCGCGTCAAAAGGGGTGTGCGGCGCGGCGATAAGACCTGTTAATTTGTTCATTAGCATCCTCGTAACTTAAAGCGAACAGACGGCCAGTATGGCCGGGATCAGTAATCGGTCAGTTTTGCGGCTGCACTCGGGTTTATCGCATCCCGATACCAGCCACAAATATGTTCGATACGGGTAATGGCAGAACCGACGGTCACGGCAAAAGCCCCCGCCGCCATCACCTCTGCGGCCTGCACGGGTGAGTTGTAGCGCCCTTCCGCAATTACCAGACACCCTGCCTTCGCCAACTGTTTGACCAACTCGATATCTGGCCCGGCGGGCACTGCCGCCCCGGTATACCCTGACAGCGTGGTGCCAATAAAGTCGAAGCCCAACTGATGCGCCAGCAGACCATCTTTCAGGCAGGAGGCGTCGGCCATTGTCAGACATCCCCTCGCCCGCACACGCGCGTAAAGCGCCTCAACGGATACCGGTCTCGATCGCAGGGTCACATCGAAAGCGATGATATCGGCACCCGCCTCACTCAGGGCCTCCACATCTTCCAGCCAGGGAGTAATGCGAACATCAGTGTCCGCCAAATCACGCTTGATGATGCCAATGATTGGCGCATCGGTTGCCTGTCGCACCGCCAGTAAATTGCGCACACCTTCGATACGCAACCCGGCGGCTCCGCCGTCCATCGCGGCGCACGCCATCGCGGCAACCATCTCAGGTTTATCCATAGGGCTGCCGGGCACCGGTTGGCATGACACGATAAGACCCCGCTGTAGCATAGGGCGAAGATCGCTAATGTTGCGCATATTCACACTTCGCATGGCTTTAAACTCCAATAATTTATTTAAAATGAAGCATAACTCCAATCATCGTAAATCTTTTGTTTACGGCACGCAATGGGACTAAAGCGTAAATGTGATCCGGTCCGAAGAGGTGACAGGACGTAAAATTAACTTTGCATTGGAGTGATACTCCAGTTATTAAATATCAATGGAGTTAAATCGGACGCGTAGTGATAAGGCTTCTTTATGCGTCGTTTTACAGCACCGTTCACAGGGGATCATAACAATGGGTATGGGTTTAGCGCTGGATATCGGCGGGACAAAAATGGCGGCAGCGCGGGTAGATGAAAGCGGCCAGCTTTCTGAGCGCCAGCAGATCGCCACACCGCGCGGTGATGCGGCTCAGATGGCCTCAGCGCTGGAAACACTGATTTCTCCGTTTCGTCAGCGGGTGGATTTTGTCGCCGTTGCCTCAACCGGCATCATCAGTCATGGCACGCTGACGGCGCTTAACCCGGCAAATCTCGGCGGTCTGGCCGGTTTTCCGCTGTTGGAATGTATCCAATCAATCGCCGCTCTCCCCTGCGTATTGCTCAATGACGGACAGGCGGCGGCCTGGGCTGAATATCAGACGCTGCGGGATGAATGCGATAACGCGCTGTTTGTGACTGTGTCCACCGGCGTGGGCGGCGGCATTGTCTGGAACAAAAAACTGCTGGTCGGGCATACCGGGCTGGCTGGGCATATCGGCCACACTGCTTGTGATCCCCTGGGCCCGCAGTGTGGTTGTGGCCGCCGGGGATGCGTCGAGGGCGTGGCATCGGGAACCGCCATCGGTGCCGCCACGCAGGGCTGGCCGCAGCCAGTTACCGCCGTCGGCGTGTTTGAAATGGCACGGGCTGGCCATATTCCAGCGGAAAATATTGTCCAACGTTCAGCAACGGTGATTGCTTCCCTGCTGGCGGATATGCATATCGCACTCGATCTGGACGTGGCGATCCTCGGCGGCAGCGTCGGTCTGGCTGAGGGGTATCTGAAGCGAGTGACGCAAGCGCAAACCGCCTTGCCGGAAATCTACCGGCTGCCGGTTCAGGCGGCTTTCCACCGGCAGGACAGCGGGCTGTTGGGCGCCGCGCTGTGGGCAAGAGCCTCCCTGTAGTGGCCACAAAACAGTATGCCTCCTGCGCTTCACGCAGAGGGGCAACTATGTAATGATATGCACCAGATAAATCGTTGTTTCCTTCACTCTTTTCCCTGAGGTGTCCGCGTGAAAACTGGTGCTCATCGTTTTAAGCCAGGTAAAATCCTTGATGCCTTAGGTGCCATGCAAAACAGCCTGACCCGCTCCGCGCAGCGGATTGCGGTCTATATTCAGGCCGAACCTTCCAAAGTCACCCAGCTTTCCCTCGCCGACCTCTCAGCCCTAACACAGGCTGGCGAAGCCACCATCATCCGTTTTTGCCGGACGCTCGGCTATAAAGGCTTCCAGGATTTCAAAATGGATCTGGCCATTGAAGTGGCCACCCGGGCAAACAGCGGGGAAAGCCTGCTGGATGCCGACGTACAGGACGCCGACAGCGCGCTGGCGATTGCAGGTAAATTGCAGTCCGCCATCAATAATGTCCTGACAGAAACCGTTAATCTGCTGTCGCTTGAGAACGTTGAACAGGTGGTGAAGTTAATGCGCCCGGCAGACCGAATCTCTATTTTCGGCCTAGGGTCCTCAGGGATCACCGCTGAAGATGCCAAAAGCAAACTGATGCGCATTGGTTTACGCGTCGATGCTGCCACCAATAACCATTTCATGTTCATGCAGGCCTCACTGATGCGCCCCGGTGACGTAGCGATTGGCATCAGCCATTCCGGTACCTCCAGCGAAACCGTACATGCGCTGAAACTGGCGAAAGCCGCCGGGGCAACCACCGTGGCGCTGACCCACAATATGGGATCCCCGATCACCGAAATGGCCGATTACGTGCTGATCAACGGCAACCGTCAGGGTCAGTTGCAGGGCGACTCCATCGGCACTAAGATAGCCCAGCTTTTTGTTCTGGACCTGATTTATGCCCTGCTGGTGAAGGCCGATCCCGTACAGGCGGAAAAAACCAAACGCAAAACCACGCAAGCCATCAGCCAGTTCGACAGCAAATAACCCATTTTCTGTCAGTCATTCGCATGGGTATGGCGCACATATTTCAGCCGCGCTGCCCTGCACGTCACCATTCTGCTGCCACCTCTACTGGCATCAGCATTTCAACGTCTTAATCACATTTTTAACATTCCGCCATTGTAATGACGGAGGGTTCGAATACACTCAAATGGAGTTTTACTCCTATGTTAATTTTAATTTGGAGTTTAACGCGAGTGAGAGGGTGGTGAAAATGCGTGGTTTTAGTGGCGTCGTGAAACCTCATCAGGATGCGCTGAAACTGCCGTTGCCACGGGGATAACGTTTCTGCCTGAATACTGACAGGCAGTGAAGAGAGAGCGACGATATGAGCACTTCAGTACAGTCTCGTGGGAACACACCGGGCGCCCGACCGCCCCGCTGGTACCGGCAACTGACACCGGCGCAGTGGAAAGCCTTTACTGCCGCATGGATTGGTTACGCTCTGGATGGCTTTGATTTTGTGATTATTACGCTGGTGCTGACCGACATTAAACAGGAGTTCGGTCTGACCCTGATTCAGGCCAGCAGCCTGATCTCTGCGGCGTTTATCTCCCGCTGGTTTGGCGGCCTGGTATTAGGCGCCATGGGCGACCGCTACGGGCGAAAATCCGCCATGATCACCAGCATTGTGCTGTTCTCCTGCGGCACACTGGCCTGCGGGCTGGCACCGGGATACACCACGTTATTCATCGCCCGCCTGGTTATTGGTATCGGCATGGCAGGGGAATACGGCTCCAGCTCCACTTACGTCATGGAGAGCTGGCCAAAGAATATGCGCAATAAAGCCAGTGGCTTTTTGATCTCGGGCTTCTCGATTGGCGCGGTGGTTGCCGCACAGGCCTACAGCCATATCGTTCCGGCTTTCGGCTGGCGAACGTTGTTTTATATCGGATTACTGCCGATTCTCTTTGCCCTGTGGCTGCGTAAAAACCTGCCGGAAGCCGCAGACTGGGAGAAATCACAGCGTGAACAGCAGCATATCAAAAAGGGTAAAGACCGAAATATGGTCGATATTCTCTACCGCAGCCGCCTGAGTTATCTCAATATCGGCCTGACGGTCTTCGCCGCGGCGGCTCTCTATTTTTGTTTCACCGGAATGGCATCAACCCCTGCCATTGTGATCCTCGGCGTACTTTGCGCCGCCATCTTTATCTATTTTATGGTGCAGACCAGCGGTGAGCGCTGGCCGACCGGCGTCATGCTGATGCTGGTGGTGTTCTGCGCGTTTCTCTATTCCTGGCCCATTCAGGCACTTTTACCGACTTACCTGAAAATGGATTTAGGCTATGACCCACATACCGTCGGCAACGTGCTGTTTTTCAGCGGGTTTGGTGCGGCGGTCGGCTGTTGCGTGGGGGGGTTTCTCGGGGACTGGCTGGGTACGCGTAAAGCCTATGTCACCAGTTTGCTGGTCTCACAATTATTGATCATTCCGCTGTTTGCGATTGAAGGATCCAGCCTGCTGTTCCTCGGCGGCCTGTTGTTCCTGCAACAAATGCTGGGGCAAGGTATTGCCGGTTTGCTGCCAAAACTGCTCGGGGGCTATTTTGATACCGAACAGCGTGCGGCGGGTTTGGGGTTCACTTACAACGTGGGGGCGCTCGGCGGCGCATTAGCACCAATACTTGGGGCGTCGATCTCCCAACATCTCAGCCTCGGCACAGCCCTGGGTTCCCTCTCTTTCAGTCTCACGTTTGTCGTGATCCTGCTGATCGGTTTTGATATGCCATCGCGGGTACAACGCTGGATCCGTCCTGCGGGTTTACGCATGAACGATGCCATCGACGGTCATCCGTTCAGTGGTGCTATTGGGCCTGTGAGCGCACCGGTAGTGACACATAAATAGAAAGAATATAGAAGGCAGCAGATGGCCACCGTACCGGAAGATACGGCGGCCATCCCGCGGGTTAGCGCTTACGCCACACCGTCAGTTGCGCCACGGTATGCTGATATTTGCGGGCCGTTTCGCGGATCACAAAAGGCACATCCACCGGAGCCTGAACCTCGGTGAAATCAGCCGCCAGCAGCCTTTGCAGCGCCTGATGCGTGGTGAGTGCCTCACCATTTTCACGTACGCCCCCGATCCAGTTCTCTTTTGGCGTGAACTCTTCCAGCCAGGTATATGGCGATGAAAGCATCAGCACCCCGCCGGAGCGAATCATCGGCGCGATATCCTGCAAGAAACGTTTCGGCTGGCGCAGACGGTCAATAAGATTAGAGGCCAGTACCAGATCGTATGGCTCTTTCTGCGGTTTCAGGTTACAGGCATCACCCTGCAGGAAGCGGACTTTTTCCGCCTGCTCTGCGCTTAGGCCCACGTCAGACAGACGTGCCTGACAATACTCCATCAGATCACCCTCTTCAGGCATCAGATAGCGCAGCTCCTCACCGCTGGCCAGTGACAACGCCACATCGATAAAACGTGCCGAATAATCCATACCAGTCACCTGATCAAATAGTCGGGCCAGTTCGAAGCTGGCGCGGCCGGTGGCGCAACCGATATCCAGCGCACGATGACGCTTATCACACAGTTTTTCCGCAATATCGACCAGAGCGCGTGCATAGTTACCCACGCCGAAATAGCGTTTCCCGTATTGGAAATCAAGATATTGCGAGACCAGCGTATCCGTTTCGTACGGATTAACCGTCAGCTTTTCCTGATGTGTTGATACAACATAACGGAAACCCGCATGCTGGAAAAAGTGGCGGCGGAAAGCATAGCGTGAAGAGCGCAGCGCTTCGTTACCGGTAGAGATCCAGCTGCCGCCTTTCATGATGGAATGCTTACCGTCAAAGGTCGGCGTGGAAAAATCATCATATAAAGGATGGACGCGGAAACCGTCAAACCCGCTGATCGGCGTTGTTGTCCACTGCCAGACATTACCGACCACGTCGTAAAAATCTCCCTGCGGGAACTGGTCTACCGGGCAGGAAGACGCCCACCAGGCCAGATTGATATTGCCGGGCGCCTGCTGCCAGTCGGGCTGGTCACCTTCTACCTGATCGCGCAACAGATACCATTCGGCTTCGGTCGGCAGCTGGATGGATTTGCCGGTTTCATCGGTTTTCCAGCGGCAAAATGCGGCGGCTTCCAGCTGATTCACTTCTGCAGGCCAGTCCCACGGCATCGAAATTTCTTCAGCCATCAGACGCAATTTGAGCGCACCGGGCTCTGCCGCAGAACCTACCCAGAAGGTTGGCATGGTGGCACCGGCAAAGTCGCGCCAGCCCTGACCTTCTTCATCCCACCATTGCGCGTTCTGGTAGCCTCCGGCCTGCACAAACTCGAAAAACTCCCCATTACTGACCAGCATTTTGCTGGCCTTAAACGGCTTAACCTCGCTCTGCGACGTGCCGTATTCGTTGTCCCAGCCATAGGTGTCGTCAGTTTTACCCAACGTCACTTGCCCGCCCGGCATGGAAACCAAGACGTTATGCGGTGCGGCGGTACGATCTTCACGGACATGGGTACAGGCTGGCCAGTGCGCCTGAGGTTTTACCCATTCGACCGGCAACTGGCGCATAAGCACGCTCGACGTTTCCAGATGAATACGCTCATGTTCAATGCCCATCAGTATCACCCACGCAGGGCTTTCCCAGCTAAGCGGCAGTTCCAGCGGCATATTTTCGATGAAATCGACGAGAACGGTGCGGACTTTGCCGCGATAATCACGTAACTGGGCCACACCCGGCCAGCTGTAATGGCTGTTATCCAGATCGTCCCAGCTCATTTCATCGACGCCAATCGCCAGCATCGCTTCAATGCCGTCATCAATCCGCTGTGAGATCAGCCCGGCGGCCATCAGTTTATTAATGTAAAAAGTGGCGGTATGGCCGAAGTAAAAGATCAGCGGATGGCGCAGGGAAATGGCTTTATCGAAGTAGGCGCGCTCATCGCTCAGGCAATCGAACAGGCTCTCGTACAGGTCCCAGGTCTGATTAAAGTATTCAAGAATTTCCCGGCGCTTTTCGGTGGCGTTAATACCGTTCAGGCGTAAGGTTTGCGTCGGCTCAGGTAACCCGGTTGTTATTGTTTTTGAGTGATTCATGGCGTTTTCCTTAGTTCTCTGGCGAAGCAAATGAACTGCAAAGTGTAGCATTTATTCATTTCACATCCGTTTCAGGAGAAATTCTGACACACTTTAATCTGCGTGACGCTGTCACGTAAAGCGAGGCAATTCAAGGCAAATAAAAGTAATAATCTGACTTCTGTTAATCCCGTTCGAGGTCGAATGCGGCCTGAGCGCGCTCCAGTTCGGGGCCATGTTGAAGCGCCCAGTCGTAAAGCGCAGCAAAGGGCTGCTGAAGTGACTGACCAAACGGGGTGATGGTGTATTCAACGCCCACCGGCATGGTAGGAAGTACTTCCCGACGGATAAGCCCGTTGCGTTCCAGACGTTTTAACGCGTCAGCCAGAGATTTATGCGTGATCCCGTCAAGACGGCGCATGATTTCGTTAAAGCGCGATGGCCTCAAACACAGCACCGTCAGGATCAGCACCGACCATTTATTGGCAATATGCGCCAGGATCACCTGAGTCTTTTGTACCTCGACCAGGCCCGCGTCGGCGATACCTTTTGCCTTACGGTTTTCCATGCGTTTCCGGGCGGTCAGCGTGTCGGTGACGTTGGACATAGATTTACTCCTCGATATCTACGCTATATGTAGTGCGTAATTGACCCTAGATATAAAGAATATATCATCAAATTTCCGTGCGTCCCCCGCCTCTTTCACAAGATTTAAAGGATCCTGATGAACACTGTAAACCAAAATATAACGGGTACGGCCGTCGTCACCGGTGCCTCTTCTGGCATCGGCAAAGTCTATGCTGAGCGGCTGGCTTCCCGCGGTTATGATCTGTTGTTGGTTGCACGCCGGGGTGACCGCCTGCTGGCGATCGGTGATGACCTGCAATCCCGCCACGGGATCCGCGTTGAATCCATAGTGGCTGACCTTGCGACACCCGACGGCCTTACACAAACCGTGCAGAAAATTACCGCTGATCCCTCTGTCACTATGCTGGTTAACAACGCCGGTTCCTCCCAGGTGGGTACGCTTTCGCAAACCACACCTGAAAAAATGCTGGCGATGATCGCGCTTAATGTCACCGCCCTTTCCGCGCTGACGCTGGCCGTTCTGCCCCGTTTTCAGCAGCGCAATGCAGGCACGATCATCAACGTGGGTTCTATGGTGGGTTTCGCCCCGACCTCTTTTGTTCCTGTCTACGGGCCGACCAAAGCCTACGTCCTCAATTTCACCCAGATCCTGCAACAACAGCTGGCCGACAGCAGCATCCGCGTGCAGCTTGTCGCTCCGTCGGCCACCGTTTCGGAAGGCTGGGACGTGGCTGGGCTTTCACTCTCTACCCTCGATCCGGCGACGGTAATGAATACCGAAGATTGTGTTGACGCGGCACTTCGCGGTCTTGATCTCGGCGAACTCATCACAATACCCTCGCTGCACGATGACAACCTGCTGCGTACGTATGAAACGGTTTCGGCTGCCCTTTTCGATGCCTCGTTTGTCACCGGCCAGCCTGCCACGCGTTATACATCTACGCGATAACACGGTGGTAATGGCAGCGATCAGGGAATAAAAAGCAGAGAACGTGCAGAAATCTGCAATGGCTCACCGTCAAAACGGTGACGTAAAGAGAGATAATCTTCAGCAGAAATAATGCGCTGGATGTCAGCGGAAAGTGCGTCCAGCGCCAGTTTCATCTGTGGAAGATAATCATGGGTGTCATAGACGCGGTCGATCCCTTCGAGGGAATGGTTCATGATTTTACGCGCGACATCGTTCGCTACGTTGAGGGAAGCCAGTTTTGAGCGGGCGGTACGCCGCAGGTCACGGGTGGTGAAGGGTTCGAGGCCCGGCCCCCTTTCGGCGCGGATCACGCGGCGTAGTGCCTGAGTAATGGCGCCCCGTGACAGCGGTTTCTGTCCGTCAAGGGGCGACGGCACCAGCCACGGACTGTCGGCCGGGCTGGCCTCCAGCAACGCATCAATGCAGTGGATCATCAGTGGTGTGAGCGGCAAACTGTGATCGCGCTGCGACTTATTACGCAGCCCCTGTCGCCAGACGCCAATGCGTAAATGAAACTCTTCTTTTCGCGCGCGCACCACTTCATCCGGGCGGCGTGCCGTCAGTAAACACAGCCGTAATGCCCAGCGGCATTGCTCAGAAATATCCCACAAATCAAGACTATGCCAAAACACCCAGATTTCAGCATCGGTCAGGGAACGTTCGCGGGGAGGCGTATTGCGCCCGCCGACGTCCCGGCGTTTCATTGAGCCAATCGGCGAATGTTCTAAGTATCCCTGAGTTTCAGCCCAACTGAGAAACTGTTTGCACAGGGCAAAAACACGTTTGGCTTCAGCGATTTTTCCGTCCGCCAGCAACACGTTAAACAGACGGTTAAGGCGCAACCGGCTGACTTTGTTGAGCGGTAACGGGCCGATCACCGGCAGCACATGTATGAGTAAAGAAGAAACGGCGATTTCCGGACGGCGGCGGGTGATCATCAGTGACAGCCGGATCCACACCTTCATTACCTGACTGACGGTCGCATTGCCCTCTTCATCAAAATTATCGAGTTCTGCCAGCGGCGCTTTCCTGATCTCTTCAAGAAACTGGATCACATGGCGGCCAACTTGTTCAGCGGCGATATCGGGTTCGATTACAGCAACATTCATTCAGGCAATTCAACAGGGTAAAGTCCGGGGCGGTGTTATAACAACTCAGCGGTTCCGACGCAAAAGGTTTGTGACTCCAGACCTATTAAGTCTGGAGTCACAAAGAGTGCGGAGAATGGATAATAGCGGACCTGGGTGTGTCGTTTTAGCCAGCCGAATCAAAGACAAAAAAGATATTATTGGCGAATTAATCGTCGACAATACGCGGATGATGATTTGTGGATGATTAACCGCGTCCAAGATGTTAAAAACAGGGCAAGAATAATTACGCTTTAGTGACCTGGGAAAATAATGAGAATCACCCTTTCTGTTTGCACGGCAGTATTGGTTTTGCTGACCGGTACGGCCATGGCCGCACAGGCCAAAAATTTCAGTGAAGCCGACTGCCTGCTGATGAAGCAAACGCATATCGGCGCTTCGCAAATCGGGCTGCCAACCACTGGCGCGGTGATCCTATCGGCGGCAATGGTCGGTCAGGCCAGCGAAAGGCATTGTCAGGTTGAAGGGGCGATTAAACCGGTGGACCCGACCGCGCCGGATATTAATTTCCAGCTCAACCTGCCGCTGGTGTGGAATGGTAAAGCCCTGCAACTCGGCGGCAGCGGTTTTAATGGTGCAGTACGGAAAACCGACAGTGCGCGATTTTCTCCCAAAGGGGTTCCGGACGTTCTGAAACAGGGCTATGCCACGTTCGGCAGTGACTCCGGACATCAGGGGGGGATCTCCGACGCCTCTTTTGCGATGAATAATGAAGCCTGGAAAAATTTCACCGGCGCGCAGCTAAAGAAAACCCACGACGTGGCGCTGGCGCTGATTCAGCAGGCGTACGGTGCAAAACCGAAGCACATGTATTTTCAGGGGAATTCTCAGGGCGGCCATGAAGCACTGGCCGTGGTTCAGCACTATCCGCAAGATTACGATGGGGTGATCGCTATTCATCCGGTTTATAATTTCATCGAATTACACATGGCTGGCACGTTGTTAGGTCAGGCGATGTATAACATGCCGGGGGCGTGGATCTCCCCGGCGAAAGCCGCGCTGATCGCTAACGCTGTTTATGCCGTATGCGATCAGCTGGATGGCCTTACCGATGGCGTTGTCGCCAATATAAAAGGCTGCGAGAAAACCTTTCGTCTCGAAGGCCTGCGCTGTCCCGGCGGTAAAGACCTCGGCCCAACTTGTCTGTCCGATGTGCAAATGTCGCTGGTCCGCAAAATGACCCAACCGCAGCCTTTGGGTGTCACACTGCCCACCGGCAATCTTTTTGCTTCATGGCCCATTTTGCAGGGCGCCGACGCTCCCACACTGGTGACCATGTTTGGTACCGGGGTCAATAAATCAAAAGCCATTGTGGCCTCGGAACTGAATGGTCAAACCGGGCCACAAGCAGGAACTGCACCGGCTCCGGCCAATCTGATCATGTCGTTCCCTTACATCATGGGCGATCAAATAGTACGTTACGCTGTCACGCAAAATCCGAAATATGACACTTTATCGTTTGTGCCTGCTGAGCACGAAGCGCGTTTGCAGGAGCTGGCCTCGTTGGCCGATGATACCGACCCGGACATTCGGGCCTTTGAGCAGCGCGGGGGAAAACTGCTGTTAATGCACGGTTCGATAGATATGTCCGTTCCCCCGGCTAACACCATCGCCTACTATGAAAAGTTGCAGGCACGCTTCGGTGACAAAGCCCTGCATCAGTTTGTACGTTTTTATATTGCGCCGGGTTTTGCGCATAACGGTGGCACTTTCCCGGTCAGCTGGGATTCTCTCGGCACACTGGATAACTGGGTCGATAAAGGCATCGCGCCGGGGGCGCAAAAAATCATCGATACACATTCTGCAGCGGCAGGGCGTGAACTGCCCCTGTGCGAATATCCGCAGTATCCGCACTATGAGGGGCATGGGGATAAAAACGCCGCCGCGAGTTTCCGCTGCGTGTTGGATAATCAGGAGAAGTGATGACTGAAGAAGTGGTTTTACTCGACGCGCTGCACCGTCCGGCGGGCACCATGGATAAGTCACAGGTGCATGGCCCGCACACGCCGCTGCATCTGGCGTTTTCCTGTTATATCCGTAATGCGCAGGGTGAGATCCTGCTCACCCGCCGCTCCCTGAACAAAATCGCCTGGCCCGGCGTGTGGACCAACTCAGTATGCGGTCACCCCGCGCCGGGTGAATCCCTGCCTGATGCCGTGCGTCGCCGCAGCCTGCACGAGCTGGGGCTGGCAGTTGAACAGATCGACGTGCAAATTGCAGAATTCCAGTACTGTGCGACCGATGCTTCCGGCATCGTGGAAAACGAATTTTGCCCGATATTTCTCGCCATCACCCACCAGAAACCAGTACTGAATCCGCAGGAAGTGATGGACTTCCAGTGGGTTGCGCCTGCAAGCCTGCTGGCCGCAGTCATGGAGACCCCCGGAGTTTTCAGCCCCTGGATGGTTGAGCAGTTACGTCTCATGACAGCGGGAAATCTCAGCCTGACCGGCCAGGATCCGCTATAAAAAAACCCAGCGTTGTCATCGTGACATCCGCCGGGTTGAACGTGCAGGCAATGAATTACTGGGTTTTCAGTGCGACGGTGATCGCTTCCTGATACGGCGTGGTAGCGCGCCCGATGAGTTTGCTCAGGGTATGGCTGTCATCAAACAAACCGCCTTTGGCCGCACCCGCATCGGAATCTGCCAGCATATTCGCCAGCCATTCATCCAGCCCCGCGCCGACCAGCGCTTTAGCGAATTCAGCCTGTGGCAAATTGACGTAGTCTACTTTCTTGCCGGACTGAAGGGCAATTTGTGCCGCGTATTCTGCCAGTGAGTAACTGTCATCACCGGCCAGTTCGTACACTTTCCCCGCCTGATTTTCCAGTACCAGAACCGCCGCCGCCGCTTCAGCATAATCCTGTCGTGCAGCGGACGAAATACGCCCTTCGCCTACCGCACCAATAAACGCATTGTGCGCCAGCGCCGGAGCAATGCTTGCGGCGTAATTTTCGTGATACCAGCCATTACGCAATACCACGACCGGCAGGTTGGATGCGCGCAGCGCCGCTTCGGTCGCCAGATGGTCAGCGCTCAGGCCGAGCAGCTTTTTGTCTGCATGCAGCAGGCTGGTGTAGGCCACCAGTTTCACACCGGCACGCTTCGCCGCATCAATCACCGCCTGATGCTGGGCTTCACGCTGGCCGACTTCACTTGAGGAGATCAGCAGTAATTTTTCCACGCCTTTAAAGGCACTCTCCAACGTCTCAGGCTGGCTGTAATCAGCCTTGCGCACGTCGATACCCAGATCAGACAACGCTTTGGCTTTTTCAGGATTACGCACAGTGGCGATGATCTGGTTCGCTGGCACTTTCTTCAGCAATGCAGCGATAACGAGGCGGCCAAGCTGGCCGGTGGCACCGGTAATAGCAATCATGGTGTTTCTCCGAAAGTGATCAATGTTGTGGGGGACGACCGTCTTTATGACGAAACAATCTTAAAATCGCGTCCGTGGAAAACATCCTATGCGATATACTAACTTTTCGTAAGTACGTACAAAAAGGTTAGTATGAAATTAACATCAGTCAAGAGTGAAATCGTTGAAGATCAGGTGGCGGTGAACAGCCTGAATGAACGGCTGCGCCGGGGTGAAGTTATGAGCGCCAACTGCCCGTCGCGCGAAGTGCTGACCCACATCACCAGCCGCTGGGGCGTGCTGATCCTGATTGCACTGGGCGACGGAACGATGCGGTTTAGTGAACTGCGCCGCAAAATTGGCGGCGTCAGTGAAAAAATGCTGGCGCAGACGTTACAGGCGCTGGAAGCCGACGGCTTCGTCGAGCGGATTGCCTATCCGGTGGTGCCCCCGCACGTCGAATACACCCTGACGCCGATGGGTATCGAAGTGCAGGTGCAGCTCACCGGCTTGACCGACTGGGTGGAGAATAATCTCTACCGCATAATGCAAAAGCGTCAGCTAGCCAAATAATTCGGGCCGTTACGGGTAGAGGCCGCGCTCTTTGCGGGCCATCAGGATCCGTTCGCAGGCCACCGCATAGGCCGCGGTTCGCAGGGTAATGCCGAGCGAATCTGCCTTCTGCCACACGGCGGCCAGCGCCTCTTGCATAATACGGTCCAACCGCTGATTAATTTCGTCCTCACTCCAGAAGAAGCTGGAGAAATCCTGCACCCATTCAAAATAGCTCACGGTCACGCCACCTGCGTTACAAATGACGTCCGGCACCACCACAATACCGCGCTCGCGCAACATATCATCGGCCGCCGGGAAGGTGGGGCCGTTGGCCCCTTCCAGCACCAGTTTGCAGGTCAGGTGCTGCGCTCTCTCCGGCGTGATCTGCCCTTCGAGCGCAGCCGGGATCAGAATATCAAACTCCAGTTGCCAGAACGCCTCATGCCCTATCACCCGCGCCTGCGGGAAACCGGCGATACTGCCGTGCACCTGCTGATATGCTAATAGCGCTGCAATATCGAGCCCGTGCTCGTTAAACAGCGTGGCGCTGTGATCCTGCACCGCCACCACCTGCGCGCCCTCGGCGACAAACAGCTCAGCCGCCACGCCGCCTACGTTGCCAAACCCCTGCACCGCCACTCTCGCTCCGGGCAGTGCCAGACCGATACGCTCTGCCGTGGCCTTGCCGGTGACGAAAACGCCCCGCCCGGTGGCTTTCACCCTGCCAAGCGAACCGCCGAGATGAATCGGTTTTCCGGTCACCACACCGGTGGTGGTCGCCCCGACGTTCATCGAATACGTGTCCATCATCCAGGCCATCACCTGCGCATTCGTACCGACATCCGGCGCGGGAATATCCTGCTGCGGCCCGATAATACTGCCGATTTCACTGGTGTAACGGCGGGTCAGACGTTCCAGCTCCTTGGCCGATAACTCGCGGGGATCGACACGAATGCCGCCCTTCGCGCCGCCAAACGGCAGGTTCAGCACGGCACTTTTGATGGTCATCCACGCCGACAGCGCCATCACTTCTTCAAGCGTAACGTCCGGATGGTAACGTACGCCGCCCTTGCCCGGCCCGCGCGACAGATTATGCTGCACCCGGTATCCCTCGAAATGCCGCACGCTGCCGTCGTCCATCTCCAGCGGAATATCGACAATTAACGCCCTTTTAGGGTGACGCAGCGTATCGGCCCAGTGGGTCAGTTCGCCAAGGTACGGCAGCACGCGGTCAACCTGTGACAAATAGGTGGCCCAGGCTGAATCTTTATCCGATGACACGTAAGAAAGTACACTCATAACAAGCCTCTCTGAGACTGAATGGATGAATTTTGGCTGTGACAACGCCCCGCCGTGAGGCGCCTTTGCAGCGTTGACGTTGAATTTATCTACAACAGAATTTAACGGGCCTTCAGGGCCTCAATAGAATAACGGCTCGCCGTGGCCCAGCCGTTCAGGCCGCCCACCAGCACCGACATCAGCTGGGTACCGACCTCTTTTTCGCTGAGCCCTACGGTATCGACCAGATCGAAAATTTCACGCGGGTCAAACAGGATGTTCCACAAGAACACCGCCTTGTCGCCGATATCCGGCAACCCCATCTCTTCCATCGCTTCACGCAGCGGAGGGCGTACCGCATCGGCCTGCACCAGCAGGTAGTCCGCGCCTTCCCATAAGCGTTCGAGATAACCACGGCGGTTACGCATTGGCACCATGGCGGCACCGCGTTCACGCACCAGTTTTATCCAGTAGCGGCTGACGTTTTCCAGCCGCTGTAATCCGCGGCTGGTTTGCTGCTGGCTGAACTCCAGCAGCAGCACCCCGACATCCCGGCGGTATGTGTTCAGCACTTCCTCTACCGAGGAGAACTGACGATACGCCGTCGCTACCGAAACTTCGGCCTCAGCGGCAATCTCGGTCATGCTGATCGGGCCATCGGCCTTTTCAAACAACCGGGCTGCTGCCTGAATCAAATTCCTGCGATTTCTTTCGGTATCACTGCGCATTGCCTGTCTCCGTGGTTAGCCTTGCCTGCCTACCGGTGTTTTGATGGTGAACTCTGTCCCTGGCGGTTATCACTGCCTTAAGCGTTAATAGTGCCCGTAAACATTAATAAAGTCTCGCCAGACCCCGCTGTAATCTGGCAACCCCTTCCACGATGGCCTCTTTACTGGCTGCGTAGGAGAGACGTAAATGGCGCTCGCCCGCCGCACCGAATTCACTTCCGGGGCGTACCGCAATGCCCTGCTCACGCAGAATACCCACCATATCGATGGCCGGGATCGGCAGCTCATACGAAGGGAAACAATAGAAAGCGCCCTCGGGCTGATTGAGCTTCAGGCCGCGAATTTTCATCAGCCCGTCCACCATCAGTTGACGACGTTCTTTGTAGACCTCAAACATGCGGCGCACGTCCGGCCCGCACTCTTTCAGCGCCACCAGCGCCGCCCGCTGCACGGCGGTATTCACCGAGCCGTTGAGCGTATTGTGCACCCGCGCGGCGGCAGTGATCATTTCCGCCGGTCCAGCCAGATAACCGACACGCCAGCCGGTCATGGCATAACTTTTCGAGAACGTCTGGCAATAGAGCGTGCGCCCGCGAAACGCCTCAACCTGTAACACCGAGGTAAACGGCTGGCCGGTAAAGACCAGATCACTGTAAGCCTCATCGGCGATCACCCGCGTGTTGCTGGCTTTGACGATGCGGCCCAGCGCTTCAATTTCCTGCCGGGTGTGCACAATACCGGTCGGGTTACCGGGGTTGCAGAACACGAAAAGCTTCGCGCCGTCCATCACCTTCTCCAGCCGGTCGAGATCCCAATGCAGGTCACGGCGGCACGGCATCGGAACACAAATCCCGCCCGCCATATTGACCAGATCCGCGTAAAGCGAATAGGTCGGATCGGGGATCACCACTCGGTCGCCGGGATTGACGATTGACAAGATAGCCGCCGCCAACCCGCCAGTTCCGCCGTGGGTCACCAGCACTTCACCGGCCATCACCGGATTGCCGGACTGTTCCGCCACCTGTTCAGCCAGCGCCTGGCACAATAATTTGTCGCCGAGCAGCGGCGCATAGTGGGTAAAGCCGTTTTGCAGCGCATCAGCGGCCGCCTGCACAATGCGCGGCGGTGTGTCGAAATCCGGTTCGCCCATTGCCAGCGACACCATGTCACCGGAAGAGGCCGGTTGTTGTACGCGCAGCGAACTGCGTTCCACCCGTAATACCGCTTCAGCGGCTTTGAAACCTAATGCAGAACTCATGTTATTCACCTTTTGAACGGGATGATTAAGGGCAAAATTCAGGGATGATTACGTTCGTTGCGGCACTCCGGTGGCGCCCCTTTCCAGCGGCTGACGTCCAGGTCACCCGAGATATCCCGCAGGTACGTTGGTGCAATAATCAGCTCCTCAATCACCGTACGGTCCGGCAGTGCGGCGCATAACAGCACCGCGTCAGCGACGTCCTGCGGCTGAATCATCGCTTCACGCACGCTGCGCAGCGGGGGATTGGCACGGTTGTCCATGATCGGCGTATTGACCTCTCCGGGCAGGATCGACGTGGCACGGATCCCCTGATTGCGGAAGGTGTTGTGCAGATAGGTCATGAAATTGCGCACTCCGGCCTTGGCCGCGCCGTACGCGGCACCCCCAAGCAGATTCGGGCGCAGCGCCGCCAGCGATGACACCGTAATAATGGTGCCGCCGCCGCGCGCCAGCATGTCCGGCAGCACCGCCTGCGTCAGCAGAAACACGGCTTTCAGGTTGACGTCCTGCACCTGCTGCCACTCCTCCTCTTCAATCCAGCGCGCGTTCAGCACTTTACTGGCGCTGCCCGCGTTGTTAACCAGAATATCCACGCCACCCAGCTCGGCGACGGTCCAGCGCACCAGTTCGGCCACCTGAGTTTTCTGTTCGATATGGGCGGCGAACGCCCAGGCTTGACCGCCTTTGGCGCGGATGGCGCTGACGGCATCATCCAGCACCGTCTGACGTCGCCCGACCAGCACTACGCGCGCGCCCTGCGCCGCCAGTGACTCTGCGCAGCTGCGCCCGATGCCGGTGCCTGCACCGGTAATAATCGCCACTTTGCCGTTTACATCATTCATGGTTAACCCCGGAATCCGTAGTCACGTTCTGCCCCAGCGGCAGTGATATAGCCTTCGCGTAAATCCTGTAAAATCGCCTCGCGGTCGCGCTCAGCGGCCGGATATTTCCCACCACCGCCGGGCATCTGAATCGTAATTTCATCCCCCGGAAACACGTCATGGCGGCCAACCGGTTTTTCCAGCACGTCGTCGTTGATCGCAATCACGTTAGGGGTTCCCGCCCCGCCGCCGAGTACGCCCAGCGCCGGATGGTTTTGCCGCGAATAGAACATGCTGTGTGACAGCGGGAACTTGCCCAGATGGCGGATCACCATGCGCTGTGCCAGTCCGCCGCGGTAGCGGCCAGCCCCGCCGGAGTCCGGCACGATGGCTTTTTGCATAAACAGTAAAGGGGTCGCCGCTTCGATAAGTTCAACCGGCGTGGAGGACATATTACCGGGGAAGCCGGTGATAAAACCGTCCGCCTGCGGGCGCGCACCGGTGCCGCCGTTGACGCACAAGCTTTCGACAAAGCGCTGACCGTCGTCCATCTGCCCGGAGAAAACGTCACAGGTTACCGGCGCACTGCCGGAGTGGCCCATGACACGTTCCGGCATAACCTCCGCCAGCGCGGAGAAAATGGCCGCATGGGCCATATGGCCGACGCGGTTACGCATCTCCACGGCGCAAGGTGGCTGGGCGTTGGCGATGCAGCCCTCGGGGGCTGTCACGGTGATCGGTTTAAAGCAGCCCTCGTTATTAGGCAGCCAGGGTTCCAGCAGGCATTTGAGCGGATAGACACTGTAGGCGTAGGTAAACGACATCGGGCAGTTGGTACCAAACAGCGACTGCGCGGACGATCCGGTGTAGTCGAGGGTGATGTCGCTGCCGCTGACGATCACCGCTACATGCAGATGGATCTCACCCTCGTAATCGCCGATATCCACCGAGGCTTCATAGCGGCCGTCCGGCACGTCGGTGATGGCTTTGCGCATGGCGTTTTCGGTCAGCGAGTGGATTTTCTCCGCCAGCGGCTCCACCCGTTGCAGCTGTAAATCCTCCATCAGCCCCAGCAGGCCGTTGGACCCGACCTGATTGGCCGCCAGCATGGCGTGCAGGTCGCCCTGAACCTGATCTGGTGAGCGCACGTTAGCCAGCAGTAAATCCACCAGTTGCTGATTAACCTCGCCGCCAATCACCAGTTTGCTCGGCGGGATCATAAAGCCCTCTTCAAACACGTCGCGCGAGGAACCCATATTCAGCGTGCCGCCGATATCGGACATGTGCGCCGCTGACCCGGCAAAGGCCACCAGCACACCGTCGCGGAAAATCGGCGTGACGACAGTGACATCATTCAGATGGCCGGTACCCAACCACGGATTATTAGTCACCAGACTGTCGCCGGGTTTCAGGGTATCCGCCGGGAATTTCGCCAGCAGATGGCGCACCGTTGCCGGTAGCGTGCCAATAAACACCGGAATACTGGTTTTCGGCTGCGCCAGCGAATTGCCCTGCGCGTCCATCAGCAGGCAGGAGTAGTCGCCCACTTCGCGGATAATGCTGGAAAACGCCATGTTCACCAGCGTGGCGGCAGCCTCTTCGGATATGCTCACCAACCGGTCCCAGGTGATGCGCAGGTTGACCGGATCGTTGAGGAAGTCGAGGTTTTCTTGAACGTCAGTCATCAGTGGATCTCCATCAGAATATTACCCTGAGCGTCGAGTTGTGCGCTGGCACCGGGGCCGACGTAAATCGCGCACTCTTTTTCCTGCAACAGCGCCGGCCCGGTCACCGCCACGCCGACCTTGAGCAGGCTGCGCGGCACCACGCGGCATGGCTGGCTGCCCGCGTCTCGGCCAAGATACACCGACAGCGTTTTCTCGCTTTCGCCCTCATCTGGGCGGTCGTTCTGATCCTGCGTCGCCAAGGTCGGCGGCGTGGTCTGTACGCGACCGCGCCAGTTCACCACTTCCACACCGACGCCCGGTAAGGTGCGGCCGAAGCGGGCGAAATGCGCGGTTTCAAATGCATCGATCAGCGCCGATGCATCGCCCTTTTTAAGGAAAGCTTCCGGCAGCGTGACGGTCAGTTCTGAGCCTTGACCGACATAGCGCACGTCAGCCAGTTGCTGAGTAAATGCGGTTTTTGGGTCAACGTTGGCGGCAGCCAGCGTGGTGAAGGCTTCATCAAAACCCTCTGCCAGCAACGCATGAATGGCGGGCAGGTCCATGCCCTCCTGCAACCGACAGCGATCGCTGCGCACGAAGTCGGCGCTAGGCGGTGCGGTCAGCAGACCAAACGCGGAATACACACCGGCACCGTCCGGGAAGTACACCCGTTTCACGCCGAGCAGTTTTGCCAGCGACCAGGCGTGGCTCGGCCCCGCACCGCCGAAGGCCAGCATGGTCATGTGCTGCGGGCTCACGCCCTTCTCCACTGAGTGAGTGCGCAGGGCTTCGGCCATTTTATTGTTGGCCACTTCGTGAATGCCCCAGGCGGCATCTTCAATGCTTAGCCCCAGTGGCGTTGCCACCCGCTCAATGGCGCGGCGGGCGGCGTTCACATCCAGCGTCATACGCCCGCCCAGAAACGCGTGCGGATCCAGCAGCCCCAGCACCACGTTGGCGTCGGTCACGGTCGGCAGTTCACCACCGCGCCCGTAACAGGCCGGGCCGGGAAACGCACTGGCACTTTCGGGGCCAATTTCCAGTAGGCCGAGTGAATCCACCCGCGCGATGCTGCCGCCACCGGCGCCGATCTCAATCATGTCCACTACCGGCAGTTTGACCGGCAGGCCGCTGCCCTTGAGCAGGCGGTCAGCGCGGCCCACTTCATAGTTGGTGGTTATGGAAGGCTGGCCGTCACGCACCACGCAGGCTTTCGCCGTCGTACCGCCCATATCGAACGCCAGTACCTGTTTATGTCCGTTTTTACGGGCGAACGCTGCCGTCGCCACAATGCCGCCCGCCGGACCGGACTCAATGATCCTTGTCGGGAAGTCAGCCGCAATGTGTGGCGCCATCAGCCCGCCGTTAGAACCCATCACCAGCCAGTCGCAGGTGAACCCGCCTTCGCGCAGCTTGCTCTCCAGACGTGACATGTAGCGCCGCGCTTTAGGTTGCACGAACGCATTCATCGCCGTCAGCACGCCGCGGTCGTATTCACGAATTTCGCGCGACACCTGATGAGAAACTGAGATGGAGACGCCGGGCATTTCACGTTTCAAAATCGCCGCCACCTGATTTTCATGTTCCGGCCAGGCATAAGCGTGCATAAACAGGACTGCGACCGCCTCATAAGCCTGGCTCATCAGTTCAGCGGCCAATGCCACCACCTCGGCTTCTTTCAATAACGTGACCACCTCACCGCGCGCCGTCACGCGTTCATCCAGCTCGAAGGCTTGCGAACGCGGCAACAGCGGCATGGCGGGAGAACCGTTGAGGTCATAGATGTCGTAACGGTATTCGCGCCCCATGATCAGCACGTCGCGAAAACCTTTGGTGGTAACAAACGCCGTCCTGGCCCCGCGACGCTCAAGCAGTGCGTTGATCGCAAGCGTGGTGCCATGGGTAATGGTATGCACCTGGCTGGCCGCCACGCCGGCGATCTCCAGCAGTTGCGTCAGGCCGGTATAAGCGCCTTCAGAAGGATCGTCCGGCGTGGTCAGGGTTTTATGACGCAGGGCGTGGCCCGTGGCGTCATCGAGCAGCACCAGATCGGTAAAGGTGCCGCCGATATCAAAGCCCATCCGCCATGTTGAAGCGTATTTCATAGTGACCTCGGAAGTCATGTCAGGGTACGGAGTACAAAGGTGATGAATGTCAGACGGCATAACGCCTTAGCTGTCGCGCAGTGGCTGTCCGGCCGTTTCTTTCAGATACAGGGCGCTGATTAAGGTCAGCGAGGCGGTGAGGATCACCATATAGCTCGGTATGCTGGCGATGCCCGTCAGGCCAATCAGCCAAGTCATCAGCAGCGGTGCGGACCCGCCAAATACCACGGTAGAGAGGTTAAAGCCGATGCTGTAGGCGCTGTAGCGAACGGTGGTCGGGAACATTTCCGCCAGCGTGCTTTGGATCACGCCAGCGTGACCGGCGAACGCAAAGGCCAGCAGCATGGCGGACATACAGGCCAGCGGCATCATGCCGAGCGTCAGCAGCCAGAAGCACGGCCAGGCCAGCACCCCCATGGCAATGGCGGAGGCGATAAGCATCGGTTTGCGGCCCAGACGATCAGAAAGCCATGCCATCATCGGGATCGCGGCAATAATGGTCAGCAGACCGCAGGCAGTGACCAGCAGACTTTGCATCTGGCTGAAATGCATGACTTTGTTGAGATAGGTCGGCATGTAAACGAACAGAATGTAGTAGCCGGGCCCGTTAACGGCGGGCAGCGTGATAGCCAGCCCAATCGCTTTCAGGTGGCGCGGCGAGGAGAGCACCTCTTTGAGCGGATTTGGCACAATGCGCTTGCTCTCTTTCACCAGCTTAAAATGTGGCGTGTCTTCAATGCGGGTACGGATATAAAACCCAATCAGCGCCATCGGGATCGCCAGCAGGAAAGGAATACGCCAGGCCCAGCTGCGCATCGCATCCATTCCGTAATAGTTGATAAGCCCGCTTATCAACAGGCTGCCGAACAGCAGCGCGATGAACGATCCCATCACCAGCGGTGACATTACCGTGGCGCGGCGGTGGTCTTCGGCGTATTCCGCCACAAAAGAACCGGCTCCGGAGACTTCGCCACCGGCGGAGAACCCCTGCACCAGACGCAGCAGGATCAGTAACGCCGGTGCTGCCCAGCCGATGCTGCTGTAACCCGGCAGCAGGCCAATGGCCGCCGTCGCCAGCGAGATCATCAGCAGCAGGACCGCCAGTAATTTCTGCCGTCCCATCTTGTCACCCAGATAGCCACAGATAATGCCGCCGAAAGGCCGCACAACGAAGCTGACCGTAAAGCCCACGTAGGTCAGCATCAGACCAGCGTTAGTGCCGCCGATATCATTGGCCGAGAAAACCAGCGCCAGTGTGCCGACCAGCAAACCGTAAATTCCGTAGTCATACCATTCAACAAATGAGCCGACGCCCCCGGCAAAGGACGCACGTTTAACGGCGCTATTTTTGACAGCCGAATGGCGGTTAACCGAACGTGATGCACTCTCCTTTGCAGGCATTGCTTGGTCCATTAATGCCATAGATGATTTCGTCATTGTTCTGCCCTGCAATCATGTGAATGTCGGGCCGGTTTCCCCTGGGAAGACCGACCGCAATTACGTCAGATCAGCGGTACTTTTGGGTCACTTCGGCGGTCATTTCGGCTTCGCGCCTCGCCACCTCTTTTACGCTGGCGAGGATCGCTTCAGCCCGCCAGAAGGGAATAATGGCGATACCGTCGTCATCAGCGACCACGATGTCGCCCGCGCAGCACACCACGCCACCGATGGCGACCGGCTCGCCCACCACGCCCGGTCCGTTCTTATAAGGGCCTGCAGGACTCGTGCCACGGGCGAAGGTCGGGAAATTAACGGACTCGATAATGCGGCGGTCGCGCACGGCCCCGTCGATCACCGCGCCGTTGGCCCCGGCATGTTGAAACCGCTGGGTCAATTGTTCGCCAACCAGCGCGCGGTCAATGTGGCCCAGTCCGTTAATCATCATCACGTCGCCCGGCTCAATCACTTCCAGCGCACGGATCACCGCCGCGTTATCACCGGCAGGTACCAGCACCGGCAGTGCAAAACCGACAAAGTGAATCCCCGGAAACAGCGGCACCAGCCCGGCGTCACACATGCCAAGACGCTCCATGGCATCGCCGATGTTGGCGACCGGGAAGGGTTTGAACGCTTCAATCCATTCCACTGACGGGCGTTCCCAGCGCGGGGAAAAACGAATATCTGCATCTTCAAGCGACATGGTGAAATCCTCTTTTATGTTATTTCTCGGACGATAAAACCTGACTATAAAAGTATAAATTAATATCTAATGAGAAATGTTTATCATTTTAAAAATAACTCCGTCAACAAAAAGATGATTATTTTTTCTGCGATGGAATTTTCCTCAAAGAAAACAGTGTGTTTGAGCAAAATGGATGATCCCACTTTTAAAAATATAATTAAAAACCTTTAAATTCATTTGGTTATATATTAAAAATGTTAAAATCGCTCAGGAGATAATAAGTTTTACTTATTACTAAGAAGGAGAGGAAAAGAAATAAACTCGGGGAACCAGGCATTCCGCCAGATTAATTATTAAAATTAATAGCGTAAGAATGAATAGGGGAAATAATAAATTAAAAACACTCAATGCCCTGTTATGGGGAGTGCCATGAACTATTATGGCGCATGACGACGATTAAATAGGAATACTTCCGTTTATCAGCCCTCTGCCCGCCATGTTTTGCACCGTTAACGTGCCGCTTCCACCTCCGTCTTTGCCGTTGCCAAAAAAAACCTCCTGATGGTCAGTTGCCGGAAGCATTCAGACCACCATAAGAGGCTTTTTTGCGCACAGAAACAGTGACAGTTATCACTGTTAGTTATGTTACATAATTGTGTTACTTGTTACGTGATCTCTGTCATTTGCGCAACACGCTTTTCAGGTGGTCGCCGCCGTTTCATGCAGATGCCGCCACATCACCTTGCCGTCTGCACCCAGCTCATACACCACGGTGGAATACCGCAGCGTCGCGTTCTGACCGGGAAGTTGCTGACGTTCTTGATAGGACACTACCGCGCCCGTTGCACTTTCGGCCACCAACTGCATGTTTTCAATGCCGATCTCAAGCCCGGCTTTTGCCCCGCCTTGTGTGCGAAAAAAAGCGCAAAGTCCGGTGTAGTCCAGCCGGTTTCCGCTGAGCACTACCATAGAAAAGGCCGGGCTGAAGCGGGCCAGCAGCGTTTCGCATACCGCTTGCGGCGCACGGGCCTCTCCCAGCCAGCGGCTGATTAACTCATGTGCATCAAGCACTTCCTGAAAATAACGGTTCATGGATTCTCCTGGTTCAGGGTAAGGATCACACTGCGGTTAGCTATCCGCAGACAGAATAAAATAGGAATGATCACGCTGCACGCGGCGAGCGCAAAGCACAGACGATAAGCCTGCTGCGGGGCGATACCCGTCTGACCCAGCAGCAGGTTGAGTAATAAACTGAGCAGCGTGACGCCAAAACAAAAACTCAGCTGGCGGTTGATATTCCACAGCGCACTGGCATCGGCCAGTTCGGTATCCTTAATCTGGATAAACGCACAACTCTGCGCCGCGCTGCTGCACAGGCTGCTGCCGAACCCCATCAGGGTAAATGCGACAATAGAAGTGACAATGTCACCTGATGTGCTGATTTGCGTCAATAAAGCAATTCCCACGCCCTGCACCACGCAGCCCGCTATAAACAGCGGGCGTGGCCCCCAGCGGTTAAACTGTTTGCCGGTCAAACTGATAGCCACAAACGACGCCAGCGCCCACGGCAGCATCAGCGCGCCGACTTCAGCGGCATGCATACCGAGCTGATTTTGCAGATACAGCATGGCAACCAGACTGACGCCGGTAAACAGGCCGGGAATACACTGGTAGATAAGCATCCCGGTCCGCAGTAAAGGATCTTGTACCAGCCGCAGGTTCAGCAGCGGCTGCGGTTTGCGCAGTGCGCCGCGCACATACCATGCCATCAGCACGATCCCGCCCAACAGAATCAGCCCGCCAGAGAGCTCCTGACGTGCTTCGCCCATGCGGGTCAGCCCCAGTAAGATCAGTGTCAGCGCACCGCAGGCCGCCAGCAAACCGCTGAGATCCAGTGGCCCCGCGGGCTGTTTTTCTGACTCCGGTTTAAGCCAGCATCCGGCCATGATCAGCGCCACGACGGCCAGCGGCAGGCTGGCGAAAAATACCCAGCGCCAGCTGACGTTGTCGACAATCACTCCACCGGTAGCAGGCGACAGCGCCGGAGCCAGCAGCCCCACCAGCATGATGGCGGCGGATAATCTGGCCCGTTCATGGCTGCGGTATAATGCATACGTGAGCGTCTGCCCGAGCGGGATCAACACGCCACCACCCAGCCCCTGCACCATCCGCCAGCCAATCAGCTGCGCCATGGAGGACGCACTGCCCGCGCCGCCACTGCCAAGCATGAAAATCAGCAGCGACAGCATAAACAGGCGTTTTGACCCGACACGTTTTGCCAGCCAGCCGCTGAGCGGAATGATCAGCGTCAGCCCGAGAATATAGCCGTTACTCACCCAGACCAGCAGACTGACCGGTGCATCAAAATGCCGCGCGATGTCCGGATAAGCCACGTTGGCGATAAACATGTTGATCAGATCGATAAAAAAGCCCAGCAGGTAAACGCAGGCGACACGCGTCCGGTAGGTCATCGTTTTCTCATAAGAAAGACTCTCAGGCACGCAGTGTAGAGGGTGATTAAGACGGGATAAATCCGCCTGCGGCCGTTACACTGTCAATATTATTTTGACAATCAACTTGATGGAGGGAAGTGAGGATGCTGAATTTGCAGCGGCTGGAGATGTATGTGGCGGTGGTGGCAGCAGGCAGCTTTACGGCCGCAGCACAGACGCTCGGGCTGACCAAAGCGGTGGTGAGTTTTAATATCAAACAGCTTGAGGCGGAGCTTGGCGTTTCGCTGCTGACCCGCACCACGCGGCGCATTGCCATGACCGATGCAGGAGAACGTTTTTATCAGCGCTGCCTGCAACTGTTACAGGATGCCGAAAGCGTGCTCGAGGACGTGCGCCGTGACCATTCCGGGCTCAGCGGGCTGCTGCGCATCACCACTACACCGGAGTACGGCGCGCGGGTGGTGGTTCCCGCGCTGGCGGCTTTTACGGCGCTGCATCCGCAACTGCGCATTCAGCACGTTTCGTCGTCCAATCATGATGATCTGATCTCAGGGCGGTTTGACGTGGCTGTCCGTCTGGGCCAGTTGGCCGATTCCACGCATCACGCCGCGCCGATCGACCACTTCGATATTCTGCCCGTGGCTTCTCCGGCCTATTTACAGCCTTACGGCGGGAAAATAGAAGATCTTAAGCAACTCGAACAGGCGCGGTGGATTGCCCACAGCCGCCTCGAGACGCCGCTGACCTGGCAGGTGGTGACACCCGCCGGTGAAACCGTGCTGTTTAACGGCAACCCGCCGATGCTGGCGGCTGACAGCGCGGCGTCCCTGCGTGCATTTGCCCTCAGCGGCGCGGGCGTCGCTCTGCTTCCGGCATGGCTGGTGCAGGACGATATCGCCGCCGGCCATCTGGCGCATTTGCTGCCCGATCACCGTTTTCCCCGACAGGGCATTTACGCGCTCTACCCCAACACCCGCCACGTCCCGAAAAAGGTGCGGGCATTTATTGAGTTTTTGCAAAACCGTGTAGCGGGATGAGACCACATGAAGGCGTGCTAATGCCAGTAATGTCAGTGACCGTAATGACGCAGTAAGGCTTTCGACCCTTCAAGGGCAGATTTAAGGCTATCGTCCATTCCCCTCATTGTACGCACGGTGCACAACGAGCCGGAGCCTGCAAAGTAAGAGTTCTGCGCCGTTAAAGCCGGGCTGATGAAAGAAGATTGTTCCGAGTTCCCCTACGCCGCATTCATCTCGCAGGCCAGATCGGGTATATTGATACGCAGATCACAAAAATCCCCCAAAGGAAGATACCTCACTATGCGTTATCGTTTTACCCTTGCTGTCGTTACAGCCGTTTTAGCACTGACAGGATGTGCAAAACCGAAAACCGCAGCACCGGCTTTCGATTTCGGTTCGACGCGCGTGACCGTGACGCATATCCCGACGAAAACCGATGATGGCACCAAGCTGTATGTCACCGTGGATGGCAAAGATGCCGGTACGCTAGACATCGGCCAAAGTCTGGAAGTGCGCCTGCCAGAGGGCTCGCATAAAGTCGGCGGCTATGCCCGCTCACTGATTGGCCGTGTGACGATCCCGCCCGTTGACGTCACCACCTCGAACAACGCCATCAGCCACGTGACCTATTCCGTGGCGGATCTGAAACCGAAGTTCCTGGTTCGCGCGCAAACCCCGATCCCGAAACCTAAGTCAGAAAGCATCCCGCTCGACCCGATCCCAGCCCTGCCGAAGATTGAAGTGCAAGCGCCGGCAACGACTGAGCAGACAAAAACTGAAACACCTGCAACACCGCAAGCGACAGAGCAGACGCCAACGTCGACGCCGGTAACCACTCAGGCAGAGACTGCGACACCATCAACGCAGGACGCGCAGACACCGAAAGTCACTGAAGTGGCCCCGACGACGCAGTCACAGACCACGCAGACCACACCAAAATCGGCAACGCCCGAAGTCACTGACGTGACACAAAGCCCGCAGACGTAAATCAGAAAGCCTGTCTCCACTTGCACGGACACAGGCTTTTATCACTGTATTATTCATCATCAGCGACAACTGCAACTGACGCGCTGGCCGGTCCAGGCGTCATGACGGCGCTGGTTCGGATGAGAGATGGGGCAACAATGCTCACTGAGCGTCAGGGAAGTCTTGCCGCCTGACGTCTCAGACCCGCGAAAATGGTGTCACTGATGTTAAACGGAAAATCGGCGAGAATGCTGACATGACATCGTAGATGTGGCGTCATGCGGTAAACGCATCAGCCAGGAATTATCCTGCGACCAGCGACGATCAAAACGCTCAACAACTAATAGGGAAGTTTATCCATACCTTACCACTCCTGATCCCAGGACGTTTTGTCCTCAATCGAACCATTACGCGGTACAACCTGAAGCTCTAAATCCAGCGCCGTCTGCAATTTGAACAGGGTTTCGAGTCGGGTGCCGTCAGGATGGTTCTCAAATTCGGAGACCGTCGACTGTTTCAGTCCCATCGTTTCAGCCGTTTTACTTTGGCTCAGCTTTCGTTTTTTACGCTCATTACGCAGTGCACTTGCCAGCATTTTTGTTGAAGTAATATTCATTTTATCCTCCAGAGCGGATACTGACGCCTAAGGTCGCGAAACATTCCGAAACTGAGCTATATATATGGGTGAGCGGACCCAGTTTGGGATGGCGATTTTCTGTCGGATAAACATTGTATTCCGGAGCGGTAAATATGTTGGAAATCGGGTCTGCCCTGCTGGTGTTTGCTCTGCTTCTCGCGGTCACTCTGGCCGGTATGGTGATCAAGCCGTTACTGCCTGAAGAACACAAAGCCCATGAAACCGTGCAGCTGGTTCAGTTGGTCATCGGGATGCTGCTTACTTTCGCCGCACTGGTACTCGGTTTAATGACCGCTTCGGCGAAAACTAACTTCGATACACTCACCAATGATTTTCGTGGTTACGCCGCTGACCTGATACAACTTGATGTCGCCTTGCGTGATTACGGTGCCGACGCCAACGGCGCACGCATCAATCTGCGCCGCTATACGGCCGCCGCCATTGCCAGTACATGGTCTGCTGAGCCGGCCCCTGCCGGCGACGACTTTCCAAAAAACGTGCCGACAGAAAACATTCAGGAACGTCTGGAAAATCCTCAACTCGGCGCGATGCTAAACAGTGCCGAGCAGGAAGCACGGCAGTTAATCCCGCACGATGCGTATCATGAGAAGGTCATGGCCGTGGCTCTAGGCCAGTTTGATCGGGTTATCCGGGCGCGATGGAAACTGATTGAGGTATCGCATAGTTCCATGTCCCAACCGTTTTTTGCGATGCTGACGTTCTGGCTGATGGTGATTTTTCTGAGCTTTGGCTTAATAGCCCCGCGCAATGCGCTGGCGTTAGTGACCATCATATTGGGCGCGTTGTCTATTGCCTCCGCTATTTACGTCATTGTCGATCTGGATACGCCATTCACGGGCCCGATAGTGATCTCCAGCCAGCCGATGCGCGATGCGCTGGTCCATCTGAGTCGTTAGCGTAGGAAGATGCCTTATATTTCAGGTCTGAAAGAAAATGAAAAAGCACCGGGGACATTTCCACCGATGCTTCATTTTCCGTCTGAATATTCATTATTTATATTCAGCTTAAATTAACACTACCTGAGATTTAAACCGGCATTCGGTATTGAGTGACGCCCGGTTTTTCTGCCACCCAATTATAAAGTCTCTGCGCGGTCAAATTCGTTTCTTGAGTGTGCCAGTATAAGCGAGCGCACTGGCGACTCTGCGCCTGCTTTTTCACATATTCAATCAGATGTTTACCCACCTGTTTTCCTCTGGAAGACGGGTCAACAAAGAGGTCCTCCAGATAACAGTACTGATTGATGGCCCAGGTAGAATCGTGAAAAACATAATGTACGAAGCCGATAATCGTCTTACCTTCCCGGGCAACAGCGCAATAAACTGGCACTTCATCTTTGAAAAAACGGGCCCATGTCTCCAACGTTGTCTCTTCTGACAACTGGACCTTATAAAAGGTCTGATAGCCTAGCCAATACGGCAACCATTGGGCGTAGTCGTCTTCTTGTACCGGGCTAACTGAAAGTGTACCTGTGTTATAAATCATATCAACCTCTTGAATTTACGAATAATTATCAAATAAGTTCCGGGCTGAATCTTAACTTCTCAGGTGGTCCCGCATAAGGTACACTTTCTTGATTTATTAGGGATCCACTTTATAAATGAAGAAAAAAAACGCCAGTTTTCCAAGCTTATTGCTTAAGAAAGGCAAAATTAAAGATCAGTTTCATCAGGCCCTGAAAGAGCTGATACTCAATGGTCAGTTGAAATCTGGGACGAAAATTCCCTCCAGCAGAACACTTTCTGAAATGATGTCAATTTCCAGAAACTCTGTCATCACGGGTTTCGAACGCTTAATTGATGAAGGCTATCTGATCACAAAAAATGGGGCGGGAACTTATGTTTCCTCCATCCTTCCGGATGAAATGATCTGTATTACGTCTGTCGCTGACCACCCGCAGGAAGAGGAAAAAAAAACCGATCTCACTATTAATCCGCAAATGAAAACGATGCTCTCCCTCTGGGATAAGTCCCTGCCTAATTCCGGGCATAATCTCACCTTTAATATTGGTGTAGGCTGTACGGATTTATTTCCCCATGAACTTTGGGGACGCCTGCTGGGGCGAACATGGCGACAGTCTCGTCATCAGAGCGGCCAATTAAACGATCCTATGGGGTTTCAACCCTTAAGGCGGGCCATATCTGACTATATCTGCACCACACGAGGATTACATTGCACAGAAGATCAAATCCTTATTGTCAATGGAACGCAGCAGGCAATGAGCCTGACGGCACAGGTCCTTTTACAAAAGGATGATGAAGTCTGGCTGGATGAGCCGGGATATGACGGCGCATTAGGGGCATTTACGGCTATTGGTGCCAAAGTTTGCCCTGTCGGCAGTGACCAATACGGGATGGACATTCCCTATGGCATCGAGCACTGGCCCAATGCAAAAATGGTTTTTACTTCACCCTCGCATCAATTTCCTCTTGGCGGAACATTAAGTTTACCAAGAAGAATCGCTTTACTTGAATGGGCCGCAGCGAATGAAAAATGGATATTTGAAGATGATTATAATAGTGAATTCAGATATACAGCGCCCCCTATACAGGCCCTTCAGGGCTTAGATAAACATCAGCGGGTTATTTATGCCGGTACTTTCTCGAAAATGATGTTCCCTGAATTCCGGTTAGGCTTTCTTGTCATCCCCAATAAACTTATTCAGGCGTTCAAAATCGCCAAATATTATGCGGATACACGGACTTCTTATTTAGAACAAGCCACCCTCGCCACCTTTATTTCTGAGGGGCATTACGCGCGCCATGTCCGGCGGATCAGAAAAGCCTGTTACGAACGCCAAAAAGTGATGATGGCGTCCATACAGCAATATATTCCAAAGAGCATCCGGGTTGAGCCTTCTGATTCAGGGATTCATCTTGTTTGTTGGCTATCCGACGCTTTAAACGAGGGCGAGATTATTGATAAATGCCGCCAGTCGGGTTTGGGAGCGCAGCCCCTTTCCCGCTACTGCCAGAATAAATCGTCAAACCCCGCGATTTTATTGGGCTTTGCAGCCCATCAGCCGCCTGACATCGTGGCAGGAATAAAAACGCTGGCTAAAATCATCGCTTCAGACACTCTCTCTGGGCGGGAATGCCGGAAATAACCCCCACGGGGAATATAACGAAAAACGGGGATCATGCAGGCCAAGCATGTTACCTGGCATGACAATTTCCAGAGGTCAGTCATGTAAGCATTTAATCGAACGATTCCTGCACTCACTCCCCCTTTTTAGCGGCGCTGTCCTGATGCCGCCATTCGCTTCTGCGCAGTTTGATACGATTAACGGCGTGCCGCGCAAGCCGAAACCAGGAAACCTGACGGGGGTCGACCAGCATACTTAGCGCTCTGGCGTAATCCAGCGTCAGGCCCGGTGTCCAGGCCATGGTCCGCGCACGCATTCTGATCTGGGACGCGACCCACAGTTCGGGAGTGAGCAGCAGGCGAAGCATGACCAGCGCACCGTTGCCCATTGAACGGGCGACGGCTCCTTCTATGGCTGCATCCAGTGCACGGGAAACCGTGCTGGAGCAGTTGCGCCAGGTGAGGTTATACGTGGTGTCTTGCCGATAGCGTTGCCAGAACTGATTTAATTTCTCCGCATTGTAATTTTTGATCATCACCTGAACCGTTGAAGGGCACCACTCTTTTGCCTCCGTCTGATAATCGGGCAAAAAACGGCCCGCAACATTATTCTCCCGCGTGGCACGCAGCAGGCTGGTAAAAGAGCTCGTGGAGCGGTCAATCTCATCTTTAGGGTAGAGGCTGATATAGATCCCTTCCGGTGATTCAAGGGCGGAATGACCGGTAGAAATCACGCCGTTGATATCGACCGCCGCGATATAGCGCCCCACGATCATCTGACCACGTGCGGGGGCTTTCGAACTGCCGGTTGGCGTCCAGACATGGACCGTCAACGCCTTCGCGGATGTCGGTACGCTGTCCGGTTGAACAGGTTCGGGATTCACTATTTTGGACTTCAGTTTATGGCCCAATAAGGGGTTTTCGGCTGAGGTAAAAGCCGGATTAACCGACATTTTTTTAACATTCAGGGCAATACGTACAAAATTAAGACCTGCGAAAAACAAAAATAAGCCCAGGAAGTACGGCAGCGTTCCGTTGTAATGCGTCGGATAAGGTTGGAAAAAGAAGATAGCGAGCAGTATTTCAATCCCCCCTGCGACAGCCGCTGCCCGCCAGCGACGATAACGCACCACCCACGCAGAGGAGAGCTGGAGCAGTCCGTCGGCCAGAAACAAAATGCCAAACAGCATCGACAGAACAAAATGACCATGATGATGCCCCGCCAATATCAACCCGGCACACACCACCACAATGCAGCCTTTCACATAGCGCAGTGTCTTCTGCCCGCCTACACCGGCCCAGGCAACAGCAAGGGTGAAAAAACCGTCGATCAACAAAAGTAAGGCAAAGAAGGTGATCGGGAAGTTGATAGCATCGTCGAGTCCGTCGATAAAAATCGCCACACCGCTGACCAGCCATAAAATCCCTACTGACATCAGACTGCGCCAACGTCCCCGCAGGTAGTCCACACCGAGTAACAGTAAAACAAGCCGCGCCATTCTTTTCGCCTGATCATCATGGGTATTGGTTACAAGGTAAGCAGGTGTTTGCCATTTAATCAAACTGACCTTCCCCGCAAACAAAGCACCAATATCTGGCAATTTTTTGCCCTGCGCAGTGGCAGGATAAATCTCACCCACTAAGCTCACCTAATCAATCGCTTCAGAGTGCAATTCCATGATTATTGAGACAGAACGTTTGTATTTGCGGCCCGTGGCTGCGGGGGACGCCGATGCGCTCTATGCCATTTACGGTGACCCGCAGACCAACCTGTTTAACCCGGCTGGTCCTTACCCGAATCTCGATTTTGCTCAAACGACGCTGGCAGACTGGCTCGGACAGTGGCCATTGCACGGCTTTGGCCGCTGGGCGATTGCTTTGCGCAGTGCACCGGCTGAGGTGATCGGCTTTGGTGGCCTCAGCCGCCGTAAAGTGGATGAAACCCGCAATATCAATCTGGGTTACCGCTTCTCCACCTCGGTGTGGGGCAAAGGCTTTGCCACTGAGTTCGCCTTCGCCTCGCTGGCTTTCGGCTTCGACCAGCTCAAACTGCGTGAGATCTCGGCGCTGGTGCGTGAAAACCATCTGGCTTCTCGCCATGTGTTGGAAAAAATTGGTATGCAAAGAGTGGGTGAACTTTCCGAAATGGAGAACGGTGTCGGCAGCGTGGTGTATACCCTGTGCAGGGAATGAGGGAGCGGAAAACGCCCTTATGTGGAAAGATTTCCTGTCCATTGGCGCAAAAAGCGGAAAGTGGAATGCAAAATACCTGTTTAAGAGGATAATAGGTGGCATCTTTTTGACGATGGACATCATGAGGCTTCCTATGGACAACCACTCCGCCACACCCGTAAGCGCTGAAGACTATTACGCCGAAAAATACGGCCTGACCCGCACCCATTCGGAAGTCATTCACGCCGCGACCTTAGTGCCGGCCGGAAACGTACTGGATCTTGGCTGCGGCAGCGGGCGCAACTCGCTGTATCTGAACCTAAAAGGATCGACGGTCACCGCGTGGGATCACAACCCGCAGAGCATCGGTAAACTCAATGACATGATCCGTGCTGAATCCCTGCAACATATCACCGCCAGCGAGGCCGATCTCAACACCCGTCGTTTTGACGGCAATTATGATTTTATTCTCTCTACCGTGGTGATGATGTTTTTGCAGCGCGACACCATTCCTCACTTGATAGCAGACATGCAGGCCAGCACCCGCGACGGCGGCTCTAACCTGATTGTCGCCGCTATGGACAGTCCGGACTACCCTTGCCCCATTCCCTTCCCGTTCAGCTTCCAGCCCGACGAACTACGCACCTATTATGCCGGCTGGACTATCGTGAAATATAACGAAGACGTCGGTGAACTGCATAAACGAGATGAAAACGGTAACCGCTACAAAATGCGCTTCGCAACCCTGCTGGCACAGAAAAAATCCTGACCGCAATGACCGCGCCCGCCCGCAAAAAAGACCAGGTACGCTATTACCGCCCGGATGACATTCCGGGCATGGTGCTGGGCGAAGCCCATTTTACTGACTTTAGTTTCGAGCCCCATTTTCATCTGGACTACCACATCGGTCTGATCGCCGACGGCGCACAGCGCCAGCGTTTTGCCGGGCAGAACGAGGTGCTCGGTGCTGGCCGGATATCGATTATGCCACCCGGCGAAGTGCATACCGGCACGCCAGAAAATAATCATGCCTACTCCCTGCGCACCTTTCGCGTCGCCCCGGCGCTGCTCGATAGTCTGGCGGAAGAATTTTCAGGGCATAGCCGGAAGCTGGCGCTGCGACCGGACATCATTGAAGCACCACGTCTGAGCCAGCATCTGTATTCGCTGCATCAGCAGATGACACAAAACACCGGCACCGCAGGGCACTCTTTCGATGAGCAATATCTTGCGACGCTGGAACCACTGTTTGTGGCGCTAAACGTGGTGAAACCGGTGGAAGAGATAAGCGGGTTGTCGCCGTCGGACTGGCGGCAGATTGAAGAGTATTGCTACGCACATCTCGCCGAGAAGATTTCTCTGGGCGAGCTGGCGGGCCTCTGCGGTTTAAACCGCTTTCAGTTCTTACGTCATTTCAGCCAGCGCACGGGCATGACGCCCTACGCATGGCTGAAACGTTTACGGCTGGAAGTGGCCTGCGGCTGGCTGAATAAGCCAGGCCGCAGCATTGCCGATGTCGCCACTTCCGTCGGGTTCTATGACCAGAGCCACTTCAACCGCGCTTTCCGTCAAGCCTTTGGCGTTGCACCCTCGGCCTACTAGTCAGCTGATTTTTAAAAGAATCATGTAATCATAAAATCTCAGGATGACAGGATTATCACCAACCTTTCACCGCATCACCGTGATAGATTTTATCGGCGGCCGCCGCGACTTCATCGGTCTGATAGGCCTTAACCAAATCTTTCACTTTCTGGCTGTCTTTATTATCTTCACGCGCCACAATTACGTTCACATACGGTGAATCTTTGTCTTCAACAAACAGACCGTTTTTGCCCGGCGTCAAGCCAACCTGGCTGGAGTAGTTAGTGTTGATGACCGCCAGATCGATTTTGTCGTCATCAATCGCACGGGTCAGTTGCGGCGCTTCGATTTCAATAATTTTCAGGTGTTTCGGATTTTCGACGATATCCAGCGACGTCGGCAGCAGACCCACGTTGTCTTTGAGCTTAATCAGCCCCTGCTTTTGCAACAGCAGCAGAGAACGGCCAAGGTTAGTTGGGTCGTTAGGTACTGCCACCTGCGCACCGTCTTTCAGTTCAGAAACGGATTTTATTTTGCGCGAGTAACCGGCAATCGGATAGACAAACGTATTACCAACGGCCACCAGCTTATAACCGCGCTCTTTGATCTGTTTGTCCAGATACGGGCCGTGCTGGAAGGAGTTGGCGTCAATATCGCCGCTGCTCAGCGCGGAGTTCGGCAGAACATAATCGGTGAAAGTCACCACTTCCACATCGAGATTATATTTCTCTTTGGCGACTTTTTTCACTGCGTCCCACAGCGGCTGGTCGATACCGGCGCTGATGCCCACTTTGATGTGATTATCTTCTTTCTTCGGCCCGCAACCGCTGAGGATCAGCGCCGTGGCAAGTGAAGCAGAAAGCAGGGATATTTTTACCGCAAGTTTCAGAGAGGTGCGCATGGAAAAAGGTTGTCCTTAAACGGTGTGAAATAAGTCAAAACAAAAGGAGCGGCCCCGTAGGCGGAGCTTATAGTTGTTATGACGCCTAAGCCCTTATTTTTCCAAACAGTCTGACCGCTGGCAAATATGAAAAAGATATAACCTATGCAGTAAAAGTGCGGGACTTTTCTCATGTTTTCATTCGAGCAGTCGCTGGCGGCAAACGCTCAGGACCATTTGCCGCAGCCAGCGGTGAGCCGGGTCAACGTCAGAACGCGGATGCCACATCTGAGAAAGCGTGATTTCATCGGTTTCCACTGGGAGTCCAAAGGCATATAACGTCGCGGCGGACCCATTACGCTCAGTGACCGGCTGGTTAATCAGAAACGAGGCGGGGACCAGCGCCACCAGATCGGAAGCCTGAGCCACAGCAACCGCAGCGGAAAAGCCCGGAACGACGGCGGCGATCCGCCGCTGCAGGCCCAGTTCAGCCAGCGCAACGTCTACCGGCCCGACATGGCGTTCACGGCGCGAGACCACGACATGCCCGAATGACGCATACATCGCCGGGGTCATGGCGATTTCCTGTTCAAGCGGATGGCCCTTACGCACAACGCCCATAAACCGGTCGCGGAACAGCGTCTGCAGGCGAATTTCCGGCCCCATGTTACCTAACACACCCACCTCGAGATCCACCCGACCTTCGCGCAAACTTTTTGCACTTTTCTCCGGCTTCGGCGCAAATCGCAGACATACTTGAGGAGCGACCGCCGCCACGGCGGCAATCAGTGACGCACCAAATGTCACCACGAAGCCGTCGTTGGACCGCAGGATAAACGTGCGCTCAAGGGTAGCTAAATTGAGGACAGCCGAAGAGGGACGAAGCACCGCGCGCGCCTCAAAGGTGGCATTTTGCGTGCGCTCTCGGATCTCTTCCGCGTAAGGCGTCAGCACCATGTGTCGCCCGGCGCGTACCAGTAAAGGGTCGCTGGTAACGGCACGCAGGCGGCTAAGCGTACGGCTCATGGCCGAGGCGCTAAGCCCCAGACGACGCGCTGCGCCTGCCACGCTGCCTTCGGCCAGCAGAACATCCAGTGCAATAAGTAAGTTCAGATCAGGTTCGGTCATAACGCATTGTATTCCCACCGGTCGATTATGGGAAGGCGTCTGGTGCAGGTTATCAATGCAGATGCTGCGTCTTCCGCCTTATCTCTCTCATGGCTATAGTGGCGGCACTGAAAACGAACAGAACAATACTGAGGGCTTATAGATGGAATTATTCTCCGACCAACCAGGCGACGAGGGATTACCCGGCCGCGAGCGTGGCCTCGCCATGACCGCCGTCATGATGATGACCACCATGGCGGTGTTCGACGGTTCGATGGTGAACGTCGCATTACCGCAAATTGCACGCGCGCTGAATGTCACTGCAGGGTCCGCCGTCTGGGTGTCTAACGGCTATCTTTTGTCGGCCGCCATGACGCTGGCTATCTTTGCCGCCCTTGCCGGACGCGTGGGTTACCGGGCGCTGTTTGCGGCGGGTCTGGGCGTCTTTACGCTGGCCTCTGTCGGCTGTGCGCTGTCATCGTCACTCGATATGCTGGTTATCATGCGCGTATTGCAGGGCATCGGGGGTGCGGCCACGCTGAGCATCGGACCTGCCATTCTGCGCTCAGTGTTCCCTAACCGGGTGCTCGGGCGAATACTGGGTCTGAACGCCCTGCTGATTGCCACCAGCACCGCCATCTCTCCGGTGATTGGCGGGACGATATTGTCGGCAATGAGCTGGCAGTGGCTGTTTGCCATCAATATTCCGCTCGGTATTGTGGCAGTGATCCTGACCCTACGGGTGATCCCCGGCAAACTGGCGTCAACGCGTGAACCCTTTGATTTTGCCGGTGCCCTTCTGTCTGCGGTTGCGCTCGGCGCACTGATCATGGCGGCGGGTGCTTTTTCCCGTCCTGACGGTGGCACACATGCCCTGGGTGAACTGACAACTGCGATGACTTACGGGCTGACCGCTGTCGTCGCCGGTGCAGCCTTCGTCTGGCGTCAGCGCCGTGCGCCAAAGCCACTGCTTCCGCTTGCCATGTTCGCCTCGTCGCGTTTTTCTCTGGCGGCGCTCACCTCACTGGCCTCTTTTGTCAGTCAGGGCATCACCTTCGTGGCGTTGCCGTTCCTGTTCCAGAGCGTATATGGCTACAGCGCATTTTATTCAGCGCTGCTGTTCACCCCTTGGCCCATCGGCATTATTTTGGCCGCCCCCCATGCAGGACGCCTCGCCGACCGCTACCCGTCAGCCATTATTTCTACAGTGGGTTTATGTCTGTTTGCGGCTGGATTGGTGCTACTGGCGCAACTGCCCGACCATGCCAATGTGTGGGATATCGGCCTGCGCAGTTTGCTGTGCGGCATCGGGTTTGGTTGTTTCCAGAGCCCGAATAACCGTGAAATGTTGTCGAACGCGTCCCGCGAGAACAGCGGTTATGCCTCGGGCGTGCTGGCGATAATGCGCACGTTCGGGCAGTGTCTGGGCGCCGCCTTTGTCGGCATTATTCTGTCAATCTACGTGCAGTCTGCCAGCGATCCGCTTAAAAGCGCCATGCAGGAAGCGCAGGCGGTTCAACTGAGTTTGTGGGTGGCCGTTGCCGCCACGATCCTGGCGATTATTATCAGCGTCAGCCGCCTGCGTAACACAGGCGGTCTGCTGCAAAAGACCCAGTAAAATCAGGCGTGGTTACGCGATTTCATAGCTGATTTTCACCCGGTCTTTGGCCTTAATTTTGCGCAGTTCCAGTCCCTGCAACGCACCTGTGCTGGACGCATGGGTGCCACCGCAAGCAAACGGCAGATAACTGCCAATCGTCACCGTGCGGATCTCCTCATTTTGCGGAATGGCACCGGCCAGCGCAGGGCGCAGACGGGCAATCTCGTCAAAACGGATGTTACCGGTGCTGACTGGTAAATCGGCATCAATGGCTTCTTGTACCTTTTCCCTCACCTGCACCAGTAACAGTTCGGCGGATAACGTACTGTTACCGCTGAATTCCACGTAGGAACCCGGCAGAAAATGGTGGCCTTTGGCGGGCACCAGAGAAGGCATCAACGTTTCAACCACGTGTGAAATCAGGTGGCCCGCCGTATGGGCAATGGATGCCCGCTGGCGAAACGCCGTATCAATTTCCAGCCGGACTTCTGCGCCCTGCTCAAGTTCACCCGTCACATCGGCCAGATAATGACGGGCCTCACCCGCGTTCATCAATACGTGTTTTACGGCAAATTGCTGTCCGTTGTAGGTCACGTTACCCACGTCCGACATCTGCCCGCCGCCCTGCGGATAAAACACGGTTTCGCCGGTGACAAAATAGTGTCCTTTCTCATCGGTGCCGGATTGTAAAACCGTGGAGGTACAGCTCACCAGCTCAGGCTGACTGCGGCTTAGCAACAACGTCATGTGATATTCCTCAGGTGTTTTCTCGTTATGAGGGCCAAGTATGCGCATCTCCTCCGGGGGCTGGATTGTAAAAAATTGCACGCGGGGGGAAATTATTTCGCGCGCTGCAAATGGTAGTCCACGTGATATTCGTTGGCGTTGCGGATCATTACCGAGTAATTCAGATAATCGCCGGTGTCACTGTAGGAGAGCGAGGTAAGGCGCAGCAGCGGCGTGCCTTCCGGCACATGCAGTAACCCCGCCACCGTGCTGTCGGCCAGGATCGGGCTGAAACTTTCGTAATTCCCGGCGATGCAGATATGGCACTCATCTTCTATATACGTGAATTTAGAGCCTTCCAAATGAGCCACCGACAGGTTGCCGAACAACCTGCAAGGCATATAGCTGTCCTCCAGCACCAGCGGTTTTCCTTCCACTGAGCGTACCCGACGGGAGTAGTAGATACGTTCGTCTGTCTTGATGCGCAGCTGGCTGGCAATCGCAGGGGGTGCGCCCATCAGTCGGAATTCGAGGACTTCACTGACCGTCGGCCGCCCCAGTTGTTTCATCAATTCAGAAAAACCCATCAGCCCGCGAGTTTCATGCTGTACATCTTTTTGTGCCACATAGGTTCCGCTGCCGTGGCAGCGCCGTACCAGCCCCCATTCCACCAGCAGATCCACGGCCTTGCGCAGGGTCATACGTGATACGCCAAATTCTGTGGCGAGCGTTTTCTCGCTCGGTAATGCATCCCCTACGCCGTAATCAGCAGAATTAATGCGAATTCGTAAGCGTTCGGCAAGGATTTTGTAGATCACTGGCAGACCTCTTTTTAAAGGGGGAAAGTTCCGGAGTAATGCGGTTAGCGGCAATCAGACGATTGAAAAACCTCAGTTTTACACCGAATTTTCATGGCCAAAATATCCTGACTTCTTTCAGTGTATACAAATCGCAGCAAATGTAGATCACTTACCCTGCATAAAAAGCATGAATGCGATCACGAATTGATGAATCGCTCTGCGAACTTATTTTCTATTGTTCCTACTCTCTGATCAGAAATAAAACAACAGACGCCAACAAATAGACCATTAAAAAAACTCTGACCCGGAATTAATATGAGGATAATTTATGCTCAGTCAAATTCAACGCTTTGGCGGTGCGATGTTCACGCCCGTGCTGCTATTTCCGTTCGCAGGCATGGTGGTGGGGATCGCCATCATGCTGCAAAACCCGATGTTTGTCGGTGAGTCGCTCACCAACCCTGACAGCCTGTTTGCTCAAATTGTTCATATTATTGAAGAAGGCGGATGGACAGTCTTTCGCAACATGCCATTGATTTTCGCCGTCGGTCTGCCGATTGGCCTTGCGAAACATGCGCAGGGACGCGCCTGTCTGGCCGCGCTGGTCAGTTTTATGACCTGGAATTATTTAATTAATGCCATGGGAATGACCTGGGGTGATTATTTCGGCGTTAACTTTAATGCAGAGCCAGGAGGGCAAAGCGGACTGGCAATGATTGCCGGAATTAAAACCCTCGATACCAGTATTATCGGTGCGATTATTATTTCCGGTGTCGTGACTTCCATTCACAATCATTTATTTGATAAACAACTGCCGGTATTTTTGGGTATTTTTCAGGGCAGCTCGTTTGTGGTGATTATCGCTTTCCTGCTGATGATCCCGCTCGCTTGGGTGACGCTGCTGGTCTGGCCCAAAGTGCAGATGGGCATTCTTTCGATGCAGCACTTCATGCTGGTTTCCGGTGCACTTGGCGTGTGGGTCTATACCTTCCTTGAACGCATCCTGATCCCGACCGGCCTGCACCATTTCGTCTACGGCCCGTTTATTTTCGGCCCTGCGGCGGTAGAAGGTGGTATTCAGGTCTACTGGGCTGAGCATCTGCAAGCCTTCAGCCAGAGCACCGAGCCGCTAAAAACCTTATTCCCGCAGGGCGGATTCGCGCTGCACGGCAATTCGAAAGTTTTCGGTTCGGTCGGCATCGCGCTGGCGATTTACGCCACGGCAGCACCGGAAAACCGGGTCAAGGTCGCAGGACTGCTGATCCCGGCGACTCTCACCGCCATGCTGGTGGGTATCACCGAGCCGCTGGAATTCACCTTCCTGTTTATTTCACCGCTGCTGTTCGCGGTCCACGCCCTGCTCTCCGCCACCATGGCCACGCTGATGTATATGGCGGGCGTGGTCGGCAATATGGGTGGCGGCCTGCTTGATCAGTTCCTGCCACAGAACTGGATCCCGATGTACCACAATCATGCATCGATGATGTTTAAGCAGATTGGAATTGGCCTGGTGTTTACCGGCGTCTGGTTCCTGGTGTTCCGCACGCTGATCCTGCGTCTTAACCTGAAAACACCAGGGCGCGAAGAGAGCGAAATCAAACTCTACAACAAAGCCGACTATCTGGCGCGCAAAAACAGTACCGTCACCGATACAGCACAAAGCCCGGCAGCCGGGATCCTCAGCGCGCTGGGCGGCGCGGCCAATATCCTCAATCTCAGCAACTGCGCCACCCGCCTGCGTATCACCCTCGGTGATACGGCGCTGACGCAAAGTGACGAAATCTTCAAAGCCCTCGGCGCACACGGCGTCGTGCGGCGCGGCAACGGTATTCAGATCATCGTCGGCCTGCACGTACCCCAGGTACGGGACAAGATTGAAGCCCTGATGAAAGAAACGCAGGTTACACCATCCAAAACCGGGGGACCTACCCCGACAGAATCATCCCTTACGGAGGCAGTATGATGAAGAAATTTTCAGTAGTCGTGGCAGGCGGTGGCAGTACCTTTACGCCAGGTATCGTATTGATGTTGCTCGCTAATCAGCAGAGATTCCCCCTCCGCGCCATCAAGTTTTATGACAACGACGGTGCACGTCAGGAGATCGTGGCCGAGGCGTGCAAAGTGATCCTTAAGGAGCAGGCGCCGGACATTGAGTTTAGCTACACCACGGATCCGAAAGCGGCCTTTACAGACGTCGATTTCGTCATGGCCCATATCCGCGTCGGTAAATATCCGATGCGTGAAAAAGATGAAAAAATTCCGCTGCGCCACGGCGTGGTCGGCCAGGAAACCTGCGGCCCCGGCGGGATTGCGTATGGAATGCGCTCGATTGGCGGCGTGCTGGAAATTGTCGATTATATGGAAAAATATTCGCCAAATGCCTGGATGCTCAACTACTCGAACCCGGCAGCGATTGTGGCCGAAGCCACTCGCCGTTTACGTCCAAGCTCTAAAATTCTTAACATCTGCGATATGCCGATTGGCATTGAAGGCCGCATGGCACAAATTGCCGGGCTGAAATCCCGTAAAGAGATGCGCGTGCGTTATTACGGCCTCAATCACTTTGGCTGGTGGACCTCGGTAGAGGATTTACAGGGCAACGATCTGATGCCGAAAATCCGCGAACATGTGGCCAAACACGGTTATGTGCCGCCAACGGACGAAGCGGGCGTGGAAGCCAGCTGGAACGATACCTTTGCCAAAGCCAAAGACGTCTGGGCGTTGGATCCGTCCACCTTCCCGAACACCTATCTCAAGTATTATCTTTACCCTGACTACGTGGTGGCACACGCCAACCCGGAACACACCCGCGCCAATGAAGTGATGGAGCACCGCGAGAAGCACGTATTCAGCTCCTGCGCAGCCATAACTAAGGCAGGTAAGTCTTGCGCAGGGGAACTGGAAATTGACGAACATGCGTCATATATCGTCGATCTCGCCACCGCTATCGCCTTCAATACACAGGAAAGAATGCTGCTGATTGTGCCAAATCAGGGAGCCATCAATAATTTCGACCCAGAAGCCATGGTAGAAATTCCTTGCCTGGTCGGCAGCCACGGGCCGGAGCCGCTGACCGTCGGCAAAATCCCGTTGTTCCAGCACGGGCTGATGAGTCAGCAGGTGACAGTGGAGAAACTGGTGGTGGAGGCGTGGATTGAAAAATCCTATCTGAAGCTGTGGCAGGCCATCACGCTGTCGAAAACCGTGCCGAGCGCGTCGGTCGCCAAAGCCATTCTTGATGATCTGGTTGAAGCCAATAAAGAGTACTGGCCGGAACTGAAATAACGCCCATAAAAAACGGCGCACTGCGCCGTTTATTTTTAATCTGTTCACGACTTCCCGTCAGGCCATACCCGCAGACCGTTCTCGACAATCGCCAGCATCTCCTGCTCCGTCGCCCCTTCTTTGGCTTTGATCGACATGCCGTTTAACAGCGTGCCAAAAAAGCTGGCCAGCCCGGCTGCATCGGCCGTGTCAGGGACATCACCGTCACGTATCCCCTGCTCAATTCGCGCTTTGAGCGCACATTCAGACTGGTGACGCGCTTCATTCACTGCCTTTTGCACCGGAGAAGAAATCGGGCAACTGTTCACCGTTGAGACCACTAACATACAACCCGCGGGTGTCTGCGGGTCAACAAAAGAGCGCGCTGCTTCATGCAGAATACGGCTTACAGCGGCTTTAGCGGTGTCTTCTTTGCAGGCTTCCTGCTGATAGCTGCCGGGGCCATGGTTATAGCGTTCAATCGCTTGCAAAAACAGGCCCTCTTTATCACCGAATGTGCTGTAAATGCTGGGCGGTGTGACCTGCATGGCTGCCAGCAACTCAGCCATGGAGGTGGTTTCATAGCCCTGCGACCAGAACAGGCGCATGGCCCGCTCCAGTACAGTATCTCGGTCAAAAGAGCGCGGTCTGCCGCGCGCTTTGGCGGTGGAAGGTTTATCTGTTTTCATGGCAACCGATTCTATGAGATGCGGCTTATTGCAGCAAGCCGCTCACTGTTACTCCAGCGGAACAACCCGCGTGACGGACTGCGGTCGGGTGAGGAATATCGTCACCACGGCCAGCAGCGCCAGCGCGCCGCCCAGCATAAAGGAGCTGCCGGTGCCCTGCGTATCCGCCAAAATCCCGCCGAAGAAAGCGCCGCTCGCCAGAGCAATCTGGAAGATAAATACCGTCAGCGCAGACGCCGCCTCAAACATCGTCGGGGCCGCCTGATATAACCAGATATTCAGGCAAACCGGCAATGCGCCGAACGCCAGCCCCCACAATACGACCAGCGATGAGGCCGTGACGGTACTGGCGCTGAGTTGTGACGCTGCAAATACCGCTACGCCGAGCAGCAACATGTTCACCAGGAAGGTCCGTTTTACGCCAAATTCGCGCACCGTGACTTCGGTCAGGAAGGTGCCAATCAGGCCTGCCGCACCGTAGCCCATCAGCAACAGCGACAGGTCAGGCGGGGCCAGACGAACCTGAAAACGCAGCCAGGGCTCAAGGTAGGTATAAGCCGAAAAGTGCGCCGAGGCCATAAACAGCGCGATGATCAGGCCATAGCGTACACCGGGAATTTTTGCCACGCCAAACAGCGCCCGTGCATTCATCGACTGGCTGGCCGGCAACGAAGGTAGTGTCGCCCACTGCAACACAAACACGGCCACCGCCAGCCCGGTATTGAGGGTAAAAGCCATCCGCCAGCCGTATAACTCACCAATGAAGGCGGCCGCGGGCACACCGGCCACGGTGCCAATCGCCACGCCGGCACTGATTAGCGAAATCGCCCGCGCACCCTGCGCTTCAGACACCAGACGACGCCCGGCAGGAATAGCAAACGACCAGAACCCCCCCACCGCCACCCCGAGAATAATGCGGCCGATCAGCAAAACCGTAAACGACGGTGCCAGCATAGCGGCCGCGTTAGAGAAAATCAGCAGCCCGGAGAGCGTCAACAGTAATGTGCGGCGGTTCAGCTGGCGCGAAAATAGAATGAGCAGGATGGCCGAAATAGCCGCGACCACGCCGGGCAGCATGACGGCCAGACCGGCCTGCCCTTCAGTGACGTTCAGCGAACGGGCGATGGGCGTCAGTAATCCAATGGGCAGAAATTCGGTATTGATCAGCACGAAGGTGCCGCAGGCCAGTGAAAGTACACCCAGCCAGCGCTGGAAAGCCGAGGGGTGTGGCTGGGCGTCAGTCGATGTGCACTCAGTCATGATGGTTGTCCTGATATTTTTATAAGTGAATGGAGCAGGTGTAATGCGGCTATAAAACGTGATTGAGCTCACGGCGTCAAGGTATTTCGTAATGATCACTACGTTATTGTTTAGACTCATTTTCGCTAAGCCATCATTCGCCTGCCCTGCGGCTGTTTTTGCCTGCAAGGGCACCAGCGGCTAAGACAACACACTAAAACAGACCGGCGGCACAGGCAGGAAATCATTCCACATGTAAGTATGTTGTAACTAATTTGCAAGCGATTCGTCGCAACCAGAACAGTGAACATCAATGCACAGTTCAAGACTTCGCGGATGAACTCCTGCATGATATCGGTAAGCACGAAGAGAGGCCGTTAAGGTAATGAGGAAAGAGGCATTATCATGAAAAAGAAAGAGTTTATTGCTCAAGATCTTCTGAGCAAAATCTATCAGCGTAGCGCCCTGCCCGAAGATCAGCGACCTGAAAAACTACCACCGGAGCGCCAGCTGGCACAGGAGTACGCCGCGTCGCGTTTTACGGTACGCAAGGCGCTGGAGAAGCTGGTGGATATCGGTGCGGTACGTATCGTACAGGGATCAGGCATTTATATTAATCCGGGCATCAGCCGCAATCCGCTGGTCTATAACTCGATCACCGAGAAGAAATTCGCGCAGATCAGTTTCCGTATGCTGAACCTGCATAAGCGCCGCCCCGACCAGGAGGAGCAGCAGATCTTCGGTGTGACCGGGGAGGATTTTATCTGGTCATTTTGCCGCCTGCGGGCGGTGAATCAGCGGCTAGTGCAGATTGAAGAAGGAAAGATGCCGTTTCGCGATTTTACCGACCTGAATCAGAAAGTGATTGAAAGCTCGATCCAGCAGTATGTGCTCGGCAAGGGCTACCGCATTTCCCACTCCCTCACCCATTACGATGCAGTGAATGTCACCAAAACTCAGGCGGAACTGCTCGGCTGTAAAAAAGGCGTGGCCGCCATGCACATTCTCAACCGTGGAATGCTGCACGATGGCCGGGTTTACGCCTTCAGCGACATCATAGACATTGACTACTCCTGCACTTACGTCATCCCGTTCAATCAGGATAATCTGGCGTTTCGCCAGACCTGAGCCGGTTAAGGGGTATGAATTGCGCCGTTTGGCAGGCGGCTTTGTGTCCACTCATGCGGCCGGTAGACCACTGGAAACTCTGCCGCCGCTTTGGTATCAAAGCCCACGCCAATACCGGCTTTCTCAATCGGATAGAAGTAGCCATTTTCAGGCGTAACCGAGTCCGGGAAAACACGCTGCGTATTGGCCGGATAGGCCACAAATTCCTGAATCGCCGCATTGTGCAGATGAATATTCAGGTGTGTGTTTACCGCCGCGCCGATGGGTGTCATGTCCGGCGGGCAGTGCCAGGCCAGACGCACACCAAAGCTCTGACAAAATGCCCCCAGCTTCAGTGCCGGTGTGATACCGCCAATCTGCGACACATGGCAGCGGATAAAATCAATGCGGCGGTTGATGATAAGATCCTTCCACTCGGCCGGATTGTTAAACAGCTCTCCGGTCGCCAACGGTACGGCAGTCTGGTTACGGATCTGCTCCAGCCACTCGTTCTGCTGCGGCGGCAGAATGTCTTCAATAAAATAGGGCCGGTAGACTTCAACCTGTTTGGCAAATTGCAGTGCCTGTTGCGGGAACAACCGCTCATGGACATCGTGCAAAATGTGGAAACGGGTGCCGTACTTTTCACGCAGCGCTTTGAACATCGCCAGAGTGTTGTCCATGTACTGATCTTGATCGTAATAGGCGCCTTCAGTCGGTGTTTTGGTACTGTGGAAATCCTGCGCATTGCCGCCGTAAAAGCCCAGCTGGCAGCGGATATGGCGGTAACCCTGCGCCAGTAATGTGTCCACTTCGGCATATAAACCTTCCAGCGTGTCGCTGGCCGCGTGGCTGTAAGCGGTGATAGCGTCTTTGGATTTTCCGCCAAACAGCTGGTAGAGCGGCATATCGGCCAACTGCCCTTTGATATCCCATAGCGCCATATCGATACCGGCCACCGCGTTATTCATCACCGGTCCGTTACGCCAGTAGGCGTTGACCGTCATCATTTGCCATAAGTCTTCGATATGGTTGGCGTCGCGGCCAATCAGCAGGGGCTTCAGGTACTCATCCACCATCACTTTTACCGCCAGCGGCCGCTGCTGGAATGTCGCACAGCCGTAGCCCGTGATGCCTTTATCGGTTTCAATGGTGACCACCACCAGATTATGGCGGTCAGGACGCGTTATCTGGCAGTCGATATTTTTAATGATTGTCGGTTGCATGAAGTTTTCCTTAAGCGCCTGCTTTAACCGCAATAAATATAAAACAGGTGCAGGATTAAATAATGAATAAAACATTTTATGGCGTGATTTCACCCTATTTTGATGCCGGTTGTAAACCTTAAATTTTAATGATTTTTAATGGTTCGGTTTCACAAACAGAAAGTCATTAAAAACCAGACCAATTTAGCCTAACCGATACAACAAGGACTTTTGTAGCGCGGTTATGTGATGGGAGTCATGTTTTATTGGTTTGTTTTTTGATGGTGGGGCTATTAGTATTCCACGCTATTCATCTGATAATAATAAGCGGTTGACTCAGAGGCTTTATATGGCAAATACAGAATCTATGCAGGCGATCATCGCACTGGTCGGCGGTTCAGAAAATATTAATAAAGTCTGGCACTGTATGACGCGTTTGCGTTTCGATTTAATTGACGAGAATAAAGTCGCGTGGCAGGAAATTAAAAATCTGCCGGGTGTGTTAGGCGCGCAGAGTCAAAGCGATCAGGTACAGATCATCATCGGGCCGAAGGTAAATGAGTGGTATCAGGTGATTGTCGATAATCTGTCGCCTGTCGCTGTTACCAGCACGGACACCCCCCGCCCACGCAAAGGGCTGATTTCACTGTTTATGGACACCGTCTCCGGTGTGTTCGGCCCGATTGTCCCCGCCATCGCCGGTGCCGGGATGATCAAAGGCCTGCTGGCCGGGTTGATCGCGCTGAAGATCATCTCCGCCAAGAGTGACACGGTAATGGTGATTGATCTGATTGCCAGCGGCGTATTCTATTTCCTGCCGTTTTTCCTCGCCGTATCAGCCGCCAAAATCTTCAAAACCAACGAGTATCTGGCCGCTGCCGTGGCCGCCTGTCTGATGTACCCGACGCTGATTGACGCGGCCAAAGCCCTCGCCACCCATACGCCGGGTGCCGCCAGCGCCATCTACTTTATGGATGTTATTCCCGTATCGGTCTTTAACTATTCAGCCAGCGTGATCCCGGTGATTTTCTCGGTGCTGGCGCTCAGTTATATCCACCGCTGGGTGGATAAGATCATGCCGGACGTGCTGAAAACCGTATTTACGCCAACGCTGACGCTGTTTATCGCTGCGCTGGTGTCGCTGTCGGTGATTGGTCCCGCCGGGATTTACCTCGGCAAGCTGCTGGCGTTCTTTATTCAGGGAATGTTTGATATTTCGTCGGTGTTCGCCGGTTTTGTCGTCGGGGCCATCCGCCCGGTGGCGATCCTCACCGGTATGCACCACGCCATGACGCCGATTGCCCTGCAGAACTTTACCGATCAAGGCTGGGACATGCTGATGCCAATGATGTTCATGGCGAATATGGCGATTGCCGGTTCCACCTTTGCTATCTACTTCCACGTTAAAACCCGTGAAGAGAAAACCCTGGTGCTGTCGGCGGCGGTCTCCGGGCTGCTCGGCATCACCGAACCGGCGCTGTTCGGCGTGCTGACCCGTTATAAGAAAGCCTTTATTGCCACCACCATCAGCAGCTCCATTGCGTCGGCTTTTATCGCCTTCTTCGGCGTGCGGCTGTATGGCTATATTTTGTCGAGCATCTTCAGCCTGCCCGCATATATCGGCCCCTACTTTATCTACATCCTGATGGGCGTCACCCTTGCACTGCTCCTCTCCTTTACGCTCACCTGGATGCTGGTGGTACGGGGTGATAAAATCACCGAATCTCAAAATCCCAAGATTATTGCATCTCAGGATTCACGCTAAATGACAGGCTACGCGGTGCCCGGTTTCGCCGACATCGCGTAGCAGAGGAATTTCGCCCCGGCAGCGCTCTGTAGCCTGCGGGCAGCGGGTGTGAAAACGGCAACCGGCGGGCGGTTTTGATGGGTCTGGGATTTCCTCCCGCGCCATCGCCACCGGTTCGCTTTCTGGGTCCAGTGTCGGCACCGCCGCCAGCAGAGCCTGGGTGTAAGGATGCAACGGCTGGCGAAACAGGGTGTCGCGGTCGGCGGTCTCCACAATCTGCCCGAGGTACATCACCGCCACGTCATCACAAAGATGCTCCACCACGCCAAGGTCATGGGAAATAAACAGGAACGTCACGCCATGCTCATCGCGCAGGTCGGAGAACAGGTTGATGATTTGCGCCTGAATCGACACATCGAGCGCCGATATCGGCTCGTCCGCAATGATAAAATCCGGCTGTAAAATCAGCGCCCGTGCGATACCAATGCGCTGGCGCTGCCCGCCGGAAAATTCATGTGGAAAGCGGTTGTAGTGCTGCGGCGACAGCCCGCAGATTTTCATCACCTCTTCAACTTTGCCGCGCAGTTCTGCCGCAGAACAACGTTTATGAGCCAGCATGGCTTCGCCGATAGCGTCCCCGATGCGCATGCGCGGGTTGAGCGAACTGTAGGGATCTTGAAAGACCAGCTGCATTTTCGGGCGCAGCGCGGTCATCTCTTGGGGTTTGAGCGACTGTAAATCTACCCCGCGAAATTTCACGCTGCCTGCGGTTTTTTCATACAGCCCCAGCAGAGTTCTGCCCACTGTCGTTTTCCCGCTGCCCGACTCCCCCACCAGACCGAAAATCGATCCTTTACGGATAGTAAAACTGACGCCGTCCACTGCGCGCAGCTGGCCGGTTTCCTGTCCGAAAAGGCCATCGCGGATCGGGAAGTGCTTTTTGAGGCCATCGACCTCGATTAAATATCCTGTATTCATCGTTGTAACCCTGTCTCAGGAACTGCCGTCAGCCCGCTGTAAAAACAGGCGGCCTGGCGACGCTGGCCGATAAGCGGCGGAATACCCTGACGGCAGCGGTCAGTGGCGTTAGCACAGCGGTCAGTAAAAGCACAATACGGCGGCAAGGCGGCGAGATCAGGTACCTGCCCCGGAATAGAGTAGAGACGGCGGCGGCGCTCTCCCGGCACCGGGCGCGATGCAATTAACCCCTGCGTGTAAGGGTGTAGAGGATTGCGCAGCACATCGGCTACCGGTCCCTGTTCCACCACTTTCCCGGCGTACATTACCACCACGTGATCCGCCATTTGGGCTATCACGCCCAAATCGTGGGTGATGAGCATCAGCGCCATCTGGTGGCGCGCTGCCTGTTCACACAGCAGTGTGAGGATCTGCGCCTGCACGGTGACATCCAGCGCGGTGGTCGGTTCATCGGCAATCAGCAGTTTGGGTTTACAGCAGAGCGCCATGGCGATCATGACGCGCTGCAACATGCCGCCGGAAAGCTGATGCGGGTAGCTGCTCATCAGGCTGTCAGCCCGCGCCAGTCCGACTTCCGTCAGTAACGCCATGCCCTTCTTCCACGCAGCTTTCGGTGCATTGCCAAGGTGGCGGATCATGGGTTCGACTAACTGCTCGCCAATGGTCAGCACCGGGTTTAAGGCGCTCATCGGTTCCTGAAAGATCATCGCCAGCTGGTTGCCGCGTAAATCCGCCATTTGCGATGGCCGCAGCGTCAGTAGATTTTGCCCGCCAAATAAGATCTCGCCACCGTCGATGCGTGCCGACTGTGGTGGTAGCAGACCCATTAACGACATCGCGGTAACGCTTTTACCGCAACCGGATTCGCCGACTATGCCGACCGTCTGGCCGGGCATCACGTCAAAAGTGACGTCCTGCACTGCGCGTACCCGGCCTTGATCACTGGAAAATGACAGCGACAGCCGGTTAAATCGTACTAAAGGTTGAGTCATGGCATCAGCCCCGTTTCATTTTTGGGTCGAGGGCATCGCGCAGGCCGTCGCCCAGCACGTTAATCGCCACCACGGTGAAGAAGATGGCGATGCCGGGCGGCATCCATAACCACGGGCGGCGCTGGAAATCGATCAGGCTGTTGGCCGCATCCATCATGTTGCCCCATGATGCCATCGGCGGCACCACGCCCAGCCCCAGATAACTGAGGGCGGATTCGCTGAGAATGGCATTGGCGACAGCCATGGTGGCCATGACCACCAAAATCGGCACCGTGTTGGGCAGCAGATGACCGAAAATTCTGCGGCGGGCAGATAACCCCAGCACCTGCGTCGCCAGCATAAAGTCGCGTTCACGCAGGGAGAGAATTTGCCCGCGCACCAGACGCGCCAGCTTCGGCCACTCCAGCAGGCTTAGCATCACAATCACCATATAGACCCGCGAGTCCGGCGAAAAATCCAATTCGGCCAGCATCGCGCCCATGACGATCAGCAACGGCAGGCTGGGTATGGTCATCATCAGATCGGCAAAACGCATGATGAATCGGTCGGTTAATCCGCCGGCATAACCCGAGAGCGCCCCCAGCAGATAACCGAGCGTCACGGAGAGCAGCATGGTCAGCAGACCGATGATGAGCGAGATACGCCCCGCCAGCAGTAAACGGGTGTAGATATCACGGCCGATAAAGTCTGTACCCAGCCAGTGCTGTGCGCTCGGGGCTTTGTTGATCATCAGCGCATCCGTCGCTTCGTCGCGCCACGGCGAAAACATCGGTCCGAAAATGCACCATAGTGCCATCACACTTAACAGGATCAGGCAGAACATCGCCAACCGATTGCGGTGCAGCGACTTCCAGGCCTGATGTAACGGCGACGGCGTCACCTGAGCCAGCACCGGTATTTGTGCTTTGCGCAGGCGGCGCTGGGTAGAAAATAGAGAACTCAGCATCATGACCTCACCCGGATCCGCGGATCCGCCCAGGCATAGAGGACGTCGGCAATCAGATTACCCAGAATGGTCAGCACGGCCAGAAACAGCGTGAAGCCCATCAGCACCGGATAATCGCGCGCGGCCAGTGAATCGATATGGATATGACCGGCACCCGGCCAGTTAAAGACTTTCTCGGTGATCAGCGCCCCGGAAAACAGCCCCGGCAGCTCGAACCCTAATAGGGTGATGATCGGCAGCAACGCATTACGCAGCGCATGTTTGAGGATAACCGTGCGTTCACGCAGGCCCTTGGCGCGCGCGGTGCGGATAAAGTCCATACGCACCACGTCCAGCATACTGGCGCGAAAGTAGCGCGTCAGGCTGCCAGCCTGCAACATTACCAGCGCCAGCACCGGCAGGATTAAGTGCGCACCGACCTGCATCACCCAGACCCAGCCCGTGGCATCGCTGCCAGTATTGGTCATCCCGCCTACCGGCAGCCAGTGTAAGTCCACAGCAAACCATTTGATCAGCAGCAGACACAGGAAAAAGGTCGGGAAAGACATGGCGGCGAAGATCACCACGCTCACACCGTGATCGAACAGGGAATAAGGTTTCATGGCCGAAATAATGCCAACGGCCAGCGCGATGCCCCAGTAAAGGATCATGGCGATCGTCGCCAGCAAAAATGAGTTCCAGATGTACTGATTGAGCAACTGGCTGACCGGAATTTGGTATTGCAGCGAAAAACCCAGATCACCGCGTAATAATTGCCCGAGCCAGTGCAGATAACGGCTGAGCAGCGGCTGGTCCAGACCATACAGCGCTTTAAGTTCAGCGGCGCGTTGAGCCGTCAGGGTGACGTTGCCGTCAATAAAATCGCCAGGGGTCAGCGCGAACAGCATGAAGATCAACAGCGAGGCCAGGAATAACATGGGAATGGTTTGCAGCAGTCGTCGCAGAATGAAATTTCTCATGACTTTCTCATGGCCGCTGCCGGAGATTTCCCGGCAGCGGCTTTGTTTCTGATAATTGAAGACGTTGTTGTGAGACGTTTACTTAACGATTTTCACATCCGGCAGGCTGCCTGTCAGGCCGTTATAGATATCCGGTTTGAAACCGGTCACACGGGCGCTGCTGGCGGAGAGGATTTTACGGTTAGCGAGCAAAATAACCGGCGGATCGTTGGCCAGCACCTGATACAGCTCATGGTAGATTGGCTTACGTTTTTCGATATCCAGCTCGGCGTTGCCCTGGTTGATCAACTTATCAACCTGCGGATTGTTGTAGCCCCCTTGGGTTGCAGCTTCTGTACTGTAGAAATCCCATACCCCATCGTGCGGATCATTAAGGGTGCTGGTGCTAAATGACGCAAGGTCATAATTGCCGGATTTACGCTGTGACATCAGTGCGTTGAAGTCCAGCACCTGAGGTTTCAGCAGCACACCAATCTGACGGTAGTTCTCTTTAGCGATCGGGATCAGCGCATCGTTGAGCACTTTTTTACTGACCAGTAATGTCAGTTCCAGACGCTTGCCGTCTTTCTCACGAATGCCGTCAGCCCCCACTTTCCAGCCCGCTTCTTCGAGCAGTTTCTTCGCCTGCGCCGCATCGTATTTATACGGATTAACACCCTCGGCGTTGTAAGCCCAGGAAATCGGCGCGATAGGCTCATTCGCGACAGAACCATAGCCCTGATAGACCACGTCAATCAGTTTCTGGCGATCAAGGCCGTAGATCAATGCCTGACGGACTTTCACATCCTGCAGCGCCGGGCGTTTGACGTTGAATTCAATTTTGCTGTAATCACTGGATCCGTACAGATTGATGTTGGCGAAGCCGAGCAGTTTGAGCTGTTCGATATCATCCGGACGAGAAGTAAAGGCGTCGTAATCGGTTTCACCCGTCTGGAACAATTGGAAGTTAGTGGACGGGTTGGTCACGCGGTAGATAAAGCGCGGCGTTGGTGGCACGCCTTTGTAATAGTACGGATTGGCGTGGAAGCGGATCTCCTGACCCGGAATGTATTTTTCATAGATATAGGGGCCGTTACCAAGCGGTTTGCCGTGTAGCGTGCGTAAGGTGTCGAGGTTGCCGCGGCTGTAACCTTTGCCGTAATAGGCTTTTGACAGCACCGGGCCGCCGATTTTTTGCAGTGTGGTAGCACCCTCTTCGCTGGTGGTCACCTGCAGAGTTTGCGGATCGATAACTTTCAGGCCGCTGACGCTGTCCGCTTTACCAGCTTTGTAGTCATCACCACCGACAATATGCGCCAGCGAAATATCGGTATCCCCATCGTATTTCGGGTCATAAAGCACGGTCAGCGTGAAAGCAACGTCTTCAGCCGTCAGTGGAGACCCGTCACTGAACTTCAGATTCGGGCGCAGTTTGATGGTATATGTTTTGCCATCCGGGCTGATGGTCCAGCTTTCCGCCAGCCCGGGAACGGATTCACCGTGGCTGTCCCAGTCAACTAAACGGGCAAAGATCACGTTGGTGACGTTCTCGTCCCAGCCATTTACGAAGAAGTAGGGGTTGAAAATTCCCTGCGGTTCCAGGATACCGGCAACCACGGTGTCTTTGCGCAGGAGAGCCGATGCGGGGATCTGGCTGGCGTCCGTCGCAGGCGTAATTCCCTCTTTAAGCAGTTCATCAGCCATAACGCCGGAAGAGAATAAAATCGATCCGCACAGCAGTGCGATTTTCAGCGGCGTAAATTGTGACAGCCCGCGTGGGTGAAGATGTTGCAGTGACTTTGCCAAAAGAGGTTCCTCATCAGGGGATTTGCAGTTTATTTACAAAACGTGACAAAGAGTAAGGTTGCGTATTCGGCTTGTCTAACAACGAAAAAATATGGCTTATAGCTAATTTGTACTGGCAACGCGCTGCTTAAGATGACTCACGCGGCAGCTTATGCTTAAGTGTGAAATCAGTCTCAGAACTTAATTTCATCGCATCAGGGGAGCACGTCATGATGATCTACAACGTATTCGGCCGCCTGCTGGCCGTGAAGCAAACCGCTGATCAATGGCAGGTGCTGAATGTCACGTTACCGGAAAGAAAGTTCTCACCGAATCATGATGTGGTGATCCCTGATTTTATCGAAGAGCATGAGATAGCCACCTATCTGGGGGATATCTTTCATGAGGCCGCCACGGAAAAGTACCCCGATGTGCTAAAGGTGGAATGATTTCCTGCTCCAACCCAGTAAGTGCTCACTAACTTTTTAGGACAATAAGAATAAGGATGTCATATCCTTTTAAGGGATCCACATTGCAGTTTAGAGGAAGGCTTGGGGGGGTTATAGCGATGCGGGGCAGTTAAACGCCCCACTTCAGGAAGATTATTTGGCGCTGACTTTTTTGCTGCGGGTGCTGACTTCAGCCAGGACTTCTTTTTGTTTGTTCTTATCCCCGATCACCTTATACCACCCTGCCAGCTTACGCAGATCAGGCAGCGTCGCTTTATCATCAACATCATAAGCGGTTAATTTAATTCGATAATCTTCGAAGATGGCGATACAGCGGCGTGCCCAGTCCCCTTCGAGCTGAGAACCCGCCACCGCACGCGGGCGGCGTGGCAGACGCGGGCGTAAGGGCTTGCTGGCCTCAGGCGCTGACTCATCGACGTAGGCAAACTTAATGGACACCACGGTTCTGCCCTGCTTTACCGGCTCCCACACCACGGAGATGTCCGTATTGGCGTTGATACGGTTAATGGTGGGCTCCAGCAGCTTCTGACGGAAGTCACGGTAATCTTCATACTTACCCGCCAGTCCGGCCTTTTCACGCATCCAGTTGAGATCCAGCGTCACCTCGATGGCTTTTCCGCTGCGCCGGCCGTACAAGTTCTTGGCTTTGATCAGCCAGCCATAGAGGCGCACAGAGAAAGGCGTATCCAGTTTCGCGATGTTCGCGAAATTAAGTTTGGTAAAAGATTCTTTTAATTCATAGAGATAAGGCGCCACGTCCTGACCGAAACGTAGCACCACCGCGCTGTGATCGTCGCTGCTCACGTATTCAAGACGTGAGAACCACGAAAGCTGGACCGTACGCACTTTGCCGGTTTTTGTGTCAGGCTTGTAGATGGTCACCGGCTTTTTCATCAGGCTTTCAGCGGCTTCGCGCAGCTGCCGGTGGCTGCTGGTCGGATTGACGCCGTAGATCCGCTGATAATCCTGAGGGAAAAGTCGATAAAGCGTATCGGGTTGGGGTTTCCTGCTGTCAATTTGGGCTAATGCCAAATTGAGCAACCGCATCTCATCCAGTGTGACGCTGTATGCGCCTTCCAGGAGGTCGTTTCCCTGAACAACGGTCAGTTTGTTGAGTTCCATGTCGCAGGATCCATAGGTGGAATGTAGATAAATTATTCCACATATAAATTAGTGGCGTAAAGCAAAAAGATGCACTATTTAATCATTTAAAATCAGTTGGTTAAGAAAGGGATCCAAAAGTCAGATCAGGAAAAAACTCCACATAACCAATTTCATCAGGCTATTCCGGAAAGGATCCCCCCTTTCATTCCCGCAGCATTTTACAGGAAAAGTCTCCACATACCGTTTTTGCGAGCCCGCCAAAAAGTTTCCGGCTATCACCGAAACACTCCTTCTGTCCCGATATGAAAATTCAGGAAATCTTTCCACATATAGACTTTTTTGCGAAGGATCGCGTTTCGTGATCGATCTCTCAAATATCGTTTGAGGCCACATTCAGCCCCGGATTGGTTCGCGGGGGCCGTTTTACAGAAAATATCTCCACATAACGGCGTTGTGGTGCAGGAAAAGTTTCCACATAAGGTTTCACCCGGCGTCAACAGGTAATCTCTCCACATAGGGAAAATCAGAGATAGATGACAGGTAATCTTTCCACATAAGCGTCTCTCAGGCCGCTAAATTTGAGGATCCACGGATTGAAGGCGCCTCAGAACATGAAAATCCTCCACGTTAAATCCTTGTAACCCGATCAGGTAATCTTTCCACATATGAAAATGTGACAGCGTCACAACTAAGGTAAGTGGATGATTTCCCCGTAAACGCAGATGAAACCCTGACTCATCCTCCCTGCTCTTCTTCATCAGGAAAATACTCCACATAACCTTAAAAGCTTGTATACAGGAAATCACTCCACTTTAGCGGCCGATCAATATTTCCCACATCACGGGTCAGCGCAGTGACGCTGTCACAGGAAATCACTCCACGTTGAACGGTTTAGCGACAAATACAGGAAATCTTTCCACCTTTAAGCATCACCTAAGCGCCCTGCCAGCCATCGGGAGAGACTTACGCTGTTAAATCGCGGACAATCTGGTAGATTTTTGAGAACAGCGGCGAGGTAGAGTTTAGTTATCAACAGAAAATCCTTCCACGCAGATAAGCTTCTGATCACTCAGGAATTTATCCACAGGAAAAAGCTCTACGTTGATCATGAAAAGGATCCACATCCAGCAGGAATGATCTCCACCCGGCGCAGGAAATGACTCCACATAATTCATTGTAACATTATGATTAATAGAGTTAAAATCAGCCCTAAAGATAAAGGTTTAAACTTAAAAAGAAACAAAAGAGTTATTGGATCTTGCGATCCTTAAGGGAATAACAGCAGATCGGAGAAAACATGCGAAGTCTCGTCGCCAGCAACAAAGCGTGTGAAAAAGGCGTGCCGGTCACCTTCGTCACCGGCATTGAAGCGCACTACGTTGTCTTAACCACGCTCGTTATGCACTAACCAGCCTTCGATAAGCTCGGTCAGGACGTCTTTCATTTCGCGATCCTGCAAAAAGCAGCTAGTTTTAAAGCGTTTATGCAGGTCTTCATCAATATTGGTTTGCAACTTTTTGACGCCGACGGGCGGTTTGCTCACGGCTTCCAGTGCGGTATTCAACTGACGATGTTGGCCCAATTTCATTTTCATTTCAGCAGCTCCGTGATCTCTTTAGTCATGATTTCAATCTCCCCTTTGGCATTACCGTCGGTGGTATCAAATACCGTTCCGCCATCCATCATGGTCCGAACATAAACCTGACGTTGCGTGGTGCCCGTGCGCAGAGCAGGAACCCCTGTATCGGCAATCGACGCTTTCAGAACTTCAAGCATCTTGGCTGAAGCCACTTTCTTGGTAATAAGAAACCGGGCAATCACCGGCTGGAGATTTTCACGCGCTTCAACAACGGCCAAAATGGCACCACATGCTGCAAAATCCAAAGGAGAAGGTGTTACCGGGATGAGAACCAGGTCGCTGACCATCACGGCAGCTGCGGATATCGCGGAAATCGCTGCTGCGCCGTCAATCACCACATAGTCATACTCTTTCAGATGTTTTCTTACGGTATAGACTTCTTTTTCTGAGGCTGCTTCAGTCAGATCGAACTGACATTTGCTTTCGTCGTACCAGTTGCTGATGCTTCCCTGTGGATCCGTATCCACCATCACCACTTTGTGTCCTTGTCTGGCGAGACAGGTTGCAATGTTAATGGACGTTGTGGTTTTCCCTACCCCGCCCTTCCCGTTCAGGAAGGAAATAATTTTCGCTGCCATAACAACCTCTTGGTGATGAATCTTTGGATTATATAATTCTGGAATCTTAACATCCCAAGATGTCAAGACGCTGTGATTGTTCATGTCTCGTTATCTCAGGATTCTGTGATTATTACATCCATGAATCTCATGATAAGTCACTACTATAAGGTTTGCCTCTCAGGATTTCAATATCATCGGATTGAAGGATTATGAAATCTCAGGATTCCGTAATCTTTTATGAGGCATCATTGTTACTCATACTTTCAGATGAGAGGATGTAATGATGATGAGATACTATAAGCATGTCATCCTTGAATCCTGAGTTGCTGTTTGGGGCTGGCTCATAACGTTAACAAATTCAATGATTGTATGATTCTGGAATTCAAAGATTCCGAGATTCAAGGTATGCTGGATTGTGAGTTTGTTTTATACAGGGCTTACATATGGGGATTCAATCATCTCAGGATGCCACGCTCCTATCCCCCTGGTATCTCTGAATCCCGGAATACAGAACGCGTCGAAGTGAGGGGAAATTATGATGATGGGATTTCTGAATCCTGAGATTTCGTGAGGTTGAGATTCCTGGATGACTCGTATCACCAGCCGGATTGGATTCTATGATTTCAGGCTCTTGTTATCTTAGCATCCTTAATAAATCCTGAGATTCCAGGATTTATTAAGGATGCCGCGAGTGAGTAAAAACATTGAAAGGATTCTGAAATTTCAGGATTATTATATAATTTTCAATATATTAATTCTATGCGAGATGTGCAGTTGACGACAGGGGAGGGGAGAGGGAACGGAAGTCTTTGGGATTATTGTATCTTGTCATCCTATGATTCTCTGCTTACTGCTTTCATAAGTTATCGCAAGATATAACTATCATAGGATTTTAGGATTATGAAATCCTATAATTAGAGTTGCTGAACAAAACCAGGAATCTTGTAATCTCGGTGTTGTCAGGATTCTGTGATTCCTGAGCCAATATCTTATGCTCATCTCATTATTGGATGCATGAATTATATGATTCTGTGATTCTAAAATCTCAGGATGACTGATCGGGAGAATTACATCATTCTGGGATACAGACCTATTGGAATTTCGAGATTTCAGGAGTGTAGGATTTAAGGATTGTGTAATCACAAGATTCAATAATCCTCTAAAAGAAATGAGAATTTTACCGCTGACCGGTGTCCTTAATGTTGCCTTAAGTGTTTATGGTTAGGGTGAGATTAACTTTTTTTTACTGAGCTCATCATGCGCACGAAATATGCTTCACCTCAGATTTTCCTTCACTGGTTGGTTTTTTTTCTGGTGGTCGGAACTTACGCTTCAATGTTGCTGAAAGGCCTGGTTCCCAAGGGGACACCCGGACGAGAGTATTTTAATCTGGTCCATTACAGTCTGGGTTTTAGCGTTCTGGTACTGATGATTGTCCGCCTTCTGGTCAAAGCCATGTATGTCACTCCGACCATTAAGCCCCCTGAACCGCGTTGGCAGCATCTGGCGGCCCACGTTGCCCATGGCTTAATTTACCTGATGTTTATCAGCCTGCCGGTGCTGGGGGTGTTAACGATGTACTACAGCGGAAATCATTGGTTATTGTTTGGCATGAATATGCCCCAGAGCGTGGTGCCGGATATTGTCCTGCAAAAGCAGCTTAAGGGTTTGCACGAGCTTATCGCGGACACAGGATACTATCTGATTGGGCTACATGCCGCCGCCGCGCTGTTTCATCATTATGTGCTGCGGGATAATGCGCTGGTGCGCATGATGCCGGGGAAATCAAAACCAGATTCTGACGCGGGTTGCCGAAAATAACGGGCCCTCCTGAAGGCAAATAAGCAACAATGTGCTTTTCCCCGTCTGACCTCACAAAAATCATGGGAACTATGGTCAATCTGTGCGCAACGGCGGGGCTAAACTTCAAAAATGCAACAGTGTTTGTTATATTATCGCCTATTGACGTTCATCGTTCTGGCATTTTCCACCGCCAGCTTACCCTAAGAACTTCGTCTCTCAGGACAATGACATGTTAGATTTTCGCTTTCCGACAGCAATGCAAATGGTACTCAGCGTCGCCGTAGCCGAAAAGGTGGGCATACGCTCCACCAGTGCGGTTCTTGCCGCCAGTCTGGAAGCTAACCCGAGCTTTATCCGCAAGCTGATGGTCCCGCTGACCCGCAGCGGCATTATTGTATCCACGCTTGGCCGAACTGGCTCTATCCATCTTGGCCGCCCGGCGAATGAAATTACCCTGCGTGATATTTACACCGCCGTCATTGATGATAAACGCATCTGGGCAGCCCGTCCGGAAGTGCCGGCACGTTGTCTGGTGAGTGCTAACGCCTGCTGGTATTTCAAATCGGTAGTGAGTGAAGCGGAAGAGGCGTCGCTGGAAGTGCTGGCGCGTCACACCGTGGCGGATGCACTAGCGCAGTTCGAGTGTAACGACAAACGCATTTGCACCGGTGACGTGCAGGAAGCCACGGCGGATAAATAATTCAGCGCCTTGTTTTTCGGTGTACCAATCCATTCAGGCATAAAAAAAGGTCGGGTATAAAACCCCGACCTTTTTGCTTTCTGGCGAACCGTCAGGCAGTCACGGCCTCAGCACGCGCTTTGCGTGTTACCAGATGTCGCAGCGCCACGTAAAACACCGGCGTCAGGAACAGGCCAAACAGCGTCACCCCCAACATGCCGGAGAACACAGTAATACCCGTGACACCGCGCACTTCGGCCCCCGCACCATGCCCTAAGATCAGCGGGATAGTCCCGGCGATAAAGGCAATCGACGTCATAACGATTGGCCGCAGACGCAGGCGACAGGCCTCCAGCGCTGCTTCAACAATGCCTTTGCCCTGCATTTCCAGCTCGCGGGCGAACTCGACAATCAGGATGGCATTCTTGCAGGCAAGCCCCATCAGCACCACTAACCCGACCTGCACGAAAACGTTATTGTCCCCGCCGGTCAGCCACACGCCAAACAGGGCCGAGAGCATGGTCATTGGTACAATCAGGATCACCGCCAGCGGCAGCGTCCAGCTCTCATACAGCGCGGCCAGTACCAGGAAGGCCAGCAGTATGGCCACCGGGAAAACAATCAGCGCCGCATGTCCTTGGGTGGATTGCTGATAACTCAGGTCCGTCCATTGAATATTCATGCCGTTGGGCAGAATTTTTTGCGCCAGTCCGGCGACTTCAGTCATCGCTTCGGTTGATGAGAGCACGCGAGGATCGGCATCGCCGATAATGTCCGCTGCCGGATAGCCGTTGTAGCGGATAACCGGATCCGGCCCGTAGGTCGTGGTGATGTTAACCATACTGCCGATCGGCACCATTTCACCTTTGTCATTACGGGTACGCAGGTTGGCGATGTCTTCGACGCTCTGGCGATAAGGCCCGTCAGCCTGCGCCATCACTTTCCAGGTGCGGCCATAGCGGTTGAAGTCATTGATGTATGACGAACCGAGATAGGTTTGCAGCGTGCTGAACAGTTCGTCCAGCGACACACCCTGTGCTTTCGCTTTATCGCGGTCAATTTTCGCGTCCAGCTGTGGCACGTTGGCTTGATAAGAGGAGATCGGGAAACCCATTCCCGGCGTCTGCATAATGGCACCCGACATGGTATTGATGGCCGTTTGCAATGCGCCGTAACCGAGCCCTGCGCGGTCCTGAACATAGAGCGAATAGCCGGAGCCCTGGCCTAAACCGAGGATTGGCGGCGGCATAATCGAGAACGCAAACCCTTCCTGTAGCTGTGAAATCTTGGCGTTGATTTCCGCATTGATCGATGCCGCGGTGCGGGTACGTTCATTCAGCGGTTTCAGCGCGAAGAACACCGTGCCGGTATTCGGCGTATTGGTGAACTGCAAGGCGTTCAGGCCGGGGAAGGCGATAGCATCACTGACACCGTCAACACTAAGTCCGATCGCGCTCATTTTGCGGATCATGGCATCCGTTCGTTCCAGTGACGCGCCTTCCGGCATTTTCACGCCACCGATCAGATAGAGTTTATCCTGCGTCGGAATGAACCCCCCCGGCACCGCTTTAAACATAAAGGCGGCGGCGCACAGCAGCACCACGTACACCATAAACACTGCACCACGGCGGCTCAGCGCACGGGAAACCGCATGCTGATAGCGTTCAGAGCTCTTGTTGAAGAAGCGGTTGAACGGACGGAACAGCCAGCCGAACAACCGGTCGATGATGCGCGTCGGGATATCTTTCTTCGCGCCGTGAGGTTTCAGCAACAGCGCCGCCAGCGCAGGGGAAAGCGTCAGGGAGTTGATGGCCGAGATCACGGTAGAAATGGCAATCGTCACCGCAAACTGCTTATAGAACTGACCGGTCACGCCGGACAGGAACGCCATCGGCACGAACACGGCGCACAGCACCAGCGCGATGGCGATAATCGGCCCCGAGACTTCCCGCATGGCCTGATGCGCCGCTGCCAGCGGGCTCAGCCCTTCCTCGATGTTTCGCTCGACGTTCTCCACCACCACGATGGCATCATCCACCACGATCCCTATCGCCAGCACCAGTCCAAACAGGCTCAACGTATTGAGCGAGAAACCGAGCAGATAGAGTACGCTGAACGTTCCGACGATAGAAATCGGCACGGCCAGCAGGGGGATGATTGACGCACGCCAGGTTTGCAGGAACAGAATAACCACCAGCACCACCAGCAATACGGCTTCCAGCAGGGTATGGACTACCGCGCTGATAGAATCTCGCACAAATACCGTCGGGTCATAAGGCGCTTTCCACGTCATGCCATCCGGGAAGCGGGTAGCCAGTTCGCCCATCTTGGCACGGACCGCGTCAGACAAGTCGATGGCATTGGAACCGGGTGCCTGGAAGATACCAATCCCCACCGCGTCTTTATTATTTAGCTGTGAACGCAGCGCGTAGCTGCCTGAACCCATTTCGATGCGTGCCACGTCGCGTAAACGCACAATGGTGCCGTCATCACTGGTTTTCAGAATGATATTGCCGAACTCCTCCTCATTTTGCAGACGGCCCTGCGCATTAATAGAGAGCAGGTAGTCACTTTTGGTCGGCATCGGTTCCGCCCCGAGCTGACCGGCAGAGACCTGCACATTCTGCTCACGCATGGCTGCTACCACGTCCGAGGCGGTCAGACCGCGGGAAGCGACTTTATTCGGGTCCAGCCAGACACGCATGGCGTACTCACCGGCACCAAAAATCTGTACCTGTCCGACGCCCGGCAGACGCGCCAGCTCATCTTTCACTTTCAGCGTGGCATAGTTGCTCAGATAGAGTGAGTCATACTTGCCGGAAGGGGAAACCAGATGCACCACCAGCGTCAGGGTAGGGGACTGCTTCTGCGTGGTGATCCCTTGGCGTATGACATCCTCAGGCAACCTCGCCTGCGCCTGCGATACGCGGTTTTGCACCTGAACCTGCGCCTGATCCGGATCAGTACCCGGACGGAAAGTCACGGTAGTCACCAGCACGCCGTCGGAACCCGCAACGGATTTCATGTACATCATGTTTTCGACGCCGTTAATCGACTCTTCCAGCGGCGTTGCCACGGTTTCAGCGATCACTTTCGGGTTGGCGCCCGGATAGACGGCGCGCACCTGCACGCTCGGCGGAACCACGTTCGGATATTCACTGACCGGCAGCAGCGGAATAGAGATCACGCCGCCAACGAAAATCAGTATCGACAGCACCGCCGCAAAAATCGGCCTGTCGATGAAAAAGCGGGAAAAGTCCATAGGTCAGGATCCTGTAAGGCTTATTGGGAAACGGCTGGCGCGGCGTTGGCGGCAATCATCGCAACAGGTTTGGCGTCAACGGCCATCCCCGGCATAAAGACTTTCTGTACACCGTCGATAATGACTCTGTCGCCACTGACTAAGCCTTTTTGCACAATGCGCAGACCGGCGTACTGGCGGCCGACAACCACATCGCGACGCTGGGCTTTACCTTCTTTGTCCACCACGTAAACGTATTTACGGTCCTGATCGGTCAATATTGCGCGGTCGTTAATCAGTGTGGCGTTGAACTGCGGGCTGCCCGGCATCTGCACGCGGGCAAACAGCCCCGGCGTAAAGCGACGTTCGCCGTTGTCGAGCACCGCACGCATACGGATAGTTCCGGTGCCTGAGTTCAGCTGGTTATCGGTGAAATCGACATAACCGGTATGCGGATATCCGTCTTCACCTGCCAGCGCGACTTTCACCGGCAGTTTGGTACCCGGATCGGCAATATGCTGACCGTTGCGCGCCAGTGTCTGATAGCGCAGGAAAGTTTCCTCATCGACATCAAAATAGACGTAGACCTTGTCCTGGGATACCAGCGTGGTCAGCACACTGGCGCTGTCCCCGGCGGTGACCAGATTGCCGGCCGTGATCATCGCGCGGCTGGCGCGGCCATCGATCGGGGCAGTGACCTGAGTGAAGTCCAGATTCAGTTGTGCCATGTCCAGCTGGGCTTGCGCGGCCAGCACGTCGGACTGTGCCTGCGATGCCGCAGATTTACGCTGCTCCCAGATTTCGGTTGAAACGGCTTGGGTTCCAATCAGTTTCTCAGTACGGCCTGACTCGCTGCGAGTCAGGCTAGCCTGATTGCGGGCGCGCACTAACTCTGCCAGCGCCTGCTCGCGGGCAGCGCGGTAAGTACGGTCATCAATGGTGAACAGCACCTGACCCTTTTTCACTTCCTGACCTTCGGTGTAATTCACCTTGTCGATATAACCGGAAACCCGCGGGCGTAGCTGTACGCTCTGCACGGCTTCGATCCGGCCATTGAAATCGTCCCACTGACTGATGGGCTGGGTCACCACGTCCGCGACGCTGACCGCCGGCGCCGGAGGTGGCCCATTTTGCGCCACGCTTTTGTCGCAGCCGCTAAGTAGAGCGACCAACAGCGACACGGCTGAAAGTTGCAGCACCATAAGGGAACCGCGACGGCCCCGTTGAACCAGGGGATTTTGCAGGTTTAGCATTATTTTTATTTCCAGTGAGTAAACCGTCCGAGGCAATACACCCGTTACTGTCATCCGGGTAACGTCCTTTGCCTGAAGGTTTTTTGTCCGAATTGCGTCGTTCACTGACACAACTTTGCTGCGAGAAAAATGGGGAAGTGCTAAATTTAAGGTATCAATGAAAGATACATTAATTCGGAGGGATTGTAGGGAGCGGCTTACCAAAGTGCAAGAATTACTGTTGCACTTTATGTGCTCTTTTTCGGGCAGTGGTGCGGTGAGGAAAATGACTCTACACTGAGATAGGTTTAATGCAACAATAATACTTGCATTTAGAGGCGGATCCCGTCAGGCTAAAAACAGAACAAGACCACTACCCCACATCACTTACGTTGCTGCAAGGCGGGAGAGAGACCATGAAAACGGCTGATTTTATTCACGATTTAACTGACTGGATCGACAGGAACCTCGAAGAGCGGCTGGATATCAACACCGTCGCCGAGCGGGCAGGGTACTCAAAGTGGTACCTGCAACGGATGTTTAAAGAACACACCGGCTCTGCACTGGGTGAATATATCCGTGCAAAAAAACTGAATATTTCAGCTGAAAGACTGGCGAACAGCGGCGAGCCTATCGTCAATGTGGCGATTTCACTGGGGTTTGATTCCCAGCAGTCCTTTAACCGCAGCTTCAAACGTCAGTTTGGACAGACGCCGGGTGACTGGCGCAAAACCCTGCACAGCCAGCCGGAACGCAGTGCCTGCATGTGCAGCTAACGGTTCAGACCCTCGTGTAGCAACGCCCGGCCTCTCCGACCGGGCGTGTTCGTTTTCCATCATTACCCTCAATACAACGTAGACAGCTCTGCCGCACTGAAGTCCTTCAAATTTTCCGTATCCCCTTCCTGAATCTTACGCACCCATTGCGGATCATTAAGCAGCGCTCGGCCCACGGTAATCAGATCAAGCTCCTCTTTTTCCAGCCGGCGAACCAGATTGTCAGACTGGCCGGTTGTGAACTTTCCGCCATAAATGAGGCGACAAATTCGCCGGACAATCCCACTGAACCGACGCTGATGGTGGCAGTGATCTACAGCATGACGGAATTGGGCCGCATGCTGGAAGTTCCCTTTACTGCGCTCTACGACTGGACACAGAGCTATCGGGAAAAGTGGAAGCTGCACAGCGCGCGTACGATGAGAGGGGAGGTGGGCAATGATGGAGGCTGCCAGAGGGTCACGAAAAGTGGCCTACTCAATAAGCAGCTGGTTGCCCTGCCAGGATAGCTGAATGACAGAAGAGGTTGCGGCGCCGCCCGTCGTTTCACCCCCCACCAGAATGAGCTTCTCATTATCCTGAATCGTCACACCGTAGCCCAGCGGCTGCGGCAAGTGGCCCGCCACTTTCCATTGATTATCCGCCAGTGCATAGACTGTCGGCTGCCACTGTTTTTTCAGCCCCTGATGGGCGTAGAGCTGACCGGCATTGAACTGTTTCCATGCGCCGGGAAAATTAGCGCCGCCCGCGACCAGTACCACATCATGGCTTACGCCCGAAAACGCGCCCGCCAGTCCTTCCTGCGTTGCGCCCTTTTCAGCACCGGGCAGGAAGGGTTGCTGTTGCCACGCGAGTGCAGCGCCCTGTTGTTTACCCTGCCATACTGCGGTAGTGCGTAAGCCCGGCTTAATTTCGCCATTAATGAGGATAAGGCTGTCATTGAGAACACTGATGGCGGATCCCGCCGTGCCTGTAAAGGGTACCTGACCGCCATTTCTCCACCGGTTTTTTGCCGGGTCATACATCAGGACATCCCGGTTATAAAAATAATCCGCCACAGGTTTATCGAAGTAGGCATGAATGACGGCATTTTTCTGTGTTTCATCACCTCCGGCTGAAGCGATATCTGCAAAGTAACCGTCGAAAATGGCCTTGTTGACGCCGCCCAGCAGCAGTGCCTGAGCGCCATCGAGCGTGGCGGCGGCGGTTCCGACCAGACCGCGTGGCGCACGCGTCGCCAGCTGTTGCCACTGATTGGTGTGCGGATCAAACCGGTAAACGTCATTCAGCGCCCGCAACAGAGTATCGTCCGCCCGGCTTTTCCCCACGCCCCCAAACACATACAGCTTTCCGCCCAGCGCAACGGTAACAGCCTGTTCGCGCGGCTGGCCGGGAAAATCCGCGATTTTCTGCCAGGCACTGCTGGGTTTATCCGTATCAAGACTGAACCATGACTGACCCGCAGTGCCCAGACCGGCAAATAAACGGTGATCCACGCGCGCGCCGGTACCGTTCTTAAATGGGAGAGGGAAATCCGGATAAGACGCGGCGCTGGCATAAGGCAGGGACATTGCAAATCCCAAGAGGAAGGCGCCAGACAGTATAATTCTGGTATTCCCTTTTTTCTTACCGGGGCAGGGCAGGCGGTTCATCAGCGGTATTCCTCATTAATGGATATTTTTAGCCATGTTGGGAGATAATTTTATGGAATAAAACTCCATTTAATTATCACTAATGGAGTAAAGTTATCAATAAAAGTATTAACCGCTTGAGAATCTGTCAATGCGAAGGGCGTGTAATTGTGATGAAGACGCTTTTCTCTCCCCGGTCATCCGTGACCGGGCAGGAGTCAGCCTTGTATTACCTGCAAAATGCCGCAGAGTTGCTTTTTTTGCTGCGGGCTGATTTCGCGCCCGGCGGAATAACCGGTGTTTTGAATGATGACTTCGTTGAGGGCCACCAGCCAGTCGTAGATGTAAAACGCGGTATTATTGGCGGGTGCCAGCGTCAGTTTGGTCAGGCGCTGGGTGGTGCTCCAGGTTTTCACTGGCTTGGCGAAGATTTTGTGCCCGCGGTTGATGCGGCTGTCCGGGCGCAGTGACTCGTCGATATTGAGAAAACCCAGCCAGGCGACAAAATCACCCATCACGGTCAATGCGCGGGAAACCTGACGATCGGCCTGGCTTTCAGCGCTGGTGCTGCTCAGCGGCGTCTCTTCCAGAATCGTAACCAGTTTACCCACCACATCCATTCGAATACCGGCCGTGATCACCTCTTCAACCAGCATCTCAACGCCCGGTTTGCCAATCCCAAGCAGGTCTACCAGCGGCGCATTGTCGGGCAAGCTGCGCAGATGGTTGACCCAGTGGTGCTGGGCTTTACGGGCGAAATCCGTTTCTGCTGCGACGGGCACGGCCACATCTTCAGTCACCACGTCTTCAACCGGGTCTTCACTGAACAGATCAATGCTGATGCCGATACCAAAGGTTTCAGTGACCGGCGGCGCGGTTGTCCCGGTTTTGTGTAACACCGCCGCGGGCTGTGCGTTGAATGGTTGCAGATAAAGACGGCGAAGTTCTTCGCGTGCAGGCAGCAGACGTTCCAGGAGCTCGCCGTGAACACCGGCGCGGGTTTGCAGCGCTTTTAACAAACTTTCTGCGATACGCTGTTTCTGCGGCAGTTCCTCATCGGTGGCGGGCTGATGCCAGCTTCCCAGCAGATTTTCCGTCAGTTCGCGACGGACTTCATCCCGCTGTTCCGTCAGACGGGCTTGTTTATTTTGCACCGTCACTTCCGTGGTTAACCACGTTGCCATACGTTCGATGCCGCGTTTGTCCATTGCCAACATGGTGCCCCAGGCGTCGCCCGGCGTACCCACATAACGCTGCACGGCCTCGTCGAAATGTTCGCCGTGGGTGATGCGCTGATCAAACGGTGTCAGCGCCCAGATAAGGCCGGGTTTACGGCGGCTGCGTACCTGCGCGTTCTCACCCTGCGTCTGTTTTACCCAGTGATCCAGCGCCTTACCGACCTGCTTCACCGACTCCCGGCTCCCCGCCGCCGTACAGACCATCAACAAATTGACCTGCTGGTTGTCGGTGTAGCGTTCCAGCAGGCAGGCATTTTTAGCCTGTAGCAGGGCAGGTGAGAGCAGGCTGTGCGGGCGGCTCAGGGTTTGCATATCAATATCGGCAGGGAAGGTCAGCAGATCGGCCTGTTCGAACAGGGTTTCCTGCGGCGTAGACATCAGCGGCACCAGCAGTTCCACACTGAGCAGCGCCAGATCCACCAAAGCAATCTCAACCGGTGCGCCTGCTTTGCCGTTTTGCAGCGGACACACCATGACAGTCTGCGCGTCACTGTCTGTTTCGAATTCGCCACTTAACGTAAGCGGACTCATAATACCGTCGGCGGGAAGCAGGTGGTCGTCTACCAGCACGCCCAGCGGCGCGAGAAGCTCTGTGGCACTGCCTGCCTGTTGCAGCGCATGGGCGAAGTGGCGGTAGAACGCGGTGGTATGAGAGGCTTCGCCCCACAGCACCGAGAACAGACGTGCCCGGTCATCGACGCTCAGACAGGGCGCGAGACTGACAGCTGCTGGCCAGAAATGCAGGGCGCGCGGTTTGTCCGCTTTGGCATCAACGCGCGCCATCGCGTCCCACAGGGCCACTACGTCGTCACCGGTCAGCCCGTCAACCGCGTGCGGCTGGCGGTGCATTGAGAGATTCTGAAGGTGGGCGAGGATCTGCTGCTGATCCCACGGGGCCGTGTCATGCGCTGCGCTCAGGGCCGCGATTTTGATAAGCTCTGCTTCGCTGAGCAGCGTTAGTTGCACCGGCCATTTCGGGTCAATGATATCGGCCTGACGGCTGAAACGCGTGATCACACCGCTGGCCTGATCGCCCGGATTAATATGGCTGACATAGTCCAGAATGTGGTTGCCGAGCAGCGTTTCGAGACGACCATTTTCTCCGGCCACCAGGGCGTTCAGCAGATGAGACTTCCCGGCCTGTGACTGACCATAAAGGCCGATTCCGGGATTCCGGGATTCTGAGGTGCTGAGATTCCTGGCTTTATGCCGCTGACGGCGAAGCTTCAGCAGCAGCCGGTCGGCTTCCATATGCAAACGCGGCGAATGTTGACGGTTTTCATCTATCCAGGACATCGCCTGGCTGACGCCCGTCACAATAGACTGAAACTCACCGCTCAGTGGCTGATTTTTTATCGCATTCATTTTTTAAATACGCTCCCACTGTCGATCCAGTAATGGGTGGCACCTGAACCGCTGGCCGCTAACGTATTGAGTTTCAATCGTAAATGTTCCGGTGGAATAGGGGTGCCGTCCTGCAACGCGGCTTCAGCAATTTCAACTTTTTCAGGGCTGTCTGACGCTCCCTCTTTGCTGACTTTCAGTTTCAACGTCAGCACGTTGTCACCGGCAATGCGCCGTGCCAGTTTGTGGTCACTGATGGAAAGCGTATAAAGCGGTGAAGCGGGCCAGCGGTCATTGTCCAGCTGGCGGAAACCCAGACACAGCGGGCCGCGCATCTGGAAACTCACCTGCTGGCTGAGCTGGAAGTCGGGTTGGTCGAGGTCAATATCGTTGTAATAGACGTTTTCCGCCGTCAGGGCATTATTGCTGTCGAGCATCCCCAGATAGCGGATGGTCGAGTAGGGCTGAAAATCACCGGCCTTGAAGTAGAAACTGTTCAGGCGCAGGTCGAGGGAGAGCAGACACAGCATCGCCCCCACGGCGGCAGTGGATTTCGGGTTCTCAATGCGGCCGAGCTTGTTAAACGGATACCAGTCACTGGTGTGATAGCCATCGAGCGACAAAATACGGTTGGCCGGTAACGGCTGTAACAGGCGAAACAGCGCCTGAATACCCGGAAAACGCGAAGGGCGTCCCGTCAGCAACAGCACGTCGCAGGCGTAAAGTGCTACGACTTCGCATAACGAGCGCAGCTGCTGGGTAATGTGCATACGCGGCGATAAAAACTCGGCGTGCAGTTTACTCAGGTTGAGGATCAGCGGCACCTGCAAAAGGTCAAACGGTTCGGCGTCGCTGCGCAGTTCGCGCTGCACTTCGCTGTTGATGTGATCGAGCACTTTTTGCGTCGGCGACTGGCCTGTCATCGCCCCAAAGCGGGTTTCAATTTCGGCACCGGCATCCAGCGGGTCAAAGGTTTCATACGTTTCGAGTATCGCCCGTCCGACCGGCATAAAGATTTGCAGCGTCACCTGCTGGCGCAGAATGGATAAACCGTCCATGCGGCCTTCGTGGCCGAACAGTTTGTCCATCAGCGGTTCCGGATTGGCGATACCGGCTTTTTTCAGCGCGCCCTGCAAGGCGGGCAGTACGTAAAGCTGGATCACATCGAGCAGGATGTCATCCCCCGCGACTTTGAAGCCTTCGCGAAACAGCAAACGCGGCAGGATTTTGACATTATTGCCAACACCGTCATCCAGCCAGTACTGGGTAATGGCTAAATCCGTGGTGCCGCCGCCGATATCAATCGAGGCGATGCGCAGGGTTTTTCCGGCACTTTCTCCGTCGGCCAATTCTTTGTCCGGCCGCGCCATGCTGGCGAAAAAGGCTTCGGTCTTACCGGCAAAATTCACCTGGGATTCGTTATAGAGATAGACCATCTGACCGCAAGTCGCTTCGTCCCACTCCATTTGTACTTTCGGCACCGGCACCCGGCTTCCGGCCTGCTGCTCCGGCGTGTTGAATGCTTCATCAGCCGGGTGCCAGCCCATGGCTTTCCACACTACGCCGATGGCTTCAATCATCCTGCGGCGGAAGATCTCACGTTCGGGTTTGGGCATTGCCGAGGGCAGGGTCAGAATAATGTTACGTAGCTGACGCGGCGCGGTGGAATGGATCATCTTCATGCGCTGGGCAGCGCTGTTGATCTGCATCAGCGCCTGCGCCAGCAGCTCAGAGAGCATAAAGGTCATCACCGAGCTGCGGCTGTAGTGCGGCGAAAACACCGGCAGGCGCTCGTCGGCAGGCAGCGTAAACAGCGGCTGGCCTTCATCATTGAAAAGGAAGGTTTGTGGCAGGGCGGTAGCCGGTGGCTCCTGCGCGCAATGGTGAGTGCTCTGGCTAAAACGCCAGCCCGGCGCGTAACTCTCTTCGTCCCACAAATAACGCCGCGGGCTGGAGAGGCCGGTAGACCCTTCTGTTCCCTGACGCACCAGCGCCATGCGGCTGGCTTCGCGCCCGACGCGCACAATGGACGGCCAGATAAAGGCGTCGTCGCGACCGCTTTCTACCGAGAAATTTTGCTTGCCGAAAGCGGCTTCGGCAAACTCGATGCGGCTTTCGAACAGTTCGTTATAGAGCTTATGGGGTTCGCTGAGGTCGCGGATTTGTAGTTCATAGGTTTGCTTCAGCCCGTTGCTTTCGTCCGGACTCTCTTCGACCAAAATCCCGCAGGTGTGCGAGTTACCGACGTCGAGGATCAAGTCCACGTTGATGGCCGGTTCCTGCAAAGTGCTGGCGCTGATCTTGATCTCCGGCACAGCTAACTGCGTGCCCAACATATCGAGCAGATTAAGGTAGTGGGCCTGATACTCGAATTCGCGCAGCGCGGTTTTGATGTCGCGCGGGTTGCGGTTTTCGCAGCGGCTGGCCTGCTGGCTGAAGACTTCACGCAGCCATCCGTCGACCCAAGTGAGATCAAGAAAGTCGCTCAGTTCGTCGTTATAAAAAGCCAGAGCAAAACTGACGCCGGTTTTGATGTCGTTTTCATTGGGGGCCAGCAGTTCGTTGTCCTGACCTTCGCCATAAACCCGTGTATCGAACGCCAGACTGATCCGGTGCGTATACCCTTCCTGATCCGGCTTATCCAGTGCCAGAATCTGCATCCGTGCCCAGTTGTCCGGGCCGCCGGAGAAATTACGCGGTGGCGTAAAACGCAGGAACGGCAGCGGCAGCCACACCTTTTCCAGCAGTTTCAGCGACTGTTCCAGCGAGAAGCTGGACTCCGGGCGCACCACTTCCACCTGCATACCCGGCACCGGCAGGGAATATTTGCCGGTCAGCGGGTCGTGGTCGAGGCGCAGCAGCGGTCCGTTGGCGCTTTTGCGCACAAATTTATAGGGCAGATCGGCATCGATGTGCGGCGTTAACGCAAAGTCGAGGAACTGAATACCGCTGTTCTGAATCAGCGTAATACGTTGTTTGTAGTCGGTGATCGTCGCCAGCATCGGTTATTTACTCTCACGCTTCATGGTCATCGGGAAGACCGTGTTGCCGTCGTAGCGGCCCTTACAATCTGCGGGTCCGGTCAGGGACTGGGTACAGACGATCTCCGGCATCTGGTAGCGGGAGCCGTCGCTGCATTTGGCTTTAAACCGGCTGTTGATCACCAGATTGCCGGAACTCATCAGCCCGGCATTGATATCGGCCTTACAGCTCATGCCGTCGCCATACTGGATCCGCGCCGTGCCTTTACCGTTTTTAATCTGATACTTCAGGCTCGGTGGTTTGCCGGTGACCGGAGTTTTGATGTCCAGCATCACCCGCCACGTACCGTTCAGGAATTGGGTCGAGCCAACTTTGACTGCATCCGACGGCATGGTCAGGGCATTCTTGTCTTCCGGTTTAACCTCAGGAACAACCGGCGCAGGTGGCGGTTCGGCGACCACAGTCGCAGGCACCACAGCGGCAGGCTGAGCCGCTGGCGCAGGGGGCATCACAACCGGTTCAGGTGCGATGACCGCAGGGGCAATCACGGCCGCCGGTTTTACTTCTGCCACGGGTGTGGCGGGCAGGGCGCGTTTCTCGGCAGCAACCGGCGCTGCCGGTTTTTCCGCGACAGGTTTGACGTCCGGTGTCAGTGCGCCGCTGAACTGCATCACCAGCGTTGCCAGCAGGGCGGCGCCGGGAATTAACCACCAGAAACGCAACAGGCTTTTGGCCGAAGAGGGTTTTGCAACGGGCGCGGCAATGGCGGCATTGGGTTGAGATGCCGGCGCGGTTTCAGGCGTGGCGAGCGGTGCCGCCTTCGCGGCCATCGCTACCGGCAGATCCACCAGCGAATATTCAGGAGGCGACACCGGCGGACGCAGGCAGTCCAGCGCATCGGCGCGGGATTTTTTATCCAGATGTACGAAGCCCCAGAAGGTCAGAACCGGTTTGCCATCCACCAGATAGACGTGATTTTGGTCGGGAAACTGAATTGCTTTGGTGAGCAGGGCGCCAAACAGCTGCTGGCCGGGTTTATCGGACTTCAGCGCTTTTTGACAAAGGGTGTGAACAACGCCGCGGCACTGCTCGAGCTGCGCCACGGCAGAGGCGCGTTCTTTGTCGGTGGCGGCCAGCCAGGAGGTCACGTTGCCCACGACGGGGGAATACCAGTCAATGCGGTTGCCCGCTTCATTAGGTTGTGGAATGGCCAGTATGTTGGCAACGGCATGCTGATTGCGAAGGCGTAGCGTTTCCCGTAACTGCAGGGCTGAGGCATAAACCGGCTGGCCGTTTTCGCCCAAAGCCAGAATTTCGTCCAAACTTCCACTGCGTAAAAATGATTTTGCCACGCAAAAATAGTCCCATATTGGAGATGCCAGAGCCGGTGCCAGCGACAGAAAATAATGCACTCTCGGCGATGGTGGTGATTTTACCGTCAGCCGCTGGCAATCAAACGCAGGAATAAGGGGGTAAAGCGGGGCTTGTTTGACTTAGTGCTCCATTAAGCGCAGACCTCGTCGACGCTGGCGGGGGCAAAAATCTGGCCGCCCAATGCCTGCGCTTTAGCCAGCTGAGCGCTGATCTCGGTGGGTTCCGCTGAAAACAGCCGCTCTGATGCCACGACCGTCGCGCCGCAATAATCGAATATCCCGTGGTCAATTTGCGTTTTCATTGCGCTGTCATAACCATGACGCGCAAAGGTGCCTTTATCCGCCGCGCCGATGGCGACCAGATGCACTTTCAGGTGACCGAGTTTTTTCACCATTTTTCCGTCTCCGTTGTCGTCATAGGCCCAGCCATTAGCAAACACGCGGTCAATCCAGCCTTTGAGCTGACCCGGCATTGACCACCAGTAGATCGGATAAACCAGTACCAGTGCGTCAGCGCGGTCAATGCGTTGCTGCTCGGCCAGTACATCGGCCGGGAGTGGTTTTTCTTTTAGAAAGGCAGAATGGTCGGCGGCGGTAAATCTTGGGTCAAAACCTTCGGCGGCCAGATCGGCGATTTCCACCGTATGGGCGTTGTCAGACGATGCCACATGTTCTGCGATCTGTTGGGCGATGGTATGGGTCAGTGAGCCGGTAACCGGATGTGAAACAACAATCAGTGCGTGCATGACGAAAATTCCTTCTTGTGGATGACCTTGGTGAACGGTAAAATAAGTTACTGTTGGTAAGTTACTTTTGGTATATAGCGATGTCAAGCACTGAAAACACAAAAAGCATTGCCTCTTTACGACCCCGCGTGCGGCTCTCAAGAGAAGATCGTTCTCAGCAGCTTTTGAGTATGGCGTGGGCTATTGTGCGGGAAGAGAGGACAGAAGCGCTGACGCTCGGCTATCTGGCCGAACGTTCCGGCGTGACGAAGCCCGTGGTTTATGACCACTTCGGTACGCGTTCCGGCCTGCTGGCGGTGCTTTATCAGGATTATGACCAGCGACAAACTGCGCTGATGGACACCGCACTGACGCAAAGTGCAGAGACGCTGGCGGATAAAGCCACCGTGATTGCCTCATCGTATATTGACTGCGTGTTGTCACAGGGGGGTGAAATTTCAGGCGTGATTGCTGCGCTGACCGGTACGCCTGAACTGGAAAAAATCAAACGCGACTATGAGGCGACTTTCGTTGAGAAGTGCCGCGGTCTTCTGACGCCTTTCACAAAAGGGCAAACGCCTCTGCCGTCGGCCGGGTTGTGGGCGATGCTGGGGGCGGCCGAAGCGTTATCCTGTGCGGCGGGCCGTGGCGAAATCAGCGCGAAAGAGGCCAAAGACGAACTGTACGCCACGATTGTTTCACTGGTTGAGCGCGCAGCCACCTGAGCCTATAGGGTTTATTGCTGATTTTTGATGCCTGCGCGGGCTGTTTCTCCGATTTGAGCTACCCTTTTCCTATCACGCAATTGTCGAAAATAATGTTACTCAATCCATGATTACCGGAGGCGTCCATGAGTTTTTTGGGATGGACAGCGGCGGTGGGTGGACTGCTGTTGCTGATGTCACTGGCATCGGGCTGGATCCACCGCAGCCCGGTGACCTCATTTGGTTTATATCTTGCGGCGGGGGTCGCCTGCGGCCCCTGGGCGCTGGATCTGCTGCATATCGATATCGTGGCGCATTCAGAACTGACCGGCCGGCTGACCGAAATCGCCATGGCCGCCTCGCTGTTTATCACCGGCCTGAAACTGCGTATTCCTTTTCGTAATCACGGCTGGCGTATGGGCGTGCGGCTGGCGTTTCCCGGCATGTTGCTGACCGTGGCGGGTATCACGGTGGTGGCGCATTATCTGACCGGCCTTTCCTGGCCGATGGCACTGGCGTTTGGGGCAATTGTGGCGCCCACCGATCCGGTGCTCGCCAGTTTGATTTCCGTCAATGACGCCAGTGACGACGATAATCTACGTGTCTCGCTCTCGAGTGAGGCAGGCATGAATGACGGTTCGGCGCTGCCGATCCTCATGCTGGCGCTGCTGCTGATGAACTCTACCGAGCCGCTCACCTATCTGCAAATTGGCCATTGGGCGCTGGTGGATGTGCTGTGGGCACTGCTTGGCGGACTGGGTATCGGCTACGGGTTGGGGCGTCTGATTGGGCTGCTGGCTACCCGCCTGCGTCACGCACAGGGCGATATTGCGCCGAGTGATTTTATCGCCCTCTCGCTGATTGCCCTGAGCTACGCCGCTGCGCAAAGTTTGGATGCATCAGGCTTTTTAGCCGCCTTTGCAGCCGGTGTCGGTTTGCGCAGCGCGGAGCTACGTATTGTTAATCTGCACCCGCCGGAGAATATGGCCGACGATCTGCGCTACCGTCCTGCTGAGGAGCTGGTGAATCCGCACAGCCGCCACTCATTTGGCGAGCGCGGTCCGGCAAAATCGATGGGACTGGTGGTGGGGGACGCCCTGTCATTCGGTGATACGATTGAGCGTCTGTTTGCGGCTGCCATTATCGTGGTGCTGGGTATTACGTTATCCCAGCACTGGGAACCGACAGGATTACTCATCGCTGCGATACTGTTTATCGTTATCCGCCCGGCGTCGGTGTATATCGCCACTATCGGCGGGCAGGCACCACGCGCCCGGCGTCTGATGATTGGTTGGCTCGGGATCCGCGGTATCGGCAGTATTAACTACATTGCTTATGCCTATACCCACGGCATGGCAGGTGCGGAGTCTGCCCGGATGGCGGACATTGCGTTTACGGTCATTGTAACCAGCGTAGTAGTGCATGGTTTAACGGTGACGCCGCTGCTTAACTGGCGGCAGGGGCGGCAGGCACTGCGCGCGGAGCGCGAAAAAGAGAAGTGACCGGAAGGTTGCACGGCGTGAAGGGATGTTGCAGGGGAAAAGGGGGAAATCGGGCGCAGCACTCCGCGCCCGAATGGCTTAACTTACTTGCCGATCTCAGACATGACCTTCACGTCGGTTTGGGCGATCTGGCGCTCTTTCCCCCAGGCATCTTTGTACTTAATCAGGCCGGTATCTTTGTCCACTTTCGGTTTACCTTCACTGACGATGGTCCGCCCGTCGTTGGTCTGAATGGCATAGTTGCTTGAACAGCCCGCCAGCAGGGCTGAAAGAACGAGTGCTGATGCAAACAGATAACCTTTTTTCATAACCTACTCCTTGTCGTTAAGCCTGATTAAGGTTTAGCACAGGATGAAGATTGGACCAGTAAATCGATGCATTTACGCGACGTAATGCGAATTTCGGCCCTGAACAATTGTTTTTAACGGCTACTGTGACGCCTTTTCATTGGCATCAAACGCAGCCCGAGCCTGACGAAATTCCCCAGCATTATCGATAACCCACATCCACAGCGGGATCATATGCTCCAGCAATGCGGTACCGCTGGCGGTGAGTTCATATTCGACGCGGGGGGATTTTTCCTGATAGTCATGGCGTGCGATCAGCCCGTCGCGTTCCAGTTGACGCAAAGAGCGGGTGAGCATTCGCTGCGTGACGCCTTCCATCCGGCGGCCAATTTCGGCATGTCGTAAACGTCCTCCGACGCCCAGCGCATGAACAATACCCAGCGACCAGCGGTTACCCGCATGGGACAGCACTTCCCGCTTAAGACCATCATCATCGGCACTGAGCGCGGTGCACGCGGCCTGCGAGCGTGCTATCAAACTTTCTCGGTCCATTTTTCCCCCGGTATCACTGGTGTGCCTTGTTGTTCTCTGTTTTCAGAGGTGTAACGCTACGGGCAACTACACAGGAGAACCCCATGAACGTCAACGCGAAAAATAACCCCTCTTCCATTCTGGTACTCGGTGCCGGCGAGCTCGGTATGGCGATGTTACGCAGCCTGGTCACCACGCCCGGAGCTTCAGTTGCCGTGCTGCTGCGTCGGTCGGCCATCCACACTCAGGACCCGCAAAAAACCGCCAATTTCCGGCAATTACGCGAACTCGGCGTCACGCTGGTCGAAGGAGATCTGGTGGAAGATGACGTCAGTACGCTGGCGAAAATATTTGCGCCCTTCGGTACCGTCATCAGCTGTACCGGGTTTGTTGCGGGCAGCGGAACACAGATTAAAATTACCCGCGCGGTGCTGGAATCCGGTGTCCGTCGCTATGTGCCCTGGCAGTTTGGTGTCGATTATGATCTCGTCGGGAGAGGGAGTGGCCAGACGGTATGGGATGAACAGCTGGATGTGCGTGACATGCTGCGCGCTCAGCAGGCCACGGAATGGGTGATAATCTCGACGGGCATGTTCACCAGTTATCTGTTTGATCCGGCCTTTGGCATCGTCGATTTTCCCGGCAATACCGTCAATGCCCTCGGCAGCTGGGATAACGCCGTGACCCTGACCACGCCCAACGACATTGGCACGCTAACCCGCGAGATCCTCTTGAGCGAGCCGCGTTTAGTGAATCAGGTGGTGTATACCGCCGGAGAGAGCATCACTTACCGGCAACTGGCTGATCTGCTGGACAAGACGCTTGAACACCCTGTGCAGCGCGTGGCGTGGAGCGTGGAGAAACTCACCAAAGACTTAGCACAGGTGCCTGATGATCTGGTGGTGAAATACCGCGTGGCCTTCGCCAAAGGCAAAGGCGTGTCGTGGCCCATGGCACAAACCTTCAATGCGCAACGCAATATTGACGTAACCGATGTGGAACAGTGGCTGCGCCAGAACCGGCAGCAGACAGTTGCGGTGGCGTAGGCCATTTTTACCCGCTGTTTGAATAATTGTATCTATACTCTCTCGGGGTCAGAAAAGACCCGTGGCTTTCCGGTTCTGCTGGAAAAAGGTGTGCTCCGAGGAATTGATATGAAGTTTGAAGGAATTTCTAAAGGATTTTTTATACTGATCCTTTTTATTGTGACCGTGGCATTTTTGGATGTACTGGGACCTTATTACTCCTCCGTACTGTGGGCCGTGATACTGGCCGTGATTTTCCATCCACTGAAAAACCGGCTTAAGCAATATATTGGCGAAAAGAACGGGCTGGCCTCGTTTCTGACTGTGTTGGTGATCTGTCTGATTGTATTTACGCCGCTTGCGATCATCGGCTCGTCGCTGGCGATTGAAATCAACATGCTTTACACCAAGTTGCAGGGCAACGACACCCAGTTGCCTGCGATACTGGCGGACGTGATGCAGCACCTTCCGGCGTGGGCCCGGCAGTTCCTGACGGAGCACAATCTCGACAGTACGGCTGAGATCCAACAGAAACTGTCCGGCGTGGCGCTGAAAGGCGGCCAGTATCTGGCAGGCAGCGTGTTTGTGATCGGCAAAAGCACCTTCAGTTTCACCGTCGGTTTCGCGATCATGTTGTACCTGTTGTTTTTCCTGCTCAAAGACGGGGCGTATCTGGTCAACCTGACCATGCAATCCCTGCCGTTGTCGAAGGACATCAAACACCATCTGTTTGTGAAATTTGCCGCTGTGTCCCGTGCCACCGTTAAGGGCACCGTGGTCGTGGCTATCGTTCAGGGCTTCCTTGGAGGACTGGCATTTTACTTCACTGGGATTGAAGGGAGTCTGCTGTGGGGCGCGCTGATGGCGTTTTTGTCTATCATTCCTGCCGTGGGGTCTGCCATCATCTGGGTGCCGGCCGCCATCTATTTCTTCGGTGCAGGTATGCTGTGGAAAGGGATCTTCCTGGTGGCGTTCTTCGTGGTCATTATCGGGCTGGTGGATAACATTCTGCGTCCGCTGCTGGTCGGTAAAGACACCAAGATGCCGGATTACCTGATCCTCATCTCAACCCTGGGCGGCATGGAAATCTATGGCATCAACGGTTTTGTTATCGGTCCGCTGATTGCAGCCCTGTTTATCGCTTGCTGGAACATCTTTTCTGGTCGTGAAAATCAGGAAACGATGGAAGAGATTGACGAAGGGTTTATCGAAGAAGGGAAGAATCACCCGGACGCGTGACGGGGTGATGCGTTTCCCATTGTCTGACACAAAAGGCTCGCTGATCAGCGAGCCTTTTGTTTGCCGGGCGGCATAAATACGCTAACGTAAAAGAGGACAAATAGCGGGCTGGCGAACGGAGTGTAAAACGATCATGGGACGAATCAGCAGGGGAGCGTGGGTGGCTGGCGGCGTGTTTTTTCTTAGCGCCTGCTCGCCGCTGCCCCTGTCTCAGGCGGTGTCGCAATTTGCCACGGCGCTGAATCAGGCACCGGTGGCGTCACGTATTGCGCTGTCCAGCCTGCAACAGCTTGACCCGCTGCTGTTGCGACCGGCCTCACTCTATCCGCAACTGGCTGATACGCCGCTGCCGGTGCTGGCCGCACTCTATCATTACCATCAGCGCTGTTCTGGTTCACTCGACAGGGTACCTGAATCTTTTGCTCAATTTGAATTGGCGCTGTGCCAGAACACGCTGCTGCCTGCCAGCTGGTTTGCGGCGCATCCGGTTTCCCCGTTGGGGGGCAGTAACGCCTGGTACTCTCTGCAACGCCACCCTGAAGCCGCTGCGGTACTCGAGCCTTTCCTGCATGTGCGCGAAAGGCCGCAGGCGCTGGGGGGGATCGGGCAGCTTTCTGACGACAATCTCGACGCCCTCGCCAACGGGCAGACCTGGCTGTTGCAGGACGGCAACTTATGGCATCAGCACCAGCAACAGTGGCTGCGCTATGCGCCGCAGGACTGGCAACCGCTGGCACACCAGGCCGGGATCACGCTGGCCGCCGCCGGGGGGCAGTGTGACATGCCGCTCAGTACCCTGTGCGTTAATCCGCTCAATAGTTATGCCCGCTGGTGGCGCTCATTGCTGGGAACTGCCGCACTGTTGACCGCGCTGGCGCTGATCTGGGGCGCCTGGCAGCGGCGGCGTCTGCAACAGCGCCAACGCTTTATCGTGCAGATGCTGACGCATGAACTGCGCACGCCGATTGCTCAGTTAGGCAACGTGGTGGAACATTTTCGTCGTGACTTCGATGACCTGCCGCCACAGGCGCAGTTCGGTTTTGGCGCGCTGGCCGACAGCGTACAGCGGATGCGCCAGATGGCCGACGCCAGCCAGCATTACCTCAGTGGCGACGGCAGCCGTGACGTCCTCGAAATGCCCTCGACGGTGTGGCTGAGCGAATGGCTGGCGCATATTGTGCAACCCTATTCCGGTCTCATCTTTTGTCTCGACGCCGACCTGCAGGTGGCGCTCCCGCTTTACTGGACCAGCCTGTGTCTGAATAATCTGCTGGATAACGCCTTTCGTCATGGCCGTGCGCCGGTGCGTCTGCACGTGGGCTGGCGCAAAGGAAAACTTACCCTGCGCGTCAGTGACACTGGCCAGCTTGCCGCAGGCCCTTCCCCGCAGGCGGGAATGGGGTTGGGGCTGACCATCGTTGAGCGCGTGATGCGGCGGCTGAATGGCAGGCTGACACAGAGCGGTCCACCGACGACTTTTATTCTGGAGCTGCCTTGTGATGGCCAAAAATAATATTTCACTGTTGCTGATAGAAGATGATCCGGCCCTGGGGCAGGGGTTGCAGGCATTTTTGCAGCAGGAGGGTTTTACCTGCCAGTGGGTGCATGACGTCAGTCAGGTGGACAGCTTGTGGGTTCAGGCCAGTCTGGTGATCCTCGACCGGCAACTGCCCGACGGCGACAGCCTGCGTTTTTTACCGCAATGGCTGGCGAAAAAAGCGCTGCCGGTGATCGTATTGACCGCCCGCGTTGAGGTCGATGACCGTGTCGCCGGGCTGGAAGCCGGTGCGCGGGACTACCTCACCAAACCTTTTGCGCACGTCGAACTGCTGGCGCGCATCCGGGCTCAGTTACGCACGCTGGGTGAAGGACAGCTTGAGGCCGGCGAACTGCGGCTGTTTCCCGCCCGCCAGACGGTGTTATGGCAGGGGAGCGAAGTGGGACTGACCGCCATCGAATTTGGCCTGCTGGCGATGCTGGTGCAGATGAGTGGCCGGGTCTTTACCCGCGACGAACTGCTCAATCAAGTCTGGGGCTATCAGCATTTTCCTTCCACCCGCACCGTGGACACACACATTTTGCAACTGCGGCAAAAGCTGAGCGGTATCACCATCAGCAGCGTACGCGGCGTGGGTTACCGGCTGGACAAACCCTCATGATGCGCTATTTCACCGGGGCGCTCTTACTGCTGGTCAGCCTGTCTGGCCGGGCAGTCATGCTGCCTTCCACACCGCTCGAACCGGTCTACAACGCGCTGTTCAGTCAGCAAAACGCTCTGGCGTGGCAGCAGTTGATCAATCTGTGGCCGCAGATGACCAGTGCCGCCCAGCGCGGCGCATGGCAGCAGGCGCTGGATGCCGTCGTGTCCGGCCAGTGCGGTAATGACCTTCCAGTCACGGTGCCTGACTGGCTGGATGCCCCGACGCTGGTATTGACCCAGCGCGATATCCCCCTCAACCGGATTTATCGCGTGCAATTTAGCGGGAAAAGTCCGCGTCATGATTTACAGATCTCCCTCACATTGCCCGGTGGCAAAGAGATCATGCTGGGCGCAGAAGCGGAATATGGCCCCGACGGCCAGTTCCGGCTGGACAGTCATGAACTGGGCGAGGCACTGCCCGCTGGCGTATACCGCCTGGCGGTGCGTTCGGGCAATGACGTCTGGCAGCAACCGCTGGCGTTACAGGGCAGCGGCGGGCTGAACTGGATCCGGCGTCAGGGCCAGCAAATTCATCTGCAACCGCCGGTGACGCCGCAGGTCTGCCCGGCCCCGTGGCTGGAACAGACGCTGCTAAAACGCAGCGACTTTGCACAGGTGTGGTGGCAGAAAAATGATTATCTGCGCCTCCAGCCCTGGCCGCTGCGCAATGACGCCGCTGAGTTGTGGGCCAATGTCTCGGTGGTACGGGTTGAAGCCAGGGGCGGCCTGACCCTGCGTATCGAACACCGGCTGGCGGGGCCGCTGCTCACCCTGCAAAACTGATTTTCTGCGCATCCTGACATTACTCTGACAAACCCCTTGCGGCGGGCAGCAATAATGGCGTCCTCAACTCACTGATAAGAGCGACGTTATGACCCTGAAAATCCTGTCTGAACAACTCTGCCTGGCCGCCCTGCTGCTTGGGATAGTAAGTGGCCCGGTGCGCGCGGCCGATGAAATCGCGTTCTGGAATACGCCCCGGTATGGCGGCAACAGTTTTAACCGGTTGCCACCCGATCACGCTTATTTCGACGCACTGCGCGGCTACGGCGCCAGTTGGGTGCGGCTCTCTTATGACAAATGGCAGCCGGCTCAGCGGGATTTTCTGCTCGGCAATGCCGACCATTATCAGGGGCTGGTTCCGCAGGATCTGGCGACGCTGCAAGCCACGCTGGACCGGGCGCAGGCTGCCGGGCTGAAAGTGGTTATCACGCCGCTTTCCCTGCCGGGGATGCGCTGGTCGCAAAATAACGGTGGCAAATTTGACGACCGTCTGTGGCAGGACAAAGCCTATTGGTTGCAAAGTGCGGCGTTCTGGCGTGATCTGGCGAAAGTACTGAAAGATCACCCTGCCGTGGCGGCCTATAACCTGATCAACGAACCGGCACCGGAGAAAATGGGCGGTCTGCCGGAGCATACCAGTCTGGTCGACATGCAGCACTGGTATCAGCTACAAAAGGGCTCGGCGCGGGATTTACCGGCGTTCTACCAGATGCTGATTAAGGCGATTCGTGAGGTCGACCCGCTGACGCCGATCATGGTTGACGGCGGCTGGTACGGTGCGGCCGACGGTTTCAGCTACTGGCCTCAGGCGTTGGCCGATCAGCGCGTGCTCTACAGTTTTCATATGTATGAACCTTATGCCGCGACCAGCGGGCCGAATTTAAAGCGCGCAAAACCCTATCAGTATCCCGGTGTGGTGCCGTTCGGGCAGGGCAAAGAGAGGTGGAATGCACAACGGGTAGCGGCGTATTTGCAACAGCCCTTCGACTGGGCCCAAAAGAATCAGGTTCCGTCAAACCGGATGGTCGCAGGAGAGTTCGGGTGTATCCGCTCCTTGCCGGGATGCCGCCAGTATCTGGAGGATGTACTCAGCGTGCTGGATAAGAAACAGGCGCACTGGGCGTTTTACAGTTTCCGCGAAGACAGCTGGGACGCGATGGATTATGAACTGGGGCAAAGCAAAGTGCCGTGGTCATACTGGCAGGCGATTGATAACAAAAAACCCGATACTTTACAGCGGCAAAATACGCCGGAATTCGGGCCGATAAGCCAGCGATTGGGCAAGAGCAGAACGACAGGTCAGAAGGGGAACTGACGTTCTGCGTATAGAAAATGATGAAGCCCGCAGCAAGGTTGCAGGCTTCATCAACACATCAGCGGCCGACGCGCGCCTGCATGGCGGCCGGGTAACGTTCTCCAACGATTTTCACCGTTTCAAGCGCCTGCGTGATCTTGCGTAAATCATCCTGACTGAGGGTAATTTGCGCGGCACCCAGGTTCTCTTCCAGCCGGTGCAGTTTCGTGGTGCCCGGAATAGGCACGATCCACGGTTTTTGTGCCAGCAGCCAAGCCAGCGCAATTTGTGCGGAGGTCACGGCTTTCTCTTTGGACAGGTCAGCAAGCAATGTCACCAGCTTTTCATTTGCTTCCCGGGCTTCGGCGGCGAAACGTGGCACTTTGCTGCGAAAATCATCCTCACCAAATGTAGTATTTGCGTTTATCGCCCCGGTCAAAAAGCCTTTACCTAACGGACTGAATGGCACAAACCCAATGCCCAGCTCTTCCAGCAGCGGCAAGATCTCCTGCTCCGGTTCGCGCCACCACATAGAATATTCACTTTGCAGCGCTGCAACAGGTTGCACGGCATGTGCCCGTCGAATCGTCTGTACACCGGCCTCTGAAAGACCGAAGTGTTTGACCTTTCCTTCGGCGATCAATGCCTTCACGGTGCCCGCGACGTCTTCAATCGGCACATCAGGATCGACGCGGTGTTGATAAAGCAGGTCGATAGCCTCCGTTTTGAGCCGTCGCAGCGAACCCTCTACTGCGGCACGGATATGCTCCGGGCGGCTGTTTAAGATCTGCTGCTTATTGTCATCGCCAAAGGTGAAACCGAATTTGGTGGCGATCACCACCCGGTCGCGAAACGGTTTTAAGGCTTCGCCGACCACCTCTTCGTTGAGATACGGGCCATACACTTCGGCGGTATCGAAAAAGGTCACGCCGCGCTCGACGGCCGCGCGAATCAATTCGACGGCCTGGCGGGTATCCGTAGCCGGTCCGTAACCATGGCTGAGTCCCATACAACCCAGACCCAGCGCCGATACTTCAAGCCCGGAGTTACCGAGATAACGTTTTTGCATATTGTTGTTCAGTTTTACTGTTTGCACGATGTGATCCTTCTTCTTTTAGCGTTTGAAAAGCATAACGCAGAGTGATTCATCACATTAGAGGGTATAAATGCATAGGCTTTATGAGCAGGGTTCATGAGTTGTTTTAATTTTATTGATAAACCCCTGTTGAGGATGTCAGAGTAAAAGTTGTGCTTTTGACCCTATCTGGGAAACCAGACCTTACAGGAGATAGCCATGTCAGATAAGACGTCCGCGCAGTGCCACTGTGGTGCTGTCGTTTTTAATGCTGAACTGACCGATGGGTTTAACACCGTTCTGCGCTGTAACTGCTCATTTTGCCGTATGCGCGGTGCCGTGGTGGTCACGGCGCGGGGTATAGATATCGTGAAGGGAAAAGAGAAACTCACCGAGTATCGGTTTGGCAGTCAGGAAGCCGCCCATTACTTCTGCTCGGACTGCGGCATCTATACGTTTCACCAGCGCCGCTCTGACCCTAACTTTTATGGCGTGAATGTTGCCTGTATCGAAGGCGTTTCACCCTTCGATTTTGCCTCAGTCAACGTCACGGACGGCATGAATCATCCGAAAGACGGTGGGGCAGGTGGCGTGGCGGGATATGTCTCCTACAAACCCGCGTAGTTTTCAGCCGAAAACCCTGCTGATTCCCCCGCTGATACTCAAAATCATCGTCTTCATGCAGGAAGAAGCATACAATCCGGTGACATAAACAGTAGGAAGAAAATGATGACACGCACAGTTGAGAAAATTGAGTCCGATTTAATCAAAGCCCGCAAAGAGCGAGATTCCTGGAAAGGCAACCGCAACAACGGTAACAACGTAGAAATGGTCAAAAAGTACATTGCCTCGTTGGAGAAAGAACTCGCTGAAGTCACCAAACCTGAAGCAAACAAAGCGTAATTAACGCCTATCTGCCTATCCTAATCTGCCTTCATGTCCTTTTTGAAGGCGGGTTAGGTTCAGGCAACCTCCCTGTCTTTATGTTTTATTACGAAAAGCTCATCTCTTTTTCTTGGTAGCCAATAAAAACCTTCACGCATTACTTTATGAGATTGACTTATAAGGGAAGGGATCACTGTGGCTGGCAATAATCAACGACGCTTGAAAACACTGGTGGGTGCAGGCAGTTACCTCTATGCCGCCAATGACCAGAGGCCGCTGCCGGGCATACAACGCGCAGTTGACCTGGCGCGCAAAGCCGAGGCGGCCAAAATCACTGGCCTGTTTACCGCCGACCTGTTGCAGGCCGATCCGGCGGGCCTTGCGGGCAGCACCGGCAGTCAGGATCCGCTGATCACGCTGGCGGCACTGAGCCAGGTGACCTCACACATCGGTCTGGTTGCCACCGTCTCCACCACCTACCAACACCCCTATAATCTGGCCCGACTGGTCGCTACGCTTGACCACGTCAGCGGCGGTCGTGCGGCTTGGAATGCGGTGACGTCCTCCGTCGGCGAGGAGAATTTTGGCGATATCACTCTTCCCGATCCGGCCCAGCGCTATGCGCGCGCCACCGAATTTATTCAGGTTCTGAACGCGCTACTGGACGCCAATGACCCTTCTGCCGTGCAGCGCACCGTCTTTGGCGGTACTAAGATTGATCCGCTGAAGCTGCACCCCATCCACTATCACGGCGATTTTTTCCGCGTGCAGGGGCCGCTGAATGTTCCGGTGCCGCCGCAGGGCAGGCCGGTGCAATTTCAGGCCGGGCAGTCAGAAGAGGGCATCACGCTGGGCGCTCGCTATGCGGAAGTGATTTATACCTCGCAGCCGACCTTTGAGGACGCCGTGGTCTTTGTCGAACAGTTGCATCAGCGGGCGCGCGGTTTTGGCCGGGCGGAGAGTCTGCCGCTGGTGATGAACTCGTTCCATTCGGTGATTGGCGAAAACGACGCCGACGTGGCCCGCAGGCTGCGTGAAAAGCATGAACGCATTGATTATCAGCAGGGGCGGCTGAAGCTGGCCGATATGCTGGGCGGTGAGGTGGACTTGAGCGATCTGCCGCTGGATAAACCCTTGGCTGCATCGCTGCTGCCCGATGTGTCGCAGGTTAACCGCCGTCGCGGACGGGCGGAGATCTTCCGCCGTTTTGCCGGACAGGGGCTGACGCTACGCGAACTGATCATTCAGGCGCAGGAGACCGGTCACTGGTTTACCGCCGGGACGCCGGAACAGTTGGCCGACGCCATCGAGCAGCGCTACCGCGCCGGTGTGCTGGACGTGATTTCCCTCCACGGACTGGGGCAGCCGGATCAGGAAGATCTGTTGGTAAATGGTTTACTGCCGGAGCTGCGTAAACGTGGGCTATTAGATGAGGATTATCAGGGAGATACCTTCCGGGAAAATCTTGGTTTGCCACGTCTGCCTTTGGCTTCTTTACAATGAACATAATTTGCAAATATTGACCTGTCATGTTGCGTGACGTTTAGTGGTAAAGTCGCGCCATATCACTCAGCCTGCCATTGCAGAGAGTGTAACCATGAAGGGAATACCATGAGCAAAATCATTATCGCCGGGCTTTTAGCCACCCTGCTTGCCGGGTGTGCAACTCAATCTCCTTGCGTTCCGGTGTACGACTCAGAAGGGCGTCTGGTCCACACCAATACCTGCATGAAAGGCACCACGCAGGATAACTGGGATACCGCAGGCGCTGTCGCCGGTGGTGTGGCTGCCGTGGCTGCCGTTACGCTCGGGATTGTCGCACTGACCCGCTAAGCGCCAATGCTCGCAGTCATTGAAACTGGCCGGTGGTGTTAATGCCCACCGGCTTTTTTTCGCCTGAAATTAGCGAATACCCCCGGCGACTAATGACGCCCGGCTGATATCACCAATGGTCTTCGCGCCGGTCAGGGTCATGGCTACCCGCATCTCTTTTTCGATCAACTCCAGCAGATTCACCACCCCGGCTTCACCGGCGGCGGCCAGCGCATAAACAAAGGCGCGGCCGAGCAACACGCTGTCGGCGCCGAGCGCAATCATGCGCACCACGTCCAGCCCGGTGCGGATACCTGAATCCGCCAAAATCGTGATATCGCCTTTCACCGCGTCGGCAATGGCGGGCAGCGCGTGGGCGGTCGAGAGCACGCCGTCCAACTGACGCCCGCCGTGGTTGGACACCACAATGCCGTCAGCACCAAACTTCACCGCGTCTTTGGCGTCCTCCGGATCCAGAATGCCTTTGATGATCATCGGCCCTTTCCAGAACTCGCGGATCCACTCCAAATCTTTCCATGAAATCGACGGGTCGAAATTGGTCCCCAGCCAGCCGATGTAATCTTCCAGCGTAGTCGGTTTACCACGATATGCCGAGACATTACCAAGATCGTGTGGCTTGCCGTTCAGGCCGACGTCCCATGCCCACTGCGGATGCGTCACTGCCTGAAACATTCGGCGCGCCGCGGCATTCGGGCCGCTCATGCCGGAGTGTGCATCGCGGTAACGCGCGCCGGGCACCGGCATATCGACGGTAAAAACCAGCGTTTTGACGCCCGCCGCCTGCGCGCGCTCCAGCGCATTACGCATAAAACCGCGATCTTTCAGCACATAGAGCTGAAACCACATCGGCCGGCGGATGGCCGGTGCGACTTCCTCAATCGGGCAGACGGAAACGGTGGAGAGCGTAAACGGAATGCCTTTTTTCTCCGCCGCCCGCGCCGCCTGTACTTCACCCCGCCTTGCGTACATTCCGGTCAGACCGACAGGGGCGAGGATCACCGGCATCGCCAGCTCCTCGCCAAACAGCGTGGTGGCGGTACTCAGTTCAGACATATTTTTTAAAATGCGCTGACGCAGAGCGATATCAGCGAGATCGGCAGTATTACGGCGCAGCGTGTGTTCGTTGTACGCCCCGCCGTCGATGTAGTGAAACAGGAAGGGCGGCAGCCTGCGCTGCGCTGCCGCACGGTAATCGGTCGAAGCAGAAATGATCATCTTGATTCAGCGTCCCTTTTTCTTTCTGTGGTGTGGGTCTGGCGCTTAACGCGCTCTCTGACGTAAACCATAGACCAGTACCACAGCAAAACAAATCATCGGCAGGGAATAGGAGACGGCGGTGGTGTAGTGATCGGCCAGCGCGCCCATCAGGTACGGCATGATGGCGCCGCCGACAATCGCCATGATCATCACCGAACTGGCGCGTTTGGTCTGTTTGCCCATGTTCTTGACGCCCATTGCAAAAATGGTCGGGAACATGATCGACATAAAGAAGAACACCGCCACCAGTGCTACCACCGAGACATTATCAATTCCCGCCACAACAATGGCGCACAGGATGATATTAATCAGAGCGTACACCACCAGCAGCGTGGCCGGACGCACGTGGCCCATCAGCCAGGTACTAAAGAAGCGCCCGACCATAAAGCTGATCATACCGATGGAGAGCAGGTAAGAAGCATTCTGATTCGAAAGCGTATGCCAGTGCTCGGTGGTGTAGTTGATGAAGAACGCACCGACGCCAACCTGCGCGGCCACATAGAAGAACTGCGCGATCACGCCGCCGGTAAAGTGTGCGTGCTGCCACAATCCTTTCTCCACGCCGCCCACGACGTCAGTGCTCTGCTCGCGGATATCCGGCAGACGGGTACGGCCAAACAGCAGGGCAATCAGCAGCACCAGTACGGCAATGGCAACATAAGTGATTTTCACCGATGCCAGCCCCTCTGCCGTGGTGCCTTGCGTGGCGCTAAAGAACAACGAACCACCGATAATCGGCCCGACAAACTGCCCAAGGCCGTTAAAGGACTGTGCGAGGTTCAGGCGGCGCTCGGCTCCGGCCGGTTCACCCAGCACGGTGGCGTAAGGGTTGGCGGCGGTTTCCAGACAGCCCAGACCGAGAGCTATCACAAACAGCGCGAACAGGAACATGGCAAAACTGCCTGCCGCGGCTGCCGGCACGAACAGCAGTGCACCCAGCGCGTAAAGGCATAAACCGACCAGGATCCCGGCTTTATAACCGTAGCGGTCCATAAAGAAACCGGCGGGCAGGGCGATGATGAAATAGGCGCCGAAGTAGGCCGCCTGTAACAGACCCGACTGGGCCTTATTGACGTGCAGCACCTCCTGAAAATGCTTATTCAGCACATCCAGCAGGCCATAGGATAATCCCCACAGGAAAAACAGCGTGGTGACTAACATAAACGCCAGCCTCAGGCCGGACGTCGCTTTCTGCCCGGCATAAGCCGGTACGGCAGTTTTGTTCGCAAGCATGTTCTATTCCTCAGTATCTGTTGCAGGGTTTGTTTCAGCGCAAAGCGGCTGGTTTTTTATGTCAGATAACGTGAAAAACAATGTCCTGAGTGACGCCCCTTTTCAGGGCTGTTCAGCCAGTGAAAAAATCCGTTTCATTTCCACCCACTTCTCTCCGTCGGGTGTCCAGGGCGTGGGGCGCTGATATTTCCACATCAGGGCTTCCCACTCGCCGACTTTGGGGTGCGCCAGACTGCGTTGTTCAAACAGCCCGCCGTCGAAATCGTCCGTGGTTTCCATCACCATTATCAGCCGGTTGCCTAGCCGGTAGATCTCCATGTCCTCAATGCCATACTGGCGCAGATGCGCGGCGATCTCCGGCCAGATCCGGCGGTGATGCTGTTGATACTCTTCGATAAGCGCCGGGTCATCGACCAGATCCAGCGCCTGACAGAAACGGCGGCTCATGTTAAAGCCCGGTCAAGGTGGGTGTAGCCGCCGTCAACCGACAACCATTGCCCGGTAGTGTGCGAGGCACGCGACGAGAGCAGGAATACCACGGTGTTAGCGATCTCCTGCGGCGTGGTCATGCGCTGCCCCAGAGGGATATGTGAGGTGATCTGTTTAAGCTTCTCTTCCGGCTGGTCGAAGCTTTTTATCCAACGTTCGTACAGGGGCGTCATCACTTCGGCCGGGATCACCGCGTTGACGCGAATACCGTCTTTGAGCAGGGCGGCGGCCCATTCGCGGGTTAACCCGAGTACCCCGCCTTTGGCCGAGGCATAACCGCTGGTATTACCCTGTCCAGTCAGCGCGGTTTTCGAGCTGATGTTGACGATGGCACCACGGTTGGCGCGCAGGGCGTCCAAACTCAGATGCGCCATCATGTAGTAGTGGATCAGGTTTTGTTCGAGTGAGCGGACAAAGGCTTCACGCCCGGCTTCCAGCCCCACGCTGTCATTGGCTCCGGCGTTATTCACCAGTCCGTCGATACGACCGTACTGCTTCAGGGTCTGGCTGACGGCGGCGGCACAACTGGCCTCATCGCGCAGCTCGGTCAGGATAAAACGGGCCTGCGGCTGATGCTGATGCAGCTGATGCATCAGTTCATTGGATGGCTCGGTATTGCTGATGATCACCGGAATAGCGCCTTCTTCTGCCAGCGTCATTGAGATGGCGGCCCCGATCCCTGAGCCGCCGCCGGTGACCATCACCACGTTATTTTGCAGATGCAGATTCATTGCTCGTTTCCTGTAGTCGGTAAACCGTGCAGGCATTGCCGCCGTAAATGGCTGCCTGCTCGTCAGAACTGAGTGCGGCCGTGGCCTGTTCGCATAATGCCCAAGGGGTGTCGTCACGCCCGGCCAGCAGACAGACCGGCCAGTCGGATCCAAACATCAGCCGTTCGCTGCCAAAGGCTTCCAGCACCACCTCAAAATAGGGCAGCAGATCGTGAAGCGTCATGCCCGCCGCTCGCTGCTCGGTCAGCAGCCCGGAGATTTTGCAGCTCACGTGGGGCAGTGCCGCCAGCGGGGCAATCTGCTTCGCCCAGTGTGCGGCGCCCTGACTGAGGTCCGGCTTGCCAAAGTGATCCAGTACCAGCGCGTGGCGGTCATGGCGTGCGGCAAACTGCGCGGCGTCTGCCAGATGGCGGTGTGTCACCAGTATTTCGTAGACATAACCGTGTTGCTGAATATGGCGGACACCGGCATTGACGGCAGAGTCCGCCAGCCACTGTGCGGGTGAGGGTTCATCCTGCACCTGATGACGGATCCCGCGCAGCAGCGGATGGGCCCGCGTCTCCAGTTGCTCAACGAGCTGCGGGGAGGCGAGATCCACCCAGCCGGTCACGGCGCGAACAAACGCTGTTTTCTCCGCAACGTCCAGCAGCCACTGCGTCTCGGCGATATCAGAACAGGCCTGCACCAGAATGCTGCCCTGCATATCGTGACGTTGTAACGTTTTCAGCAGTTGTTCCGGCAGGAAATCTGCTTTCAGCACCGCCATGTCGTCGCTTATCCAGCGGTAGTCCTGTGGCGTGTAGCGCCAGAAATGCTGGTGGCTGTCGATGCGCATCATTCAGGTTCTCCGGCATATTTTGTCGTCATAACTTCAGGCCCGATGACGGTATTTTTCGATCGAGGCCGGATGCATCTCGATAGAGAAACCCGGCGCCTGCGGTGGCATGTAGGCAGCGCCGCGAATGTCGCAAGGGTGCACAAAGTGTTCGTGAAGATGGTCAACGTACTCAATCACGCGGCCCTCGTGGGTACCGGCGATACACAGATAGTCGATCATCGATAGGTGTTGAACGTATTCGCACAGCCCGACGCCACCGGCGTGCGGGCAGACCGGCAGATTGTATTTGGCGGCCATCAGCATCACGGCCAGCACTTCGTTGACACCGCCCATGCGGCAGGCGTCAATCTGCACCACGTCGATGGCTTCGCGCATGATGAACTGCTTGAACATGATGCGGTTCTGGCACATTTCGCCGGTGGCAACTTTGACCGGTGCCACGGCCTGACGGATTTTGCGGTGGCCTTCAATGTCGTCCGGGCTGGTGGGCTCTTCGATAAACCAGGGTTTGGCGAAGGCGAGGGCGTTGACCCACGGAATGGCGTCGTTAGTTTCCCACACCTGATTGGCGTCAATCATCAGTTTGCGGTCTGGGCCGATTACGTCGCGGGCGATACGCACCCGGCGGATATCGTCTTCCAGATCGCGGCCCACTTTGAGTTTCAGGTAATCGAAACCGGCATCGACGGCTTCCTGACACAGGCGGCGCAGTTTGTCGTCCGGGTAGCCGAGCCAGCCTGCCGAGGTGGTGTAGCACGGGTAACCTTCGGCCTGCAGTTTCTCCCGGCGCTGGGCTTTGTTGTCGCTGCGCTGTTGCAGCAGGGTCAGGGCTTCCTGTGGCGTAATGCAGTCGGTGATGTAACGGAAATCGATGCAGCGCACCAGCTCTTCCGGCGACATGTCTGACACCAACTGCCACAGCGGTTTGCCCGCGGCCTTGCTCCATAAATCCCACACCGCATTGACTACCGCGCCGGTCGCCAGATGAATGGCCCCTTTGTCCGGACCAATCCAGCGCAGCTGACTGTCGCTGGTAAATTCACGCCAGAATTTGCCCATATCGGCGGTGATGGTCGCTAAGTCACGCCCGACCACCAGATGTTCCAGTGCGTTTATCGCCGCGCAGCAAATCTCGTTGCCGCGCCCGATGGTGAAGGTCAGCCCGTGGCCGCTGAGTGCTGGATTATCGGTGTCTAAAATCACATAAGCTGCCGAATAATCGGGGTCCGGGTTCATCGCATCTGAGCCATCGAGAGCCAGTGACGTCGGGAAGCGTACGTCTTCAACACGCATTGCAGTGATTGCTGTCATCGCTAGAATTCCATCAGTAAATTATGGGTTACGCCTGCACCGTCTTCTGACGCTGCTCGCCCAGACCTTCGATACCCAGACGCATCACCTGTCCGGCTTTAAGATAGACCGGCGGTTTTTGCCCGAGACCCACGCCCGGCGGGGTACCGGTGGAGATAATATCGCCCGGTTGCAGGCTCATAAAACGGCTCAGATAGCTGATGATTTCCGGTACTTTGAAAATCATGGTGCGGGTGTTGCCGTTCTGATAGCGCTTGCCGTCCACTTCCAGCCACAGATTGAGCTGATGCGGATCCGGGATTTCATCGGCCGTGACCAGCCACGGACCGGTCGGGCCGAAGGTGTCGCAGCCTTTGCCTTTGTCCCAGGTGCCGCCGCGCTCAATCTGGAATTCACGTTCGGAGACGTCATTAATGACGCAATAACCGGCGACGTGGGACAGGGCGTCGGCCTCGCTGATGTAACGTCCACCTTTGCCAATCACCACGCCAAGCTCCACTTCCCAGTCGGTTTTCACCGAATCACGCGGGATCTCCACGTCGTCATCCGGCCCGACAATCGCGCTGGTCCACTTGCTGAAAATCACCGGTTCTTTGGGAATGTCCGCGCCGGTTTCGGCGGCGTGATCAGCATAATTGAGACCAATGCAGATGAATTTACCGACTTTGCCGACGCAGGCGCCGAGGCGTGGTTCGCCGCTGACTAAAGGCAGGCTGGCGGTATCGAGCTGGCGCAGCTTGTTTAACGTGTCAGCCTGCAAAAATTCACCGCTGATATCGCTGACGTGGGCCGAGAGATCACGCAGTTTGCCGTGGCTGTCGAGCAGGCCGGGGCGTTCATGGCCTGCCGGGCCGTAACGTAATAATTTCATGTCAAAATCCTTATCTGTAAAAAAGAGACTGAGAGGGGCGGGAGATCAGTTGCTCCAGCCACCGTCAATAATTTGTACTGTGCCGGTGGTATATGAACTGGCATCAGAGGCCAGATAGAGCGCCAGTTGGGCGATCTCTTCGGTCTTGCCAATGCGCCCAATCGGCTGGCGGGCGACGAAGGTTTTATAAACCTCTTCCTCGCTGCGACCTTCGGCTTCGGCCTGTGCGGCGATGCGCTGGCGCAGCGACGGGGATTCGACCGTGCCGGGGCATATGGCGTTACAGCGGATACCACGGGTAACGTAATCGGCAGCTACTGAGCGGGTCAGCCCGATCACGGCGGCCTTTGAGGCGCTGTAAGCAAAGCGGTTCGGCACACCTTTGATGCTCGAGGCAACCGACGACATGTTGATAATGGAGCCGCTGTTACGTTCGAGCATGGCGGGTAAAAACGCGCGGATGGTGTGGAACATGGCGGTGACGTTGAGATCCAGCGCAAACTGCCATTCGCGCTCGCTGCACGTCAGGATATCGCCGCTGTGCACCACGCCAGCACAGTTGAACAGCACGTCCAGCGCTCCTACTTCTCCGGCGATGGCCCGAATCGCCTGCGGGTCAGTGACGTCCAGCTTGCGCGGTGTGATGCCCGCAATGCCATGCAGCTTATCGATGTTGATGTCGGTGGCGATCACCTCTGCGCCGTGGCTGGCGAATAAGGTGGCCGTATTAAAACCGATCCCTTGTCCGGCGGCGGTGATCAGCACTTTTTTCCCTGTCAGGTTCATAACGACTCCCGGTAACGTTTATGATTTAGGTCTAATGGTCAGGCCATTGACTGCGAAAAAAAACGCGTTAAGTGAGGTTCTTTTGCTAAGATGTTCAGCAGACTTCCACTTAAAACGCTTTTTCATTTAACTAATTTTTTACATGTATAAAACAAATCAGCAAGATTTTTGTCCCATAAATGCAAGCTGAATCACTTAATTGAAAAAGAGCTCAGGTGTCCAATGCCGATAAAAAAATTAGAAAATCCGAGAATTTACAGGCAGATAGCTGATCAACTGAAAACCCTGATCGACAACAAAGAATTTCCGCCCGGCAGCCGCTTACCGGCCGAGCGCGAACTCGCCAGCCAGCTTCACGTCAGCCGGGCGTCGGTGCGCGAAGCGCTGATTGCGCTGGAGGTGATAGGCCTGGTGGATGTGCGTGTTGGCAACGGCGTGATTGTTTGCGAACCGCCAGTATCACAGGCGGCCCCGTCGAAAGAGCCGGTGATGGCGCGCGCAGGGCGTAATCAATGGGCTGACGTGGATGACGAGCTGAATATTGAACTGGATTTCACCGCCGAATTGCCGCCGTTTTCGCTGCTGCAAACACGGCGGCTGATTGAACCGGAAACCGCCGCGCTGGCCGCCCGTCACGCGTCCGATGAAGAACTTGCGGCGATCAGACAGGCATATGAACAGAACTGCCGCGATAACCGGCAAGGCTCGGCGACACACCCCGGTGACCGGCTGTTTCATATCCGCATCGCGCAGGCCAGTGGTAATCCGGCCTATGCATTTATCATTGCTCACCTGCTGGGACACCGTTACGGCACTATGTTTCGTGGCCTGCAACTGCACTACACACCGCAGGACATGCCGCACCGCTCGGAAGTGGAACATCTGGCGATCCTCACGGCCCTTGAAGCACGCGACACCCGCGCGGCAAAAAAAGCCATGAAAGAGCATCTGGATGCGGTGATCGCTATTTTCGGGCGTGGCTGAGTGAAACGCTTTATCCCGGAGCGGGCCTGTGCGCAGTGATCCTCCGTATATTCAGCCGGGTGAACGCGTCGTGATTTTCGATGGCACCTGCAAGTTGTGCATCGGCTGGGTGAATTTTCTGATCCGCCATGACCGCCAGCGCACCGTGCGGATGGTGCCGGTGCAGTCGGAAAAAGGTCAGGCGCTGTTTGGCTGGTCGGGGCTGGATGCGGAAAAAATCAATACCATCGTGCTTATCGATAACGGTGAGGTACTCCTGCGCTCTGAAGCCATCTTCCGCGCCATGCGCGGATTGCCGCGGCCGTGGCGCTGGATGGGCGTGCTGCGGATATTTCCGCCGTCATTTCGCGACATGTGCTACAACCGCATCGCGCTTAACCGTTATAAACTGTTCGGGCGCTATGATGCCGTGCAAAAGCTGGATGCCGACCACAGTCAGCGATTTTTGGATTAGGGATAGCAGGAGAACAGAATGGCGGGTTATCAACCCCCTTACAGCATAACGCCAGAAATACTGAATCTCGTGGTTGAGGTGGGTGAGCTATTGGGTCATTGGGCCGCTCAGGCCGGGCATGCCTCGCCATTGCTGCGCAAAGAAAACCGTATCCGCACGATTCAGGCGTCGCTTGCAATTGAACATAATAGCCTCTCCACCGAACAGGTGACGGCGATCATGGAGGGCAAGCGCGTGCTGGCACCGGCGAAAGATATTCAGGAGGTGCGTAATGCCATTCAGGCTTATGAGCAACTTCCCCACTGGACGTGTCACCGGCTGACGGATTTACGGGGTGCACATCGTCTGTTGATGAGTGGTCTGGTGGATGCTCCGGGGCAACTTCGCCGTGGCAATGTGGGTGTTTATCGCGAGAAACAGTTGATTCATATGGCACCACCCGCCAATCAGGTTAACCGTCTGGTGACTGATTTGCTGGAATGGCTCCGGCTCAGCGATATCCACCCGCTGATTGCCAGTTCCATCTTCCATTATGAGTTCGAGTTTATTCATCCTTTTGCCGATGGTAACGGCAGGATGGGCCGGTTATGGCAAACGTTGATCCTCAGTCAGTGGCGCGCTGAACTGGCCTGGCTGCCGGTAGAAACCTTAATTCACGATCAACAACAGGACTATTACCGCGTATTAGGTGAATGTGATCGCGCCAGTGACTGCACGGCTTTTATCGCGTTTATGCTGAAAAAACTGACCGCAGCGCTGAGAGAAGGCGTGGGCAGCCGGTTGCGGGACGTTGTTAGAATGCCGGTAGAAATGCCGGTAGAAATGCCGGTAGAAATGCCGGTACAAAATGGTGGAAATCTGTCAGTAACAGGCAGCAAGATCCTTGCAGCCGTTCAGGCCACTCCGTCAATCACGATTGCTCAGCTGGCGCAGGCGCTGGGGATCAACCCCCGCACCGTTGAACGCAACATTAAGACGTTGCAGGAAAACGGCAAACTGCGACGTGACGGCTCTACCAAAAGCGGTGTCTGGCGCGTGTTGTGATTAAATATCCTTAATGATCAATGGCTGTTGATGAGGCGCTATGAATACCCCGGTTACCCGCACGACCCGAGAAATGAAAAAACACAATGTGGTGCTGGTGGTCAATGCGTTGAAAGCGCTGAATTCTGCCACCAAGGCGGATCTGTCGGCGCAAACCGGACTGAGCGTCGCCACCTGTGGCACCGTTCTCAACGACCTCTGCCTGACTGGCGAAGTGCTGGCGCTGGCGCTGGATGCCTCAAGCGGTGGTCGCCCGGCTCAGCGTTATGCTTATAATCCGGATTTCTTCTCGGTACTCAGCCTGTATGTGGAAGGTAATAACGCGTCTGCCCGCATCGCAGCACTCATCACCTCCGCCACCGGCGAGGCGCTCGAACAGCTCGACACCGCCTGTCAGCCCTTCGCACTGGCACATTTTTTTGACACCCTCAGTAGTATTGTTTCGCGCTACCCCAATCTGCAGGCGATGGGTATTGGCCTGCCGGGCGTGATCGTGGAGGGTGTGGTGACTTCCTGTGATATCGCGCTGTTTGAGCATCTGGCGCTGGTGCAGGTATTGCAGGAGAAATTCGGGCTGTTTGTGCAGGTCGGCAATGACATGAACTACACGGCCTATGGTTTTTACCGCAGCAACTGCCCGCAGGAAACGGGGCCGGTGGCGTATCTGCTGCAACCGGAAGGTGAGTGCACGGGCTGCGGTATGGTGATCAATGGCCGCGTGTTACAGGGGGCCAGCCATTTTGCCGGTGAAGTTTCACATCTTCCACTGGCGCAACCAGCAGACGGGCAGATAACTGTGCGGCTGAGCGATATTATTGTCACGTTGGTGGCGGTCATTAATCCGGTGACGGTGGCGCTCTCCGGGCCACAGCTGAAAGCGCAGGATCTGGCTGTTATCCGCCGCTATTGCCAGGACCACATTCCTGAGCAACATCTGCCAGCCCTGATTTACCGTTCCTCCATTGAGCAGGATTATCTGCAAGGTATCGCCGAACTCACGCTCGAAAGCTATAACTTTCATCTCACCTTCGAACTCTGATCCACTGCGCATTTCTTCCCGCTGATGCTTGACTTCATTTCAGGCTGATCTGTATAGTCAGTACTTATTAAAAGTCTTTTAATAAGTAATTCCGGTCCTGCCGGGATGGCTTTTTTCGCCACGGGAACCCTGTTTATGACACTGAGCCTTACCCCCACTCTGACCGACTCGAAAGGCAAACGCATCGCCACCCGCGCGATTTTCTTCGTTACCGGCCTGGCAATGGGGCTTTGGGCGGCGCTGGTGCCGTACGCCCAATTGCGTACCGGCGCGGCGGCGGGGGATCTGGGCTTACTGCTGCTTTGCCTCGGCGGCGGTTCATTGCTGGCGATGCTGGGCTCCGGACGACTGATCGGCCATTTCGGTTGCCGGGCCATTATCCTGTCGGCCGTCGCGCTGTTCTGTCTGCTGTTTCCTGCGCTGGCGACCGTCAGTGATATCCGCTGGCTGGCGGCAGCGCTGTTTCTGTTTGGCATGGGGATCGGCCTCGCCGATGTGGCGATGAATGTGCAGGGCTCGCTTATTGAACAGGTGTCGGCCAGACCACTGATGTCCGGCTTTCACTGTCTTTACAGCGTGGGTGGCATCGCCGGTGCGGGCGGCGGTTCGCTGCTGCTCGGGGCCGGTTTATCTCCGCTGGCCAGTACCTTTTCAGCCATTGTGCTGGTGCTGGTCATTACCGGAGTGTCTTTCACTGAGCTGCTGCCGTTTGGTAACCATGAGTCGGGCCCGGCCAAACCTGCGACTAAAGCGCGGCCTAATTTCCGGCTGATCCTGATGGCCGTGATGGCGATGATTTGCTTTATGGCCGAAGGCGCGGTGCTGGACTGGGGCGGGGTATTCCTTACGCAAGATCGTGCTCTGGCGGTAGAACACGCCGGATGGGGCTTCGCGGTATTTGCCATCACCATGTCATTGATGCGCCTGACCGGAGATGCAGTCGTCAGCGCACTCGGCCGCCAGCGGGTACTGATTCTGGGCAGCGTTCTGGGCATCATGGGATATCTGATCGTGGTCGCACTGCCGGGCTGGAACCTCTCGCTGCTGGGCTTTGCGCTGGTGGGGGCGGGGGCGGCCAACATCGTGCCGGTGCTCATCACTCTCGCAGGTCAGGAGAAGGTGATGCCGGTCAATATGTCGGTAGCGATGGTGGCGACACTGGGCTATCTCGGGGTACTCGGGGGGCCGGCGATCATCGGCTATATCGCGCATCTCTCCAGCCTGGCGGTGGCATTTTCTGCGGTAGCAGTCTTGTTTCTCATCATCACGCTGGGCGCGTTTAAGCTGAAATATTAACGATTTAAACTGAGTGGCATATTGCCAGCCGGCGCTACGGCGCTGGCATTTTTTTACTCTTCAACTCTCTCATTGTCTTTCTAAGGAGTCACGATGACCGTAAAACTCATTGCCGTGGATATGGATGGCACTTTTCTTGACACCCGCAGCGACTATAACCGTATGCGCTTTGCTGCCCAGTACGCTGAATTACAGCGCCGTGGCATCAAATTTGTGGTCGCCAGCGGCAATCAGTATTACCAGCTGAAAACCTTCTTCGATGCGCTCGACCCGGACATCGCCTACGTAGCCGAAAACGGCGCTTATGTGGTGGATAAACAACAGGAAATCTACTGCGCGCACATGCCCGCAGAGCAGACCGCGCAGGTGCTGGAATTTATCAGCGGTATTGATGATATCGACGTGACGGTATGCGGCAAAAATGGCGCCTACATGCTTGAAAAGTTCGGCGAGGGCTTCTTTAAAAAGATGAACCGTTACTATTTCCGCCTAAACCGGGTGGCGTCTTATGCTGACGTGAAGGAACCTATTTTCAAATTTGCACTGGAAGTGCCTCATGAAAAACTGGCTGGGGTGATGGCGCAGGTGGAAGAGAATATTGGCGGGATCGTCAAACCGGTGTCGAGCGGTCATGGCTCGGTAGATCTGGTGATCCCCGGCAACCATAAAGCCAACGGGCTGAAGAAAATCCAGCAGATATACGGCATTGAAGACAGTGATGTGGTGGCGTTTGGCGACGGTGGCAACGATCTTGAGATGCTGCAACACGCCGGATTTGGTTTCGCCATGCAAAACGCCCAGCCTGCTGTGCTGGCTGTCGCCCGTTACCGGGCGGGCCTGCATCATGAGGAGGGCGTGCTACAGGTTATTGACGACTGCCTGGAAGGGCGTGCGCCGTTCGTCAGGGCTTAAAACGGTTTGGTCGGCAGGTATTTCCCGTCGAGGGTGATCACGGCACGTTCGCCACCGTCCGGATCCTGCACTTTTTTGATATCGAGTTTGAAGTTGATGGCGCTGATGATGCCGTCACCGAACTGCTCATGTACCAGCGCTTTCAGCGTGGAGCCGTAGATTTGTACCATCTCGTAAAAGCGATAGAGGGTCGGGTCGGTCGGCACGCCGCCGGGAATGCTGCCGCGCAGCGGGATTGTCTGGAGCAGGCGCACAGCGTCTTCATCCAGTTCCAGTTTGGCGGCTACCGCTCTGGCGGCCGTTTCTGGCAACGGATGCTGCCCCAGCAGGGCGGCGGTCACGAAGGCCAGGCTCAGGCCGGTGCCTTCGGTGATCGCTTCAAAGGTCAGGTTCTTGCGGATTTTGGCATCCATGATGATGTCGGTCAGATGCTGGCGTGAAGTCTGGGTATGCAGTGATTGAGTCATAGATATTCCTTTAGGTTATCAATTAATTAAAGCGTTATAAGCAGGTGGCGGTAGGCGTGGCCGTGACCTGTGGGTTGGCAGCCAGCGGGACAAAACGGCGCGTGTTACCGTCAAGGGCATCAACGCCGCCGCTGGCAATGTCATACACCCAGCCGTGCAATTTCAGTTTTCCCTGTTCAAGCGCCAAGGCAACCGAAGGATGAGTTTTGATGTTGGTCAACTGAGCAATCACGTTCTCGCGCACCACGGCATTCACGCGATCCTGCTCAGTGGCGTACTCATTGGCCTGCGTGATACTGCGGGCAGCACCGGCATAGCGCAGCCAGCTGGCGACGGTGGGCATGTGATCCAGACACTGACAGGTGGCGATAGCGGTCATCGCGCCGCAGTCGGAATGGCCGCAAATCACGATATCTTCCACGCCCAGTGCCGCGACGGCATACTCCACCGAAGCACTGACGCCGCCCGGCTCAGGGCCGAATGAGGGAACGATGTTGCCCGCATTGCGGATAACAAACAGGTCGCCGGGCTCACGCTGGGTCAGCAGTTCTGGTACCAGACGGCTGTCGGAACAGGAGATAAACAGTGTGCGCGGGTTCTGGCGGGTCGCCAGTTGCTTGAATAAATCGCTGCGCTCGACAAAGGCCTCGCGCTGGAATTTCAAAATCCCGTCAATAATTTCCTTCATACTCATTTCCACTCATGGATGTTTCGATGGGCAGATGATGAACGCAACTAGCTATAGGGTCTAAGACCTATTTATAATGGTGTCTATTGGTTTTACTAATAGTGAGGTGTTTGTGCTGCTACGACACATCCGTTACTTCCTGGCCGTGGCTGAGCAGGGGAATTTCACGCGCGCGGCGGACGTTTTGCACGTCTCCCAACCCACGTTATCGCAACAAATTAAACAACTTGAAGCCTCGCTGAACGCGCAGTTATTCGACCGCTCCGGCCGGACGGTGACGCTGACGGATGCAGGCGTTGCCTGGAAGCATTTTGCCGAACGGGCGTTGCAGGACTTACAGGCAGGCGCGAGGGCCATTCATGACGCCGAAGATTTACAGCAGGGGACCCTGCGTCTGGCGATGACACCGACGTTTACGTCTTACCTGACCGCGCCCGTGGTGGGCGAATTTTACCGGCGCTATCCGGGGATCCGCTTAGCATTGGGTGAAATGACGCAGGATAAAATCGAGGTTTTGCTGGCGCAGGACCGGCTGGATCTGGGCATTGCGTTTGAGCCGGTGCAGTCGGCGGAGATCGCCTCCACGCCGCTGTTTGAGGAGACGCTGAACCTGATGGTGGGGAAAGAGCATCCGCTGGCAGGCAGGTGTGAAAAACTGGGGCCGGAAGTGTTTGCGCGTCAGCCGCTCGTCTTACTCAATGGGGATTTCGCGACAAGGCAGTTCATCGATCTGTTTTATCAGCGTATTTCTGTACGTCCGCGGGTAGTAATGGAAGCCAGTACCATCAGCGCGATTATCGATATGGTTCGTTGCGGGCAGTTGGCTACCATCCTGCCTCAGGCCATCGCCAGCGCTGACCGCCAGCTGCACCCGCTCCCGCTGGAGACACCCATCAGTGTGCGGCAGGCAGTGCTGTTACAGCGCAAAGACGCGTACCGCAGTGCGGCAGCGCGCGCCTTTGTTGCTTTGCTGAGCGATTATGCCGCCGGCTTTCGCACTACTTCCCCGGAAATACATTCCCCGTAAACAAAAAGTACCCCGCCAGCATCACCAGCGCGATAAAGAACAGCCGGACCATCAGCCTGACGCGCGAAGTACGTCGCTGACCTGACTGCGCATTTTTGCGCACAACCCTCTTTTTTCGCGGCGGTTGCGCGAAGAAACGGTTCACGATCGCCAGGTTTTGCTCCAGCTTCGCGCGGTTCTGCGCATCTACGCTGAAATCGGCATCGTGGGCCGCGGCGTTACGCAGATGGGTGATGTGGCGCAGCGCAGCGCGGACTTCCGGCGTTAGCTGGTCATCCACCGACAGGGTCAGCTGCTTCAGCCCCTGCCCCTGCGCGCCCAACCCTTTCAGGGTTTGCTCAATGACCGTACCCTGTTTTATCAGTGAGCCTCTCAGCGCTTCCTGACCCATCAGCGGTAAACCGGCAACAGATTGAGGCTGGACAGAATATGCACGGCGGCATTGAGCGCGCCGAACAGCAGCACCAGCACAATCATCTTATTGCCGCCCCATACCCGGTAGTGCGGGCTGCCAAAACGCCGACGCGAGGCCCGCGCCATCAGTGCCGGGACGATCACTGCCCACACGGTCGCGGCCAGACCGGCAAAACCGATGGCGTAGATGAAGCCGTCGGGGTAGATAACGCCACCAATGATCGGCGGGATGAACGTCACGAGTGCGGTTTTAAAGCGCCCGGTCCGGCTGTCGTCGAACTTAAACAGATCAGCCAGATAGTCGAACAGGCCAAGCGTCACGCCGAGGAATGAACAGGCCACGGCGAAATTGGAGAAAACGGTCAGCAGCAGATCCAGTCCGGCGCTGTTGAGGATCTGGCTCAGTGACTGCACCAGCACGTCAATATTGCCGCCGCGCTGCGCGATGCCAATAAACGCCGGGCGCGGGATATTGCCCATCGTCCCCAGCATCCAGATAACATACAGCCCCAGCGCCATCAGCGTACCGAGCAGCAGGCATTTCTTAATCACCTGCGGGTTTTTGCCGTAATACTTCATCAGGCTCGGTACGTTGCCGTGATAACCAAACGACGCCAGACAGAATGGCAGTGTGGCCAGCACATAGGGCGCGTAGCTCGGGTTAAGTTCCACGCTGTTGAGCAGGCTCACCGGCTTGATATGCCACAGCAGACTGCCGAACGTGAGGAAAAAAGCGATGATTTTCGCGCCCAGCACGATGGCCGTCATGCGGCTTACCGCACGGGTACTCAGCCAGACAATAAAGGCCACGGCCAGCGCCGTCAGCAGGCCGCCGAGTCGCGGCGAGAAATCGACCGACATCTCGCGCATCGTATGCTGCAACACCGAGCCGCTGGCCGAGATATAGGCATAGGTCAGGATATAGAGCACGAAAGCGATGGTGATGCCGTTGAGCATATTCCAGCCGTTACCCAGCAGGTCGCGGGTGACGGTGTTGAAACTGGAGCCGATCGGGTAGTTCAGGTTGGCTTCGAGGATCATCAGCCCGGAATGCAGCATACAAAACCAGGTGAACACCAGTGCCGCCACTGACCAGAAAAACCAGGCGCCCGACATTACCACGGGCAGGGAGAACATCCCTGCGCCAATGACAGTTCCCCCGATAATCATTGCGCCACCCAGTACGGAGCGGTGCGGAGTATTTACTGCAAGCGTCGCCATAGTGCGGATCCTCGCGTGGCTTTTATCATTATTGGCCTGTGGATCAGGCAAAAAGTAAGAGGGCAGAAAACCTGCGATTATCCTGCGGGTCTGGCCTTAAGCGCGGCAATATAGTGCATATTCGTGGGGATGTATATGTTTGACTAGTTCGCTAGTACATGGGAAGCGAATTATCCTGTTAGATGATATGATTAGCAGAGGCATCACTGCTGTGAATAGACCGACTGTCCACTTTTCCTTTTAAATGATGGATCTTTTAACCATGAATAAAACTTTCCTTTGCCTCGCCGCGCTGGCGGTACTTTCCCTTACCGCTTGTCAGAATCACGCTGAGTCGGCCAAAAACGCGGCCAGTGTTCAGCAGCCGGACACCTGCCAGGCCGCCTCTTTCACCTACCTGATCGGTAAACCTGCCTCGGTACTGGACGGAATGCGTTTTGCACAACCGATGCGCCACATCGCGCCGAATACGGCCGTTACTATGGACTACCGCGCTGAGCGGCTGAATGTGGAATCCAACGACAAAGGCGTGATCACCCGACTGTATTGCGCATGATCAGTCCCGGCGCAGACTGCTCTTAAGCGGCCCTAGCGCCAGCGTGGCAGCATCGGTCAGCGCCTGCCGGCTGACTCCGTCGCGGGCCTGCACCGATAAACCGTGCAGAAAAGCGGCGCAGAAATGCCCAAGGCGCAGCGGGTCGGCCTCTGCGGCCAGTTCACCTTTCGCGGCGGCCTGAATAAAACGGTCAATAATTCCCTGTGTGCGCTGCAGGCGTTGTTGCGCCAGCCACTCGCGCAGGCTGGCGTTGTCTTCGCTCAGCCCTCCGGCGGCAGAGACTACCATGCAGCCCAGCGGCTGGATATTGCGGGTATAAAGCGCGATTGCCGCCGAAAACAGGGTTTCAATAGCCGCCACAATATCTGCCTGATGCAGAGCCTCAACCGCAAACCCGCCTTCATTTTCGGCATAATTGCCGACAGCCTCTCTGAACAGTTGCTCCTTTGAGCCAAAGGCGTGGTAGATCCGCGCCGACGCGATGCCCATTTCAGCCACCAGATCCGCCATTGATGTGCCTTCGTAGCCGTGACGCCAGAATAAATTTCTGGCGGCGACCAGCGCTGCCTCGCGATCAAATTCTCTAGGACGGCCCGCCATGCGTTACTCCGTTAAACAGTTAAGTAAAAATCTGAGTGCATTTTTCCACATAAATCAGGTGAGTAACACCTGCTTTCGCCGGGTTAAACCTTAACGCTTTGTGCACTACACGATAAATCCATTTGCAATATGTTCGGCTTGCTCCTATTGTTTGTCAATCAACAAACAATAGGAGCAAGCATGAAAACCATCAAAGGCCCCAGTCTTCACCTCGCACAATTTAGCGACGACGTATTCCCTTTCAACCGGTTAGACACTGTCGCAACCTGGGCGGCTGACAACGGCTTTGCCGCGTTGCAGATTCCGGCGTGGGACAGCCGCTTGCTGGACCTCACACTGGCGGCGGAAAGCCAAACTTACTGCGATGAACTCACCGGGATGTTGGCGTCAAAGGGGCTGGCAATCAGCGAACTGACTACCCATATTTTTGGTCAACTGATGGCGGTTCATCCGGCTTATGATGCGCTGTGCGATGGCTTTGCGCCTGAGCATTTACGCGGTAATTCTGCGGCCAGAACACAGTGGGCCCATGCGCAGTTGCTGCTGGCGGCGAAGGCTTCTGCCCGACTGGGATTGACCGACATGGGCACGTTTTCCGGTTCGCTGGCGTGGCCCTATATTTTTCCGTTCCCGCAACGCCCTGAAGGGTTGGTGGAAACGGCGTTCGACGAACTGTCACGCCGCTGGTTACCTGTGCTGGATGCCTGCGATGAGCAGGGCATTAATCTGTGTTTCGAAATCCACCCAGGGGAAGATCTGCACGACGGTATTACGTTTGAAATGTTCCTCGAGCGCACCCGTAATCACCCACGCTGCAAAATGCTGTTTGATCCGAGTCACTTCGTGTTGCAACAGCTTAACTATCTGGAATACCTGGATATCTACCAGGACTTTATCCGCATGTTCCATGTTAAAGATGCGGAGTTTACCCCGACGGGCCGTCAGGGAATGTACGGCGGTTACCAGTCATGGAATGACCGCGCGGGGCGTTTTCGTTCCACCGGCGACGGACAGGTCGATTTCAAAAGCATCTTTTCAAAACTGACGCAGAACGATTATCAGGGTTGGGCGACGCTGGAGTGGGAGTGCTGTCTGAAAAATAAAGAGGATGGCGCGCGCGAAGGTGCGGCGTTTATCCGCGAGCACATCATTCAGGTGACCGCTAACGTCTTTGACGATTTTGCCGCCGCGCCGGTCAGTCAGACACAAATCAATCAGCTTCTGGGTATTGGCTGAACCACTTTTACAGGGAAAAACGATGCAACCGTCATTCAAAGAACATCATCATTCACTTTTGGTCCGCGGGCGCAGGCTCCACTGCGTTTCACAGGGCTGCGGTACACCTGTACTGTTAATTCCCGGCTGGCCGCAGACCTGGTATACATGGCGATATGTCATGAAGGCGCTGGCGGCGGCGGGGTATCAGGCCATTGCCTTTGACCCGCCGGGCACCGGTGACTCGCAGGCGCCTGAGGGTGGCTACGACACCGGAAATATAGCCGCTGTTCTGCATGAGGCGATGACGCAGTTGGGCCATTCGCGTTATCCGGTGATCGGCCACGATATTGGTATGTGGGTGGGTTATGCACTCGCCAGTGACTTTCCGCAAGCAGTGGAAAAACTGATTGTAACCGAAGCGGTGATCCCTGGGCTGGCCCCCGCGCCGCCGATATTTGTCGCGCCGCAGGAGAACATCTTCCTCTGGCATTTCATGTTTAATCAGCTGGCCGATCTGCCGGAAGCGCTGACCGAAGGGCGCGAAGAGCGCTATCTCAGTTTTATCTTCGACAAGTGGTCATGGCACCGCGCGCGGGTGGCCAGTGAGGTTTATATCCGCGCTTATTCGGCGCCGGGAAAACTCCATGCCGGGTTCAATTATTACCGCGCCATTCCTGAAACCGTGCAGCAAAATCAGCGCCGGGCACTGACGCCACTGGCCATGCCGGTGCTGGCGATTGGGGCCGAACACGCCACCGCCGATGCGCCGTTCCTGACCCTGCAGCCGGTCGCGACCGATCTGCACAGCGCCATAGTGGCTGACTACGGGCACTTTATTACTGAGGAGTGCCCCGGAGAGCTCTGCGATTTGCTGCTGCCCTTCTTGTCGCAGGAGGCATACCGTGCCGCTTGATATCGGCGTTGCCCGTTTTCTGGCCGCCAGCACGGCGGCGGAGGCCGGTTTGACTCTGGCAGAGCTGCGCGCAGCGACCGATGCCGCGTTGATTGCGCAGCAGGGAGAACCGGCCTCACAAGGTCATGACCATGCTTTTACGCTGCCTGCCGCCGACGGCTATCCGATCCCCGTGCGGGTCTATATTCCTGCCGGTCTGGAGAACGGCACCCGGCGTCCGGCGATGGTGTTTGTTCACGGCGGCGGCTGGTGTCTGGGGTCGCCCGACGCCTGGGAAACGCCGTGCCGAAAACTGGCCGAAGCCACGGGCTGCGTGATGTTTTCCGTGGGGTACCGCCTGGCTCCGGAGCATAAATTTCCGCTTCCGCTGGAAGATGTGTACAGCGCACTGTGTTGGGTAGCTCAGCAGGCAGCCGAACTGGGGCTGGACCCGCACCGCATCAGCGTCGGCGGTGACAGTGCCGGAGGTAATCTGGCGGCGGCGGTCTGTCTGCTGGCAAGAGATCGCGCAGGGCCATCAGTCTCTCACCAGTTGCTGCTCTATCCGGCACTGGATAGCGCACTGGATACGCTATCGAGCCATACGTATGGAGAAGGTTTCGGGCTGACCCGCGAGGTGATGGACTTTTGCTGGCAGAGCTATTTGCATGACGACGCCGATGCGAAGAATCCTTATGCAGCACCTGCAACGGCGGTTTCACTGGCTGGTTTACCGCGGGCGACGATACTGGTGTGCGAGTATGATCCCCTGCGTGATGAAGGAGTGCGTTATGCACAAAGGCTGGAAGAAGAGGGGGTGGAAGTGCGTTTCGCGCAGCTTGACGGGATGATCCACGGCTGTATGCATATGACCGGTATCACCCGTGCGGCGGAAGGACTGTTTGCAGAGTGTCAGTCAGCCCTTCGGCCTTCGGATAAAGCATAAAAATGAGGAGCCCTGACCGATGCCGGGCAGATATCCGGTATCGGTCAGGACGTTACCAGAACTGATATCGATGACAGGATGATTGCACCGGCTCCAGAGCTCAGAAGAATCCTCTTATACATAAGGTAACAAGGTAAAACTGAGCAGGTCCATCCGCCGTTACATGCTGCTATTGTGCAGACGCTGTTGCAGAAGGCCGCGAATCTGCGGCCATTCGTCGTCGATAATACTAAAGCGCACCGAGTTGCGTTTACGGCCATCGGGCATGATACGTTCGTGGCGTACGATCCCTTCCTGCTGCGCGCCTAGCCGCAGAATAGCGTTGCGGGACTTTTCATTCAGCTCATCAGTGGTGAACTGGACGCGAACGCAGTTCAGCACTTCAAAGGCGTGGCCGAGCAGCAGATATTTTGCTTCGGTATTGGCGTGGGTCCGCTGCCATGACGCAGATAACCACGTATGACCAATCTCCAGCTTGCGGTTTTTGTTATCCATCTTCCAGAACCGCGTCGATCCGATGGGTTTACCGCTGGCGATGTCCTCAATCACGAAAGGGATCACCGTGCCCGTCTCTTTGCCTTTCAGGGCAATGTGAATGTACTGCGACACGGTTTCGGGCGACGGCACTGCCGTCACTTTCAAATTCCATAACTCGCCATCGGAGGCGGCAGCAAGCAGCGCCGCGGCATCGTTTTCCTGCATCGGGCGCAGGCGGATTTTACGGCCAGTCAGGGTTACTTCAGTTGTCATCGTACAGCCTGCCTTGTTTGAGAGTGAAAAGATCAAGGCTGGTAGCGCAGTGCGTCCACCAGCAATGAGAACGCCGTCGTATGCTGTTTACGGCTTGGGTAATAAAGATAATAGCCGGGAAAAGCAGGACACCAGTCCTGTAACACGCTGACAAGGTTGCCCTGATTAACGTCGTCGGCCACGGAATCTTCGGGCACAAATAACAGCCCCAGGCCGTTCCTGGCGGCGTCAATTCTCTGGCGCAGGCTGTTGAAGATCAGTTGTCCTTCGACACGTACGTTGATTTCCCGGCCCTCTTTCTCGAATTCCCACGCATACAAGCCGCCGAGCGTGGGCAGGCGCATATTGATACAGCGGTGGTTTTGCAGATCGGAAGGCGTTTGCGGCACCCCATATCTGGTGAAATAACCGGGCGTTGCAACCACCGCCATGCGCATTTCGGGGCCAATACGTGCGGCCACCATATCTTTAGCCAGCTGTTCGCCCAGACGAATTCCGGCGTCAAAACGGCCGCTGACAATATCGGTCAGGGCGTTATCGACGGAGATCTCAACGTTGATATCGGGGTACTTCTCAAGGAAGGGTTTCAGTTTGGGCCAAAGTACGGAGTCGACCGCGTGTTCCGCCGCATTGATGCGGATATTCCCCACCGGACGATCGCGCAGTTCACTGAGTGCTTCGAGTTCAGCCTCCAGCTCTGCCAGACGCGGGCCAAAGGTGTTAACCAGTTTTTCACCGGTTTCTGTGGTGGAGACGCTGCGGGTGGTGCGGGTGAGCAGGCGCAGTTCAAGCCGCTCTTCCAATCCACGAATGGCATGACTGAGTGCCGACTGCGAAACGCCGAGCTTTGCAGCAGCACGGGTGAAACTGCGCTCTTTTGCTACGGCGAGGAAAAAAATCAGATCGTTTATATTTTCTCTTAACATTCCGTCCCCTGGACGATGCAGTCAAACTCAGACCCGAATTCTAACGGCATTTTCCAAATCCAAATTAGCAAAAGGAGATTTCCCGCACGATTGATGAGAGCAGCTCATAGGTTCTAGCAGATTTCACCCTATGGTTATGTGTCACAAATCGGGGTAATTTAAATCTAACGCAGGATAACTCTGAGGAAAACATGAAAATTATTCACAGCGGTACCCAACCTTCCAAAGCCGGTCCGGCAGAATATTTCACCGGCACCGTGCGCATTGACTCGCCGTTCAGCGGCACTGAACCGGCCCGCGTAGGCGGAGCTATCGTGACTTTTGAACCGGGTGCCCGCACCGCATGGCACACCCATCCACTGGGGCAGACGCTGATCGTGACTCAGGGGCGTGGCTGGATACAGAAAGAGGGCGGGCCAATCGAAGAGATCAATCAGGGGGATATCGTCTGGATCCCTGAAGGGGTTAAGCACTGGCACGGCGCGACATCACAAACTGCCATGACGCACATTGCGATTGCAGAATCACTGAACGGCAGCCCGGTAGAGTGGCTGGAAAAAGTGACAGATGCGCAGTATCAGAAATAGCTGAGGCGTGAAATCAGCGGGGGAAGGCCCCGCTGAGAGAAAACGCGTGAAGACTTAAGGCCAGGGAGTCAGCACCTCGTGGCCCTCTTTGGTCACCAGCACCATGTGTTCCCACTGGGCGGACAACGAATGATCTTTTGTCACCACGGTCCAGCCATCTTTTAAGAGTTTCGAATGGCGCTGACCGGCGTTGATCATCGGCTCGATAGTAAACAGCATCCCTTCTTCCAGTACCAGACCTTTGCCTGGCTGACCGTAATGCAGCACCTGCGGATCTTCGTGATAACCCTGCCCGATACCGTGACCGCAATACTCTCGCACCACGCTGAAACCTTTCCCTTCCGCAACGCTGGCGATGGCAGAGCCGACGTCGCCCAATGTGGCACCGGGACGCACTATGGCGATACCGGCATTCATGGCTTCTAGCGTGGTCTCGACCAGACGGCGGGCCAGAATGGAAGGTTCCCCGGCATAAAACATACGGCTGGTGTCGCCGTACCAGCCATCTTTGATCAGCGCAACGTCAACGTTAACAATGTCGCCTTTCTTGAGCACTTTTTCCGACGGGATACCGTGACAGATCACGTGATTGACCGAAATACAGGTGGTTTTATCGTAGCCGTGATAACCGATGTTAGCCGGGATCGCCTGCAATTCGTTGACGATAAAATCGTGGCAAAGCTGGTCGAGATAATTTGTGGTGACGCCGGGCTGGACATGCGGCTCAATCATTTGCAAAACGCGTGCGGCCAGTCCACCTGCGATGCGCGCTTTGGCGATACCTTCCGCCGGTTTGATAAAAGTGTTGTCAGTCATTGCTGGATTTCCTTGCGGTGACGCCATCGTTGAGCAGGGTTTTAATACCGTCGAAACGTTCGGTGGACTCTGCGCTGGCGCGAACCAGCAGCTGGCAGATATCACGGTGAGAAAGGTCAGGGTGCATCTCCATCAGCATGCCCACTTTCATCCAGTGTTCTGCCTGCGCGTTCATCGAACGGGTGAAGGCCAGACTGGCAATGCGCAAATTCTCATGCATCATTTCGGATATTTTTATTATGCCCATATCGGGTTCCTGCGGTATATGGTTTATATATGTTTTGTATATTAACCGTATCATACCCAGCGGCGGCCTGACTGACAACCCCTGCCTCTTTATGCGTTTTATTCGGCAGCAACCCGGCTGTATTGCCGCGGTGAGCTGCCGAGCGTGCGCTTAAACGCCGTGCTGAAGGCGCTTTCTGACTCATAACCCAGCGACAAAGCCACCGCAGAGACCGGATCACTGCCGGTGGTCAGCCGGTCGGCAGCCAGCAACATACGCCAGCGCGTCAGGTATTCCAGCGGCGAATTGCCGACAGCTTGTTTGAACTTCAGTGAAAACACCGAGCGCGACATACCGGCCCGTTCGGCCAGAGACTGGACTGTCCAGCGGTGTGCGGGGTCCTTGTGCATTGCGTTAATGGCTTTGGAAAGCTGTTTATCCGCCAGCGCCGCGAACCAGCCGCTGCCGCTGCTCTCAGACGCACTGGCCATATGCATACGCAGGGCTTGTACCAGCATCATGTGCGCCAGATGTTGGGCAATCAGCAGGCTGCCCGGCTGCGATTCACGCAATTCCTGCATCATGCTCTCTACCGCCCAGCGCAGCATAGCCTGATCCGGGGCTTTCGAGATATGCACAATCGGCGGCAACATGCCGAGCAAAGTGGCAACGTTATGGCCACTGACCGCAAAACGGCTGCCGACCAGCGAGAAACTGCCGCCGCCGTTATAGATCACCACGCCGCCCTCGCTTGAACCGGAGAACACCGCGGTGGCATCGGCGGCAGGCAGGCTCAGATCACTGGCCAGCCTGAATGGTCGACCGCTCGGCAGGACAAAACAGTCGCCGGTTTTTAAATGTACCTCGCCGGGTACGGAGTCGACAGCCAGCCAGCACTCTCCCGAAACAATCACGTTGCATTTTATGCACTGAATATGTTCGGGAAAATGCAGTGCCCAGCTTCCGCCCGCCTCAAATCCAGCAGACATATAGCTCTGTGCTTTAAGCAGCGATAACACATCGGAAAGAGGATCCATCAATGACTCCGGACGATTACAAAGATAATGCGGACATTAGCGCATAGATCGTCTTTTCATCAACCTCTATATTGATTCCCAGTGGGCTGCTTTTGCGGCCATCTTCAAACAGTGAGCGACAGGGGAAATCCAGATGCGTGTATTCGTGACAGGGGCTACAGGTTTTATTGGTACTGCCATAGTGAAAGAGTTGCTGGCCGCCGGTCATCAGGTGACGGGGCTGGCGCGTTCGGACGTCTCTGCACAATGGCTGATTGCCGCCGGAGCGCAGGTTCACCGGGGGGATATTGAAGATACTGACAGTTTGCGCCGGGGTGCCGCCGCCGCTGACGGGGTGATCCACGCGGCGTTTAATCACGATTTTTCGAAATTCCAGCAAAATTGTGACAACGACTGGCGGGCGATTGAGGCGCTGGGGGCCGCACTGGCGGGTTCAGAGCGTCCGCTGGTGATCACCTCCGGGACGGCGCTGTTATCACCAGGATATCGGGTGACGGAGCGGGAACCGCTGCCGGTGAGTTACTCAAACCCGCGTATGGCGTCGGAGCTCGCTGCTGCGGCGGTTGCCGCCACGGGCGTGCGGGTGTCGGTGGTACGTCTGCCGCCTTCCGTGCATGGCGCTGGAGATCACGGCTTTGTGCCGATGCTGATTGCGCTGGCGTGTGAGAAACGGGAAGCCGCGTTTGTCGGGGAAGGTACCAACCGCTGGCCCGCGGTGCATCGCGTTGATGCTGCCCGTCTGTTCCGTCTGGTGCTCGAGCAGGGCGCGCAATCGGCCATTTATCACGGCAATGCGGAAGAAGGGGTGGCGTTTCGTGATATTGCCGGGGTTATCGGCAGACACCTCAACCTGCCTGTTGTCAGCAAAACGCCGGAACAGGCTGCCGGGTATTTCGGCTGGTTCGCGCATTTTGCCGCCATTGACAACCCGACCTCCAGCCAGCAGACGCGCGACCTTCTGGGATGGGATCCGCAGCAGCCTGGCCTGTTAGACGATCTGGATAACGCGGGGTATTTCTCCGGCCCGCTGGCGTAATCATCGCCCATGCAGCGCCAGTTGCTCAGGTCATCAGGGTGGACTATGTTGAATGTCAAATGGACGGTCACTGTATGAGGAAAACAATGAAACCAGTTATCAGTATGATCACCCTGGGCGTGCGGGATTTACAGGTCGCGACGGCATTTTATCAGCAAGGGCTGGGGCTTCCGCGTCTGGAGTTCGAGTCCGCCGGTGTGTGTTTCTTCCAGCTTGCAGGTGCCTGGCTGTCGCTGTTCCCTCTGGAAGAACTGGCGAAGGATGCGGGAGTTGACCCGGCAGGTAGCGGTTTTCGGGCCATGTCACTGGCACATAACGTGGCCAGTGAAGCCGAGGTCGATGAGGTGCTGGCGCTGGCGGTCAAAGCCGGTGGCACGCTGGTGAAAGCGGGTCAGAAAGTGTTCTGGGGAGGGTATTCCGGCTATTTCGCCGATCCTGATGGACATCTCTGGGAAATCGCCTTTAATCCCTTTATGCAGGTAGGGCCGCAAGTCTGATGACGTTCATTGCTCTCAATAAAAACCGTCTGCTTTTAGCAGACGGTGAGAGGGGCTGAAAAATACGGTTTTACTTCTTCTCGACGGCGGCCTGAATGGCATCCGCCAGCGTACTCACGTACTTTTCTGTGGTTTTCAATTGGTACTCAACGCCGTTACCGTCGTTGGTATCGGACAGCGTGGCTTTCAGCAACTCCAGCGCGGCCTGTACGGCCAGTAAACGGCGCTTCTCTTCGCTGGTGGCGTTACCGTCTGAACCAAAATAATTATCCAACATCACAATCTCCTTATTGATCATTCAACTTCCGAAGTGACCATAGTACAGGGCCCGGCCCAGAAAGGATAAATATTGCCTCAACGTGCGGTGCAATCAGCGCTTTAACGTCACTTCCCCGCCAGGGTATTATTTTTGCCAACGTATTTGACTGAGGAGTAAGTGATGTTAATTCCACAAGTTGGTGTCGGTGTGCTGATTTTCCAAGACGGACGGTTATTGCTCGGGCGCAGAAAAGGCAGCCACGGTGCCGGATGTTGGTCCGCGCCGGGAGGCCATCTTGAATTTGGGGAAATGCCTGAGGCGTGTGCACGCCGCGAAGTGCTGGAGGAAACCGGCCTTACGCTTGGGTCGCTTATTCGCGGGCCGTGGTGCAACGATATTTTCACCAGTGAGCAGAAGCATTACGTTACCCTGTTTTGCATCACGCAACGGGCTGCAGGGGACGATGAACCGGAAAACCGCGAACCCGAAAAGTGTGAAGGGTGGCAATGGTTTGACTGGCATGACCTTCCGCAGCCGCTTTTCCTGCCGCTGAAAAACCTGATTGAAGCCATGGGACCACAGGCAGACAGCCGGACGCTCACGGAGTGGGGTGGAATTTAGTCACGTGCGTTATCGGTATCTATATCGGTATCTATAAATTAGATTTTCCTCATCTTTCTTATTATTACTGAGCATAAAAACATGTGCTTAAAAACAGTGTTGACACCCTGCTGAGAACGAGTAGATTAGAACTCAGCACCGGCGCAAACGGCAATGAAAAGTCTACTAGCACGGTGGTTTAAATAACTGTAAATACAGTTATAAGTTCAGCAGTCAATAGAGTGCGATAAATGTCTCGAAGTATTGTAGTGTGGGTGATTCGAATCTGGGATTGTTATTTGTTACCCGTTCGATGAAGCTTTAAGGCCACGCAGTAACGCTGTGCAATCGCATGCCGGGAACGAAACGCGATGATGTAAGGTCTTGTTGTAAGGAGTTATGTTCGCGATTAGGGTACGTAAGTATGAAATCGAGAATGTCGCGACGAAAGTAAGGCAACGCATCAAAGAGTATATATCGCGAGGGTGATGTACCTCACATAACCAAATTATTTTTGAAATGGTTACGTGAACTAAACAGGATTGTCATCTCATTCAATCATTTATCGGAGGGCAAGAGTATAGAGCGTTAGCAATATATCCTGTGAGAAAATGTACATCTATTGAAGTAGTATTTAGTGTAGTTCTAAGTAACTAAGTTGATTAATGTTAAATATCAAGTCTGTAGTACCTTAAAAGCCCTGGCAATCTTGCCGGGGCTTTTATCTTTGTGGCTGCGGACAGAGTAAAAATAACGTTTTGTTCCCTCTGCTAGTGCTCTAGTGCTGTCCCATCCTAACTCTTGTTTATCATACAGGAGAAAAGTGGAGTATCACTTTGAACGAAGAGGTAGGAAGACGCATTTTGTCTTTTGAGCTGGATCGTCAAACCACGATCGTTATAAAGGTAGAAATCCGGAGTGAATGTGTTGAGCAGGGCGACGCTTTCTTTGTCATCATACTTATTGGATGAAACCATAATGATCGAGTCCCCCTTTCTCCAGTAGTTGAAGGAAAGTTTCTTGTTGATTTTATCAATCTCCACCCCATCCCTCTTAAAAGACCCTGAAGCCTCCAGTGTGCCGGTACCCCCATCAAAGTGATAGTTCATTAAGGTTGTGTAGTAGGTATTATTCTTTGAGATCACCACTTCAGCCTGGCACGAAAAATGATTTTTTTGGTACATCGTGTACCCAATGTACGTTACGGGGGAAATGGCCGCGACGACCAAGAGGGTAAGCCAGACCACGTTTTTACTGTTTATCATTGCTTGCCTCCAGATAGATATAGCTCAGACACTGAGCATCATTATTTTCTGCAGGGTGATCACACATGAGTATGCTGGAGCCTTCCGGGAGTCGGTTGATCGTCAAATAGGCATACATATTCTCTGTACAGGTGACTCCGCCAATTTCTGAAAAGGTACTGAATGCCCGGGTGGCGACCTCTTTATTATAATAAGAAGAGTTAAGGGTGCAGCCATTCACTTTTCCAACGAGTTGGTAATCAGAAAAAAATGAGCTTCCTGGTCTCTGTTGCAGGTAGGCCGTTATGCTCAGGACACAGAAAACTAACGCGGCAAGATAATAATAACGGGGCTTTATGTTACCGCGAGGGGGGGCTGAAACTCTGTCAGAGGCTGGTAGAGCTGGGGCTCTAATTTGCTCTGCTTCAGATTTAACCTCAGCGAATAACTGTGCAACCGGCTCTTTGTTAATGCGTTCTTGTGGTATGACTTCAATCGGTGTGGAAAAAGGGCTCTCTGTACTCTTCTCAGCAGTGAGCTGCGGCGTAGGCTCATATATAACGGCTTCGCCGGTGAATTTAACCCCAATTTTGGGTACTGTCTGAACAATGTTCTCTTCTATACCGGCAGACTTCAGGCTTTTTCGCACGATAGCAATATTTTGATATAGCGCATTAGCGCTGACAAACGCCCCATTTTTGCCCCAAATATGCTCGAAAAGGAATTTTTGACTGAGTATTTCTCCCTTATTTTGCACCAGCAAAAGCAGGCACTGACTGGCAGGCGTATGTAACGTCACTTTGACGGCTTCCGAACCTGTGGAAAATAAGTAGTTGGCATCGGAATCGAAGATCACGTGGTCATTGATGAGGTATTTCATGTTCATTTTTGCATCTGTTTAGTTGAAGTACTCCTTTAAGTGTATACCATCGAGCAAAGTACGTAATGCATAAGGAGTGAATGCGATCGAAAAATCTAATTAAGATTTTTTTTGTTAAAAAACAAACAGTTAAAATCAATAGGTTTATTTATTATGCCCGTAAAAAGTTCCTTGAACAATTTTTACCCTATGTTCTTATTAAGCTTAATTCAAAATACATCACTTTCCTCGCCTCACTTCCCCGTTTAGTCTGTATCTCAACGCCACTGCCGTAGGATGTTTTTCTGGTGTGACAGTCTTTTTTATCCTTAAAATCAGGAAACTACATGATTATACCACTTAATGGGTGGTAGTGATGAGGAGGAGTATCGAATGGGATGTTCAGAAAAAGACTACGAAAAATCTAAAAATATACCGAATAGGAAACATGGGGTTAGATATGTGATTGGCATAATACTCTTGTAAATGGTTATTTTTCGATTTTTTAAGCTGAGCATTGTGAGGTGTACCAATTTTGATGTTTTACACCATTCATTTGTATTTTATTGGTGAATGATGCTGAGTTTGTATCTTTTATAGGAATAAATGATATGAAACGATCATGGCGGATGAGTCATCCTAGATAGTGCCGTATGTATTGTAAGATCGTAGTGGGAACATATAATCAGCCACATTAATGATATGGGTAATATATGTCTGCTAAATACATGGATGCTGGCCTTGGTTTGTTTTTTCGACTAACGGGTAAAGTAAATGGACTATAAATTGTACGGTTTTTTAATTGGTAAAGACATTCACTTTGATATTGGAAGCAAAAGGCTTTATCGCTTTTCGGTTGACTGTACTGAAAGAAATTTGATGTTTGGATCGGTATTTTTCAACGACACCATGATGCAACTTTTTCTTTATCTATTGAGCCATGCCCGTATGCAAAAAGTAACCAAAGATGAGTTGCTGAGCAAAATTTGGGAAGAGAATAATCTGAGTCCATCGACGCAACGTCTGTGGCAAGTACTCAATAAACTTAACAAGAAACTGACCATGGTAGGCCTTCCTGAGGACTTCATTCAGAACGCCAAAGGAACGGGTTATATTATTAATTATCCCGAAATACTCCCGCTATATTGTGAGAGCTTTGAATAATTCCACTAAACATGGTTAATATTCGATAATTATGTAAATGAAAAGATCTCAAATCTAATACACGTGACCCGCTAAAGCAGGAAATATCAACGCCTGCTTGTGTAATATATTTGCAACATTAATAAATATTGTTAATAACGCCTTTTTATCATGAAAAGTCATTCGGCCATTTTATGCTGGAATGCTCTCTCTGAGAATATTCTTAATAATTGGTCGCTATCTTATTCATTTATAAAAACAGGCCTAATTACCCATTCATTAAATACGAGTTTTTTATGATAAATATCAAACTAGGAATGTATCGGTTTAAGCCGACTATGCCTGTAGCCCGTGCTATTTCACGATCAACAGTATTGCCATTGTTAATGCTGGGTTCGCTGTTGACGTTTAGTCAATTTGCTGCCGCTGATGGTCAGGTTAATTCAGTGCGTTCTGCGCCGGGGCAATCTGCGGCAGCCGTGGATCCTGCGACGCACCATGCGGCGTATGTCGCTGTGTTTCAAGACGCCGTGGCCAATGATTTGACGGGATATCCGCAGGTCGCCCGTAAAGGCTATGACCTGTTACAGGGTACAGAGTTAGAAACGCAGAGTGCGACCCCTTCTGCGGTCAATCTGGCCGTGCTTAATCAATTCGACGCAGCAAAAGCCGCGTTTGGCAAGATTGCAGCCGGGAAGAGTACACAGGAAGCGCAATACGCCAACCTGTGGCAACTGTGGCTGACGGCCCGCACCTGGACAGGTTCTCCGGCCTCATTACAAAAGCAACTGGCGAAAACCGCAGCGAAATATCACTTCACTTATTCACGCTATCAGACGATTGCCAATCTTTATTCCGGCAAGGGCAGCTCTGAAGCCATTTTTTCTGCTGTGAAATCGATGCCGGAGGACAGCCTTCTTGCAAAAGGAGACGCGTACACCGAAGCCACGTTTTTCACCGGCAGCTATTTGCAATATGTCGCACACAACAATAACGCAGCTCTGAAGTTATATGAGCGCGAACAGGTCCATTTGAATAACACCTCATTGGAAAAACCTTTGATCAATACGGCCACAGCAACCCTGCTGGCTGCAAACCACACGCTTTAACTTAGCCCTGACGTTACGTCAGGAAAGGATTATGGATGAACAAGATATACCGTTTAGTATGGAGTTCAACGCAAAAAGCCTGGGTTGTCGCGGGTGAATTTGCAGGAGCAAGAGGGAAAGGTACAAGCTCTCTACGCATCGCAAAACGCGTCGGTGGCGTGTCAGGCTTTATCGCCGCAGCGCTGATGGCATTCCCAGCCGATGCATGGGTTGCCGGTTCAGGCACCAGTAGTGCTGCTCTGGATAATAACATTGCGACGAATACCTCAATCAACGGAGGTACAGCCACTGCTACCGGCAATGCAACGGCTATTGGCCCAACTGCGGTAGCAAGCGGAGCCAGTGCTACCGCAATTGGCCAGTCATCGACCGCCTCCGGTGTGGATAGCATCGCTCTCGGTCATTCTGCCAGCTCGGCTGGTAATAACTCTCTGGCTGCAGGTCGTGGTGCTTCTGTAGATGCAAATTCAACGGACGGCGTTGCAATTGGCAACGGTGCAACACTGACCAACAGTGTGGGAAGCGTCGTCATAGGCAGTGGATCCAGTGCTAGTTACTATGCGGGGACAGGCGCCATGCAGGTTGTCATTGGTAACAAAGCATCAGCAACCGGTGTATCAGCAGTCGCACTCGGAGATGGAGCAAAGGGGAACGCCAATTCGACAATAGCAATTGGTTCGGGGGCAAGCGCCAGTGCAACAGCATCTTCAGCGATGGGTTGGGGAGCTGACGCTAGTGGAGAAGTATCGGCAGCTATCGGGACTCAGGCGAATGCCTCCGGTACTAATTCTCTTGCAGTAGGTTACAAGGCAACGGCTTCAACGGATAACAGCGTTGCGCTGGGAGCAGGGTCCGCCACTTCGGCTGCAGCATTAACTAACCCGGTTTATGTACCTAAGGGCGCTAACGCGGCTGATATGAAAGGTACACCAAGTGGCGAAGTTTCTGTTGGTGCTTCAGGTGCTGAGCGCCGTGTCACTAACGTGGCTGCCGGTGCTGCACTGACCGACGCGGTTAACGTTTCGCAACTGAAATCTGTTGCTGATGAAGCCGTACAGTACGACAAAAATGGCAATGGTACGGTTAACTACAACAGCATGACGCTGGGCGGTACGACCTATAACACCACCACCAAAACGGGCGGTACTCGTATAACAAATGTCGCTGCCGGAATTAACGGCGGAGATGCTGTCAATGTCGACCAACTGAACGACTCCGTCACTAAAGTTAAAACACATTATTACAGTGTTAACGACAATGGTGTCCAGGGTGCTAACTATAGTAACGACGGTGCGAAGGGAAATAACTCTCTGGCTGCAGGTATTGGTGCTTCTGTAGATGCAAATTCAACGGAAGGCGTTGCATTGGGCAAAGGTGCAACACTGACCAACAGTAGAGGAAGCGTCGCCATAGGTAATGGCGCAAGTGCTACTTACTCTGCGGGGACAAACGGCATGCAGGTTGTCATTGGTAACAATGCATCAGCAACCGGTGTATCAGCAGTCGCACTCGGAGATGGAGCAAAGGGGAACGCCAATTCGACATTAGCAATTGGCTCAGGGGCAACCGCCAGTGCAACAGCATCTTCAGCGATGGGTTGGGGATCTGCTGCTAGTGGTATGGCATCAGCTGCTAT
>NZ_JBUZRI010000006.1:0-133176 GCF_055407225.1 Ewingella sp. C233
ATGTAGGTGAAAGAACCGGTGGAGCGGTAGTTCAGTTGGTTAGAATACCTGCCTGTCACGCAGGGGGTCGCGGGTTCGAGCCCCGTCCGTTCCGCCACTTATTAAATTATGCCTGCTTATTTTAGCAGGCATAATGTTAAGCATAATTTAGGGGCGTAGCTCAGTTGGTAGAGCACCGGTCTCCAAAACCGGGTGTCGCGAGTTCGAATCTCTCCGCCCCTGCCATTTAAAAGCCCTTCGCGAAAGCGAGGGGCTTTTTCATTTTTGTGATTCCCAAAATCCCCCTTATGCTTCTATGTAAGTTCAAAAATTGCTTCGGCGATCTCTTCATTCCTATTTTCAACCTCATTTATTAACCTAATCCTGTCTTTTTACTGCTCATTTTTTGTGTTTTTTTAGCTGAATACATGTACTAAATGATTGTTCTACACGTATGTGACCCCGCTCATACTGCTTTTTTGTGTTTGTACTAAAACTACTAATCGTCCTATGACGCTAAAAATCTAACTTACCCCTCTCTCCTTTGTTCTTTGTTGGTCTCAGAGAACAAATAGAAGAAAGGCGCGTTAGTAAGACGTCTTAGCCGTACCCGAAAAGCGACAGCAAAAAAACAGCGTAAGACTCAACGCGAGGAACGAATCATGTACAAGAAATTATTAGTAGCGGCAGCGGTAGCAACAGCATTTTGTGGAATGGCACACGCAGCACCTCTTGTTGTCGGTTTTTCACAAATCGGCTCTGAATCAGGTTGGCGCTCTGCTGAAACGAAAGTGTCGAAACAGGAAGCTGAAAAACGCGGTATTACACTGAAAATCGCCGATGCTCAGCAAAAGCAAGAGAACCAGATTAAAGCGATCCGCTCCTTTATTGCTCAGGGTGTGGATGCCATTTTCATTGCGCCGGTCGTCGCGACTGGCTGGGCCCCGGTTCTAACTGAAGCGAAAGAAGCCAAGATCCCTGTTTTCCTGCTTGATCGTACCATCGAAGTCAGCGACCCCTCTCTCTATACCGCCGCTGTTGCTTCTGACAGCGTACACGAAGGCAAAGTAGCCGGTGACTGGCTGGTAAAAGAAGTGGCGGGTAAGCCATGTAACGTCGTTGAGTTGCAGGGAACTGTGGGTGCGAGCGTCGCATTAAACCGTAAACAAGGCTTTGCCGATGCGCTGAAAGCTGCGCCTAACGTCAAAATTATTCGTTCACAGTCTGGCGACTTCACCCGCAGCAAGGGTAAAGAAGTCATGGAAAGCTTCATCAAAGCTGAGCAAAACGGCAAAAATATCTGCGCCGTCTATGCCCATAACGACGATATGGCGATTGGTGCAATCCAGGCAATTAAAGAAGCAGGCCTGAAACCGGGTTCACAAATCAAAGTCGTCTCGATCGATGGCGTACCGGATATCTACAAAGCCATGCTCAATGGTGAATCCAATGCCTCAGTAGAGCTCACGCCGAACATGGCTGGCCCTGCCTTTGATGCCCTGATCGCCATGAAAAAAGATGGCACACAACCGCCAAAATTCATTCAGACACAATCTACTTTAGTGCTGCCGGATGCAGCGCAAAAAGAGTACGAAATGAAGAAAGACATGGGTTATTAAGCCACAGATGCCCGCTCAGGGAGTGTACTGAGCGGGCGTTTATCATGACAATTCATTCCCATTTCGTCTAAGACGAATGCTGTAGGAGTTGATACCGTGACAGATATTGCACGCCCACAAACCCTGCTCGAAGTCCGCGGCTTGTCTGTTGAATTTCCCGGTGTGAAAGCGCTGGAGAAGGTGGATTTCACGCTAAATCGTGGTGAAATTGTTGCGCTGTTGGGTGAGAACGGCGCAGGAAAGTCTACGTTAATTAAAGCACTGACAGGTGTTAACCGACGTTCTGCCGGTACCATTCATCTCAATGGCCAGGCAATCGATCCCGTCAATACTGCCCACGCTCAGGCGTTAGGAATTGGCACGGTATACCAAGAGGTCAATCTCCTGCCGAATATTTCCGTCGCGGCCAATTTGTTTATCGGCCGTGAACCCACCCGGTTCGGGCTGGTCAATCAACGCAAAATGGAACAACAGGCTCGTGATTTGCTTACCGGTTATGGCCTTAACTTCGACGTCAGTCAGCCCCTCTCTACCTATTCCATCGCTATTCAGCAAATTGTTGCCATTGCCCGCGCCGTAGACCTCTCTGCTCAGGTACTGATTCTCGACGAGCCGACCGCCAGTCTTGACGCCAAAGAGGTCAGCATGTTGCTCGATATTCTTAAGCAACTGCGTGAACAGGGGGTTGGAATGATCTTCGTCACCCACTTTCTTGATCAGGTTTACCGTATCAGCGACCGCATCACCGTTTTACGGAACGGTAAATTGGTCGGCAGCGAACTCACCCGTGACCTTCCCCGTATGGATCTGGTACCGATGATGCTGGGACACAGTTTCGACGAAAACCTGCTCAAGCGGGGAGAGCATCGAGCGATCACCGGAGAGCCGCTGGTCGATTTTAAACAGTACGGGCGGCGTGGCATGGTGGAAAATTTTGATCTGAACGTCCGGCGGGGTGAAATTGTCGGCCTTGCTGGGTTGCTCGGCTCAGGGCGTACCGAAACGGCGCAGCTGATTTTTGGCATCAAAAGTCACGATACTGGCAAAGCGCGCGTGGATGGCAAAACATGCCAGATCAACACGCCGCGCAAGGCGGCTAAGCTGGGGTTCGGTTATTGCCCGGAAGATCGTAAAACTGAGGGAATTATTGGCGCGGCGACGGTCAGGGAAAACATTATTCTGGCATTACAGGCCCAGAGAGGCTGGTTACGCCCTCTCTCAATGAAAGAGCAGAACCAGATCGCCGAAAAATTTATCAAACTCCTCGGTATACGTACGCCCAGTGCTGAACAAGAGATTCAATATCTGTCGGGGGGCAATCAACAGAAGGTTCTGCTTTCCCGCTGGCTGGCGACCAATCCCCGCTTTTTAATTCTGGACGAGCCAACGCGCGGTATTGATGTCGGTGCCCATGCTGAAATTATCCGCCTGATCGAAAAACTGTGCGAGGAAGGGTTAGCACTGCTGGTGATCTCCTCTGAACTGGAGGAGCTGGCGGGCTACGCGGATCGTATCGTCGTCTTGCGCGATCGCCGTCATATTACCGAAATTACCCAAGACCAAATTTCCGTTCCGGCCATTATGAAAGCCATTGCGGTTCAATGAGGGGAAGGCGATGAATAACAGGAGCCTGCCGATGACAGGAAAACCGCGTAAGGTCCGATGGGTATTTCCGAAAGGGGCCACGCAGTTCGGCGCTTTACTGGCGATATTGCTGATTGACAGTCTGGTGGCCCCAGGCTTTTTCTCGATCCATGTTCAGGACGGACGCTTGTTTGGCAGCCTGGTGGATATTTTTAATCGTGGTGCGCCTGTTGCGTTATTAGCGATCGGCATGACGCTGGTAATTGCGACCGGCGGTATTGATCTTTCCGTAGGAGCCGTTATGGCTATCGCGGGGGCAACGGCTGCGACCATGACCGTGCAAGGATATCCGCTATCCGGGGTCATTCTGGCGGCTGTCGCAGTAGGTGCAGCCTGCGGATTATGGAATGGTTTTCTGGTCGCCGTACTGCAAATCCAGCCGATTGTTGCCACCCTGATGTTAATGGTGGCTGGCCGGGGAATTGCGCAGCTCATCACAGAAGGTCAGATCGTCACTTTTGAACATAACGGGCTATCACAGTTTGGTAGCGGCTCATTCTTTTATCTGCCAATGCCGGTGATCATTGCTGCTGTGATGCTGGTGCTGGTCTGGGCTCTTACCCGCAAAACTGCACTTGGCCTGTTTATTGAGTCCGTGGGGATCAACATCCGTTCATCCTTCTATGCAGGTGTAAACGCCAGACTGGTGCTGATTGCCGTGTATGTCATATGCGGCGTCTGTGCGGCGGTAGCCGGAGTGATTGTCACCGCGGATATTCGCGGTGCTGATGCCAATAATGCTGGATTATGGCTGGAACTGGACGCGATTCTCGCCGTGGTGATTGGCGGTGCCTCATTGCTTGGTGGGCGATTTAATTTGCTGCTCTCGGTCATCGGCGCATTGATCATTCAGGGGATGAATACCGGTATTCTGCTGTCGGGCTTCAAACCTGAATTTAATCTTGTGCTGAAAGCGCTGGTTGTTTTGGCCGTTCTGGTGGTGCAGTCGCCGCGGGTCTCGTTAAGTGCCTTATGGCGGAGGAAAGAATAATGCTTAAAAGAAATCTGCCACTGCTGATCACAATTTTGGTTTTTATTGTCGGTTACGGCTATTGCTTCACCCAGTTCCCCGGTTTTGCCTCGACGCGGGTCTTTTTTGATCTGCTGACGGACAACGCTTTTCTCGGCATCGTGGCGGTGGGCATGACGTTCGTCATCCTGTCGGGTGGGATTGACCTTTCTGTCGGGTCAATGATTGCTTTTACCGGCCTGGCATTGGCCAAGCTGATTGGTGTCTATGGTATCGCACCCGGTTATGCCTTTGTTATCGTGCTCTTCGCGGGCGCGATTTTTGGCGGGCTGATGGGCTGGATCATCGACACGCTGAAGCTTCCCGCTTTTATCATTACTCTGGCAGGCATGTTTTTTGTCCGAGGGATGAGTTTCATTGTTTCTGAGGAGTCGCTGCCTATTGACCATCCGCTTTATACAACGCTTGCGAACTTTGCGTGGAAAATGCCCGGTGGCGGACGCTTAACATTACTGGCAGTGATCATGCTGCTGGTTGTGGTGTTTGGGATGATTCTGGCGCACCGAACCCGCTTTGGGAATAACGTTTACGCCGTCGGTGGCAATAGCGTTTCAGCAGCACTGATGGGCGTGCCTGTTAGACGCACCACGATTTATATTTATATGCTGTCGAGTACGCTCGCTGTACTGTCGGGGATCGTCTTTTCACTTTATACATCAGCTGGTTACGCATTAGCAGCCAGTGGTGTCGAGCTGGATGCAATTGCTGCTGTTGTGATTGGCGGAACGCTGCTCAGCGGAGGCGTAGGCACTGTCCTTGGCAGTTTGTTTGGCGTTATGATCCAGGGTCTGATTCAGACTTACATCACCTTTGACGGAACGCTTAGCTCCTGGTGGACCAAAATCGTGATGGGTATTTTACTGTTTATCTTTATCGCCCTGCAAAAAGGCATGGGCTCATTCTGGGTTGCGCGCCGTGCCCGCCATCCGCGACCTGAGCCGGGATGATGAGCGGGAGATCTTTTGGATTATAAGTAGGTATGAAGCGGCGTTTTTAATAACTGCCGGATCAATACCTGCTGGTCGCTGTTTTGCAGCCAGACGGCGTAAAGCGGCCGGATAACCGGTGGGATGTCGTGATAAGCCGACAGTTGCGGGAACTCTTTTTCCCAATGTGTTGGCAAATAGGCGCAGCCACCGGTTGTTTCCAGTAACTGGCGCGTCAGGTGGGCCGACGTTGTGGTCAGCACCGGTTCCTGATCGTTGGTCTGCGCCCGGCTTTCCTGCTGAGTAAAATCCGCACCCCACTCCAGACGCACATAAGGTGCGTGTTCGGTTTTATCTTGCTTATCTGAAGCAAAAAGACGTAACGAGAAATTACCTAACAGCTGGCTGGAGAGCTCGTCCATCTTCGGCGGCTCGGTCGTGATCAAAAGATCCAATTGTCTTTCATGAAGTTGTTTTACCAGCGAATGGCGCAGCGCTACGCGGGCTTCCAGACGTAATGCTTCCCGCTGGCTGTAAAGTGCCTGCAACCACGGCGTCAGGTAAGCCTCCCACAGCGATGCCGTCGCCCCAATTGATAGTTCAGTGTGCTGCAAAGAGCGCACAACCTCTTTCTTTGCCATTTGCCAGGTTGACATCAGGTTTTCCGCGTAAGGCAGCAGGCGCTCGCCTGCGGGCGTTAAACGAATATTATTGCGATGGCGGGTGAACAGATTTGCCCCGAGTTGGGTCTCCAATTGGCGGATGCGAAAACTGACTGCCGATTGCGTCAAATAGAGGGATTCAGCTGCTCTGCCAAAGTGGCGCGTTCTACTGACCTCCAAAAAGGTTTTCAGTAATTCCGTATCCAAAACTATCTCCAATATTTTTTGTCGTTAAGATTTAAATGTTTTGTTTTACACATTAACAAGCCTATCTAATACTCCGCGCCATAACAGCACGACCATGAGTAAATTAGGAGCGTGTCAGATGGCGGAAAGCTTCACCACGACAAATCGTTTTTTTGACAATAAACATTACCCTCGCGGGTTCTCCCGGCATGGCGATTTCACCATTAAAGAAGCGCAAATGCTAGAACGTTACGGCTTTGCATTCAATGAGCTGGACTTAGGGAAGCGCGAGCCTGCAACCGACGAAGAAAAGCTCTTCCTTGAGGTTTGCCGCGGCACCCGCGAACCAGTGACTGAAGCGGAAAAGGTATGGAGTAAATACATTATCCGCACACGTCGTCCTAAAAAGTTCCATACGTTGTCAGGCGGTAAACCGCAGGCTGACGCGGTGGAAGACTACACGGAAAGCGACGATTAACGAAACGGGGCATTGCCCCGTTTTTTTATGCCAAGCTTTTATGTAATTTTAACAATAGCCGATCCATGCATCTGTAGCTTAATGCTTCAGAAATATGGGCTTTCTCAATCATAGACTGATTATTGAGATCGGCTAATGTTCTCGCCACTTTCAGTATCCGGTGCCACGCCCTGACCGATAATCCGAGCTTGTGCAGTACACTTTCCAAAAACTCTGCATCCTCTTTTCTGAGCTCACAATATCTCTCCACTTCGCTGCTACTCAGATGCGCGTTAATTTTACCTGCCCGTACCAGCTGAATATTTCTTGCAGCAATCACCCGTTTCCGTATTAACGCGCTGCTCTCCCTGATGCGCGATGCCTGTCGCTGGCTTTGCTGGCTGAGTACGCCGGGCGGCAGCAAGGGCACTTCGATAGACAAATCAAAACGATCAAGAAAAGGCCCGGAAAGGCGGCTGAGATAGCGCAAAACTTGTTGCGGAGGCGTTCGGTTATGCACTCCCTGATAATGCCCTGTTGGGCTGGGATTCATGGCGGCAATCAGTTGTGCTCTGGCGGGATAGCGTACTTTGGCGCGGGCCCGCGAAATCGTGATCTCGCCGGATTCCATCGGCTGGCGCAGGGCATCCAGCACTTTACGTTCAAACTCCGGCAACTCGTCGAGAAACAAAACCCCGTTATGAGCTAACGAAATCTCGCCGGGCCGAGGCAGTGAGCCGCCGCCCACCAGAGCGCTCATTGACGTACTGTGATGAGGCGCGCGGAAAGGGCGCTTACGGGAAAAATTCCCATCTTCTTCGGGATTGTAGACCAGACTGGCAATCGCCGCTGTTTCCAGCGTTTCCTGGTTAGTTAGCGGCGGCAGTAACCCCGGTAAGCGGCTCGCCAGCATGGTCTTTCCTGTGCCGGGCGGGCCAATCAGCAGTAGGTTGTGGCCACCCGCCGCGGCGACTTCCAGCGCACGCTTCGACTGTTCCTGACCAATGATATCGCCCATATCGGGCTGGTCGGCCGAGATATCAGGTTCTTCACCCCGTTCAACATCAGATAAACTCTCCTCACCTTGCAGGAAGGCGCAGACCTGCAAAAGATGATCTGCGATTTTTGCCACGCCCGTTTCAAGTAACGCCATCTCCTGCTGGTTATCTTTGGGCAGAATCAGTACACGGCCTTCTTTTTGAGCTTCAAGTGCTGCCGGAATAGCACCATTTACGCCGCGTAAAGCCCCTGACAGGCCTAATTCCCCCAGAAACTCATATTCACCCAGCTTATCTCCCGAAAGCTGCTCAGAAGCTACCAGAATAGCCAGAGCAATTGACAAGTCGTAGCGGCCGCCTTCTTTGGGCAGGTCTGCCGGCGCGAGATTGACGGTAATTCGTTTGGCAGGGAAGGTAAACCCGCCATTGATGATGGCGCTGCGGACTCGGTCCCGTGCCTCTTTCACCGTAGTTTCTGGCAGGCCAACCAGCGTCAGGGCCGGTAAACCGTTGCTGATATGCACTTCCACCGAAACGCTTGGCGCCTGAACGCCGAGTGAAGCACGGGTATACACCACCGCTAATGCCATGGATTTTTCCTTGCGATAAGCAATCCTCAGACTCCAGCATGCCTTAATGGCAGTCAGGGTGCTTTTGCGAAGACGTACTTCCCAGGAATCCTCGCAATCATATTTGTTGGTCGTGAAGTTTCAGGAGCGCATTGCGAGCCAGTTCGCACGGCGGGCAACACCCGTTAACACTTTGCGCGATCCGGAAACAAATTAGCCGCCTAATCATGTTGATGGCGACTCATTGAGGGTGTTTAATTCATTTGTATATTAACAATAATTAAACATTCGTGGATGTTGATTAACATCTCCTCTGCCCTCTCTGGTCCATGCCGGAAACTTCAGTGAGCGCACCCCTACACTTTTCCGGGACAGGAAATACATCATGTTCGGTTGGACTTCCAGACAGCGTAATGTCGCTATTGCCAGCTTCCTCAGCTGGACACTCGATGCCTTTGATTTCTTCATTCTTGTTTTTCTGCTGAGCGATATTGCCAGCGCTTTTCACGTCGATATCAAAGAAGTTACATTGGCGATTCTACTGACCCTCGCAGTGCGACCCATCGGTGCGCTGCTATTTGGCCGCGCGGCTGAGAAGTATGGCCGTAAGCCGATTTTGATGGTCAACATCGCCTTCTTTTCGGTGTTTGAGCTTTGCACCGCCGCCGCACCGTCACTGACCGTTTTTCTGATTCTGCGCGTGATCTATGGCGTTGCGATGGGCGGCGTTTGGGGTGTCGCCTCTTCACTGGCAATGGAGACGATTCCTGACCGCTCCCGTGGGTTTATGTCCGGCGTTTTCCAGGCAGGTTACCCCTTTGGTTACCTGCTGGCGGCGGTGGTTTACGGATTGTTTTCCAACATGGTTGGATGGCGCGGCATGTTCGTTATCGGTGCCGTACCGATTTTCCTGCTGCCGTTTATCTGGTTCAAAGTACAGGAATCTCCGGTCTGGCTGGCAGCCCGTGAACGCAAAGAGAGCACTGCGCTGTTACCGGTGCTGAAATCGCAATGGAAGCTTTGCCTTTATCTGGTGATTCTGATGGCGGCGTTCAACTTCTTCAGCCATGGGACGCAAGATCTCTATCCTTCCTTCCTGAAAATTCAGCATGGTTTTGATGCTCATACCGTCAGCCTGATCGCCATCGGCTATACCATTGCCTCGATCATTGGTGGTATTTTCTTCGGCACACTGTCAGAGCGCATCGGTCGTAAAAAAGCCATTATTATCGCGGCCTTACTTTCACTTCCGGTGATTCCGCTATGGGCATTTTCCAGCGGAACCTGGACGATTGGCCTGGGTGCATTTTTGATGCAATTCATGGTTCAGGGCGCATGGGGCGTAGTGCCTTCTTATCTTACTGAACTGGTGCCTGCTAACACCCGCGCCGTGCTGCCGGGGTTCGTTTATCAGCTGGGGAATCTGCTGGCGTCGGTGAATGCCACTTTGCAGGCTTACATTGCTGAAAGCCACGGTCATAACTATGGTTTAGCGATGGCATGGGTGGCAGGTACGGTAGCTATCGTGATTGCCGTATTGGTTTCATTTGGTCGGGATACGCGTGGAAAAGTGATCAATGGGGCAACAAAATCATCAGCGACAGAAATGCGTTCCAGTACCTGATTTTGTTCATTATTTTCGCGTTAATGATGAGCAGGCTACAGATAATAACGTAAGAAAAGTGTTGTCATTAAATATCTAACTGTGATAACTCTGTAGGCAATCGTTCGTAATGAAGAATTGAAGAAACCAAAAATGAAAGCCCTTCTCCTCGTACTTAGCCTAGTCGTGATTAGCGTGGTGGTGATTATTATCCCACCGTGCGGGGCTGCACTTGGACGAAGAAAGGCTTATTAAACAAGCCTGAACCTGAAAAGAACCCCCGCACCGAAAGGTCCGGGGGTTTTTTTTGGTCAGTATAATTTGAGGCGGGAACAGAAAATGAGCAACAGCATAATATTCTGCAAAGAACCGGAAAAGGCAGGGGGATAATGATGAACGGAGCACAGTGGGTAGTACAAGCATTGCGGGCACAGGGTGTCGATATGGTTTTCGGCTACCCGGGCGGAGCAATAATGCCGGTATACGATGCGTTGTATGACGGCGGCGTGGAACACCTACTGTGCCGTCATGAGCAAGGTGCTGCGATGGCGGCCATTGGTTATGCCCGTTCAACCGGTAAAGTCGGTGTGTGTATTGCCACTTCAGGCCCCGGTGCGACCAATCTGATAACCGGTCTGGCTGATGCCTTAATGGATTCCGTACCGCTGGTGGCTATCACCGGTCAGGTGAGTTCAGCCTTCATTGGCACTGATGCCTTCCAGGAAATCGACGTATTGGGCTTATCACTGGCCTGTACCAAACACAGTTTTCTGGTTGAATCGCTGGAGGCGCTGCCGGAAATCATGGCCGAAGCCTTTGCTATCGCCAGCAGCGGACGTCCCGGTCCGGTTCTGATCGACATTCCAAAAGATATCCAACTGGCTACCGGCGAACTGCCACCGCATCTGCTGGCTGTTGAAGAGCAGTTCCCGCATCCCGCCGCTGAATTGCAACAGGCTTTTGAGATGATTGCTGCTGCACAAAAACCGATGCTGTATGTCGGCGGCGGCGTGGGCATCGCTCAGGCAGTACCTGCGCTGCGGGATTTTATCCAGGCCACAGGCATTCCTGCCGTTGCGACGCTGAAAGGGCTGGGCGCGCCGGATGCCAGCGACGCTTGCTATCTGGGCATGCTCGGTATGCACGGTACCAAAGCGGCGAATCTGGCGGTGCAGGCGTGCGATTTACTTATCGCCGTCGGTGCGCGTTTTGATGACCGCGTGACCGGTAAGCTGAATACCTTCGCCCCGGATGCGGCGGTTATCCATATGGATATTGACCCGGCTGAACTGAACAAATTGCGTCGGGCGCATGTGGCCTTGCAGGGGGACCTGAGAACGTTATTATCTGCGCTGAAACAGCCGCTGTCGATCCACGCATGGCGTGACCACGTGATGACACTGAAAGCCCAGGGCGAATGGCAATATGACCATCCGGGAGAGGCGATTTTTGCCCCGTTGCTGCTGAAACAAATTTCTGACCGCAAAGCGGCTGACACCGTGGTGACCACCGATGTGGGCCAGCATCAGATGTGGACAGCCCAGCACATGCAGTTCACCCGCCCTGAAAACTTCATCACTTCCAGTGGTCTGGGCACTATGGGTTTTGGCATTCCTGCCGCCGTAGGCGCACAGGTTGCACGTCCGGATGACATGGTTATCTGTGTTTCGGGCGATGGCTCTTTCATGATGAACGTTCAGGAACTGGGCACCATCAAACGAAAAAAGTTACCGGTAAAAATCCTGTTGCTGGATAACCAGCGGTTAGGGATGGTGCGGCAGTGGCAGGAGCTGTTTTTTGATGGTCGCTACAGTGAAACTAACCTTTCCGATAACCCCGATTTTGTCACGCTGGCCAGTGCATTTGATATTCCCGGCCAACGTATCAGCCGAAAAGATCAAGTCGACGCCGCCCTGGATGCTTTCTTCAATAGCGAAGGTCCTTATTTGCTTCAGGTTTCCATCGATGAAAGCCAGAACGTCTGGCCCCTGGTTCCACCGGGCGCTGGCAACGAAACCATGTTGGAGAAAATGTCATGATGCAGCATAACCTCTCAATCCAGGCGCGTTTTCGCCCTGAAATGTTAGAGCGCGTATTGCGCGTAGTGCGCCACCGAGGTTTCCAGGTGTGCGCGATGAATATGAGTCCGATGGTCAACGCGGAAAATATAAATATTGAATTGACCGTTGCCAGCCTGCGGTCTGTAGATTTACTGTCTTCACAGTTAAGCAAATTGATGGATGTCGCCTGCGTCGAGATCCAACAACACACATCACAACAAATACGCGCGAATGCGTGAGTAAAGGAATAGAGAGAATGACGAAGAAAGCTGATTTCATTTGGTTCAACGGAGAGATGGTTCCTTGGGCGGAAGCTAAAGTTCACGTAATGTCACACGCGCTGCATTACGGCACCTCAGTCTTTGAAGGCGTCCGTTGCTATGACTCCCACAAAGGGCCGGTGGTGTTCCGTCACCGTGAACACATGCAGCGTCTGCGTGATTCAGCAAAAATCTACCGTATGCCGGTAACGCAGAGCGTTGATGAGCTGATGGAAGCCTGCCGCGAAACTCTGCGCACTAATAAACTGGTGAGTGCTTACATCCGTCCGCTGGTGTTTGTTGGCGATGTCGGAATGGGCGTAAACCCGCCAGACGGCTACAAAACTGATGTGATCATCGCCGCCTTCCCATGGGGCGCGTATCTGGGTGAAGAAGCGCTGGAGCAGGGTATCGACGCGATGGTTTCCTCATGGAACCGCGTTGCAGCCAACACCATTCCTACTGCCGCAAAAGCCGGTGGTAATTACCTCTCCTCACTGCTGGTGGGCAGCGAAGCACGCCGCCACGGTTATCAGGAAGGGATTGCACTCGACATCCACGGTTATGTTTCCGAAGGTGCCGGCGAGAACCTGTTTGAAGTGAAGGAAGGCATTCTGTTTACACCGCCGTTCACCTCTTCTGCACTGCCAGGCATCACCCGCGATGCGATCATCAAACTGGCGAAAGATATGGGCTTGGAAGTTCGCGAACAGGTTCTGTCACGCGAATCCCTCTATCTGGCCGATGAAGTGTTTATGTCAGGCACGGCGGCTGAAATTACTCCGGTGCGCAGCGTTGACGGCATTCAGGTTGGTATCGGCAAACGCGGTCCGATCACCAAACAAATTCAGGATGCATTCTTCGGGCTGTTTACAGGTAAAACCGAAGACAAATGGGGTTGGTTGGATCCAATCAACCCGCAATAATTTTACCCGTCATCCTTCGGGCCGCCTCTGCGTTGGCTGCCCTCATTCACCCCGATCACTTACCTGAGTAAGCTCCCGGGGATTCATTCAGTTGCCGCCTTGATGCAGCCCGAATGATTTAGGATAAATAAGAAATCCAGCAGGCGGCGATTGCGTCACCTGCACATCGACTTGATTTGGAGTGAATAGAGCATGCCTAAGTACCGTTCCCATACCACGACTCATGGCCGCAACATGGCTGGCGCCCGCGCATTATGGCGCGCCACCGGGATGACCGATGATGATTTCGGTAAGCCCATTATTGCTGTCGTAAACTCCTTTACCCAGTTCGTGCCGGGACACGTTCACTTGCGCGATCTGGGTAAACTGGTTGCTGAACAGATCGAAGCCTCAGGCGGCGTGGCGAAAGAGTTCAACACCATCGCTGTGGATGACGGTATTGCCATGGGTCATGGCGGCATGCTGTATTCATTGCCTTCACGCGAACTGATCGCTGACTCGGTGGAATACATGGTGAACGCGCACTGCGCCGACGCCATGGTCTGTATTTCCAACTGCGACAAAATCACCCCGGGAATGCTGATGGCGTCACTGCGTCTGAATATTCCGGTGATTTTCGTATCCGGCGGCCCGATGGAAGCAGGTAAAACCAAACTGTCTGACAAAATCATCAAACTCGATTTGGTTGATGCCATGATTCAGGGCGCCAACCCGAACGTCAGCGACGCCGACAGCGAGCAGATCGAACGCTCCGCCTGCCCGACCTGCGGCTCGTGTTCTGGTATGTTCACCGCCAACTCCATGAACTGTCTGACCGAAGCGCTGGGCCTGTCTCAGCCGGGTAATGGTTCACTGCTGGCCACCCACTCTGACCGCAGAGAATTATTCCTGAACGCCGGTCGCCGCATCGTTGAACTGACCAAACGCTATTACGAAAAAGACGACGAAACCGCGTTACCACGCAACATCGCCAGCAAAGCAGCATTTGAAAACGCCATGATCCTGGATATCGCGATGGGCGGCTCGACCAACACCGTTCTGCACTTGCTGGCAGCGGCGCAGGAAGGCGGAATCGAATTCGATATGACGGATATCGACCGTCTGTCCCGCATCGTACCGCACCTGTGCAAAGTGGCACCGAGCACCCCGAAATATCATATGGAAGACGTTCACCGCGCCGGTGGCGTACTGGCAATTCTGGGCGAACTGGATCGTGCGAACCTGCTGAACCGCGACGTCAAAAACATCCTTGGCCTGAGCCTGACTGAAACATTGAATCAGTACGACATCATGCTGACCAAAGATGAAGCCGTGAAAAAAATGTTCCGCGCCGGTCCGGCCGGTATCCGTACCACGCAGGCGTTCTCACAGGATTGCCGCTGGGACACGCTGGATGACGACCGGGCCGAAGGCTGTATCCGTTCGCTGGACAATGCGTTCAGTCTGGAAGGCGGTCTGGCCGTGCTGTACGGCAACATTGCCGAAGCGGGCAGCATCGTTAAAACCGCAGGTGTGGATAAAGATAATCTTATTTTCCGTGGTCCGGCCAAAGTGTACGAAAGCCAGGACGACGCAGTAAGCGCAATCCTCGGTGGCAAAGTGGTTGCCGGTGACGTGGTGGTTATCCGTTACGAAGGGCCAAAAGGCGGTCCGGGCATGCAGGAAATGCTGTATCCGACCACGTATCTGAAATCCATGGGGCTCGGCAAAGCGTGTGCGCTAATCACCGACGGTCGTTTCTCCGGCGGCACTTCCGGTCTGTCTATCGGCCACGTTTCTCCGGAGGCGGGCAGCGGCGGCATGATTGCGCTGGTTGAAGATGGCGACTTTATCGACATCGACATTCCAAACCGCAGCATGGTGCTGGACGTTCCGGCAGCCGAACTGGCTGCGCGTCATGCAGCAGAAGAGGCCCGCGGTGATCAGGCGTGGACGCCGAAAAACCGTGTGCGTGAAGTCTCCTACGCGCTTCGTGCTTACGCAATGCTGGCGACCAGTGCCGACAAAGGCGCCGTTCGCGACAAGTCCAAGCTGGGAGGCTAACGGCCATGGCGGTATCACAACCTCTACCCGACCAGCCGTGTGGCGCGGAATATCTCCGCGCTGTGCTGCGGGCACCGGTTTATGAAGTGGCGCAGGTTACGCCTTTGCAGGTCATGGAAAAGATCTCCACCCGGTTGGGCAACACCATTCTGGTGAAGAGGGAAGACCGCCAGGCAGTTCATAGCTTTAAACTGCGCGGTGCCTATTCGATGATTGCCAGTCTGACCGAAGAGCAGGCCGCACGCGGCGTGATCACCGCGTCGGCCGGTAATCACGCACAGGGTGTGGCGCTCTCAGCCACCAAAAAAGGCATTAAATCCCTGATCGTCATGCCGGTTGCCACGGCGGACATCAAAGTGGATGCCGTGCGTAATTTTGGCGGCGAAGTCATGCTCTACGGCGCGAATTTCGATGAAGCCAAAGGCAAAGCCATCGAGCTTTCACAGCAGCAGGGCATGACCTTTGTGCCTCCGTTTGACCACCCGGCCGTCATTGCCGGGCAGGGCACGCTGGCGATGGAACTGCTGCAACAGGACGCGCATCTCGACCGGGTATTTGTACCGGTCGGCGGTGGGGGTCTGGCAGCGGGCGTTGCCGTTTTGATCAAACAGCTGATGCCGCAGATTCAGGTGATAGGTGTTGAAGCCGAAGACTCTGCTTGTCTGCGTGCTGCGCTGGACGCCGGTGAACCGGTTGATCTGGCGCGAGTGGGTTTGTTTGCCGAAGGTGTGGCGGTTAAGCGTATCGGTAACGAAACATTCCGTCTGTGCCGCGAATATCTTGATGATGTGATCACCGTCGACAGTGACGCTATTTGCGCCGCAGTGAAAGACCTGTTTGAAGATGTGCGCGCTATTGCCGAGCCTTCCGGGGCGCTGGCCTTGGCCGGGCTGAAAAAATACGTTCAGCAGCACAACATTCAGGGCGAACGTCTGGCGCATGTGCTCTCGGGTGCCAACGTCAATTTCCACGGTTTACGTTATGTTTCAGAGCGTTGTGAATTAGGGGAGCAGCGTGAAGCCCTGTTAGCTGTGACCATTCCTGAAGAAAAGGGCAGCTTTCTGAAGTTTTGCCAGCTGCTTGGCGGACGGTCAGTGACCGAGTTCAACTATCGTTATGCCGACGATAAAAGTGCCTGCATTTTTGTCGGAGTACGTCTGACGCGCGGTCATGCTGAGCGCAAAGAGATCATCGATGAACTGCACAACGGCGGTTATCAGGTGGTAGATTTGTCCGATGACGAAATGGCGAAATTACATGTGCGCTATATGGTTGGCGGGCGTCCGAGCAAGCCGTTACGTGAAAGGCTTTACAGTTTCGAGTTCCCTGAATCACCGGGGGCGCTGCTGAAATTCCTGCACACGCTGGGCACACACTGGAATATTTCGCTGTTCCACTACCGCAGTCACGGCACCGATTTCGGCCGCGTTCTGGCCGCTTTCGAACTGACCGATCAGGAACCGGAGTTTGAGAAAAACCTTTCTGCTCTGGGCTTCGACTGCCACAACGAGAGTGATAATCCGGCATTCCGCTTCTTCCTCGCGGGATAGGAAACTGAAGGGCCCACATGGGCCCTTTTTCTTTGCCATCGTTTTGTCGTAAATACGCGCTATAACAGTTGCCAGAACGCATCTATCAGCGGCTCGTTCAGGCGTTTTTTCTGCACGCAGACGCCAAGCTCCAGCGGTGCGCCAAGGGTGACGTTGTCGAGTACGGTAATGCGGTTACGCACTGGTTCCGGGCTGTTCTCCAGCACCACGTCGGGCAGCAGCGCGATACCGCAGCCCAGCGCCACCATTGACACAATGGCCTCGTGGCCGGATACCGTAGCGTAAATCAGCGGGTTCGACAGACGGTTGCGTTTGAACCAGATGTCGATGCGTTTTCGCGCCGGGCCATGCTCTGGCAGGATAAACGGAATCTGCGACCAGTCGGGACTGGCTTCACTGGTTTGCGTGCGTACGGCGCAGGGCAGCGAAGGGGCTATCAGGATCATCGGAATTTCGCCGATCTTGGTGAAATCCACACTGGACGGCAGGGTTTCCGGGTGTCCGGCGATGCCTAAATCCGCCTCGGTGGATTGCACTTTTTCGACCGCATCGGCGGCATCACCGGTGGTCAGCTTGATTTCAACCAGCGGATGCTGCGCCCGGAAACGGTCAAGGATCGGTGGAAGATGGCTGTAGGCGGCCGTCACCGAGCAGAACAAGCGCAGTTCACCGCTCAGCGAAGGACCATGCTGGCCTAGCGAATGACGAAGTTGCTGGTACTGTAACAACGTCTGCTGGGCAAAGGTTTTAAGATGTTCACCCGCGCCGGTCAGTTGCACGGTGCGGTTATCACGCTGAAACAGCGGCTGCCCGAGCTCCTCTTCGAGCCGCTGGATCTGGCGTGAAAGGGTCGACGGGCTGACATGCATGGCCTTCGATGAGCGTCCAAAATGACGGCTTTCAGCCAGATGCAGAAAGAGCTTTAAATCACGCAGATCCATGACCGAGTTATCCAGATTTAAGAGAAATAAGTATGTTGCATAATTCGCAACGTCATCTTCTCAATATATCAATTTAAGCAACGCAATACATGACATATAGTGATTTCACGGCGTTCACCGGCAGACCCGGTGAAACAAAAAATAACAGCATCCTCACCTCGAAGAACGGAGTATTACCATGGCTAACTATTTCAACACCTTAAACCTGCGCCAGCAGCTGGCACAATTGGGCAAATGCCGCTTCATGGGCCGCGATGAATTCGCCGATGAAGCCAGCTACCTCAAAGGTAAAAAAGTGGTGATTGTCGGCTGTGGCGCACAGGGTCTGAACCAGGGCCTGAACATGCGTGACTCCGGTCTGGACGTTTCCTACACCCTGCGTGCCGAAGCGATTGCTGAGAAGCGTGCTTCATGGCGCAAAGCGACTGAAAACGGCTTCAAAGTCGGTACCTACGAAGAACTGATCCCACAGGCAGACCTGGTGGTTAACCTGACGCCTGACAAACAGCACAGCGCCGTGGTTAAAGCGGTTCAACCACTGATGAAAGACGGCGCTACCCTGGGTTACTCCCACGGTTTCAACATCGTTGAAGTGGGCGAGCAAATCCGTAAAGACATCACCGTTGTGATGGTTGCTCCAAAATGTCCGGGTACTGAAGTGCGTGAAGAGTACAAACGTGGCTTCGGTGTTCCGACGCTGATCGCCGTTCACCCGGAAAATGACCCGAAAGGCGAAGGCATGGCGATTGCTAAAGCCTGGGCTGCGGCAACTGGTGGTCACCGTGCCGGCGTTCTGCAATCTTCTTTCGTTGCAGAAGTTAAATCTGACCTGATGGGTGAGCAAACTATTCTGTGTGGCATGTTGCAGGCAGGTTCTCTGCTGTGCTTCGATAAACTGGTGGCTGACGGTGTTGACGAAGCTTATGCAGAAAAATTGCTGCAATTCGGCTGGGAAACCATCACCGAAGCGCTGAAGCAAGGCGGTATCACGTTGATGATGGACCGTCTGTCCAACCCGGCGAAACTGCGTGCTTATGCACTGTCCGAGCAGTTGAAAGGCATCATGGCTCCGCTGTTCCAGAAACACATGGATGACATCATCTCTGGTGAATTCTCCAGCGGTATGATGGCTGACTGGGCAAACGACGATAAAAATCTGCTGACCTGGCGTGAAGAGACCGGCGCATCTGCGTTCGAGAATGCACCTCAGTTCGAAGGAAAAATTGCAGAGCAGGAATACTTCGACCACGGCGTTCTGATGATCGCGATGGTGAAAGCGGGCGTTGAACTGGCCTTCGAAACCATGGTTGACGCCGGGATCATCGAAGAGTCTGCTTACTACGAATCACTGCACGAGCTGCCGCTGATCGCTAACACTGTTGCACGTAAGCGTCTGTATGAAATGAACGTGGTTATCTCTGACACGGCTGAATACGGTAACTACCTGTTTGCTAACGCAGCAGTGCCGTTGCTGAAAGAGTTCATGACCACGCTGCAGGCAGGCGATCTGGGCAAATCTGTTGCAGGCACTAACGTTGATAACGCGCAGCTGCGTGACGTTAACGAAGCCATCCGTAACCACCCGATCGAAGCAGTAGGCCACAAGCTGCGCGGCTACATGACAGATATGAAGCGCATTGCTGTAGCGAGTTAATGAGTTAAAACGGCGGTAAGAAATAGAATTAAAAAGGGCACTGCATGAAAATGCGGTGCCCTTTCTTTTTTACTGCGTCGAAACATAAACTCAGTTGCGGTACAGGATCTTAATGATGTGGTAACCAAACTGAGTGTGCAGCGGGCCTTGTGGCTCGATCAGCGGTGCAGAAAACACCACTTTATCGAACGCAGGAACCATTGCGCCCTGCTTGAATTCGCCTAAATGACCGCCTTTCTTGCCTGACGGGCAGGTTGAGTGTTTTTTTGCCAGCTTTTCGAAATCGCCGCCGTTCTTCAACTGGGCCAGGATTTCATTCGCCTGTTCTTCTTCCTTAACAAGGATATGCATTGCTGCTGCAGTTTTTGCCATGATTGAGACCTTTTATCGAGATGTATTCCAGTGGGCTAATGTAACATTTGCAACTGCGCATGTGGACTCCGGCCTGCATTCCAGACACAACAAATTGCGCCGTAAAGCCTGTCAATCTCACCTGCGCTTTCTGCTACAATCGCCGTCCTTGTCCATCAAGTGAGCAAAATTACGCCATGCGATTAAACCCCAGCCAACAACACGCCGTCGAATTCGTTACCGGGCCCTGTCTGGTTCTGGCCGGTGCCGGATCCGGTAAAACCCGGGTTATCACCAATAAAATCGCACACTTGATCCGTCAATGTGGTTATCAGGCGCGTCATATTGCCGCCGTGACCTTTACCAACAAAGCCGCGCGCGAGATGAAAGAGCGTGTGGCACAGACCCTCGGGCGCAAAGAGGCGCGTGGATTACTGATTTCTACCTTCCATACTTTGGGTCTGGAGATCATCAAAAAAGAGTACGTGGCGCTGGGCATGAAGTCGAACTTCTCCCTGTTTGACGACCAGGACCAGCTGGCGCTGTTAAAAGAGCTGAGTGAAACCTGGCTGGAACAGGACAAGACGTTGTTACAGCAGTTGATCTCGACGATCTCTAACTGGAAGAATGATCTGATCGATCCTTCCGCGGCGGCCAACGTTGCTCGATCCGAACGCGATAAGATCTTTGCGCACTGCTACGGTCTGTATCACGACCATATGCGTGCCTGTAATATTCTTGATTTCGACGACCTGATTCTGCTGCCGACGCTGTTGTTGCAGCGCAATGAAGAGGTACGCGAACGCTGGCAGAACAAGCTGCGTTATCTGCTGGTGGATGAATATCAGGATACCAACACCAGCCAGTACATGATGGTAAAACTGCTGGTGGGTAACCGCGCGCGTTTCACCGTGGTGGGCGATGATGACCAGTCGATTTACTCCTGGCGCGGTGCCCGTCCGCAGAATCTGGTGTTGCTGAAAGAAGATTTCCCCGCCCTCCAGGTGATCAAGCTTGAGCAGAACTATCGCTCTTCGCAACGGATCCTGAAAGCGGCCAACATTCTGATTGCCAATAACCCCCATGTTTTCGAAAAGCGTCTGTTCTCCGAGCTGGGCTACGGCGAAGCACTCAAGGTGATCACCGCCAATAATGAAGACCACGAGGCTGAACGGGTGGTCGGTGAGCTTATCGCGCATCACTTTATGAATAAAACTGATTACGGCGACTACGCGATCCTCTATCGCGGTAACCATCAGTCGCGGTTGTTTGAAAAGATGCTGATGCAAAACCGTATTCCGTATCGTATCTCTGGCGGAACGTCGTTCTTCTCTCGGCCTGAAATCAAAGATTTGCTGGCATACCTGCGTGTACTAACTAATCCCGATGATGACAGCGCCTTCCTGCGCATCGTCAATACGCCACGCCGTGAGATAGGCGCGGCCACGTTACAAAAGCTGGGGGAGTGGGCTAATCAGCGCAATAAAGGTCTGTTCAAAGCCAGTTCGGATTTCGGTTTGAGCCAGTACCTGACGGGGCGAGGCCTGGAGTCGTTGCAGCGTTTCACGCACTGGATGGGCACGATTGCTGACCGCGTTGAGCGGGAGCCGGTTGCTGCGGTGCGGGATCTGATCCACGGCGTGGATTACGAAAGCTGGTTGTTTGAAACCTCGCCAAGCCCTAAAGCTGCCGAAATGCGCATGAAAAACGTTAACCAGCTATTTAGCTGGATGACGGAAATGCTCGAAGGGACTGATCTTGATGAGCCCATGACGCTGACTCAGGTGGTGACGCGTTTTACCCTGCGCGACATGATGGAACGTGGCGAGAGCGACGAAGAGCTGGATCAGGTCCAGTTGATGACGCTCCATGCCTCCAAGGGGCTGGAGTTCCCGTATGTCTTTTTAGTCGGAATGGAAGAGGGGCTGCTGCCGCACCAAAGCAGCATTGACGAAGACAATGTTGATGAAGAGCGTCGTCTGGCCTATGTGGGGATCACCAGAGCGCAAAAAGAACTGTTCTTTACGCTCTGCCGCGAAAGGCGCCAGTACGGTGAAATGCTCCGCCCGGAACCGAGCCGCTTCCTGCTGGAGTTACCGCAGGATGATCTGGAATGGGAGTCTGAGCGCAAAGTGGTCAGCCCGCAGGAAAGAATGGTCAAAGGGCAGAGCCATCTCGAAAAGATTCGTGAACAGCTGGCGAAAGCCAAAAAGTAGCGAAACAGCGCCATAGAACAGTGTCATAAAAAAGGGCGACCATGAAGTCGCCCTGATACTGAGTTCGAAATGAAAACTTGTGCCTTATTTACCGCTCTCTTCGATGTACAGCGGCCAGTGGGCATAACTTTGCCAGTGGCTTTCCTGTTCTAACTCTTCGGCCCGAAGCGGATGCTGTTCCAGCCAGCCGTGCGGCACAATCACATTCAGGTCGTCTTCGTTAGCGCGCAGGCGGACCGCAGGCAGCGTGTCATCCCGGCGACGGCTGGCAAAAATAATCGCCAGTCGCAAAATGCGGCATAAACGCTGTGCCTGACGTGGCGGGACGGCATTTTGCTGACTGAGCAAAGGCAGATCAAGCGCATTGCTTTGATTCTGCAACAGTGTCGCCAGCAACTTTTTCTGTGCCGGGGTAAAACCGGGTAAATCCAGATGACGGATCAGGTAGGCAGCGTGATGAGAAGCCTGTCTGAAGTCTACGCTCAGACCAATTTCGTGGATCAGGCAGGCGCTGTTCAGCAATTCGCGGGCACGTGCATCCAACTGCCAGACGCCTGAAACCTGCTGTGAGAAATTCTCGGCCAGTTGCGCCACGCGTGAGGCCTGTTCGCTGTCGAGCAGGTAGCGGCGCTGTAAATTTCGCAGCGTACGCTGGCGGATATCCTGTTCAATGGGTAAATGCAGCATTCCGTACACCAAACCTTCACGCAGCGCACCGCCGGCGAGGGTCATGGTTTCGATATTCAGGGCTTTGAAGATAGCGATCAGGATGGAAAGGCCGCTTGGGAAAACCAGTGCACGTTCGAGCGTCAGTCCTTCGATCTCGAGCTCTTCCAGTTTTCCGCACTGAATAGCGCGTTGTTTGAGCTGTTGCAGTTTGGGAAGCGTGATCCGCTCGTCCATACCTTGGGCGACCATGATCTCCTGCAATGCTTGCACGGTGCCAGAAGCGCCAACGCAGATTTGCCAGCCGTTCGCCAGCAACTCAGGCGCAACCGGTGTGATCATTTCGAGGGCGGCTTGTTCAGCCTGTTCGAAATTCTCTTTACCCAGATTGCGGTCGCCAAAATAGCGCTCCAGCCAGGTCACACACCCCATCGATAGGCTGATAAGTGTGGTGGCCTGTGCGCCAATACCGGTGACTAATTCCGTGCTGCCGCCGCCAATATCGACCACTAAACGTTTATCCGGGCCACCCGTGGTATGGGCCACGCCATGATAGATGAGGCGGGCTTCTTCTTCACCGGCAATCACCTGCACTGGGCAACCGAGGATCTCCAGCGCTTTTTGCAGGAATTCATCGGCATTGCTGGCCAGACGTAATGTGGCGGTTGCCACCACCCGGATTTGTTCACGCGGAATATCTTGCAGACGTTCCGAGAACAACCTCAGGCATTGCCAGCCGCGTTGCATGGCTTCCTGAGAAAGCAGGTTTTGTTTATCAAGACCTGCAGCCAGACGTACTTTACGTTTGATTTTTGCCAGCGTCTGAATACTGCCGGCCACCTCACGGACAACCAGCATATGAAAGCTGTTCGAACCCAGATCAATCGCTGCGTAGAGTGAGGTGGAGCTCAGCATAATATCAGCCCGTACGCTTACGGTTGCTGCGAGGCGCACTGCTGCTGCGGCGCGAAGATGAACTATTCCCGTTACGGCGCGGGCCGTTGCCGCTGCGCGCGCGCGCCAGACGTTTTGGCGCAGGTAATCCATCGAGCAGGGCATCGCTGTTGTAACGGCTAACCGGAATACTGTGGCCGGTGTAGGTTTCGATCGCGGTTAAGTTCAGCGCATACTCTTCACAGGCGAGGCTGATGGAGTGACCGCTTAAGCCAGCACGGCCGGTACGGCCAATACGGTGAACGTAGTCTTCACAGTCGTCAGGCAGATCATAGTTGAAGACGTGAGTGACCGCAGGGATGTGTAATCCGCGCGCGGCAACATCGGTCGCCACCAGAATATCCAGTGCGCCTTTAGTAAAGTCTTCCAGTACGCGCAGACGTTTTTTCTGCGGCACATCGCCGGTCAGCAAACCAACACGGTGACCATCGGCAGCCAGATGGCCCCAGACGTCTTCACAGCGGTGTTTAGTGTTAGCGAAGATAATGCAGCGATCTGGCCATTCTTCTTCAATCAGCGTCTGCAGCAGGCGCATTTTTTCTTCGTTCGAAGGGTAGAACAGCTCTTCCTGAATGCGGTGACCCGTTTTTTGTTCCGGTTCGATTTCAATCGACTCGGCGTTGTTCATATTCTCGAACGCCAGCTCTTTTACACGGTAAGAGAGGGTGGCGGAGAACAGCATATTAAGGCGCTGAGTCGCGGGTGGCATACGGCGGAACAACCAGCGAATATCTTTAATAAAACCGAGATCAAACATGCGGTCGGCTTCGTCGAGGACGACAACCTGAATTGCACCGAGATCGATATAATTTTGTTTGGCGTAGTCAATCAGACGGCCAGTGGTACCGATGAGAATATCAACACCACTTTCCAGCACTTTCAGCTGTTTGTCGTAGCCGTCACCGCCGTAAGCCAGGCCCAGTTTCAGCCCGGTGGATTCAGACAATGCTTCAGCATCAGAGTGAATTTGTACAGCGAGTTCGCGCGTGGGTGCCATGATTAAAGCACGCGGTTGATTGGTCTGACGACCCTCAGCGGCAGGGTTAGAAAGCAGATAATGGAAAGTAGACGCTAGAAAAGCCAGCGTCTTGCCGGTACCGGTTTGCGCCTGACCTGCAACATCACGCCCAGCGAGCGTGATTGGCAATGCCAATGCCTGAATAGGAGTGCAGTAATGAAAGCCTTTTTTTTCAAGGGCTTCCACTGCAAGCGGGTGCAGGGCGAAGTCGGAAAACTTCTGTTCGGTCAAGTGTGTTTTGCTCATAGTGTGGTAGAATATCAGCTAACTATTGCTTTACGAAAGCGTATCCGGTGAAATAAAGTCAACCTAATGTTGGTTAATGCTACATCAACAAGGTAAAGATAATCCTTTGGAGTAGAACATGAGCGATAAAATTATTCACCTGACCGATGACAGTTTCGACAAAGACGTACTGAAAGCCGAAGGGCTGGTTCTGGTCGACTTCTGGGCTGAATGGTGTGGTCCGTGCAAGATGATTGCTCCGATTCTCGATGAAATTGCCACTGAGTTCGAAGGCAAGCTGACCATCGCTAAGCTGAATATCGATGAAAACCCAGGTACTGCACCTAAATACGGCATCCGTGGTATTCCTACCCTGCTGTTATTTAAAGGTGGTGAAGTCGCAGCAACGAAAGTTGGCGCACTGTCAAAAGGTCAGTTGAAAGAGTTCCTGACAGCTAATCTGTAATCGGTCGGGATGACCAAACCCAGGTGTTTAGCGGGCTGACGTGTTTTTCATATTGTCCGCTAGACGCCTGTCAAGAAGCGTGCTAAGTTTACGCTTACTGCAAATAGAGCTTACCTGTAGTTTGATTCTTACGTTTTATTCTGTGTCAAAAACATCTGCCTAGATCTATAAAGTGACTTTGATAAAAATAAGTTGAACTGGCACTGTGCTTTGACAATCTAACGGTTTTGACAAAATCGGCATTAAGACACCTTCAATATCAGTCTGCCCATCAAGAATAGCCCCATGCGACTGCCTGTGGCCTATATTCAGAAACTGCTAATTGAGTGTCCTACACAAACAGGCATGGATGACCCTGCCATACCCATTCACGACAGATGTTCGAGACATACCCCGAGTTTAAGAACCCACCATTATGAATCTTACCGAATTAAAGAACACGCCGGTCTCTGACCTGATTGCACTCGGCGAAAATATGGGGCTGGAAAACCAAGCCCGTATGCGTAAGCAAGACATTATATTTTCAATCCTGAAGCAACATGCGAAAAGCGGAGAAGACATCTTCGGTGATGGCGTACTGGAAATATTGCAGGATGGATTTGGTTTCCTCCGCTCTGGAGACAGTTCCTACCTCGCCGGTCCCGACGATATCTACGTTTCTCCAAGCCAAATTCGCCGCTTCAACCTTCGCACTGGCGACACCATTTCCGGTAAAATACGCCCACCAAAAGAAGGTGAACGTTATTTTGCCCTGTTGAAAGTTAACGAAGTTAACTACGACAAACCAGAAAACGCCCGCAACAAAATCTTGTTCGAAAACTTAACCCCGTTACATGCAAACTCACGTTTGCGTATGGAACGCGGTAACGGTTCTACCGAAGATTTAACCGCTCGCGTACTTGATTTGGCTTCACCGATTGGCCGCGGTCAGCGTGGTTTAATCGTGGCACCACCGAAAGCCGGTAAAACCATGCTGCTGCAGAACATCGCGACCAGCATTGCGTACAACCATCCTGATTGCGTACTGATGGTATTGCTGATTGACGAGCGTCCGGAAGAAGTAACCGAGATGCAGCGTCTGGTTAAAGGCGAAGTGATTGCTTCTACCTTTGATGAACCAGCATCACGCCACGTGCAGGTAGCCGAAATGGTTATCGAAAAAGCCAAACGTCTGGTTGAGCACAAAAAAGACGTGATCATTCTTCTCGACTCTATCACTCGTCTGGCGCGTGCCTATAACACCGTTGTTCCTGCTTCAGGCAAGGTACTGACCGGTGGTGTGGACGCCAACGCCCTGCATCGTCCAAAGCGTTTCTTCGGTGCAGCACGTAACGTGGAAGAGGGTGGAAGCCTGACGATTATCGCAACAGCGTTGGTTGATACCGGTTCTAAAATGGATGAAGTCATCTATGAAGAATTTAAAGGTACCGGCAACATGGAATTGCACCTCGCGCGTAAAATCGCTGAGAAACGCGTATTCCCTGCTATCGATTACAACCGTTCCGGTACGCGTAAAGAAGAGTTGCTTACGACGTCGGAAGAACTGCAAAAAATGTGGATTCTGCGCAAAATCATCCATCCAATGGGTGAGATCGACGCGATGGAATTCCTCATTAACAAGCTTGCGATGACCAAAACCAACGACGATTTCTTCGATATGATGAAACGTTCGTAATTGGTGCAAAAGTCAGCTAACGCCACGCTAAGTCGTGGCGTTTTTTGCTTTTGGCGGCTAGGATAAGGCAATTTCATCAAATAGCTGGAATTAAGATAAGCGCTGATGGTTTTTCAGTGACTCTTTCTCTACCTTGTCCAAGCAACAGGGACGATACATCAGTAAAGGTATTGCTTTAGACAAAACCATAACTGTCCCATAGGAAATGACCGTAAGGCTGTGAGGTTTTATGACGTTGGCTAGGCTAAGCTGCCTTATCTTTTTGCAGAGATCTGTTGACTGTGAACATGCTCAATATGAGTACTGAACTCCTCTTTATTTTCCTGTTTTCTTTTGTCTTTTTATTTTTGGCCCGCAAGGTTGCCAAAAAAGTCGGCCTGGTTGATAAACCCAATTATCGCAAACGTCACCAGGGGATGATCCCGCTGGTTGGCGGCATTTCTGTCTATGCGGGCATTTGCTTTGCTTTCCTCATCACTAATTATCAAATAGCTCATGGCGCGCTCTATCTGGGCTGCGCGGGCTTACTGGTATTTGTCGGTGCTCTGGACGACCGCTTTGACATCAGCGTTAAAATCCGTGCGTTTGTACAGGCTCTGGTCGCTATTGCCATGATGGTTTACGCCGGTCTGATCCTGAAAAATCTGGGTCATATTATCGGACCCTGGGAGATGATCCTCGGGCCGTTTGGCTATCCGATCACCTTGTTTGCCGTTTGGGCCGCGATCAACGCCTTTAATATGGTGGATGGCATCGACGGACTGCTGGGCGGGCTCTCGAGCGTCAGCTTTGGTGCGATGGGGGTGGTGATGTACATGGGAGGCCACATGGAGCTTGCGCTCTGGTGCTTTGCCATGATTGCCGCGACGCTTCCCTACATTCTGCTCAACCTCGGCATTTTTGGCCCGCGTTATAAAGTCTTTATGGGTGACGCTGGCAGCACGCTGATTGGCTTTACTGTTATCTGGATCCTGCTGCAGAGCACTCAAGGTCTGACGCATCCTATGACGCCAGTCACTGCGCTCTGGCTTATCGCCATTCCCCTGATGGACATGATTGCCATCATGTACCGTCGCTTGCGTAAAGGCATGAGCCCTTTCTCACCTGATCGCCAACATATTCACCATCTGATTATGCGGGCCGGTTTCAGCTCGCGTCAGGCCTTTGTTTTGATCACACTGGCTGCTGCGCTGCTGGCCGCCGTCGGCGTGATTGGCGAGCATCTCGGATTTGTCCCTGAGTGGTTGATGTTGTTACTGTTCCTGCTGGCTTTTCTGTTCTATGGCTACTGCATTAAGCGCGCGTGGCGCGTAGCGCGTTTGCTTAAACGTTTTAAACGACGTCTTCGTCGCGCTCAATAACCCCATCAATTATTCATTATTTAGAGGTTTACTTGTTGTGATGACGTCAGAGACAAACGCCAATAAAGTTGAGGCCAGCATCGATAACGAACTGGATATCCGCGGTTTGTGCTGCACACTGTGGAAGGGCAAACTTTGGATTGTCGGTCTCGGGCTGTTGTTTGCTGTTATTGCGCTGGGCTCTTCGTATTTGATGAAGCAGGAGTGGAGCTCAACGGCCATCACTGACCGTCCCACGGTGAATAATTTATCTTCTTATTTCTCTCAGGCGCAGTTTTTACGCAATCTCGATGTGCGCAACGCGCAGGCCCCGCTGGGCGAGCAAACGTCTATTTCTGAAGACGCCTATAACGAATTTATTATGCAGTTGGGCGCGTATGACACCCGCCGCGATTTCTGGTTAAACAGCCCTTATTATCAGCAACGTAAAGAGGGCGATGCCCGCAGCGACGCCGTCTTGCTTGATGATCTGATTAATGACATCCAGTTCAATGCGCGCGACGGGCTCAAAGTACCTAATGACAGCGCGAAGCTGACGGCAGAAAGCTCAGCCGATGCCAATAAACTGCTGCGCGAATATGTCAATTTCGCCAGCAAGCGTGCGGCGCAGCATTTATACGATGAGTTGCAGGGCGCCTGGGCGGCACGTACACAGTCAATGAAAGCGCAGGTCAAGCGTCAGGAAGCCGTGGCCCAGTCAATTTTCCAGCGTGAGGTGAATAATACACAGCAGGCGCTGAAAATTGCCCAGCAGCAGAAAATTGACAAAAGTCAGACGGATACCCCGGCTGAACAACTGCCTTCTTCGGATATGTTCCTGCTAGGCGCGCCGATGTTGCAGGCCCGTCTGGAGTTATTGCAGGCATCCGGTCCGAATTTTGACCTGGATTACGATCAAAACCGCGCCATGCTGGCGACGCTGAACGTTGGGCCGACACTGAACGCGCATTTCCAGACGTACCGTTATCTGCGCACACCGGAAGAACCGGTGAAGCGCGACAGCCCGCGACGTGCTTTCCTGATGATTATGTGGGGCGTTGTGGGTGGTCTGATCGGTGCCGGCGTTGCGCTGGCACGTCGCCGGAGTGCGATAACCCGATAACCGAATAGAGAGAGGCGAGAGACTTCGCCTGGCGAGCAGGAGCTGTCTGCGCCTAACTGAACAAGAGAGACTCACTGTGAAAGTGTTGACGATATTCGGCACCCGCCCGGAAGCCATTAAAATGGCACCGCTGGTGCACGCTTTGGCTCAGGATGACGCCTTTGAGTCAAAAGTCTGCGTCACGGCCCAGCATCGTGAAATGTTAGATCAAGTATTGCATCTGTTTGGCATCCAGCCGGAGTATGACCTCAATATTATGCAGCCGGGCCAAGACCTGACGGAGATAACCAGCCGCATTCTGAAAGGATTGAAACCTGTTCTGCAGGAGTTCCAGCCTGACGTCGTGCTGGTTCATGGTGATACCACCACCACATTGTCGGCCAGTCTGGCCGCCTTCTATCAGCAGATCCCTGTCGGTCATGTTGAAGCAGGTTTGCGCACTGGCGATCTCTCTTCCCCATGGCCGGAAGAGGGTAACCGGCGCCTGACCACGCATCTGGCGAAATGGCATTTTGCGCCGACTGACACGTCGCGCGCTAATTTGCTGAGTGAAGGGATCCCAGCAGAGAATATTTTTGTCACCGGAAACACGGTTATCGATGCCTTGCTGTGGGTACGCGATCGCGTCAAAGGGGATGCAGGGCTGGCAGAACAACTGGCGGCGCATTATCCCTTTATCGACGCCAGCAAGAAAATCATTCTGGTCACTGGCCACCGCCGCGAAAGCTTTGGCGGCGGATTCGACCGGATTTGCAGCGCACTGGCTGAAATCGCCCTGCAACATCCGCAGGTGCAAATTGTTTATCCTGTGCACCTTAATCCGAATGTCAGCGAACCGGTGAACCGCATTCTGAGTGGCATCGACAACATCAAGCTGATCGACCCGCAGGACTATTTGCCGTTTGTCTATCTGATGGATAAAGCGTATTTGATCCTAACGGACTCAGGTGGCATTCAGGAAGAGGCGCCTTCTCTGGGTAAGCCTGTGCTGGTGATGCGCGAAGCCACCGAACGGCCGGAAGCGGTAAGCGCCGGCACTGTCAGGCTGGTGGGCACAGATACGGTTAAAATAGTAAAAGAAGTGACCCGGCTGCTGAACGACGAAAATGAATATCACAACATGAGCCGGGCGCATAATCCTTATGGCGACGGACAAGCCTGCCGTCGTATTCTTGACGCATTAAAGAATCATCAGGTACCACAATGAGTTTCCAAACTATCTCTGTCATTGGGCTGGGTTACATCGGTCTGCCGACTGCGGCAGCCTTCGCGTCACGGCAGAAAAAAGTCGTGGGCGTGGACATCAATCAGCACGCCGTCGATACCATCAATAGCGGCGCCATACATATTGTGGAGCCGGATCTTGATGCGCTGGTGAAAACCGCCGTCGATGGGGGGTTTCTGCAGGCATTTACCCGCCCACAGCCCGCCGATGCTTTTCTGATTGCCGTCCCGACACCCTTTATAGGTGACCACCAGCCAGATTTGAAATACGTTGAGTCGGCGGCGCGCTCCATTGCTCCGGTGCTGAAGAAAGGCAATCTGGTGATCCTCGAATCCACCTCGCCAGTCGGCACAACAGAACTTATGGCCGAATGGCTGGCGGAATGCCGCCCGGATCTGCGCTTTCCTCAGCAAGAGAGCGACAGCGCTGACGTGAATATTGCCTACTGCCCTGAGCGTGTATTGCCGGGACAGGTGATGGTCGAACTGATTAAAAATGATCGCGTGATCGGCGGTATGACGGCAGTTTGCTCGCAGCGCGCTTGCGATTTATACAATATTTTCCTGCAGGGCGAATGTGTGGTGACGAACTCCCGCACGGCAGAAATGTGCAAGTTGACCGAAAACAGCTTCCGCGATGTGAATATCGCCTTTGCCAACGAACTGTCACTGATTTGCGATGCGCAGGGCATTAACGTTTGGGAACTTATCGCCCTGGCCAACCGCCATCCGCGAGTGAATATCCTCCAGCCGGGGCCTGGTGTAGGCGGGCACTGCATTGCGGTCGATCCCTGGTTTATCGTCGCGCAGAATCCTGACCTGGCACGCTTGATTAAAACGGCCCGTGAAGTGAATGACAGTAAGCCGCATTGGGTGGTGGATCGTGTGAAATCGGCGCTGGCCGATTGCCTGGCGGCCACCGGTAAGCGGGCGTCTGAGGCAAAAATCGCCTGTTTCGGACTGGCATTCAAACCTAATATTGATGACCTGCGTGAAAGCCCTGCCGTTGAGGTGACCCGGTTAATTGCCGACTGGCACGCGGGTGAAACCTGGGCGGTAGAACCGCATGTGCACCATCTTCCTGCTGCACTGGACGGTAAAGCGAGCCTGCATACGGTAGAGGACGCGTTGCAGAATGCCGATCTGCTGATCATGCTCGTCGATCATCAGATTTTCAAAGCGATCCCGGCGGATCAGATTCATCAGTTATGGATTGTTGATACCAAAGGTGTCTGGCGTTAATTACCGACCGGAGACAGATATGCAATTCTGCGGCAGGCTCGAACCTCTCAAATGGGAAAGTGAATTTTTCGGTCTGAGCACGGCGAAATTGTACGCTGATCCTGCCGCTGAAGCCCTCCCGGAAACGGCGTTTACCGCGTTTGCCAGAGTGCAGGCAAAAGTGAACGCTGATGATACCCGCCTGCTCGACACGCTTCAGGCCCGCGGGTTTCGGCTGGTCGAAGGTGAAATTGATCTGTGTATTACCGTTGACGATGCCTCTGGGGTATCCGGCAACGTACAGATTGCTACCGGAGAGGATATCGCGCTGATCCGCGCCGTGGCGGGCGAGGCCTTTCGCCTCAGCCGCTTTCGTGCCCCGTGGTATCAATCCGGGGACAGTGAACGCTTCTATGCGCTGTGGGCAGAAAAGGCGGTGCTGGGCACGTTTGACCATCTAGCGATAATGGTAAAAGAGCCTTCCGGTCAGCTCCAGGGCTTTGTTACCCTGCGCCATACGGCGTCCGGTGAGGCCCGCATTGGCCTGCTGGCGACCTTGCCCGCATGGTGGGGTCATGGCGTCGGTAAACAACTTATGGCGGTGGCAAAACAGTGGTGCGCAGCAAACGGTATCGCACGATTACATGTTGCCACGCAAACCGGCAACCTCGCCGCCCTCAATCTTTATCTCGCCAGTGGGGCAAGAATTTCTCACTCGGCATATTGGCTGTACAGGTGAAAAAATGATCCCTTTTAATGCACCGCCGGTTGTCGGCACTGAAATTGACCACATGCGCTCAGCCATGAGCAGCGGAAAAATGTGTGGTGACGGTGGCTTCGGGCTGCGTTGTCAGCAGTGGTTCGAGCAGCATTTCGGCAGCGCCAAAGTGTTGCTGACACCTTCCTGTACCGCGTCTCTGGAGATGGCCGCGCTGTTGCTCGACATCAAAGAGGGTGACGAAGTGATCATGCCCAGTTTCACTTTCGTCTCAACGGCCAATGCCTTTGTGTTACGCGGCGCAAAAATCGTGTTTGTCGATATCCGCCCGGACACCATGAACATCGATGAAACGCTGATTGAAGCGGCGATCACCGACAAAACCCGCGCCATTGTACCGGTACATTATGCGGGCGTAGCCTGCGAGATGGACCACATCATGCAACTTGCTGAAAAATATAAGCTGTTCGTGGTGGAAGATGCAGCGCAGGGCGTGATGTCGACCTACAAAGGCAAAGCGCTGGGTACTATCGGTCACATTGGTTGTTTCAGCTTTCATGAAACCAAGAATTACACCTCGGGTGGCGAGGGCGGTGCGACGCTGATCAATGACAAAACATGGGTCGAACGCGCCGAAGTCATACGGGAAAAAGGCACAAACCGCAGCCAGTTCTTCCGCGGCCAGGTGGATAAATACACCTGGCGCGACATTGGATCGAGCTATCTGATGTCAGATTTGCAGGCTGCCTATCTGTGGGGCCAGCTCGAGGCCGCCATGCAGATCAATCAGCGCCGTCTGGCGCTGTGGCACAACTACAATGAGACATTGCAAAATTTGGCGCAGGCTGGGCGAATCACGTTGCCGTCGGTTCCACAGGATTGCGTGCAGAATGCGCATATGTACTACATTCGTCTGAACGATATCGAAGATCGGGATGCGTTTATTGCGCACATGAAAGCCGCCGATATTCTGACGGTCTTCCACTATATTCCTCTGCACGCCAGCCCGGCAGGAGAGAGCTTTGGCCGTTTCAGTGGTGAAGACCGCTTCACGACCAAAGAGAGCGAACGCCTGGTGCGTCTGCCGCTGTTTTATAATATGACGGATGAAACTCAGCAGACCGTCATCAGCGCCATGCTGAAATACTTCGCCTAATATGTCTCTGGCAAAGGCTTCGGTCTGGACAGCGGGCTCCACGCTGATAAAAATCGCCGCTGTCCTGCTGGTGGTGAAATTGCTGGCGGTGGCTTTTGGCCCGAGCGGTGTCGGTCAGGCCGGTAACTTCCGCCAGATGGTCACTGTGCTGGGCGTATTGTCTGGCGCCGGTATCTTTAATGGCGTGACCAAATATGTTGCCGAGCATCATCAGGATCCGGCGCGGCTGAAAGCGGTGCTGGGCACGGCATCCAGCCTGATTTTAGGTTTCTCCACGCTGCTGGCGGTGATTTTTCTGCTGGCGGCGGGTCCGATAAGCGAAGGGCTTTTTGGTCACGCCGATTTTCAGCCGGTGATCCGCGCAGTTGCACTGATTCAAATGGGTATCGCCTACGCCAACTATTTTCAGGCGATTCTCAAAGGTTATCGTGATGCCAGAGGCAATGCGCTGGCGGTGATTGGCGGCAGCCTGATTGGATTACTGGCCTATTTACTCTGTTTCTGGCTAGGCGGTTATGAGGGCGCGCTGGCGGGACTGGCACTGGTGCCTGCGCTGGTGGTGCTGCCTGCCGGGTCGATGTTATGGCGTCGTCAGCCTTTCCCGCTGCATTTCCTGCGGCTGGGCTGGGACCGCGCCATCGCCAGCCATCTGGGTAAATTCACGATTATGGCGTTGATCACTTCGGTGACGCTGCCGGTCGCGTATGTGATGATGCGAAACCTGCTGGCTAAATATTACAGCTGGGACGATGTGGGCATCTGGCAGGGCGTCAGCAGCATTTCGGATGCTTACCTGCAATTTATCACTGCCTCTTTCAGCGTTTATTTGCTGCCCACGCTGTCCCGTCTGACCGACAAACAGGCGATATCACGCGAGATAATTAAGTCGCTGAAATTTGTGATCCCGGCGGTGGCCTGCGCCAGCTTTATGGTGTGGTTGCTGCGCGACTTCGCTATCTGGTTGCTGTTTTCCCACCAGTTCGCCGCCATGCGCAATCTCTTCGCGTGGCAGCTGGTCGGCGACGTCCTCAAAGTTGGGTCCTATGTTTTTGGGTATCTGGTGATTGCCAAAGCGTCACTGCGCTTTTATGTGCTGACTGAAATCAGCCAGTTTTTATTGCTGACCGGTTTCGCGCACTGGCTAATCCCGTTACACGGTTCTTTAGGGGCCGCACAGGCTTACATGGCGACGTACATCGTCTATTTCACCCTGTGCAGCGCCGTTTTTGTTATCTATCGCAGACGAGCATGACAACGCTGATTCACGTTTTGGGATCTGACATCCCGCACCATAACCTTACCGTGCTGCGCTTCTTTAATGACGTGCTGGTTGATTGCGCGCCGCCTGAGCAGACCCGCCATTTTATGGTCGCTGCCGCTGACAGCGCGGTTTTTGCGTCATTTACCCGTTTACACATCGACGTCTATCCGGATAAAAAAAGTCTGGCGCAGGCCGTGATCGCCAGTGCACAGCAAAACCGCCGCCAGCGTTTCTTCCTGCACGGGCAATTTAACCCGACGCTGTGGCTGGCTTTGCTGAACGGCAGGATTAAAGCACGGCAGGTGTGCTGGCATATGTGGGGCGCGGATCTGTATGAAGCGTCTGGCAGCCTGAAGTTTCGTCTGTTTTACCTCCTGCGACGCATTGCTCAGGGGCGCGTTGGACACGTTTTCGGTACGCGCGGTGATCTTATTCATTACCATCAGCGGCATCCGCGGGTGGCCTCATCGTTGCTCTATTTCCCGACGCGTATGGATCCCGCTCTGACTCAGCCCGCTGACGTGCCTGAAAAAACTGGCCTGATGACCGTTCTGGTCGGCAATTCTGGCGACACCAGCAATCGTCATATTGAAGCGCTAAACGCACTGCATCAGCAGTTCGGTGCGACTATCCAGGTGATCATTCCTATGGGGTATCCGGCGAACAATCAGTCCTATATCGACGAGGTTCGGGCTGAGGCGCTGAAACTGTTCCCGGCAGAGCAGGTGGAGTTACTGACAGAGGCGATGGTTTTTGATGAGTACCTGAATATGCTGCGCCGCTGCGGGCTTGGGTATTTCATCTTTGACCGCCAGCAGGGTATCGGCACGTTGTGTCTGCTGATTCAGTTTGGAGTGCCTTTTGTCGTCAGCCGTAAAAACCCGTTCTGGCAGGATTTGGCTGAGCAGCATCTGCCGGTACTGTTTTATGGCGATGCGCTGGATACGGCCACCGTTGCCGAAGCGCGCCGCCAGTTACTGAGCACTGACCGTAAGAATATTGCCTTCTTTAATCCAAATTACGTTGCCGGATGGCAACAGGCGCTGAATTTGGCCGCAGGAACATCATCATGACACTGCTCCAGTTCGGCGGTCTTTGCGTGGTTTACGCCTTTTCGCTGATTTTCATTCTGACGCTGACGTACAAAGAGTTTCGCCGCGTCCGTTTTAACTTTAACGTCTTCTTTTCCATGCTCTATCTGCTGACGTTTTACTTCGGCTTCCCGCTGACCTGTCTGCTGGTGTTCCGCTTTGATGTTCAGGTGGTACCGGTGGAATATCTGCTGCAGGCGATGCTGGCGGCGACCTGTTTCTACGGCATTTATTACGTGAGCTACAAAACCCGGCTGAAAAGTCCCTCAGAGACGCTAAGAGTGCCGGTATTTACCATGAACCGGGTGGAAACCCATCTGACGTGGATCCTGCTGGCGCTAGTGGCCATCGTGACCGTCTCGATTTTCTTCCTGCATAACGGTTTTCTGCTGTTCAAACTGAAGTCCTACAGCCAGATCTTCTCCAGTGAGGTCTCCGGTGTGGCGCTTAAGCGTTTCTTCTACTTCTTTATTCCGGCGATGCTGGTGGTCTACTTCCTGCGCCAGAACAGCCGCAGCTGGTTGTTTTTCCTGGTGAGCACGGTGGCTTTTGGCCTGCTGACCTACGTGATCGTCGGCGGCACACGGGCCAATATCATTATTGCTTTCGCCCTGTTCCTGTTCATCGGTATCGTGAGGGGCTGGATCTCGCTGTGGATGTTGGCCGTGGCCGGTGTTATGGCTATCGTGGGAATGTTCTGGCTGGCGCTGAAGCGCTATGGCATGAATGTTAACGGGCCGGAGGCGTTTTATACCTTCCTTTATCTGACGCGCGATACGTTTTCACCGTGGGAAAATCTCGGCCTGCTGCTGCAAAATTACGACAAGATCAGCTTCCAGGGACTTGCCCCGATTATTCGCGATTTCTACGTGTTTATTCCCAGCTGGCTGTGGCCCGGCAGGCCGAGCGTGGTACTCAACTCGGCCAACTATTTTACTTGGGAAGTACTCAATAACCATTCCGGTCTGGCCATCTCGCCGACACTCATTGGCTCACTGGTCGTGATGGGCGGGGTGTGGTTTATTCCGCTGGGAGCTGTGGCGGTAGGCCTTATCATCAAATGGTTCGACTGGTTGTATGAACTGGGCAAAGCGGAGAAAAACCGCTACAAAGCGGCGATTTTGCAGAGCTTCTGTTTCGGTGCAGTATTTAATATCATCGTGCTGGCCCGCGAAGGAGTGGACTCCTTCTTTTCACGCGTGGTCTTTTTCTGCCTGATCTTCGGCGCCTGCCTGATCATGGCAAAGCTGCTGTACTGGCTTTTTGACGCCGTCGGGCTGATTCGTGCGCACCCGTCCCGTATCGTTAACACCATTAATATTGAAGGGATCCCAACGGCGCGCTCGTCGTCGCAGGAACACTCATGAATTCAGATAATAACATCCCAATTTATGCTATCCGTGGTATCGACCTGTGGGGCTTTCGCGACATGGGCCAGTTCCTCAACTACCTTTTTGCCGGTCATCGGGTAAAGCACGGTGCGCTGGTCGCGATGAATGCGGAAAAAGTCCTGACCATGGAAAGTCAGCCGGACATTGCCGAACTCATTGGGCGCGCTGAATATAAATATGCCGATGGCATCAGTATTGTGCGATCGATTCGCCGCAAATATCCGCAGGCGAAAGTCTCACGTATTGCCGGTGCGGATTTGTGGGAAGGGTTGATGCAGCGGGCAGGGCAGGAAGGGACGCCGGTGTTTCTGATTGGCGGCAAACCTGATGTGCTGGAGCAAACCGAAGCGAAACTGCGCGCGCAGTGGAACGTTAACATCGTCGGCAGCCAGAACGGTTTCTTCACGCCGGCGCAGCGGGCATCGTTGTTTGAGCGTGTCAAAGCCAGTCAGGCCTCGATTGTCACCGTGGCAATGGGCTCGCCAAAGCAGGAGATCCTGATGCGCGATTGTCGGGAAGTCCACCCGGATGCCTTATATATGGGCATAGGTGGCACTTATGACGTATTCATCGGCCGGGTTAAGCGCGCACCAAAATTCTGGCAAAAGCTGGGGCTGGAGTGGCTGTATCGTTTGATCCGCCAACCCAGCCGCCTGGGGCGTCAGCTCAAACTGCTTAAATATCTGCGTTACCACTACACCGGTCGTCTCTGATCTCCGCTGCGCCAAGGGTTTTTTCGCCTTTGGCGCCACCTCTCGTTTTCACTCCCCGCTTGCCGACATTTTCAATGGCCGTTGCCAGCTAAACCGCAACTTTCTGATTTGTGGTTTGCAACTGATCACAAAATACGAAACCATACTGCCCGTTTTAGCGCCCCCCACGGGGAAGCAGACTATAAAAATAATATTCCGGTCGCTCCGGAAGGCAAATACAACGACATAAACATTGAGGATCTATGGCAAGTGAAGAAGAAAAGGGTGGACTACACCGCGGGTTAGAAGCCCGGCATATAGAACTGATCGCGTTAGGAGGTACGATTGGTGTTGGCTTGTTTATGGGGGCCGCCAGTACGCTGAAATGGGCCGGGCCCTCGGTATTGTTGGCGTATATTCTGGCAGGCGTCTTCGTCTTCTTCATCATGCGCGCGATGGGCGAAATGTTGCACCTTGAGCCGGTGGCCGGTTCGTTTGCCGTCTACGCGCACAAATATCTCGGTCCTTACTATGGTTATTTGACGGCATGGAGCTACTGGTTCATGTGGATAGCGGTGGGTATTTCGGAAATCACCGCCATTGGCGTCTATGCGCAGTACTGGTTCCCGGATTTACCGCAGTGGATACCGGCGCTGGCTGCCGTCGCCATTGTTGCAGCGGCTAACCTGGCCGCAGTAAAACTGTATGGTGAGATGGAGTTCTGGTTTGCGCTGATCAAAATCACCACCATTATTGTGATGATCGTCGTCGGGCTGGCGGTCATCTTTTTTGGCTTCGGCAATCATGGCGAACCTGTTGGCTTTGCCAACCTGACGGCGCACGGCGGCTTCTTTGCCGGAGGCTGGAAAGGTTTCCTGTTCGCGCTTTGTATTGTCGTAGCCTCTTATCAGGGGGTGGAACTGGTTGGGATCACCGCCGGTGAAGCGAAAAACCCGCAGGTTACCCTCAAGCGCGCCATTAATAACATCCTCTGGCGCATCCTGATTTTCTACGTGGGCGCGATTTTCGTCATCATCACCCTCTTCCCGTGGAACGAAATGGGTACGCACGGCAGCCCGTTCGTGCTGACGTTCGCGAAGATTGGTATCGCCTCTGCGGCAGGTATCATCAACTTTGTGGTGCTGACGGCGGCGCTGTCTGGCTGTAACAGCGGCATGTATAGCTGCGGGCGAATGCTCTACGCACTGGCGAAGAACCGTCAGGTACCGGCGTTTCTCGGGAAAGTGTCGAAAAGCGGTGTGCCGGTGTACGGGATTGCCGTCACTATCGCGGTGCTGCTGATTGGCTCGTGCCTGAATTACCTCATTCCGAACCCGGAGCAGGTATTTGTTTATGTCTACAGCGCCTCCGTACTGCCGGGTATGGTGCCGTGGTTCGTGGTGCTAATCAGTCAGCTGCGTTTTCGTGAAGCCCACGCTGAGAAGCTGAAAGACCATCCGTTCAAGTCAATCTTGTTCCCTTACACCAATTATGCGACGCTGGTTTTCCTCGCCTGTGTGCTGGTGGGAATGGCAATTAACCCGGATACGCGGATTTCTTTGCTGGTAGGCGGGATTTTCATCGCAGCGATCAGCCTGATATACTTCGGCCTCGGGATGAACAGGCACGCTTCCCTGACGGCTGAAAAGACAAAATAACGTCGTAAGTCATAGGGAGGGGAGTGTGAGATGCCTATTTTTAGCGCGTATTGGACAAAGAGCAGCCAAGCGAAACTTTTCCAATAAAAAGCACTAGACAGGGTGGCATGAAAACCGTAGTATCCCCTCCCGCAACGGCGCTAAGCGCCCGTAGCTCAGCTGGATAGAGCGCTGCCCTCCGGAGGCAGAGGTCTCAGGTTCGAATCCTGTCGGGCGCACCATTAGTTTGCGCTAGAGTTGCGGTGGTCATGTTTGAAGTTAAGCAGTCCACGATGTAGAAGAGTTTGAAATGGTGGCTATAGCTCAGTTGGTAGAGCCCTGGATTGTGATTCCAGTTGTCGTGGGTTCGAGCCCCATTAGCCACCCCAAATTTTTAAATGATTTTGTGAATGTGACATGCGATGGTGGCGGAATTGGTAGACGCGCTAGCTTCAGGTGTTAGTGTCCTTTGGATGTGAGGGTTCGAGTCCCTCCCTTCGCACCACACACAAAAAGCATTTAAATGATGCAGTTAGCGTCAAGAAGTAGTAAGATGCACGACATCGGCGAGTAGCGCAGCTTGGTAGCGCAACTGGTTTGGGACCAGTGGGTCGGAGGTTCGAATCCTCTCTCGCCGACCAATTCGAAGAAACCTGCTTTTCAAAGCAGGTTTTTTTTCGTCCCAAGTTTATGAGGATGAGAACCTCCGAAGGAGGTTTGAGCCGAGCGAAGCGAGACCACGTTGCTTTAGCAACGGCCCGCAGGGCAAGCATCGAAGATGCGCGTAATCCTCTCTCGCCGACCAATTCGAAGAAACCTGCTTTTTTAAAGCAGGTTTTTTTTCGCCTGTAGTTTGCCGTTTATGCCTTCTTTCCCTGCTGTTGCTCAGAAACGACATTCCGCCTGTTAATTGTCGTTGTGCGGTGACATTCAACTGCATGAAAGTCAAAGCATTATTGCCCGCCCGGTCAGGCTGTCTCTGACAGGCAACACTAATTGGTGTTAAGTCGATTTGTGCTTTGTGCTGCCTTGGATGAATCAGCGATCTTTCTAAATAAAGGCAATAATTACATGATAAAAATCAATTAGTTATGTGGTTTTCGGTTTTCAGGAGCTTAATAAGCCTCAATATGGCACGCGTCCTGCAATATCAGATATGTAGATGCTCATTCCACCTCTTATGCTTGCTATCTGGCTTCATAAACCTGGGAATGATGCAGAGCCAATTTATAGTGCCTATTGTCTATCTGCCCGATAAACACCTCTCATCAGGTATTTATCAACCAGCAGGCAAAACGTTGAGTGAGGCGCTCCCCCTGTTGTCCATGACCTGATTGTTTTCGACACTTGCTGACCGGCAAGTGTTTTTTTTGCGCATAAAAAAAGCTCCCGAAGGAGCTTTTAGGCGGTCAGTTTACACTTACTGTCCTTGTGAATTATTCAAGGTCAGCATTAATCCCTTATGGCGCATCTCTGCGGCTTCTGCAGGTTTGTGCAGCTTATCGAGTGCATCTGCCAGCCATGCATAATCATAGGCATCAGGGCGTTGTTTCAGCGCTTCACGGAAAGCCTCAGCGGCTTGCTGCCATTCACCATGCTTCATCAGCAACTGCCCCAGCGTACTGTTAAGCAGCGGCGTGGCCCCATTCTGCTTGATGATCTGACGTAACGTCTTCTCCAGCTGTTCCGGATTGCCTGAACGCAGTTTTGGCATCATGGCGATCAGGCGTTCATCGTACTGGCGCTTCAACCCGTCGAGGATCACTTCCTGCGCTAAATCTTGATCGTTGCATTCAATCAGATGTGCAGCCATCGCGACCTGTAGGGCAACTTCATGGCGGGTTTTACGATTCTGGTCTTTCCACCAACGCTTCAGACCTTCACTGCCTTCCTCCGCCATCATCTGATTCATCATGCCGATGTACGCTTGCTCCTGCAGTACACGCAGCTCTTCATCATCATGAATACCTGCTTTGGACATCGATGGCAGGATTTCCAGCAGTGAACCGTAAGCCCCGGTACGCAAATAGGCTTGTTCGGCCAGACGCAGAATTTCCGGATGGCGCGGCGACTGACCAATCAGGCGGTCAACGCCGTGGCGTGCGGCGTGGATTTCTCCCTGTGCCAGCTGAATGCGCACACGGGTGATATCCACCGGCATCTGGTCGGTATCGGCGATTTCAGCCGCGCGTTCCAGATACTGATTGGTGCGGATGTCATCACCGCGTTGCTGAGCGGCTTCGGCAGCGAGCAGGTAATTCACCACTGGCTGATCCGCGTGGTCAGCATGACGCGCCAGCAGTTTTTCCATCTGGCGATGATCGCCTTCCGCCAGCTTCAGCATTGCGGCCTGAGTCTGTTTACGCGCTTTGGAGCTTTTGCGGCCGGCAAACCAGCCGCGGGTGCGTGCCCCTGTGCGGAAAACGCGGCGCAAAATCCACTCGATGAAAAACAATACCAGCATCAGCACCACAAACATGATGGTTAACCCGGTGACGCTGGTCTCAACGTTGTAATTGTCCGTCTGGATCAGGACATAGCCCTGATGTCCTGCGAGCATCGGTCCGACGACAATCCCGGCAATGATGATAATGAATAACACGAAAACCTTGAGCATGTGTTATTCCCCCTGAGCAGTGGCTGCGGGCTGTTGAAGCAGATTACGTACACGGGTCTGCATCAGTTTTTCCAGCATAGGCTGACTTTTCAGCTGGTCGGGAACGTCCATCGAAATTGATTGCTGACTGAGACTGTCCACCTCTTCAAGGAAGGCTTTAGTCGACGGGTCACTGGTATCGAAATAGGCGCGAACCCAGGTCGAGACCGACTCAAGAGATTGTTTATAGATTTCATCCTGATGGCGCGGAACCGCCTGAGCGGCAATCAGCAGACGTGAACGGATATTCTCACGCAGATAGACGTCCTGATTCGGTGCCAGCAGTGGCTCGGCGCTGCTGTCGCGACGGCGGATCGTAATGAAATCTGACATAAAGTTGTGCCAGCTTTTGGTCAGATTCTGACGCCACTCGGTGAGTGAGCCCGACAGACTGGTGCCGTCATCGTCCATTGGTGCTTCATCGCTGTCATTGTCGGCCAGGCGCAAGTTATCGACCTGATTAGAGAGCTGATTCACTTTCAGGATAATGCCGTCGAAATCGACCTGCGCGACGGCGGAGAGGCTGGAGACATCCTCATTGAGCGCGCGGCGTACCTCAATCAGGCTCGGATCATTCATGTCGGCCAGGCTGGCGTCGGCGCTTTTCAGCAGCGCGGCGGCGGTGGTGACATCCTGATCGCTCCACAGTTTACGACCGGCCAGTTTCACGAGGAAATCGGCCTGAGCCAGCATCCAGGTTTTGGCATCGCTGCCGGAGATACTGGCGACTTTATCCTGTAATTCATTCAGCTGGCGGCTAAACGACGCCTGCTGACGTTCACCGGCCTGCTGCGACTTATCTTGCTCGCCAAGCAGCGCGGTAATTTGCTGTTTATCCTGATGCTGGCTTTTTTGTAAGGCAATCAGCTGGTCCTGCAACTCATCGACCGCTGCTGTTTGTCTGAGCGTCTGCTGGTGTCCGTGATAATAGAGGCCTGCGCCCAGAGCAATCACCAACACGATGGCAATCGCGCCGAGAGCCGGAGCAGTACGCTGTTTTTTACGCAAGGCGTTAAGTTGCTCGTCTTGCTGTTTGTCACGTGAATCAACATCTGGCTGTTGGGGGCTCTCAACCGCTGGGGTGATCACATCATCCTGTGCGGAAGGATTTTTTTGTTCCGTCATCTTGGCACATCCCTTAGTCAGGTTATTTTAATGCGCGGATCAGCGCATCATTATCTGCGTTTTCAGCGACCCGGATGTCGCTCCAGCCTAATTGGCGGGCGAGGGTCGCTAAGCGTTCGCTGACCACGACCAGGCTACAGCGCAGTAACCAGGTGTCACGGTAGTATTCAGGAACTAACGTATGAAGCAGTTGTAGCATTTCACCGCTGGTGACGACCAGTGTCGTAATGCCTGCGCGCTGCCAGCTTGAACTTTGCTCACTGCCGTCATAAAAAATCGGGCTGCGCTGGTAGCATTCGCAATAAATGACCTCAACGCCGCGTTGGCGAAGCGTTTCGGCCAGCAGTTCCCGGCCGCCATTGCCGCGCAGGATCAGGGCTTTTTTGCCTGCCAGATTCTGTAAATCCGGCAGTTGTAACAAGGTTTCGCTGGTTTCGCCATCATGAGGATAGACCACACGAAGGCGGCTCATACGATGGAAAAGCAAACCTGTCGTGCGGCCAATCGCATAGTAATGCACGTTTTCAGGCCATTTCTGCCGGGATTGCTGCAACGCCCGATCGGCGTATTTCACCGCGTGCTGAGACAGAATGAACACCAGATCTTGCTGATTTAATGAGGATAGCAGGTTCGGCAGGGTTGCGAGTCCGTCGCCTGGCGCAAAATCTATCAATGGAGAATGATAGGCAACCCGGCCAAGCGTGCGCAGCCGGCTGACCAGCTGTTCACCAAAAGGAGAAGGGCGGGTTACCAATATTGTCATCGCGGTAGATTTCCCTGATAAACGTCCTGCAGAATCTCACGGGCGCCGTTGGCCAGTAACTCTTCGGCTAAATCCACACCCAGTCGTTCTGCATCAGCGGTATTCCCGCGACGTTCGCCGCGCACCATCTGGCTGCCATCCGGCGCGCCAACCAGTGCGCGTAACCAGATTTGATCGCCATTCACTTCAGCGTAGCTGCCAATCGGAACCTGACAACCCCCTTCAAGGCGCATATTCATCGCCCGTTCGGCCAGCACGCGCAGTGTGGTTTCACGGTGGGCCAGAGGTGCCAGCAACTCACGGGTATCGTTATCATCAAGACGACATTCGATACCGACGGCGCCCTGTCCAACGGCAGGAAGACACTCTTCCGGCGACAGCGCCACGCGGATGCGGTCTTCGAGGTTTAGACGTTTCAAACCGGCAACCGCCAGAATGATGGCGTCATAATCGCCTTTGTCGAGTTTGCCCAGACGGGTTCCGACATTGCCGCGTAAATCGCGGATCACCAGATCAGGACGTTGTTCGCGAAGCTGGCACTGGCGGCGTAAGCTGGACGTGCCGACAATGCTGCCAGCAGGCAGGGCCGCGAGATTGGCAAAATTGTTGGAGACGAAGGCGTCACGCGGATCATCGCGTTCGCAAATTGTCACCAGACCGAGGCCTTCTGGGAATTCAACCGGCACATCTTTCATCGAGTGTACGGCGATATCCGCGCGGCCATCCTGCATCGCCAGCTCGAGTTCTTTGACGAACAGGCCTTTACCGCCGACTTTCGCCAGAGGAGTATCCAGAATGATGTCGCCACGCGTCACCATCGGCACCAGCTCAACCTGCAAACCGGGGTGAAACGCCATTAATTGGGTTTGAACATATTGTGCCTGCCACAGCGCCAGAGGGCTCTGTCGGGTAGCAATTCGAATGATTTTGTCTAACATGTTTGTTACCGTTTTACTGATTCACTGACCATCCTACCACCGACATAGGAAAGCTGTCAGCGTAAGAAGCCATAGTCAAAGGAGGGGAACGGGCACAAAAGGAATTTGTTACATCCGTGAGCAGGAAGTAAAATGTAAAGTAGCGGAAGAATAATTGTGGTGCGTTACTTCCTTTACGGTCAATCAGCAAGGTGTTAAATTGATCACGTTTCCAGCATTTAACCGTCAACTAATTTCTTTTTTACGATAAATGACAGTTTTTGGAACGGGGTTCTTTCTAGACACTGGAAAATCAGGCGAACAGTCTTGTACCTCTATATCGAGACACTGAAGCAGAGATTGGATGCAATAAACCAGTTACGTGTGGATCGCGCTTTAGCGGCCATGGGACCGGCTTTCCAGCAGGTCTACAGTCTTCTGCCAGTTTTACTACATCACCATCACCCTCTGATGCCTGGATACCTTGACGGCAAGGTTCCGCACGGCGTCTGCATCTTCACGCCTGATGATACCCAAACCACCTACCTTGCTGACCTCGAAGATAAATGGGGCAGTACCCTCGAAACCATGGCGAAAGGCGAATTGCCGATCACCGGCGTTTACTCGATGGGCAGCACTTCCTCTATCGGCCAGAGCCACACCTCGGATCTGGATATTTGGGTCTGTCACCAGTCCTGGCTCGACAACGAAGAACGCAACCGCTTACAGCAAAAATGCAGCCTGCTGGAAAAATGGGCCGCCTCGCTGGGCGTGGAAGTCAGCTTCTTCCTGATCGACGAAAACCGCTTCCGTCACAATGAAAGCGGCAGTCTGGGTGGTGAAGACTGCGGTTCGACGCAGCACATTCTTTTACTCGACGAATTTTACCGTACTGCCGTACGTCTGGCCGGGAAACGTATTCTGTGGAATATGGTGCCGGGCGAAGAAGAGGGGCATTACGACGAATACGTGCTGTCGCTTTATGCTCAGGGCGCACTGACGCCAAATGAGTGGTTGGATCTCGGCGGGCTCAGCACGCTGTCGGCCGAAGAGTATTTCGGTGCCAGCCTGTGGCAGTTGTATAAAAGTATCGATTCGCCTTACAAAGCCGTACTCAAAACCTTGCTGCTCGAAGCGTATTCGTGGGAATACCCGAATACGTCGCTGCTGGCAATGGACATCAAAAAGCGTCTGCATCAGGGCGAAATCGTCTGTTTTGGCCTCGACTCTTATTGCATGATGCTCGATCGCGTGACCCGCTACCTGACCCAGATTGAAGACACAACCCGCCTTGATTTGGTCCGTCGCTGCTTCTACCTGAAAGTGTGCGAAAAGCTCTCCCGCGCTCGTGCCTCAGTGGGCTGGCGTCGCGAAATTCTCAGTCAGCTGGTCAGTGAATGGGGCTGGAGCGAAGAACGTCTGGCAATTCTCGATAACCGCGCCAATTGGAAAATCGAACGGGTGCGCGAAGCGCATAACGAATTGCTTGATGCGATGATGCAGAGTTACCGTAATCTGATCCGCTTCGCCCGTCGCAACAATTTAAGCGTCAGCGCCAGCCCGCAGGATATCGGCGTGCTGACTCGTAAATTGTACGCCGCCTTCGAAGCGCTGCCGGGAAAAGTCACGCTGGTGAACCCGCAAATTTCACCTGATTTGTCAGAGAGCGACTTAACCTTTATTCACGTGCCAATTGGCCGCGCCAACCGCACCGGCTGGTATCTGTATAACCGGTCGCCGTCGATGGAATCTATCGTCAGCCATCAGCCGCTGGAATATAACCGCTACCTGAATAAGCTGGTGGCCTGGGCCTATTTCAACGGTCTCCTGACGTCCACCACGCGCCTGCATATTAAAAGTGGCAACCTGTGTGATATCGCCAAACTGCGCGAACTGGTGGCTGACGTATCACATCACTTCCCGCTGCGTCTGGCAGCACCGACGCCTAAAGCGCTGTACAGCCCGTGTGAAATTCGCCATCTGGCTATCATTGTTAACCTTGAACACGATCCGACCGCTGCTTTTCGTAATCAGGTGGTGCATTTCGACTTCCGTAAACTCGACGTATTCAGCTTCGGCCAGCAGCAGCAATGTCTGGTGGGCAGTATTGATCTGCTCTATCGCAACTCGTGGAATGAAGTGCGAACCCTGCATTTCAGCGGCGAGCAGGCGGTGCTGGAAGCGCTGAAAACCATTCTGGGCAAAATGCATCAGGATGCTGCGCCGCCGGAATCGGTGGAAGTGTTCTGCTACAGCCAGCATCTGCGCGGCCTGATCCGTACCCGTATTCAGCAGTTAGTCTCGGAGTGCATCGAGCTGCGTCTGTCGAGCAAACGTCTTGAGCCGGGCCGTTTTAAAGCGGTGCGTGTTGCCGGGCAGACCTGGGGATTATTCTTCGAGCGCCTGAGCGTATCGGTGCAGAAGCTTGAAAATGCGATTGAATTCTATGGCGCGATCTCCAACAACAAATTGCATGGCTTGTCCGTCAAAGTACAAACCGACCAGGCGCATTTACCGGCGGTGATTGACGGTTATGCCAGTGAAGGGATCATTCAGTTCTTCTTCGAAGAGAGCAGCGATGATGTCGGTTTCAACATCTATATCCTTGATGAAGCCAACCGCGTTGAGGTTTACCACCACTGCGAAGGCAGTAAAGAAGATTTGGTTCGTGACGTCAGCCGTTTCTATTCCTCTTCACATGACCGCTTTACCTACGGCTCCAGCTTTATCAATTTCAACCTGCCGCAGTTCTACCAGATTGTGTCACTCGATGGCCGTACTCAGGTGATCCCTTTCCGCAATAATCCGCTCGCGCAACTTTGTGCCACAGTGGCCGATAATGCAGCAGAAACGGCGAAGGTACCGCAGCGTTTCCAGATACATTAAACCCACTCCGGCGGGATTTTTCCGGCCCTGAATCACTAAACCGCGCCGTCTGAGATTGTCGATTCCTATTGCTTTTCATGATCCACCTGCGATTATAGAGAGCTTGGTGGCATGAATTACAGGCATTCATAAAATGAAAAAGGTTTTACTCTGGTCTTTGGCCGCAGCGGTACTCTTTACTCTTTCGGGGTGTGGACTGAAAGGCCCACTCTATTTCCCGCCGGCTGATAAATCGTCGAAACAAAAAACCAGCCAGACGCCAGGCGTCCCAGGTGATGGATCATCTCAGCAAAATGGCGTGTCACCAGAGAAACTGGGCACCAATTCCAGGGACTAACTGAGTGACCAGATTGTCCTTCCCGCGTGAATGATGCGGGAAAAGACCATAGTTTACAGGATCATCGCTACTGGATCTGACCAGCGGTAAGCGGAGCAAAATATGCAGTTCTCCAAAATGCACGGCCTGGGCAACGACTTTATGGTCGTCGATGCCGTCACTCAAAATGTTTATTTCTCTCCTGAATTGATCCGCCGTTTGTCTGACCGTAACCGTGGTGTAGGCTTTGACCAGTTGCTGGTTGTGGAACCCCCTTACGATCCTGAACTCGATTTTCACTACCGCATTTTCAACGCTGACGGCAGCGAAGTGGCGCAGTGCGGTAACGGTGCCCGCTGTTTTGCCCGCTTTGTTCGAATTAAAGGCTTAACCAATAAACGTGACATTCGCGTTAGTACGCAAACCGGTCGCATGGTATTAACCGTCACCGAGGACGAACTGGTGCAGGTCAATATGGGCGAACCCATTTTCGAACCGCAGCAAGTTCCCTTCCGGGCGCCTAAGCAGGAAAAGACCTACATCCTGCGCGCCGAAGAGCACACTGTCTTCTGCGGCGTCGTCTCGATGGGCAATCCGCACTGTGTATTGCAGGTAGAAGATGTGCTCACCGCCAGTGTGGAATTGCTGGGCCCGATGCTGGAAAGCCACGAGCGCTTCCCTGAGCGTGTGAACGTCGGTTTCATGCAGGTTGTCGACCGTGAAACCGTAAAACTGCGCGTTTACGAGCGCGGTGCGGGCGAAACTCAAGCCTGCGGAAGCGGTGCCTGTGCGGCCGTTGCGGTCGGGATCCTCCAAGGTTTACTCTCTGAAGACGTCCTGGTTGAACTGCCGGGCGGTAACCTCGAGATCAGCTGGAAAGGACCGGGTCATTCGCTGTATATGACCGGCCCCGCCACTCACGTATATGACGGATTTATTCATCTATGAACAATCTTGACGACCAGTTAGAAGCCGCCGTTGCCATCGCGCTTGACGATGACAGCGTGATGCAATATCTGCTGCAAAACCCAGATTTCTTCATTCGCAATGCGCGCAGCGTTGAACAAATGCACGTGCCGCATCCGGTTAAAGGCAGTATTTCGCTGGTGGAATGGCAGTTAGGCCGCCAGCGCCATCAGATTGGTCAACTGGAAGAAGAGATCACTCTGCTGATGGAGCAGGCATCTGTTAACGAAGCCTTGTTCGGCCGCTTAATTGAATTGCAAGCCACGCTGGCGGCGGCTGGCAGCCTGCAAGATATGCTTAACCGCCTGCAACGCTGGGCTCGCGGTCTGGGACTGGCCGGTGCGAACGTCCGGCTGTTTAGCGAAAGCTGGCGCATTGGCGCACCGTCGGACTTTACCCATCTAGGGCTGAGCCGCAGCGCGTTTGAGTCACTGCGTATTCAGCGCCTGGGTGACACCCACCATTTCCTCGGCAGCCTTAACGGCCCCGAACTGTTGCTGGTATTGCCGCAAGCCAAGGCCGTCGGTTCCGTTGCGCTCTCTCTGATGGGCGAAAACGGCGAGTTGGGCATGCTGATTTTCAGCAGCCGCGACGCACAACATTATCAGCCGGGCATGGGCACCGTGATGCTCAACCAGCTGGCGAAAATGCTGCCCGGTTTACTGGAACGTTGGATTGAACGGGTATGAACTACGCTGACTCGCCACTGAATCCCGCGGTCGAGGCATTTTTACGTTATCTGCGCGTTGAGCGCCAGCTCAGCCCGCTGACGTCCGGCAGCTACGAACGCCAGCTCGACGTCATTATCGGCATGGCCGGTGAAATCGGTATTACCCACTGGGAGCAGCTCGATGCCCCAAAAGTGCGGATGTTACTGTCAAAAAGTAAACGCGCCGGACAGGGCGAAACCAGCCTTGCTTTACGGATGTCCGCCTTGCGCAGTTTTCTTGACTGGCAAGTGAGCCAGGGGATGCTTAGCGTCAATCCGGCGAAGGGCATCGCCACGCCGCGCATGAAAAAACATCTCCCCAAAAATCTTGATGTTGATGAAGTCGACAAACTGCTAAGTATCGACGACAGCGACCCGCTTGCCGTGCGCGACCGCGCCATGCTGGAAGTCATGTACGGTGCAGGGTTGCGTCTGTCGGAACTGGTGGGTATCGACATTAAACACGTGGATATGCTCTCCGGCGAAGTCTGGGTGGTGGGGAAAGGCAGTAAAGAGCGAAGGCTGCCTCTGGGCCGTACCGCCGTTGTCTGGCTGGGAAAATGGCTGGAACGCCGCCAGGACTACTCTCCGCAAGATGATGCCATGTTTGTCTCCAATCAGGGCAAGCGTATTTCTGCCCGCAATGTACAAAAGCGCTTTGCCGAGTGGGGTGTGAAGCAGGGGGTGAACAGCCATATTCACCCGCATAAACTGCGCCACTCTTTCGCCACCCATGTCCTTGAATCCAGTGGAGATCTTCGCGGTGTGCAGGAGTTGTTAGGCCACTCAAGCCTGTCCACCACGCAAATCTACACCAGCTTAGACTTTCAACATTTGGCGTCGGTGTACGATGCCGCGCATCCACGGGCCAAACGAGGAAAATCCTGATGAAGTTCTATCGACCGTTGAAACGCATTGAAGCGATCACCTTCGATTTAGACGACACGCTGTATGACAACCATGACGTTATCCGCCGTACCGATGCCGAAACACTGAAGTTTATTCAGGGTTTTCATCCGGCGTTGGAGAGCATGGCAGCGGACACCATCCGTCTTATGCGCGCAGAGTTACTGGCGCAGGACGCTGAGATTTACCACGACGTGACCGAATGGCGTCGTCAGGCGGTATCGCTGGCCATGACCCGCGCGGGCCTGAGTGACGGCGATGCAAAGCAGGGCACGAAAGCCGCGATGGAAACTTTCGCTTACTGGCGCAGCAAAATTTATATCTCTGAAGAGAACCATCAGGCGCTGGCCGCACTGGCCGAGCGCTGGCCTTTGGTGGCGATCACCAACGGCAATGCAGATCCTCATGCCTGTGGACTGGCGCAATATTTCCAGTTCACCTTACGCGCGGGCGATCATGGCCGGGCGAAGCCTTATGCTGATATGTATAAAAAGGCGGCGTTGAAACTGGATTTACCGCTGGAGCAGATCTTGCACGTGGGCGATGACCTCACCACCGACGTGGCCGGTTCGGTGGCATGCGGGATGCAGTCATGCTGGATAAACCTGCGTGAAGACAACCTGATGCACATCAAAGATGCCCGCCTGTTACCCCACATTGAGATTTCGCAGTTGGCATCGCTGACAGCATTGCTATAATCCCCGCATTCTCTGTATAAATTCACAGTAGAAAAGCGTCCTCCGGGAGGCTTTTCTCTTCCAGACCAACGGTGCCTATGGACGTTTCTGACCTGCTCGACAGCCTGAATGAAAAACAACGTGAAGCCGTGGCCGCGCCGCGCAGCAATCTGTTGGTGCTGGCAGGAGCAGGCAGTGGCAAAACCCGCGTCCTGGTTCACCGTATTGCCTGGCTTTTGTCGGTAGAAAACTGCTCGCCGTACTCCATCATGGCGGTGACGTTTACCAACAAAGCGGCGGCGGAAATGCGCCACCGTATTGATCAGCTGATTGGCACCAGTCAGGGGGGGATGTGGATCGGCACTTTCCACGGTCTGGCGCACCGTCTGCTGCGCGCCCATCACCTTGACGCCAACCTGCCGCAGGACTTTCAAATTCTCGACAGCGATGACCAGCTGCGCCTGCTCAAACGTATCGTTAAAGCACTGAATATCGACGATAAACAGTGGCCTCCTCGTCAGGCGATGTGGTACATCAACGGCAAAAAAGATGAAGGATTACGCCCGCAGCACGTTGAAACCTATAACAACCCGGTGGAAGCGACCTGGCTGCGCATCTATCAGGCCTATCAGGAAGCCTGCGATCGCGCCGGGTTGGTGGATTTCGCCGAACTGCTGCTGCGCGCCCATGAGCTGTGGCTGAACAAACCGCATATCCTGCAACATTACCGCGAACGCTTTACCAACCTGATGGTGGATGAGTTTCAGGACACCAACAGCATTCAGTACGCATGGATCCGTCTGCTGGCGGGCAACAACAATAACGTGATGATTGTTGGCGACGATGACCAGTCAATCTATGGCTGGCGTGGTGCGCAGGTCGAAAACATTCAGCGCTTCCTGAAAGACTTCCCGAACGCAGAAACCATTCGTCTGGAGCAAAATTACCGCTCCACCAGCACCATTCTGACCGCCGCCAATGCGCTGATCGCCAACAACAGCGGCCGCATGGGAAAAAATCTGTGGACCGAAGGCGTGGAAGGCGAACCGATTTCACTCTACTGCGCATTCAATGAACTCGACGAATCGCGCTTTGTGGTCAACCGCATCAAAGCCTGGCAGGACAACGGCGGGGCGCTGAAAGACTGTGCAATTTTGTACCGCAGCAACGCCCAGTCACGCGTACTGGAAGAAGCGCTCTTACAGATGGCGATGCCGTACCGCATTTATGGCGGGCAGCGCTTCTTCGAACGTCAGGAAATCAAAGACGCCTTGGCGTATCTGCGTCTGATGGCAAACCGCAATGACGATGCTGCGTTTGAGCGCGTGGTGAACACGCCGGTGCGCGGCATTGGGGATCGTACCCTCGACGTTGTGCGCCAAACCGCCCGTGACCGGCAGCTGACTATGTGGCAGGCCACGCGTGCACTGTTGCAGGATAAAGTGCTGGCGGGCCGCGCAGCCTCTTCGTTGCAGCGTTTCTGCGAACTGGTGGACGCTCTGGCCCATGAAACCGCCGATATGCCGCTGCACGTGCAGACTGACCGGGTAATAAAAGACTCGGGGCTGTTCATTATGTATGAGCAGGAAAAGGGCGAGAAAGGGCAGGCGCGTATTGAGAACCTTGAGGAGCTGGTGACGGCAACGCGCCAATTCAGCTATCAGGATGAAGATCAGGATCTGATGCCGTTACAGGCCTTCCTCTCCCATGCCGCACTGGAAGCAGGCGAAGGGCAGGCGGACGCCAATCAGGATGCCACCCAACTGATGACCCTGCACTCGGCCAAAGGGCTGGAGTTCCCGCAGGTGTTTATCGTCGGTATGGAAGAGGGGATGTTCCCGAGCCAGATGTCGCTGGATGAAGGCGGCCGTCTGGAAGAGGAACGCCGTCTGGCCTACGTAGGTGTGACGCGTGCGATGCAAAAACTGACGCTGACCTACGCCGAAACCCGCCGCCTGTATGGCAAAGAGGTTTACCACAAGCCTTCACGCTTTGTGGGCGAGTTGCCGGAGAACTGCGTCGAAGAGGTTCGCCTGCGTGCGAGCGTGTCGCGTCCGGTTAGCCATAAACGCATGGGCACGCCGGTTAGCACCAGCGACACCGGCTTCACCCTCGGCCAGCGCGTAGTGCACCCGAAATTCGGCGAAGGCACCATCGTGAACATGGAAGGCAGTGGCGAACACAGTCGCCTGCAAGTGGCCTTCCCCGGCGAAGGCATTAAATGGTTAGTCGCCGCCTACGCCCGCTTGGAAGCTGTATAAGCTAGCTTACTGGCGAGGTTGAGCCCAGGTAGTGCTCGACATCCTCATGGACTACGTGTCCATTCCGGTGTCTCCGCGCTGTCTGGGTTCAACCTCGCTGCGCCGCTGACGCTTAGCCTTTAATATTTTTACTGAAAAATATCACCCACATCGGCCGTCGCATACCACGCCAACGTTTGTTTAACACGCTCGTCGCCTTCGGGAGCTGAACCAGGCAGGTAATCTTCTTCAGTGACCGGTTGGTAAGCGCCGCGTTTCACTTCAAAGATCACACCGCCTTCATCCAGCGACAGCACGCTGTGCCAGGTGTTGGCGGGAATTTCCAGCAGGCGCGTTTCTGCGCCGAGCCACAGGCGGTCGGTGACTTTGCCTTCGGCGTCATAAATCAGCACCAGAAAACGCCCGCGCAGCGCGGTGAGCATCTCCCAGGTGTGCGGATGGCGATGCACGCGTACGTATGTGCCGGGTTCCATGGCAATCGCCAGACGCTGGACATCATCTTCTGGTGCCGGGTGAATATTCAGGTTCTGACGCAGGCGGGGTGAGTTGGACGCCTTGGTGATCAGTTCGCACATCATGTCTTGGTTAATCTGTTTAATCATCGGAGTTCCTGTGCGGCACGCGCCGGAAAAGGGCAGAATCAAGGCCGTCGAGTGTAGCCAAAAAACCTGCGGCATATAAGTCCGTGCAGGTTATCGCGATAGCCTGAATATTATGCATAAATGTTGCGGGATTACTTTTGTTCGAGGTTGACACTGTTTTTCTTCTCGGCGTAACATGCGCGCACTAATATTTTTGAGGACCTTCGCCTTGGACACACCCAGTAGATACTGGCTCGATAACCTGTTCTTCAGGTACCACTTCTAAGGCTATCCTCTTTGCTGATAGCCTTAGTGGTTGTCAGCGACCCCCGTTCTGTCGCTGTGAGTCGGATCTGAATTTGGTCTGAAACACGCCGGTGACGTCTTTCTCACCCTGTGTTTTCCTGTGCTTCAACGCGTTGTCCATACCTGTCACCATTGGGAGAACGGGCACATGCTGAGTGCTTTTAAATTAGATAACAGCCGCTTATCCCGTTTAGAACTGGACGAGGAAGATTGTGACGACCTGAAAACGTCGTTGTGGGTCGACCTGATTGAGCCAGATGAACAGGAGCGTGAGCGTGTTCAATGTGAGTTAGGCCAGAGCCTGGCAACCCGCCCGGAACTGGATGATATCGAAGCGTCGGCTCGTTTCTTCGAAGACGAAGACGGTCTGCACATTCACTCCTTCTTCTATTACGAAGATGCGGAAGACCATGCGGGCAACAGCACCGTGGCATTTACTATTCGTGAAGGCCGCCTGTATACGCTGCGCGAGCGCGAACTGCCTGCATTTCGTCTCTACCGTATGCGTGCCAGAAACCAGACGCTGGTGGACGGTAACGCCTATGAACTGCTGCTGGACCTGTTTGAAACTAAAATCGAACAGCTGGCAGACGAAATCGAAAATATCTACAGCGATCTGGAAAAACTCAGCCGCGTGATCATGGAAGGTCAGCAGGGTGATGAATATGACGCGGCGCTCTCCACGCTGGCGGAGCTGGAAGACGTGGGCTGGAAAGTCCGTTTGTGTTTGATGGATACCCAACGTGCCCTGAACTTTCTGGTACGCAAAGCACGTTTGCCGGGCAGCCAGCTTGAACAGGCCCGTGAAGTCTTGCGCGATATCGAATCGCTGCTGCCGCATAACGAATCGCTGTTCCAGAAGGTGAACTTCCTGATGCAGGCGGCGATGGGTTTCATCAACATCGAACAGAACCGCATCATCAAGATCTTCTCGGTGGTTTCCGTGGTGTTCCTGCCGCCAACGCTGGTGGCATCAAGCTATGGTATGAACTTCAAGTTTATGCCGGAACTGGATCTGACCTTCGGTTACCCGGCGGCGATTGGCCTGATGATCCTGGCCGGTCTCGCCCCTTACCTCTACTTCAAGCGTAAAAACTGGCTTTAAGCTTTCAACCTGCCAGCCCGGTGCTGGTAGGTTTCTTCCCTCCAGCTTCCCTTCCCGGTTTCCCTCCACTGTCTGAATTGTGTTAGAAATGTGCCTCCGCTTACGCCAATGCAGAATGAAATCATGTTGATGGAAAGGATTGCTCCTTGGGGCCAGTGGTCACTGCTGGTTATCGCCTCGTTAATCCTCGGTTTTCTCTTTCAGGCTTTCCACGTACCGGCCGCCCTGCTGCTGGGGCCGATGATTGTCGGCGTAGTGATGGGTTTACTCGGTGCCACGGTGCGCATCGCGCCGGTTTTCTTCAAAATTGCTCAGGGTATTTTGGGGTGTATGATCGCCCAAAGCCTCTCGCCCTCCATATTACCGCCCCTGCTCAATGACTGGCCGATGGTGCTGCTGGTCCTGATCGCCACCCTGCTGGCGAGCGGCCTGTCGGGCTGGTTGCTGGTGAAATTCAGTAGCCTGCCGGGGCCGACGGGCGCATGGGGCTCTTCTCCCGGCGGTGCGAGTGCCATGGTAGCAATGGCCGGTGACTTTGGGGCCGATGTGCGTCTGGTGGCTTTCATGCAGTATTTGCGGGTGTTGTTCGTGGCAACGGCCGCAGCGTTTGTCGCGCGCATCAGTCTCGGCGACAGCGCTCAGGCGGCAGCTGCCGTGATCTGGTTTCCGCCACTGGACTGGCGTTTCGCCGGTACGTTGCTGCTGGCGCTGGCGGGCGTCTGGCTTGGGCCATTGTTACGTATTCCTTCCGGCGCGCTGTTATTGCCTGCGGTGGTGGGGGCGGCGCTGCATTCGACCGGCACCATGACATTGCAGGTGCCTGAGTGGCTGCTGGCGATGGCCTATACGTTGATTGGCTGGAGCGTGGGTCTGCGTTTCACCCGACCCATTTTTAAACTCGCGCTAAGAACCCTGCCGCAGATGATTGCATCGATTATCGGACTCATGCTGGTTTGCGGGGGAATGGCATGGGTGCTGACAAAGGTGCTACATGTGGACATGCTGACGGCTTATCTGGCCACCAGCCCCGGCGGGCTGGATACAGTGGCCATTATCGCGGCAGGCAGTGATGTGAATTTAGGGTTTGTGATGGCCATGCAAACGCTGCGTCTGCTGACCATCATCGTGACCGGTCCGGCCATGGCGAGGTTTATTTCGCGCCGTGCCAGACCGCCCTCCTCAACGCCGTAGGCGGCGCTGGGTGTAAAGCGCATCGGTAACAAAGCACAGCAAACCGGCCCAGATAAAGCCGAAGGTCACCAGCTGGGACGTCGTGACGGACTCGCCGTACACCGCCACGGCAAGAATAAACATCAGCGTCGGCCCCAGATACTGGAAGAAACCCAGCGTCGACAGCTTCAGGCGCGTGGCGGCAGCGGTGAAGAACAGCAGCGGAATAGTGGTGATAATGCCCGCAGACATCAGCATCAGGTTCAGCGACCACGGATTAGCCGGCAGATGACTGGTCGCGGTGTCGGCGATGAAAAACAGATAGATTGCCGCGACCGGTAACAGCCACAGTGTTTCAATCAGCATGCCGGTCTGCGCCTCTACACCGATACGTTTACGCAATAATCCGTACAGCGCAAAGCTGAGAGACAGCCCAAGAGCAATCATCGGTACCGAACCATAAACCCATATCTGATAGCTGACGCCGATAAACGCCAGCACCACGGCGACCCATTGCATCCGGCGAAACCGTTCGCCTAAAAACATCATGCCCAACAGCACGTTAACCAGCGGGTTGATGAAATAACCCAGGCTGGCTTCCAGCAGATGATTATTATTGATAGCCCAGATATACAGCAGCCAGTTTCCGCCGATGATCACGGCCGTTAGCAGCAGCAGTGCCACTTTCTTCGGCACTTTCAGCACCTGACGCACGTTCCCCCAACTGCGGCTGACCGACAGTAACAGCAGCATAAAGAAGAATGACCAGATCACCCGATGCGTGAGGATCTCCTCCGCCGGAACCTGCTTAATCAGTTTAAAATAAACCGGAGCAATGCCCCAGATAAGGTAGGCGACGAAGGCAAAAATAATGCCCTGCCGGGTGCGTTGTGCGTCCATGTTCATGCCTGATATCAGAAGAAGAGGGCGAGTTTACCTGATACTTGTCTGCGGTGTTTTGCTTTGTGATCGGTTTACTCCAGCCGGGTTATCCCACCAGATAGGTGGCGTTGGCGGTCGCAATATGCACGCCGCTGTCGTTGTGCAAATCAACGCGCGCCACAGATACTTTATTGCCTGCGCGGATCAGACGGGCATCAGCCGTAAAAACCTCACCACGTCCCGGACGCAGATAATCAACCCGTAAATCGATAGTCCCCATTTTCGCCAGACGCTGGCGCATTTCAGCTTCCAGCAGCGGGTGATCTGGCTTATCGCGGCGGATTAACGAACTGGTGACGCAGACCAGACCGGCGGCAACATCCAGCACTGCGGCGATCACGCCACCGTGCAGAATTTTTTGTGCCGCATTCCCGACCAAGCGGGTCTGATGCGTAAAGGTCAGCTCGGCTTGGTCAGTATCTAAGCGTTTGAGCTCAAGACCCAACTCGCGGTTAAACGGCATATCGTAAACGAAAATACCGCCGATCAGTTGGAGGGCGGCATCGTGGCTCATCGGTGTGGCAGACATGAGAAATTTCCTGAAGTGCAGATAAAATGTTAATAAAATGTAGATATTAGGCCGAGGAAATATTGATTTCCAGAGTACAAATGATAAATCTAGTCAATACTCAGACAGAGCACATTTTGTGTGTAAAATGTCCTGTTTTCTAAATTCGATAACTAAATAAAATCTAAGCCGTTCATGCGGCATTAAACTTTTGGGTGGACAAATAATGCGTAACAACTGGGCTGTTGGGGCAACCTTACTGGCAATGCCGGTGCTGAGCTATGCCGCAGAAGCGACAATCGAAGAAGTGCATGATCAGCCTAGTGTGCGGGGCAGCGTCATTGCCAACCTGCTGCAAGAGCATGACAACCCGTTTACGCTCTATCCTTACGACACTAACTATTTGGTCTACACCGATACCAGCGGTGTTAACAAAGACGCCATCAAGTCTTATAGCTGGGCAGACAACGCCCGTCACGACGAAGTGGAATTCCAGTTAAGCCTCGGTTTTCCTATCTGGCGTGGTATCGCCGGTGACAACTCTTTGCTCGGGGCATCTTATACGCAAAAAGCGTTCTGGCAATTATCGAACCGCGCCGAGTCTTCGCCATTTCGTGAAACCAACTATGAGCCGCAGCTGTTCATCGCCTGGGCGACAGATTACAACGTCCTTGGCTGGACCTTGCGTGAGGCCGAATATGGCGTTAACCACGATTCCAATGGTCGCTCTGACCCGACATCGCGCAGCTGGAACCGCGTCTATGCGCGCTTTATGGCACAAAACGGCAATTGGCAGGTGGATCTCAAGCCCTGGTACCGCATTCCCGAAAGCGACAAAAATGATGATAACCCGGATATCACTAAATACATGGGTTACTACCGTCTGAAAGTCGGTTATGCGCTGGGTGAAAGCGTGATCAGCGTAGAAAGCCGTTACAACTGGAACACCGGCTACGGCGGTGCTGACGTCGGCGTCAGCTACCCGATCACCAAGCATATGCGCTTCTACACCAAAGTGTTCAGCGGATACGGCGAGTCATTGATTGACTACAACTACAAGCAGACTCGCGTCGGTGTTGGTATCATGCTCAACGACATCATGTAATCGTCCGCCTGCGGGCGACGATGTACACAGCCCCGGCGGCCTTTTCAGGCCGTCGGGCGGTTTGAACAGTTGGGGAATTGAGTGTCTACGGCGGCAGTGTTAAACAAAGAAGAGCTGGCTCATCAGGTATTACGCGATACCTTCGGCTATCAGCAATTCCGACCGGGTCAGCAAACGATCATTAATACCGCCATTTCTGGGCGGGATTGTCTGGTGGTAATGCCGACCGGTGGTGGTAAATCGCTGTGCTATCAAATTCCCGCTCTGGTGATGGATGGCCTGACGCTGGTTGTTTCGCCCCTCATCTCCCTGATGAAAGATCAGGTCGATCAGTTGATGGCGGCGGGCGTTGAAGCCGGTTGCCTGAATTCGACCCAAACCCGCGAACAGCAACAGGATGTGATAGCCGGTTGCCGCACGGGCCGCATTAAGATGCTGTATATCGCACCAGAACGCCTGATGATGGGCGACTTCCTCGAACAGCTGCAACAGTGGAATCCGGCCATGCTGGCTGTGGATGAAGCCCACTGTATCTCCCAATGGGGCCACGATTTCCGCCCTGAATACCGCGCGCTCGGCCAGCTGAAACTGCGTTATCCGCAGTTGCCAGTGATTGCGCTGACCGCCACCGCCGATGAAGCGACCCGCAACGACATTGTCCGTCTGCTGGAGCTTAACGATCCGCTGATTCAGGTCAGCAGTTTTGACCGCCCGAACATCCGTTACACGCTGGTGGAGAAGTTTAAACCCCTCGACCAGTTGATCCGGTTCGTGCAGGACCAGCGCGGCAAAAGCGGTATTATTTACTGTAACAGCCGCGCTAAAGTCGAAGACACAGCCGCCCGTTTGCAAAGCCGCGGAATGAGCGTGGGCGCCTATCACGCTGGTCTGGACAACGACACCCGTGCCCGCGTGCAGGAAGGCTTTCAGCGTGACGATTTACAAATTGTTGTCGCTACCGTGGCCTTCGGCATGGGCATCAACAAGCCCAACGTGCGCTTTGTGGTGCACTTTGATATCCCGCGCACCATCGAGTCCTACTATCAGGAAACCGGTCGTGCCGGGCGTGATGGCCTGCCAGCCGAAGCCGTATTACTTTACGATCCGGCCGATATGGCCTGGCTGCGCCGCTGTCTGGAAGAAAAACCAGCGGGTGCGCAGCAGGATGTTGAGCGGCATAAGCTGAATGCGATGAATGCCTTCGCCGAAGCGCAAACCTGCCGCCGTCTGGTGCTGCTCAACTATTTTGGCGAAGGTAAACAGAACGCCTGCGGTAACTGCGATGTCTGCCTTGATCCGCCAAAACGCTATGACGGTCTGCTCGATGCGCAAAAAGCGCTGTCGGTGGTGGCACGCGTCGGGCAACGTTTTGGTCTGGGTTACGTGGTGGAAGTGCTGCGCGGATCGAACAACCAGCGTATCCGTGAATACGGCCACGACAAGCTGTCGGTGTACGGTATCGGCAAAGAGCAGAGTAACGAACACTGGACCAGCGTGGTGCGTCAGCTGATCCATCTCGGCATGATTATGCAGAACATCGCCATGCACTCTGCGCTGCAACTGACCGAAGCGGCGCGTCCGGTGCTGCGGGGTGAAATTCCGCTGCAACTGGCGGTGCCACGCATTCAGACGCTGAAGATTAAAAGCAGTGCCAGCCAGAAAAGCTATGGCGGCAACTATGATCGTAAGCTGTTTGCCAAGTTGCGTAAGCTGCGTAAAACTCTGGCAGATGACAACAACGTTCCGCCTTACGTGGTCTTTAACGACACGACGCTGCTGGAAATGGCCGAACATTTACCGATAAGCCCGAGCGATCTGCTGGACATCACCGGTGTCGGCCAGCGTAAGCTGGAGAAATTCGGACGACCCTTTATGGCGATGATCCGAGATCATATCGACAACGGCGACGAATAAACGCCGGTTCCTGAAGATAAACAGAGAGAAAAACCCATGCTGATTTTATTCCTAACCGTTGCCCTGATGCATATGATCGCGCTGGTAAGCCCCGGCCCGGATTTCTTCTTTGTGTCGCAGACGGCGGCCAGCCGCTCGCGCAAAGATGCCATGATGGGCGTGGTGGGGATCACGCTGGGTGTAGCGGTCTGGGCGGCAGTGGCGCTGATGGGGCTGCATCTTATCCTGCAAAAAATGGCCTGGCTGCACCAGATTATTACCGTCGGTGGCGGTCTGTATCTGTGCTGGATGGGCTGGCAACTGCTAAAATCAGCGCGGGCCAAAAAGCTGGCGGGTGACACTGATGAAGTGGAAATCCCCGTCGATCTGCCTGCCGGTGGCCGTACCTTTATGCGCGGCCTTCTGACTAATCTCTCCAATCCGAAAGCGGTAATTTACTTCGGCAGCGTATTCTCACTGTTTGTCGGTGATAACGTCAGCGGCGGAGAACGTGGCGGATTATTCATTATGATCGTGGCCGAGACCTTTGTCTGGTTCTCGGTCGTGGCGATGGTTTTTGCGTTGCCGACCATGCGTCGCGGCTATCAGCGTTTAGCAAAATGGATTGATGGCGTAGCAGGCGTGGTGTTTGCCGGTTTTGGTATCGCGCTCATTGTGAATCGCTGATCACAGCGTTGTGCGCATTAAAAAAGGGTCCGGTTCAATGCCGGACCTTTTTTCATTCTAAAGAATTAAACCTTTCTTGCCGAAGCCAGCAATACTCCGACCAGCATAAACAGTGAGCCGAAAATGCGGTTCAGCAGTTGCATCTGCTTGGGTGCTTTGACCCAACCGGCGATGCGCGTTGCCAGTGTCGCGTAACCAATCATCACGATGATATCGACCACCACGGTGGTCACGCCGAGTACCACATATTGCGCGGCCTGTGGCTGGTGCGGGATGATAAATTGTGGAAACAGCGCGGCCAGAAATACAATACTCTTCGGGTTAGTGAGATTGACCAGAATTGCGCGTTTGAACAAACGCCGGCGTGGCATACTGCTGGCGAGTGCGTTGAGATCGATGGCACCGGCCGCCCGCCACTGGCAGATACCCAGCCAGATAAGGTACGCCGCACCCAGCCATTTCAGCACTTCAAAGGCCATCAGGGATTGCGACACCAGCGCGCCGAGGCCAATGCCGACCAGCACGATGTGAATCGACAGTCCGAGCTGCAAACCGGCGATGGAAGCGACGGCACCGCGATAACCGTGGCTGATGCCAACGCTCATCGTATTGATTGCGCCGGAGCCCGGTGAAAGACTTAAAATTGAAGTCGTAAGCAGATAGGTTAACCACCAGTCCAACGTCATCGCGCTACTCCCTGAAAAGGCTATTTTATGGCACAATACGCTATTGTTTATGGGCCCACAATTAACTTACTTATCTTCCTGTAACACGGTTTCGGAACCCTTCCATGTCATCGAATTTTGCAAAGTGGTTAACGCGTGAGAAAGAATTTTCTGCTTTTGCGACCGGGCCATTGCTGGATTTCTGGCGTCAACGGGAAGAAGGGCAATTTGCCGGTGTGGACGACGTACCGATTCATTACGTCCGCTTTAGCGCCTTTGAACACGACAGCGTCATTTTGGTGTCACCGGGGCGTATCGAAAGCTACGTAAAATACCCGGAGCTGGCGTATGACCTGTTTCACAGCGGTTATGACGTCATCATTGTTGATCACCGTGGGCAGGGGCGTTCCGGGCGTATGCTTGATGATCCACACCGTGGGCACGTGCAGCACTTTGATGACTACGTTGAGGATTTCCACCGGCTGTATGAGCGTGAAATCGCGCCACGTCATTACAATAAGAAGTATGTACTGGCTCACTCGATGGGCGGCGCGATTGCCGCGCTGTTCCTGGCGAAGTATCCGCAACGCTTTGACGCAGCGGCCCTTTGTGCACCGATGACAGGTATTTACCTACCAATACCGGGCTGGATCTCACGGCGGATACTCAACTGGGCGGAGAATCGTCCGCTGCGCCGGGACGGTTATGCGCTGGGAACCGGTCACTGGCGGCCACTGCCGTTTGTGGTTAACCGCCTGACGCACAGCCGCGAACGCTATCGCCGTAACCTGCGTTTTTATGCCGATTACCCTGAGCTGCAGGTCGGCGGGCCGACTTATCACTGGGTGCGAGAGAGTATTGAGGCGGGGTTGCATATTCTGCAACAGGCCGAAAATATCACTACGCCCCTGCTATTATTACAGGCAAGCGAAGACCGGGTGGTCGATAACCGGTCGCATCTTGCTTTTTGTCAGGCGATGGCCGTTGTCGGACACCCTTGTGAAGGGGAAAAGCCACTGGTCATCGAAGGCGCGCGCCATGAGATCCTGTTCGAACGGGACGACCTGAGGGCACAGGCGCTCGATGCCATCATGCGCTTTTTTGCGCGGCATTAACTCGCGGCGAACTGCCGCGCACAACTCCATCAGAGGTTAGAACCTACCGCTATGTATCATGTTGTTGCTTCCGATTTAGATGGCACTCTGCTGTCACCCGACCATACCCTGAGCCCTTACGCCAAAGAGACGCTGAAGATGCTGACTCAGCGTGACGTGCACTTTGTGTTTGCCACCGGCCGCCATCACATCGATGTAGCGCAGATCCGTGACAATCTGGAAATCAGCGCGTATATGATCACCTCCAACGGTGCGCGGGTGCATAACACCGAAGGCGAGCTGATCTTCTCCCACAACGTTGACGAAGACATCGCCCGCGACCTGTTCGGTATCATGCATAACAACCCGAACATTCTGACCAACGTTTACCGCAATGATGACTGGTATATGAACCGCGATCGTGACGATCAGGACCAGTTCTTCCGCGAGTCTGTCTTCAAGTACAAACTGTATGAACCGGGCCTGCTGGAAACCGACGGCATCTGCAAAGTCTATTTCACCTGTGAAAGCCATGAAGAGCTGGTTCCGCTGGAAGATGCCATCAACGCCCGCTGGGGCGATCGCGTCAACGTGAGCTTCTCGCTGCCAACCTGTCTGGAAGTGATGGCCGGTGGTGTATCTAAAGGCCATGCGCTGGAGCACGTGGCAAAACTGATGGGTTATGGGCTAAAAGACTGCATCGCGTTCGGCGATGGTCTGAACGATTTGGAAATGCTGACCATGGCCGGCAAAGGTTGTCTGATGAGCGGCTCCTTGCCACGCCTGAAAGCGGCGATGCCGGATGCCGAAATTATCGGTTCGAACGCTGACGATGCGGTGCCGCATTATCTGCGTAAAATGTATCTCTCCGAACCGGCTTAATTTTCCGGTAGGTTGAAGCATAAAAAAGCGGGCAGGGTGAAAATCTTGCCCGCTTTTTATGGTTTCAGCGCGATGAAACGGAACTTACTTCTGTGGCTGCGTCTGCTGATGCTCTAAATAACTCACCGCTTTGTCAGGGAAGTCAGTGAACAGGCCGTCAACGTGCGCCTGCTGATAAAGGATCTGATACAGCGAATTCACGTTGGTGACGTACTTCGGCAAATCGTCTGCGCGAACGGTAAACGGATGCACCACCAGCTTGCTGGCGTGTGCCTCCGCCGTCATCGGCGTCAGTTTGATATTATTCACCGTAGAGTCCGCTTCGATCAGCATATGGTAATCAGGTCCGATGCCGTCAGCATACTGCGCGATTTGTTTCATCGCGCCCGGCTTGAACATCCAGTCATAATTGTAATTCACCCATTTCCCGTCTTTCTGCTCCTGTGTTTCATCCCACTTGGTGTAGGCGATCAACTGAACCAGTTTCAGGTCGATGCCCATCTTAGGCTCCAGCTCATTCTTGATGCGCTTAAGCTCGTTCGGGTCGAAGCACTGGACATAGACATTGCTGCTTTTACTGGTGTATCCGTACTCTTTAAGCACTTCCAGCACTTTGGCAGAAATGTCTTTGCCTTCCTGACGGTGGAACCACGGGGCTTTGATCTCGGTATAAATCCCGACGTTTTTACCCGTCGAATGATTTAGCCCCTGCACGAACTCGATCTCTTCCTGGAAGGTGTGCACACGGAAATCAGATTTACCCATCGGGAAACGCCCCGGATAGGTCTGTACCTGTTTGCCGTCTTTGATATCAAAACCTTCGGTGAACTTCAGCGATTTGATCTCAGGCAGCGTAAAGTCGATAGCGTAATAACGCCCGTCTTTACGTGCGCGGTCAGGGAAACGCTGAGCCACGTCGGTCACACGATCCAGATAGTGGTCATGCAGAACGACCAGTTGGTCATCCTTGGTCATGACCAGATCCTGCTCGAGGAAATTGGCACCCTGCGCATAAGCCATGGCTTTCGCGGGCAGGGTATGTTCCGGCAGGTAGCCACTTGCGCCGCGATGAGCAATAACCACCGGCTCGGCGGCACTGGCATAGCATGAGGCGGCAATCAGGCCGGCCAGCCGGCTGCTTTTCAGCACATTACCTACTATGTTGCGCATCCTTATGCTCCTTTAGCCAGCTGGGCTTTGTGTTTGTTTTCACTCAGCATCACCATCACCAGCAACATCACCGCCAGCACACAGCCGCCAATCATTACGATAAAGCCGCCGTCCCAACCGAAGTAGTCAACGGTATAGCCGACGATAGCACTCGCCGCGACCGAACCACCGAGGTAACCAAACAGGCCGGTAAAGCCCGCCGCCGTTCCTGCCGCTTTCTTCGGTGCCAGTTCCAGTGCGTGTAAGCCAATCAGCATGACCGGGCCGTAAATCAGGAAGCCGATGGTGATCATACAAGCCATATCAATGCCCGGATTACCGACCGGGTTCAGCCAGTACACCACGGTGGCGATAGTGACCAGCACCATGAAGAACACGCCGGTGGCGCCACGGTTGCCTTTGAACACTTTGTCCGACATCCAGCCACACAGCAGCGTGCCCGGGATCCCTGCATATTCGTAGAGGAAATACGCCCACGAGGACTTATCCAACGCGAAGTGTTTCACCTCTTTCAGATAGGTCGGTGACCAGTCGAGGATGCCGTAACGCAGCAGGTAAACGAAAACGTTGGCGATGGCGATGTACCAGAGCAGTTTGTTCGGCAAAATGTACTGCATGAAAATCTGTTTCGCCGTCAGTTCCTGCTCGGCTGACTCTTTCACGTAGTCTGGTGGATAGTCGTTTTTGTACTCTTCAATCGGTGGTAAACCACAGGACTGCGGGGTGTCGCGCATCGTAATGAATGCAAAAACAGCCAGAGCAATCGCGCCAAAAGCGGGCATATAGAGCGCCGCGTGCCAGTCGTTAAACCACGCCATACCCAACAGGAACAACAGCGGAGGAATACCGCCGCCGACGTTATGGGCGCAGTTCCACACGGAGACGATGCTGCCGCGTTCTTTCTGCGACCACCAGTGAACCATGGTACGGCCACATGGTGGCCAGCCCATTCCCTGGAACCATCCGCACAGGAACAGCAGCACAAACATGATGGCAATACTGGACGTCGCCCAGGGCACGAAGCCCATAAACAACATCACGGCTGCCGCCAGAATCAGACCGACGGGCAGGAAAACGCGCGGGTTGGAGCGGTCGGACACCGACCCCATGATGAATTTGGAGATACCGTAAGCGATGGAGATACCGGACAGCGCGAAGCCAAGGTCACCACGAGAGAAGCCCTGATCGATCAGATAGGGCATAGCTAGTGCAAAGTTTTTACGCACCAGATAGTAGGCAGCATAACCGAAGAAAATCCCCATGAAGATCTGCCAGCGAAGGCGGCGGTACAAAGGATCAACATGGTCTGCTGCCACGGGAGCCTGATGGGCTGCGGGCTTAAAGATACTGAGCATTAACGCCTCCAATGGCATTGGTCAGCTCACTCACCCTGAGTGGCTGACAAACAATAAAACCAAACTGAAATGTTCCATAACGAGCGTCATGCTAATCGAATGCGCGTTAGCGAATTGTGATAGATGACGAAATTGTTACAGTTTTATGAATCTGGAGGCGAATTTTGCGGCATTGGTTAACATTTTGAAATACGAAATTGCGCATTTTTCCCGTCACCGATCACATTTTTTGCTTTTCATTGCGATATTTTGGGGCAGTGGCGCGAATCCGTTCGTTTATGAGCGAATAAGTCCATAGAGAGGATGGTGTTTTAGTGTGTCAGGACGCGTCAGTCATGAAAAAGCGGGGCAAGCCCCGCTCGTAAAATAATCAGTACAATATAATTACTTAATTTTCAGGGTATTAATGATCGCTTCGGCATCCGTCTGCGCCTGCTGCTGATTATCCGCAGGCAGGGTGATTTGCAGGGTCAGCAGATGGCTGTCCACTTTGCCCAGAACGATAGATGAATACGCTTTCTGACCCGCGGATGAGATCACGCTGTCGTACTGTTGCAGTGTCTGGCCGTCGACCTGAATCGATTTATCCGTGACCACCTGCAGGTTGGTATCGCGGGCTTTCTGCTGTTCTTGCAGACGGGCTGTCAGCACGTCCAGCGACTCAGTGGTGTTATCACCGAGGATAACGATCACGGCTTTCTGACCGGTGCTGTCGGCATACACATGCATATTGTTTGCCTGGCTGCCCAGTTTACCGCTCTGATCGCTCATACCCTGCGGAAGGGAAAAGGTCACTTTGCCATCAAGCAGGCTGACCGGAACGCCAGCTGCAGTTGCAGAGGCCGCCGGAGCGCCTTTATCCGCTGCGGCTTTGTCGTCAGTTTTGCCATCACACGCCGCCAGACCGAGGATCAGCACGCCCATACCTGCAAATTTCACTAAATTACGCATAGTTCTTCCTTTGATGTTAACGCGCTATATCCCCGCCATTCTTCAGATTGCCGCCGTAAGCGGCGCAAAATATTTTGGGGATAGATACTTGATTTCACTGCCTGTATGGCAACCTATTCACGTTGTAAATGCAAGTCAGATTATGGCGCATTTTGTGTTAGCTGCACTCAGTGAGAATTTAGCTGAAACTGCGCGTGATCGCCGCTTTGCGAAAGACGTTTCAACAGCATATTGAGCAGTACGCCGTACATCGGCAGGAAGAACACCAGACAGATCAGCACTTTGAAAGTGTAATCTACCAGAGCGATTTCTACCCAATTGTTGGCCATAAATTCATTACTGCTTTTGTAGAACGCAATAAAGAAGAAGGCCAGCGTATCGCTGATGTTTCCAAGGAACATGGCGGCGGCCGGTGCCACCCACCAGCTGCGTTTCTGACGCAGGCGGTTGAAGACGTGGACGTCAAGGATCTGGCCGAGAACATAAGCCATGAAGCTGGCCACTGCGATACGGGCAACCATCACATTCAGGCTGCTGAGCACGGCAAACCCCTGCCATTCGGCTTCAAAATAGAGCGCGGAAATCACGTAGGAGATGAGCAGCGCAGGCATCATGACCGACAAAATAATGCGTCGGGCCAGCGGCGCGCCAAAAATGCGCACAGTCAGATCGGTGGCGAGAAAAATGAACGGGAAAGTGAACGCACCCCAGGTGGTATGGAAACCGAAAATGGAGATCGGCAACTGCACCAGATAGTTACTGGAAGTGATGATGGCAATATGGAATAACGATAGCCATACCAACGCCGCAAAGCGCTGTTGAGCAGTAAACGAATACATAGATTGTGGCCTTTTTTAGTGTTGAATTGGGGTGAGGGAACCCAATTAATGCAGAGTGAAAAATAGCGCGGAAAATACAGCGCGGCGCGCATAGTAACCGTTTGTGTCAGTATTGCAATGGTTAATTTTAACGCAATGGTTTGCGTTGGTTGCGTCACGGAATCAGCGGTATAAACTGTCGCGCATTAGCGTATGTGAGTGAGAATTGAAATGACCGATCCCTTTATCAACCCGGACCACCAACTGGACGCTCTGGGGCTACGTTGTCCCGAGCCTGTCATGATGGTTCGCAAAACGGTGCGCGCCATGAAAGACGGCGAAACCCTGCTGGTGATTGCAGATGATCCCGCCACCACCCGCGATATTCCGGGCTTCTGCCGTTTTATGGAACACACCCTGTTAGCGGCCGACACAGAACAACTGCCGTACCGCTATTTGCTGGCGAAAGGTGTAGTGAGATCTGAGTAATCGCTTACTTCGTTTTTTTACGCAACAATCTCAGCGCGTTGGCAGTGACCAGCGCGGTAGCGCCGGAGTCGGCCAGCACCGCCAGCCACAGTCCGGTCAGCCCCATCAGTGTGGTGACCAGGAAAATAGCTTTAAGACCAATTGCGATAGTGATGTTCTGGCGGATATTGGCCCGCGTTGCCCGCGACAGACTGATCATCTGCGCCAGTCCGCTCAGGCGGTTGTGAGTTAACGCCGCGTCTGCCGTTTCCAGCGCGACGTCGGTGCCACTTCCCATCGCAATACCAATAGTTGCCGCTTTCATCGCCGGGGCATCGTTAATACCATCACCCACCATCGCTGTCGGATGAATCGCATTGAGGGCCGTCACTGCCTCGACTTTATCAGCGGGCAGCAATCCGGCACGAAACTCAATGCCCAGTCGTTCGGCAATGGTTTTGGCAGCGCGCGGATTGTCGCCGGTGAGCATCACCGCAGAAATCCCCTGTGCTTTCAAATCCGCCAGCGCGCTGACTGCGTCATCACGCAGTTTGTCCTGCATGGCGATAAGCCCGATAGCATTGCCTTCCCGTAACACTACCACCACTGTTTTACCGGTGGATTCCCAGTCGGCAATTTGACGGAGATGGACTTCGGCCACCCCTTTTGCCGCCAGACGCTTCGGTGCCAGCACCTGAATTTTTTTACCGGCCACTTCTCCTTCAACGCCTGAACCGGCCAGCGCACGACGCTCCTGTGCATTGATCGGCAGAGGGTTTTCTACTCTTGCGCGGGTAATAATCGCCTGCGCCAGCGGATGATGCGAACCGGCTTCAACCGCCGCCGCAAGACTCAGCAGCTCATTTTCAGTCACACCGCTCAGCGCCAGAACGTCGGTCACTTCCGGTTTGCCTTCGGTCAGCGTGCCGGTTTTATCGAGAGCGATGGTTTGAATTAACGCCAGTTGTTCCAGTGCGGCACCTCCCTTGATTAATGCACCCTGACGTGTGGCGGCTGCCAGACCTGAGGTTATCGCCGCCGGAGTAGAAATCACCAGCGCACAAGGACAGCCGATCAGCAGCAGCGTCAGCCCGCGATAAATCCAGATGTCCCACGGCAGGCCCATCGCCAGTGGCGGGATCAAAATCACCAGCAGCGACATCAGCATAATCGCCGGGGTGTAGTAGCGGCTGAAGCTATCGAGGAAGCGCTCAATCGGGGCACGACGTTCGTCGGCTTCTTCAATCAGTTGCAGGATGCGGTCAATCGCGCTGGCACCGGGCGCGGAGGTCACGCTCATGCGCGCCACACGGTCCACACACAAACTGCCTGCCGGAACCTTCTCCCCAGGCTGACGCTCGACCGGTACGGACTCACCGGTCAGGGCGCTTTCATCGAAACTCGCAGCGCTGTCCAGCAACGTGCCATCGGTGGGCAGACGGCCACCTGCGGCCACTTCAATCACATCACCCGGACGTAAATCGGCCACAGGGACACGGGTAGAATTACCGTTCACAATCAGCACGGCGCTGTCGGGGATCAGCGCCATCAGCGCTTTGACACCGCTGCGCGCACGGTTAGCGGCGAAAGACTCCAGCCGTTCGCCGATCATAAACAGCAACAGCACCATCGCCGCTTCGGCCGTGGCACCAATAAATAATGCGCCAAGCGCCGCAACGCTCATCAGGGTTTCAATGGTAAACGGGGAACCGGCGCGTGTGGCACGGATGGCCTGCAACAGTACCGGCCACAGACCGACCAGCGTGGTGATCACGAAGGCAACTTCCCCCAGTGGCTGGCTGAACTGGTCGATTACCCAGCTTATCGCCATCAGCACGATGAGGATCAGCAGTGGCGCGTATTCCTTCAGGCGGGACGTTTCAACGACGGCTTCGACGCGTTTCTGGTCGAGTGACTGCAGGGTAAATCCGGCGCGCGTGACGGCTTGTTGTATCTCTGCGGAGAGGTCACTGTCAGCGCTGACCAGCAATTTCTCAGTAGCGAACTGGACTTTAACGCCGCTGACACCGGCGATGGTGCTGACGGCTTTTTCGATGGTACGGGCGCAGGCCGGGCAGTCCATGCCGTCGACTTTCCAGCTTAGTTGGCAGGTACCGGCAGGCGGCCCGCTGGGGTCGCTGTCGCCGTCGCCTGAACTGCCATCATCACTCTTGGTTGTTGGTGAGTGCTCACTGGATTGTATGCTGCAATGATCGGATGCACAGCACGCCGATGCGGCAAGCGGGGCTTTGTCACTGCAACAGTTCGCCGGATGCGGCTCACTGTGGGTGGGTTCAGATATTTTATTAATACGCAGCATCGTCGGTTTTGCGCATTTGCCGGATTGGCAACCGCAACCGCGGGTGGTCTGTTTATGTGGCTGAAGCATACGGACTCCTGTCGTAACAGAGTGGAATTACATTCAGTCTACAGTCTGGAGTCAACTCCAGGGTCAAGCGGAAAATGACCGAAGGTGAAAAAAAGGCGAAACCCTAAGATTTCGCCTGAGAATCGTGGTGAGTGAGCCGTGAGTTAAAGGTAGAGCGAACGGACAATCAGGAAATGACCACCGAAGTAGCAGGCGGCGACAATCGCGTCTGAGGCACGGAATTTAAAGCGGTAGCGGCTGGTCAGCCAGACCACGTTACCCATCAGCAGTAAAAACGTCCCGCACAACAGTGAAAATGCCAGATCGGTGCTGCGGGCAAAATACTGCTCCCCCGCCAGCCATACCATCAGCAGCGTCATGGCGATGTAAGTGGATACCGCCCAGCGCATCTCCGCCAGCCGCGACCAGATCACCGCCAGCAGCGCCGCGCCGATGATGATCAACGCCAGCGGCAGCGGCCAGAAGAAGGTCAGCGTCATCTGGCTGGCAAAGCTCAGCGTATAGAGCAGATGCGACAGGAAAAAGGCGCCTATGGCGTAAAGAAAACGCTCTTCCGGCAGCAGCAGCAGGCCGTCGGCCACCAGCGTTGCCGCCAGACCGAGCAAAATCAGGTAGCTGTAGACATTAAGAACCGGTGCCTGCCAGGCTAAAAGCAGCAACAGTAAAAGGGTGACGGGTTTAAACAGCCAGCGCTGCCAGCGTGGCCCGCGGTAGCTGGCATCGACGAACAGCCAGCCTGAGAAAAATACGGCAAGAAATGGCCAACTCATTGTTTATCCTTTTTAAAAATTAAACGTAAGCAAGGTTCTGCCTGTAAGGAAATGACTTCCTGCTTTCCTGGATGGTTTTCAGTGTAGGAGATCGGGCCCTTCGTCTACAATCAGAATCCCCTGTCATCCGAGATGAATGCCGAATATGAATAAACCTGCAGTGATTATTTTGCTGGTTGTGGTGGTGATTGCTCTCTTTGCGACCCGCCAGTACCTCCATCAACGTCGTGAAAATGCCGATAACGACGCCGCGCCGCCGCGCGACATCGCGGTCGAAGTCACCACCAAACGTGACTGGTTATCTCCAAACCGGCGCTCGCGTCAGCGTGAACATATTCCGGCTGAAGACCGAAAGTATGAGGCGTATTTTAAGCCGGTGAACGGCGGTGCAGAGCTCAGGCTGAAACTCGAACAGAAAGACTACGATGGCTTAGCGAAAGGGCAGCAAGGGATTTTGAGTGTGAAGGGAACGCGGTTTATGGCTTTTAAGCCGCAGGATGCTGCCCAAAAACCATAAACCAGCGTACTTAAATCGGGTTTATTTGCGGGTTGGCAGCGGCGGCTGTTTCTTCTGCCATGCCATCAATTCGAACACGCCGAACAGGAATATACGCAGCTGCAACCAGCCGCCAATTTTGGCCTGATCCTTACCCTGCGTGGCTTTAAGTAGCATCATCTGCAAACCGTGCATGAAGAACATGAAGACCATCGCCACATCCAGAAAGTATTTCGTCGGTTTTGGAAATGGATGAATGATATTGAACAGCAAGAAACCCCAGATGCACAGCATCAGTAAACGGCCAATATTAATTAACATCGTCTTGCTCCTGTTCAGAATCCTGATCGCCGGACGCCGGCGCGATATCACGGTGGTACAAACGGTAGGCAACCTGCCCGGCGACTTTCTCGCGGTGCAGGCGCCAGCTTGCCGGAACAGGGATTGCACCGTGTTCCACTTCCGCTTCGACATAAATCCAGGCTTCATCCGCCAGCCAGCCTTGCTGTTCCAGTAATGCCAGCGTCTCCTGCAAAATACCTTTTCGGAACGGCGGATCGACAAACACCACATCGAACGGTGTCCCTTTCTTCGCCAGCCAGTTCAGCGTATTAGCATTGAAAACCTTCGCGTCGCTGGCATTGAGCAGCGCCAGATTTTTCTCCAGTTGCTGAGCAACCGGACGCTCGAACTCCAGTAGCGTGGTGCTGGCAGCATAGCGTGACAGCGCTTCAAGGCCGAGCGCGCCGCTTCCTGCGAAACAGTCCAAACAGTGTGCGCCCCGGATCATGGGTGCCAGCCAGTTAAACAGCGTCTCGCGGACACGATCGGTGGTAGGGCGCAGGCCCGGGCTGTTCGGCACCGGCAGTTTGCGCCCACGCCATTTTCCACCGATGACACGAATTTGTCCCGCCGCCGGGGTGTTGGGTTTTTTAGCCATAGCTCGCTTTCATCATTCGCCACCGTTATGGCAGCGTTGCAAATCAATTAAGGCCTATTCTACCGGTGTGTCGGCCTGCGGCAAATATTTAACATTCCTGATTGAATACCCTACGCAAATCAACACGCGGGTGTGTAGGCCTTATAGGAAAGTGATAGACTGCGAAGCATTACCCTATTAATAATCCGTTCGCCCTGAATTAACGGCGAGGAGTGAAGTTGTAAAATGGCAAAAGATAAAAAACGCGGGTTTTTCTCCTGGTTTGGCCGTGGCCGTCAGGAAGAAGAACAGCAGAAACAAGAGACCAGCGTTGAGCAGCCGGTTGTAGAAGAACAGTCTCCACAAACGTATGAAACGGCGCGTACAGAAGAACCGTCCGTTGCCGCAGAACCAGCGACTGAACACGCACAAGCGCCGGGCGTACCGGTTGAGAATCATCCAGGCGAATGGGATGCCACCACCTCCGTTGAAGCCGCCGCAGAAATCGAACCCGCCTTTGAGCCGGTGCACGACATCCCTGCCGCGCCAACCGAACCCCAGCCTGTTGCCAAAGAACAGGCTTCTGTCGAGTTGGCCGAAGAGATTGTTGCCGTCACCGAACAGGTTGTAGCCGCGCAGCATGAATCTGTCGCAGAAGAGTTTGTCGAGTCAGAGGCAGAGATCGCTGCGGACGAACGTCAGGATGCTATCGATTCTATCGACGACAGCGTGATCGAAGAGCCCCTGCCGGTCGCGTTCGATCCGATTATTACCCTGCCTGCTGTTGAAACTGAACAGGAACGCCCCACCAAAGAGGGCTTCTTTGCGCGCCTCAAACGCAGTCTGGTCAAAACCAAAGAAAATCTGGGGTCAGGATTTGTCGGTCTGTTCCGCGGTAAGAAGATCGACGACGATCTGTTTGATGAACTGGAAGAACAACTGATCATCGCCGACGTCGGCGTTGAAACCACGCGTAAAATCATCACTTCACTGACCGAACACGCCAGCCGCAAACAGTTAAAAGATGCGGACGCGCTCTACGGTAAGCTGAAGGAGGAAATGTCTGAAATTCTGGCAAAAGTGGATCAGCCGCTGGATGTCAGTGGTAAAACCCCGTATGTCATTTTGATGGTTGGCGTTAACGGCGTGGGTAAAACTACCACCATCGGCAAAATGGCACGCCAGTTCCAGGCAGAGGGTAAAACGGTCATGCTGGCCGCCGGAGATACCTTCCGTGCCGCCGCCGTAGAACAGCTTCAGATCTGGGGGCAGCGTAATAAGATCCCGGTGATCGCGCAGCATACGGGCGCGGATTCCGCCTCGGTGATTTTCGATGCAATTCAGGCCGCGAAAGCTCGTAACGTTGACGTGCTGATTGCCGACACCGCCGGGCGTTTACAGAATAAAGCACACCTGATGGAAGAGCTGAAGAAGATTGTCCGGGTCATGAAAAAACTGGACGAAGACGCCCCTCATGAGGTTATGCTGACGCTCGATGCCAGTACGGGCCAGAATGCGGTCAGTCAGGCTAAATTATTCAATGAAGCCGTGGGTCTGACCGGTATTACATTGACTAAACTGGACGGTACCGCCAAGGGCGGCGTGATATTCGCCATTGCCGATCAGTTCGAAATCCCTATCCGCTACATCGGTGTGGGTGAAGGCATTGAAGATTTACGGCCGTTTAAGGCTGACGATTTTATTGAGGCACTTTTTGCCCGAGAGGATTAATACGGATGATTCGCTTTGAACAGGTCAGTAAAGCTTATCTAGGCGGGCGACAGGCGCTTCAGGGCGTCGATTTTCACATCCAGCAGGCTGAGATGGCCTTTCTGACCGGTCACTCCGGTGCGGGTAAAAGTACCCTGCTGAAACTGATATGCGGAATTGAACGCCCGAGCGCCGGACACATTTTGTTCGGCGGCCATGACATCAGCCGTCTGAAAGCGCGCGAAGTACCGTTTTTGCGCCGTCAGATTGGCATGATTTTCCAGGACCACCACCTGTTGCTGGACCGCACCGTGTATGACAACGTGGCGATGCCGCTGATTATCGCGGGTGCCAGCAGTGAAGATATCCGCCGCCGGGTTTCTGCGGCGCTGGATAAAGTAGGCCTGCTCGATAAAGCTAAAAACTTTCCGATCCAGCTCTCCGGCGGTGAACAGCAGCGCGTGGGTATTGCCCGTGCGGTGGTGAACAAACCGGCCGTTCTGCTGGCTGATGAACCGACCGGTAACCTTGACGACGCGCTGTCAGAAGGCATTTTGCGCCTGTTTGAAGAATTCAACCGCGTCGGCGTCACCGTATTAATGGCAACCCATGACATGGCACTGATCGCCCGTCGTAATTACCGTACGCTGACCTTGAGTCAGGGTCGCATGGTGGGAGGCGCGCATCATGGCCAATAGCCCGAACCCGGCCAAAACAGCCAAAAGCGCCCGCGCGGCCAAAAGTAAAGCGCTACAGGGTGGATGGCGTGAACAGTGGCGCTATGCGTGGATGAATGCTCTGGCAGATATGATGCGCCAGCCGCTGGCGACGCTGCTCACCGTGATGGTGATCGCGATCTCCCTCACGCTGCCAAGCGTCTGTTATCTGGTGTGGAAAAACGTCAGCACCGCTGCCGAACAGTGGTATCCGACACCGCAGCTGACGGTATATCTCGATAAGGCGCTGGACGACAACGCCGCTGAAAATGTCATTAAGTCATTGAAAGCGGAAGCCGGTGTCGAAAAGGTGAATTATCTGTCGCGTGACGAAGCCATGGGCGAGTTCCGTAACTGGTCAGGTTTTGGCGGTGCGATGGACATGCTGGAGCAGAACCCGCTGCCTGCCGTGGCTATCATCACGCCGAAAATGAATTTCCAGGACTCCACGACGCTCAACACCCTGCGTGACCGGGTTGCTGCGGTTCAGGGGGTTGACGAAGTTCGCATGGATGACAGTTGGTTTGCACGGCTGGCGGCGCTTACCGGACTGGTCGGGCAGGTGGCGGCGATGATCGGTGTGCTGATGATCGTCGCGGTCTTCCTGGTGATCGGTAACAGCGTGCGTCTGAGCATCTTCAGCCGTCGCGACACCATTAACGTCATGAAGCTGATTGGTGCGACCGATGGCTTTATTCTGCGTCCGTTCCTCAATGGCGGCGCGATGCTTGGCTTCTGTGGTGCCTTGCTGTCACTGATCCTTTCCGAAGCGCTGGTGTTGCGTCTGGAGAGCGTGGTGACGCAAGTGGCGAAAGTCTTCGGTACGACGTTTGATCTGCACGGTCTGGCGTGGGACGAAAGCCTGCTGCTGCTGCTGATTTCCGCGATGATTGGCTGGATTGCCGCCTGGCTGGCAACGGTACAACATTTACGGCGATTTACACCACAATAGCGATTCTTTGATATACTCTTCCCCTGCTGTACAGGATCTTGTGCACAGGGGGAGAGCAAGATGGGTTGCTCTATCACGTCGTCTTACATCTCTTCTTCCCCGAAAGCACAAATTCCCTATCCGATAGCCTGACCGTCACATAAAGTCGCTAGGCTCTTGCATTGAATAATGAACTTTATGTAAAATTCGCGGTCGAAAAAACGGCAAAAGTATGAGTCGGTACGCCGAAGCATTGGGCAGAAAAGAATTCAGTAATAAAGCAGTAAACGATGAAGGGCTCTGCGTTGTTTTGTTAGTACGCCACTAAGGTGAAGCGGTATTCACTCCGCAGCAACGCAGTATAAAACCTGCATGACGTCATACATGAGAGGCTTTGAATGACCAAAGAAATGCAAACTTTAGCTTTAGTACCCCAAGGTAGTCTGGAAGCCTACATTCGGGCAGCCAATACTTATCCTATGCTCACCGCAGAGGAAGAAAGGGCGCTGGCTGAACGGCTGCATTACGACGGTGACCTGGAGGCAGCGAAACATCTGATCCTGTCTCACCTGCGCTTTGTTGCACACATTGCCCGTAACTATTCTGGCTATGGTCTGCCACAGGCTGACCTTATCCAGGAAGGCAACATCGGCCTGATGAAAGCGGTACGCCGCTTCAATCCGGAAGTCGGTGTGCGTCTGGTCTCCTTTGCGGTGCATTGGATCAAAGCGGAAATTCACGAATACGTGCTGCGTAACTGGCGCATCGTGAAAGTCGCGACCACCAAAGCGCAACGCAAGTTGTTCTTCAACCTGCGTAAAAACAAACAGCGTCTGGGTTGGTTCAGCCACGCCGAAGTCGAGCACGTTGCCCGTGAGCTGGGTGTCACCAGCAAAGACGTTCTGGAGATGGAATCACGCATGGCCGCACAGGACATGACGTTTGACCCAACCCCGGACGACGAGCCACGCGACGGTGCTGCGATGGCGCCAATGCTTTACCTGCAGGATAAGAGTTCTGACTTTGCAGAGAGCATTGAAGAAGACAACTGGGACAAAGACGCGACTGACAAGCTGAGTTATGCGATGGAAGGCCTGGACGAACGTAGCCAGGACATCATCCGCGCCCGCTGGCTGGACGATGACAACAAGTCCACCTTGCAGGAGCTGGCCGACAAGTACGGTGTCTCTGCAGAACGTGTCCGCCAGCTTGAGAAAAACGCCATGAAGAAACTGCGTCTGGCGATTGAAGCCTGATAATACGGGGTTCTCAAAGTAAAAAAGCGACCTTTAGGGTCGCTTTTTTTATGCCTGAAATTCCCTACTGAACGCCAGTATTCATTCCAGAATGCCGGAATTAGTCTGATTTTTTTCCCTTCTAAATCATCTAGTTATTCCAGTATGTTGGAATATTCAACTTTATAGAGAACTCAATCACAGAGGCTCACAAGCGTTCTGTTACCTGCTCATTTTTGCCTCTATAACTTGTCCATCTCAACAGAATGGATTCTAGCATGATGGAATTAACCGCTAAATCAAAAGTCCCGGCATTGACGCGCGCTGTCGCCATTCTCGACATTATTTCCCGGCTGGGACAGTGCAACGCCAATCAGCTGGTCTGTGAACTGGGGATGCCCAAAAGCACCGTGTATGTGTTGCTTGAGGAACTGAAAAATCAGCGTTTAGTTACCCAGTCAAACTCAGGTAACTATCGCCTCGGGCTCAGATTGCTTGAGCTGGGCAGTCAGGTTTCCCGCCAGCTCGATTTACGCAATGTCGCACTCCCGCATCTGAAAGCGCTGATGCACGACACCGGGCTGCTCTGCCATCTCGGTGTGTTGGATGGGGATACGCCGATTTATCTGATCAAAGTCGAAAGCCAGTCGAATATTCAGGTTCGTACCTGGGAAGGAAAACGTTTATCGCTTTGCCGTTCTTCGCTGGGCAAATGTCTGCTGACCTGGTGCGACCGGGAACGTCAGGACGCGCTGATTGCCGCACTGGAATTCAGTCCTGTATTGCCCAATTCGCTGACCAGCGCTCAGCAGCTACACACGGCGTTATACCAAATCCATCAGCGCGGATGGGCCTTCGATGATGAAGAGGATGTGGCGAATATCCGCTGTATCAGCGCGCCCGTGTTCAATGCGGCGCATTGCGTAACGGCAGCGATTTCCGTCGTGGGCACCACCTTGCATGTCATGCCAGAAAATATCGATGCACTGGCTGGCAAGGTAAAAAAAACCGCCTGGGAAATCTCCAGGGATCTGGGCTACAAAGCATAAGGAATCAATGATGTTACGACCTTCAGGAGTCATCAGTGCCATGTTAACCCCCTGGAAAGCAGGGAAGCCGGACATGGATATGTTGCGCAAAATTGCCGATTTTCAGATAGCGGGTGGCCTGAGTGCTTTATTCCCGGTGAGTTCGGTGGGCGAAGCCGGTTACATGGACGTTGAGCAAAAGCGCACCGTTGTGGCCACGGTGGTTGAACAGACTGCCGGACGCGTACCGGTGTGGGCGGGGATCCCGGCGACTACGCCGGATGAAAGTATCGCACTGGCACATGCGGCAGAACGTGCCGGAGCCAGTGGGGTTGTCCTGATGCCACCTTCGTTTTATCACTACGATGCTGCGACACTGACCGCTGTTTTCCGGCAGGTTGCCAGCGCGGTGAACCTGCCGTTATGCCTGTATAACATCCCGTTTTTTGCCGATCCGTTAAGTGCCGAAAGTGTCGCTGAACTGGCAGGCCATCCGAATATTGTGGGGATAAAAGATTCCAGCGGCGACGCGGTGGGCATGATGAAAATGCTGGCCTGTTGCCCGCAGGCAGATGCAGATTTTGCCGTGATGACGGGGCGGGAAGAATTTTTCTTCTCCGCATTATGCGCCGGAGCCACCGGCAGCGTGACAGCGACCGCAGGCGTTTTGCCGGAAGTGATGCGTAAAATTTATGATCTCTTCAGCGAAGGGAAAATGGAACAAGCAAAGGCTTTGCAATTTGCTGCATTACCGGTGATGTCGATGATGGCGTCATTGCCTTTTCCGCTGGGATATAAACTCGGCATGTCATTACGCGGCTTCCCGTTGGGCGAAAATAAAATTCCGCTTTCAAAGGATATTAAGCAAAAGATAGATAATTTTAGTTTTTCCCTGAGTCAAGAAATAACCTCTCTACTTACCCTGATAAAATAAACGGAGTTTATATTATGATGGAATCAAGATTATTACCTAAGATTAAAGAGATCCGTGCATATTTTATGGGCGGCGCGACAGCAGAAAAAGGCAGTGGCGGTGCGGATTATCATGACCAGCCGGAAAAACACTGGATCGACGATAAAGTATGTACGCCGATGAGTAAATATAAAGAATATGAACAATCCCGTCAGTCATTCGGTATTAATGTATTAGGGACGTTGGTGGTTGAAATAGAAGCAGATAACGGCGTCACCGGTTTTGCGGTATCAACGGCGGGTGAGATGGGCTGCTTTATTGTCGAAAAACATCTCAACCGCTTTATTGAAGGGCGCTGTGTCTCGGAAATTAAACTGATCCACGATCAGATGATGCGTTCCACCATGTTCTATGCGGGCAGCGGCGGCCTGGTGATGAACACGATATCCTGTGTCGATCTGGCGCTGTGGGATCTGTTCGGTAAATGTGCACAACTGCCGGTATATAAACTGCTTGGCGGCGCGGTGCGCGACGAAATCCAGTTCTACGCTACTGGTTCACGTCCGGATCTGGCAAAAGAAATGGGCTTTATTGGCGGTAAAATGGTCACGCATTTTGGTCCGCATGATGGTGACCACGGCGTACGCGAAACGGCCGCTATGGTCGCGGATATGCGCGAGAAATGTGGCCCGGATTTCTGGCTGATGCTTGACTGCTGGATGTCGATGGACGTCAATTTCGCCACCAAAGTAGCGCATGCCTGTGCCCCGTATAATCTAAAATGGATTGAGGAATGCCTGCCGCCGCAACAGTATGACGGCTACCGCGAAATCAAACGCAATGCGCCTGCCGGGATGATGGTGACAACCGGTGAACACCACGGGACACTGGAGTCTTTCCAGACCCTGTCAGAAACTGGTGTTGACATCATGCAGCCTGACGTGGGCTGGTGTGGCGGGCTCACCACACTGCTGGAAATCGCCGCCATCGCCAAGGCGAAAGGGCAGTTAGTGGTGCCGCACGGTTCCTCTGTGTATTCGCATCATGCGGTGATTACCTTCACCAATACGCCATTCAGCGAGTTCCTGATGACTGCACCTAACGCGGACCACACCCGCGCACAGTTTGCGCCAATCCTGCTCGATGAGCCGGTGCCGGTGAACGGACGTATTCATAAATCGGTACTGGATAAACCCGGATTTGGGGTGGAATTAAATCCTGAGTGCAAATTAACCCGTCCTTATCAGCATTAATTTCGCAACAGACTATTTATCCGAACGCTTACTTTGGCCTGTTATTTATATTCTTTGTTTAACTAATAACAGGCCGATCATAAATAGGTTCATATTATGACGATGATATTAAATAAAGCCGTTGAGAAAACCCGCTGGCGTCTTATTCCTTTTATGCTTTCGTTATATATATTGGCTTTTCTGGATCGGGCGAATATTGGTTTTGCGAAAGAGTCTTACCAGATTGATACCGGATTAAGTAATGAAGCTTTTGCGATGGGGGCAGGAATATTTTTTGTCGCTTATGCCTTTCTCGGGGCTCCGGGAAATTTATTAATGAAAAAGTTCGGTGCCAAACAGTGGATTGGGTGTACCACGCTGGTCTGGGGCATTCTCTCTTCTGCGATGGCCTTTGCCGACACGGAATTCAAATTCCTGCTGGTACGTTTTTTACTCGGTGCTGCCGAGGCAGGATTCTTCCCCGGCATGATTTACCTGACATCCCTGTGGTTCCCGGCCAAAAACCGGGCGTCAGTAATGGGATTATTTTATATGGGCGTTCCGTTGGCGCTGACTTTTGGCAGTCCGCTTTCCGGTGCGTTGCTGGAGATGCACGGTTTTTCCGGTCATCCGGGCTGGTTCTGGATGTTTATGATTGAAGGGGCGCTGGCGGTGATTGCCGGTGTCTGGACGTTCTGGTATCTCGACAATGGCCCGGCGACGGCGCGTTTCTTATCTGCGGAACAAAAACAGGCGCTGATTGGTGAACTGGCGAAAGAAGAGAAACTAAAACAAAATTCACGGCTGCGTGATGCCTTCAGTATTCCTGCGGTCTGGCACCTCGGGCTGGTTTACCTGATTATTCAAATTGGCGTTTATGGGCTGATTTTCTTCCTGCCGACGCAGGTCGCCAGTTTGCTGGGCACAAAAGTGGGTTTCAGTGCCTCACTGATCGCGTCTGTTCCCTGGGTGGCGGCGATGTTTGGTACCTTCTTTATTCCGCGCTATGCCGATAAAACCGGCCACCTACGCTCGATAGCCGGGGTGACTTTACTGGCGGCGGGGTTGGGGATTGGGGGCTCGGCTTTGGTTGCCAGTCCGGCGCTTGCGATAGGTGCGTTGTGTTTTGCAGCTGTTGGGTTTATCGCCGTACAACCGGTGTTCTGGACCATTCCGACCACGTTGCTCAGCGGTAGCGCGCTGGCGGCCGGGATCGGTTTCATCAATATGTTCGGCGCGATTGGCGGATTCCTGGCACCACAAATCCGTGTGGCCGCAGATAATCTGTTCTCGAATAATATTGCTGGATTGCTCGCACTTTGCGGTATCACGCTGTTTGGCGTGGTCGCGATAGCGCTTCTCAGGGCAAAGTCTGAAACCCCTCAGTTGCCGGAGAGCAGCCTGAAAATCAGCCAGTAACAGGGAAAATCAGGCGACCTAGGGACTGGTCGCCTTTAGCACTTATTTGCGCCAGACTCCCTTTTCATTGCGAAATCCGCACGCCTGCATAAACGCATCCAGCACGGGTTCCGGTTCCGCCTTCATCGTCCAGCTTTTCACCTGCGGCAGTTGTGCCTGCAAATCTTCCATCAGATATAATCCGACACCGCGACGGCGCGTCACTTCGCGCACCAGCAGATCGCTGAGTTCACCCCGATTGCCATCGAGCCTAATTTTTACTGCGCCCAGAATGCGTTCATTAAACACCGCGGCAAACAGCGCGCAGTCATTTCGCAGGCTGGCTTGCCAGTCGCTTTCGGTTTGCTTCGGCCAGATTTTTGCCAGGTCGATGAGATCCTGCGCGCTGAGTGATGCCAGTTTTTGGATAGTTAATTTCATGATGCGGAAGGTCAGAAAAAGGAGGCGTTTAGTGTAGCGGATCGTTCTGCCGAACGGGCGTAACTTTTTTTGTACAGTAACAGGTCGAAAAGTTTTTTGGCGATCTCTGCATAAGCGATAAATGTTGGCTTTAATCAATAAAGCCAGTGTTAACGACTGGTTGTTTAAATCCTCGCCGCCTTTTCACCCAAATAAAATTCTGTTTACACCTCTTGTTTCTGATTGACTCATTTGATTTGCAGCAGAAAATTCCTGTTTAATGATATGAATTATAAAGTCTTATTCTGAAATAAGACAAAATAAGCCGGTAACTCGTTATTACTTATAACAAATTTCTTAAGTGATGATGTTTTGAACAGGCACAAAAAAAGCAAACCACAACACACATCAACGGGGTAATTGGATGAAAGTAACTAAGGGTAAGATCTGGCTGGCAGGGTGTATCGCATTGGCAATGGGCCACGCAGCAGTTGCAAAAGATATTAAAGTGGCCATCGTCGGTGCAATGTCAGGCCCGGTCGCACAGTATGGCGACATGGAGTTCACCGGTGCCAAACAGGCTATCGCTGACATCAACGCCAAAGGCGGCATCAAAGGCGACAAACTGGTTGGCGTTGAATATGACGATGCCTGTGACCCGAAGCAGGCGGTTGCGGTAGCCAACAAAGTCATTAACGACGGTATCCGTTATGTTATCGGTCACCTGTGTTCCTCTTCCACTCAGCCTGCGTCTGACATCTATGAAGATGAAGGCGTGCTGATGATCACCCCTGCGGCCACCAACGCAGATCTGACCACCCGCGGTTACAAGCTGGTCATGCGTACCACCGGTCTGGACTCCGACCAGGGCCCGACCGCTGCCAAATACATCCTCGATACCATCAAACCAAAACGCATTGCCGTGGTGCATGACAAACAGCAATACGGTGAAGGTCTGGCGCGCTCGGTGCAGGACAGCCTGAAGAAGAACGGCGGCAACGTGGTGCTGTTTGAAGGTATCACTGCGGGCGACAAAGATTTCTCTACTCTGGTGGCGCGTCTGAAGAAAGAGAACGTGGACTTCGTGTACTTCGGCGGTTACTACCCGGAAATGGGCCAGATCCTGCGTCAGTCTAAACAGGCCGGTCTGAATGCTAAATTTATGGGCCCTGAAGGCGTGGGCAACTCTTCACTGTCGAACATCGCCGGTGACGCGTCCGAAGGCATGCTGGTCACCCTGCCAAAACGCTATGACCAGGTTCCGGCTAACCAGCCCATCGTTGATGCGCTGAAAGCCAAGAAACTGGACCCAACAGGGCCATTCGTCTGGACCACCTACGCCGCTTTGCAAGCGCTGACCACCGGTATGGAACGCAGCGGCAGCATGGAGCCGGCCGATATTGCTAAGAATCTGAAATCTGCACCAGTGAACACCGTAATGGGGCCGCTGAGCTGGGATGAGAAGGGCGATCTGAAAGGCTTCGAATTCGGTATCTTCGAGTGGCATAAAGACGGCACTTCAACCCCTATAAAGTGAGTTTTTCAGCCTCAATTTCTCCCCCTGCCAAGGGGGAGTTTAATGCAGCACCGTATTCAACCCCCTTGATGTAAAAGGATAGGGTATGTCAGAGCAGTTCTTATATTTCCTTCAGCAGATGTTCAACGGCGTGACGCTGGGCAGCACCTATGCGCTGATTGCCATCGGCTACACCATGGTTTACGGCATTATCGGCATGATCAACTTCGCCCATGGCGAGGTGTATATGATCGGCAGCTATGTCTCCTTTATTGTGATTGCCGCTCTGATGATGATGGGTATCGATGCCAGCTGGTTGCTTATCGGTGCCGGATTCATCGCCGCGATTGTCATTTCCAGTGCCTACGGCTGGAGCATTGAGCGCGTGGCGTACAAGCCGGTGCGCAATTCCAAGCGCCTGATTGCGCTGATCTCCGCCATCGGGATGTCGATATTCCTGCAAAACTACGTCAGCCTGACGCAGGGCTCGCGCGATTTAGCGCTGCCAAGCCTGGTCACTGGCCAGTGGACGCTCGGCGTGGCCAACGGTTTTGCCGCCACCATCTCCACCATGCAGCTGATCATCTGGGTCGTCACCTTTGTCGCCATGCTGGCGCTGACGCTGTTCATCCGATACTCCCGCATGGGCCGCGCCTGCCGCGCCTGCGCTGAAGATCTCAAAATGGCGAGCCTGTTGGGCATCAGCACAGACCGCGTGATCTCTCTGACCTTTGTCATCGGTGCTTTAATGGCCGCCGTGGCCGGCGTTCTGCTCGGCCAGTTCTATGGCGTGATTAACCCGTACATCGGCTTTATGGCGGGCATGAAAGCTTTCACCGCCGCCGTTCTTGGCGGTATCGGCAGTATTCCGGGCGCGATGATCGGCGGGTTGATTCTGGGCGTGGCCGAAGCGCTGACTTCCGCCTATCTCAGCACCGAATACAAAGACGTGGTCTCCTTCGCGCTGCTGATAGTGGTGCTGCTGGTATTGCCTACCGGGATCCTGGGCCGTCCGGAGGTTGAGAAAGTATGAAGCGCCTCAATCTGTTCAATGCGCTGCTTTCAGCCTTTGTTTTACTGGTGTTGGCCTCGTTTATCATGGGCCTGCAACTCGGCCTCGACGGCACCAAACTGGTGGTCAACGGCGCCGGTGAAGTGCGCTGGATGTGGATCGGCATCGGCTGCGCCATTGTTTTCGTCTTCCAGCTGTTCCGCCCGCTGGTCAGCAGCGGTCTGAAAAAAATCTCTGGACCGGGCTGGGTTCTGCCAAGTTTTGACGGATCCACGCCAAAACAAAAATGGCTGGCGCTGGTGCTGATTATCGCCGCCATCGCCTGGCCGTTTATTGTCTCGCGCGGCACCGTGGATATCGCCACGCTGACGCTCATCTACATCATGCTCGGCCTCGGCCTGAACGTGGTGGTCGGGCTGTCGGGGTTGCTGGTGCTGGGTTACGGCGGCTTTTATGCCATCGGCGCCTACACCTACGCGCTGCTCAACCACTATTACGGCTTGGGTTTCTGGGAAGCGCTGCCGCTGGCCGGTCTGGTGTCTGCCGCGTTTGGTTTCCTGCTCGGTTTCCCGGTGCTGCGGTTGCGGGGCGACTACCTCGCGATTGTGACCCTCGGTTTTGGCGAGATCGTGCGTATTTTGCTGCTCAACAACACCGAAATTACCGGCGGGCCGAACGGCATCAGTCAGATCCCCAAACCGACGCTGTTCGGGCTGGAGTTCAGCCGAACGCCGCGCGATGGCGGCTGGGACACCTTCAGCCACTTCTTTGGCGTTAATTACGATCCGAGCGACCGCATTATCTTCCTTTACATGGTGGCGCTGCTGTTGGTTATCGCCACGCTGTTTATCATCAACCGTCTGCTGCGGATGCCGCTTGGCCGTGCCTGGGAGGCGCTGCGTGAAGATGAAATCGCCTGCCGTTCGCTGGGTCTGAACCCGACGCGCATCAAACTGACCGCGTTCACCATCAGCGCCGCATTTGCCGGTTTCGCAGGTACGTTGTTTGCTGCGCGTCAGGGCTTTGTCAGCCCGGAATCCTTCACCTTTGTGGAGTCAGCCTTCGTGCTGGCTATCGTGGTGCTGGGCGGTATGGGCTCACAGTTTGCCGTGATTCTGGCGGCGATCCTGCTGGTGGTATCCCGTGAACTGATGCGTGATTTGAACGAATACAGCATGTTGCTGCTTGGTGCGCTGATGGTATTGATGATGATCTGGCGTCCGCAGGGTTTACTGCCGATGAAGCGTGTCCATCTCAAACTGAAGCTGTCAAAAAGACAAATCGCTGATAAAGGAGAGCAGGCATGAGCACGCAACCTCTCTTAGCCGTTGAAGGCCTGATGATGCGCTTTGGTGGTTTGCTGGCGGTGAATAATGTCGCGTTGAATCTGAATCAGGGCGAAATTGTTTCGCTGATCGGCCCGAACGGTGCCGGTAAAACCACGGTATTTAACTGCCTGACCGGTTTCTATAAGCCGAGCGGCGGCACCATCAAACTGCGCGACCAGTATCTCGAAGGTTTACCGGGGCAGAAAATTGCCCGTATGGGTGTGGTGCGCACTTTCCAGCACGTGCGCTTATTCCGGGAAATGACGGTGATTGAAAACCTGCTGGTGGCACAGCATCAGCATCTGAAAAGCGGCGTACTGGCCGGGCTTTTCAAAACACCGGGCTTTCGACGTGCCGAAGCCGATGCACTTGACCGTGCTGCCGACTGGCTGGAACGCGTCGGTTTGCTGGAACTGGCAAACCGTCAGGCGGGCAATCTGGCGTACGGCCAGCAACGTCGTCTGGAGATCGTGCGCTGCATGGTTACCCGGCCTGAAATCCTGATGCTCGACGAACCGGCTGCGGGCCTTAACCCGCGTGAAACCGAAGAGCTGAACCAGCTGATCGCCGAACTGCGTAACCAGCACAACGTATCTGTCCTGCTTATTGAGCACGACATGAAACTGGTGATGGGGATTTCCGACCGTATCTACGTGGTCAATCAGGGAACGCCGCTGGCGCAGGGTACTCCGGCAGAAATTCGTAACAATCCGGATGTGATCAGTGCCTATTTAGGCGAAAGTTAATGGGCGAAGGATAAGGGACAGAACACGATGTTGTCATTCAATCAGGTATCCGCCCATTACGGCAAAATTCAGGCGCTGCACGACGTCAGCCTGCACATTAATCAGGGTGAAATCGTCACGCTTATCGGGGCGAACGGTGCGGGAAAAACCACGCTGCTCGGCAGTTTATGTGGCGATCCGCGTGCGTCCGGCGGTTCAATTCTCTTTGAAGGTCAGGACATTACCCAGTGGCCGACGGCGAAAATCATGCGCGGCGATATCGCGATTGTGCCGGAAGGTCGCCGGGTGTTTTCCCGTATGACGGTGGAAGAGAATCTGGCAATGGGCGGTTTTTTTGCTACCCGCGACCAATATCAGGCGCGGCTGGTGAAGGTTTTTGAACTGTTTCCGCGTCTGAAAGAGCGTCGCGCTCAGCGCTCCGGCACGATGTCCGGCGGCGAACAGCAGATGCTGGCGATTGGCCGTGCGCTGATGAGCCAGCCGCGCCTGTTGCTGCTCGACGAGCCGTCGTTGGGTCTGGCACCGATCATCATCCAGCAGATTTTCGACACTATCCAGCAACTGCGCGAAGAAGGGATGACCATCTTCCTGGTCGAGCAAAACGCCAATCAGGCGCTCAAACTCGCCGACCGTGGCTATGTGTTGGAGAACGGCCGTGTGGTGCTGGAAGATACGGGTGCGGCGTTACTGGCGAATGAAGCGGTGCGCAGTGCCTATCTTGGGGCGTAAAAACCGGCGATAATCAGTCGCAGATCGCATCATTTAAAAAACCGCACGGCAGGCGCTTTGCGGTTTTTATTTTTGGTTTAAATTACTTTAATTAACATTTAATTAAATTTTACGCATCATTTGGAGCAGCAATGAATACAGAGGGTTTACTCGCCAACCGCATGGCCCGGATCAAGAGTTCGGCCATCAGGGAGTTACTGAAACAAAGCAAAATGGAAGGCGTTATTTCACTGGCGGGTGGTATTCCTTCGGCAGCGCTGTTTGATTTCGAAGGGCTGAAACTGGCTACGCAAATGGCTATCACCGAACAGCCTGAGCACGCTTTCCAGTACGGGCTTACCGAAGGCAGCCATACGCTGCGTCAGCGCATTGCCGAATTGTGCGCCGATCGCGGTGTTCTGGCTTCGGCGGAAGATATTGTCGTCACCGCCGGGTCTCAGCAGGCGCTGGATCTGGTAATGCGTGCGATAGTCAATCCAGGTGATGTAATGGTCGTGGAGAGCCCGACCTATCTGGCGGCGTTACAAACGCTGGAACTGGCTGAAGCGAAAATGATGACCGTCGGGTCGGATGCCGATGGAATGCGGGTGGACGAACTGGCTGAACTGCTGGAAACGCAAACAATCAAAGGCGTTTACCTGGTGCCGACCTTTGGCAACCCGAGCGGTGTGACACTGAGCCGCGCCCGTCGCGAGCAACTGGTGAAACTGGCGGTGAAACACCACTTCCTGATCATCGAAGATGATCCTTACGGCGAGCTGCGCTTTACCGACGAACGTCAGCCGACGCTGTATCAGTTGGCGCATGAGATGTACGAGCACGCTGACAACGTCATCTACACCTCGACCTTTTCTAAAATTCTGGCCCCCGGCCTGCGTCTGGGTTGGGTGATTATGCCCGCCTGGTTGCTGTGTAATGTGGCGATCATCAAACAGGCTGCAGACTTGCACGCCAGCGCGCTGTCGCAATCGGTGGCTGAATGTTATCTCGGTCTGAACCGCATGGCGGCGCAGGTCGAAAAAATTCGCGCCGCCTACAAGAAAAAATGTGAGGTTCTGGCACACCTGCTGGAAAGCGAACTGGGTGACGTACTGACGTTCGAATACCCGAAAGGCGGCATGTTCCTGTGGGCTAAATTCCGCGAGCCGCGCAGTTGCAGCGAATGGCTGAAAAAGACGCTGGAACAGGGTGTGGTGTTTGTTCCCGGCGAATATTTCTTTGCCGAAAATCCTGATCACTCTACCTTCCGCTTGTCCTTCGCCACGGCCACGGAAGAACAAATGCAGGAAGCCGTTGCCCGCCTGAAACGCGCGTTATAGTCCCGAAGGCGTATTGCGCCCGCAATACGCCTTGTTCTCCTCCAGTAAACGTTGCCATCTCCCCGTCACCTGCACTTCATGTTTCTGTAACCTTAATGTCATTTAACGGTTATTTTTCTGTCATTTACGCATGTCATCTTGGCTCCCGAATCAGAAAGTCTTTATCACACTGACATCACACCAGCCCTCTTCAGGAGACAAGCATGCTTAAGCACGCTGTTACAAAAACGACACTTTGCATCGCACTGGCATTCGCGTTCAGCACCCAGGCGATGGCGGTTACGGAAATTCCTTTCTGGCACTCAATGGATGGCGAATTGGGTAAAGAGGTGAATTCTCTGGCCGACCGTTTTAACCAGACCCACCCGGACGTCAAAATCGTGCCGGTATTCAAGGGTAAATATGATGAAAGCCTGGCAGCGGGCATCGCCGCGTACCGTACCGGCAAGGCTCCGGCTATTTTGCAGGTATATGAAGTCGGCACGGCGACCATGATGGCCAGCAAGGCGATTAAACCGGTTTATGAAGTGTTCGCCGATGCGGGCATCAAAGAGGACGTTTCCCAGTTCGTACCGACCGTTTCCGGTTACTACTCAGATTCTAAAGGGCGTCTGCTTTCGCAGCCGTTCAACAGCTCCACGCCGGTGTTGTACTACAACAAAGACGCTTTTAAGAAAGCCGGTCTGAACCCGGATCAGCCACCAAAAACCTGGCAGGACATGGCGGCTTACACTGAGAAGCTGCGTCAGTCAGGCGTGAAATGCGGTTACGCCAGCGGCTGGCAGGGCTGGATCCAGATTGAGAACTTCAGCGCCTGGCATGGTTTGCCAATCGCGACCAAAAACAATGGATTCGATGGCACTGACGCGGTTCTGGTGTTCAACAAACCCGAGCAGGTTAAGCACATCCAGATGCTTGAAGACATGAACAAGAAAGGTGACTTCACCTATCTTGGCCGTAAAGACGAGTCCACCGCCAAGTTCTACAACGGCGACTGCGCCATGACCACCGCCTCTTCAGGTTCACTGGCAGATATCCGCCAGTACGCCAAATTCAACTACGGCGTAGGCATGATGCCTTACGACGCTGACGTGAAGGGCGCGCCACAAAACGCCATCATCGGCGGTGCCAGCCTGTGGGTGATGAACGGCAAAGACAAAGAGACATACAAAGGCGTGGCAGAGTTCCTGCAATTCCTGACAACACCGGCGATCGCCGCAGAATGGCATCAGAAAACCGGTTATCTTCCGGTCACGACAGCCGCGTATGAGCTGACGAAACAGCAAGGTTTCTACGACAAGAATCCGGGGTCTGACGTCGCCACCCGCCAGATGATGAACAAACCACCGTTACCGTTCACCAAAGGTCTGCGTCTGGGCAACATGCCACAGATTCGTACCATCGTGGATGAAGAGCTGGAAAGTGTGTGGAGCGGTCAGAAGACAGCTCAGCAGGCTCTCGACTCCGCGGTGCAGCGCGGGAATCTTCTGCTGCGTCGCTTCGAAGCTTCTACTAAGTAAGTTGGCTCCCCCTGTTGAGGGGGAGTGCAGTTTTGCTCCCTCCTCCTTCGAAGGGGGAGGAGCCAAACCCGTCATCGCATCAATGAGTAAACCAATATGAGTTCACACCGCCCCGGTTTTGGTTGTAGCTGGCTGCCCTATGCGTTAGTGCTGCCACAACTGCTGATCACGGCAATTTTCTTTTTATGGCCCGCCGGTCAGGCGCTGTGGTATTCGGTCCAGACGCTTGATCCCTTCGGTTTATCGAGCCAGTTCGTGGGCCTGAGCAACTTCGAGCAGCTGTTCCAGGACCCGTATTACCTCGCCTCTTTCTACACCACACTGAAATTCAGCTTTCTTGTGGCCTTTATCGGCCTTGCTGTCTCCCTGTTTTTTGCCGCGCTGGTGGACCATGTAGTCCGCGCCAGCCGGCTTTATCAGACGTTGATGATTTTGCCCTACGCCGTGGCTCCTGCGGTTGCCGCCGTGCTGTGGATGTTTCTGTTCAGCCCTGGCCTCGGCCTTATCACCCATTTTCTTGGTTCGATTGGCTACAACTGGAACCATGCACAAAACAGCGGGCAGGCGATGTTCCTGGTTGTACTGGCATCGGTATGGAAACAGGTCAGCTACAACTTCCTGTTCTTCCTTGCAGCGCTGCAATCTATTCCTAAATCGCTGGTGGAAGCGGCGGCCATTGACGGTGCAGGCCCGGTACGGCGCTTCTTCAACCTTGTGCTGCCACTGATTTCACCGGTCAGTTTCTTCCTGCTGGTGGTGAATCTGGTGTACGCCTTCTTCGACACCTTCCCGGTGATCGATGCCGCGACTGGCGGCGGTCCGGTACAGGCTACCACCACACTGATTTATAAAGTGTACCGCGAAGGTTTCGCCGGTCTGGATCTCTCCAGCTCCGCCGCGCAGTCGGTGGTATTGATGATGCTGGTGTGCGGCCTGACGTTTATTCAGTTCCGTTTCGTCGAACGTAAGGTGCGTTACCAATGATTGAGAACCGCAGAGGGCTGGATATTTTCAGCCACATTATGCTGATCCTTGGCGTGCTGGTGATCCTGTTTCCGTTGTACGTCGCATTTGTCGCTGCCACGCTGGATAACAAACAGATCTATGAAGTGCCGATGAGCCTGATCCCCGGTACCCACCTGTGGGAGAACATTCGCGCCATCTGGTCACAGGGCGTAGGCGACAACAGCCCGGCGTTTGGCCGCATGCTGATCAACAGTTTTATCATGGCGATGGTGATCACTATCGGGAAGATTTCGGTGTCGATGCTCTCTGCATACGCCATCGTCTATTTCCGTTTTCCGCTGCGTAACCTGTTTTTCTGGCTGATTTTCCTCACCCTGATGCTGCCGGTCGAAGTCCGTATTTTCCCGACTATTCAGGTGATCGCTAATCTGAATATGCTCGACAGCTACACCGGCCTGACGCTGCCGCTGATGGCGTCGGCGACGGCGACGTTCCTGTTCCGCCAGTTCTTTATGACGTTGCCGGATGAATTGCTGGAAGCGGCACGCATCGACGGCGCGGGCCCTATGCGCTTTTTCTGGGACATCGTGCTGCCGCTGTCGAAAACTAATCTGGCGGCGCTGTTTGTCATCACCTTTATCTACGGCTGGAACCAATACCTGTGGCCGATCCTGATCACCAGCGATGCCTCAATGGGTACGGCGGTGGCCGGAATCAAAAGCATGATCTCTTCCGGCGACGGTTCTACCCAGTGGAATCAGGTAATGGCAGCGATGATTTTGACTTTATTGCCCCCGCTTGCGGTGGTGCTCCTGATGCAGCGCTGGTTTGTGCGCGGTCTGGTAGACAGTGAGAAGTAATGCGAAATGGCTAATTTAAAATTACAGGCAGTGACCAAATCCTACGACGGTAAAAATCAGATTATCCAGAGCATTGATCTGGACGTCGCAGACGGTGAATTTATAGTGATGGTTGGCCCGTCAGGCTGCGGAAAATCTACGCTGCTGCGCATGGTTGCCGGGCTGGAGCGCACATCCAGCGGCGATATTTACATTAACGATCAGCGCGTCACCGAGATGGAACCGAAAGATCGCGGTATCGCGATGGTCTTTCAGAACTACGCGCTCTATCCACACATGAGCGTGTTTGACAACATGGCCTATGGCCTGAAAATTCGCGGATTCGGCAAAGCGCAGATCCACGCGCGAGTTGAAGAAGCAGCCCGCATTTTGGAGCTTGGCCCGCTGCTCAAACGCAAACCGCGTGAGCTGTCCGGCGGCCAGCGACAGCGCGTCGCCATGGGCCGCGCGATAGTGCGCGAACCGGCTGTATTCCTGTTCGATGAACCGCTGTCGAACCTTGACGCCAAGCTGCGCGTCCAGATGCGCCTTGAACTGCAACAGCTGCACCGGCGTCTACGCACCACCAGTTTGTACGTGACGCACGATCAGGTCGAAGCCATGACATTGGCGGAGCGGGTGATCGTGATGAACAAAGGCGTCGCCGAGCAGATCGGCACACCGTCAGAAGTTTACCGCCGGCCGGCCACGCTGTTTGTCGCGAGTTTCATTGGCTCACCGGCCATGAACCTGTTACCGGGCACGCTTGCCAGCGATGGTACGTCGCTGGTGATGGAAGGCGGCTTCGAGCTGCCGCTCAGCAAACCGCGCCCGGAGTGGGGCGGGCGTGAGCTGACCGTTGGCATCCGGCCGGAGCATATTCAGCTGTCTGAAGATCGGGACACCGGCATTGGGCTTAATCTCACCACGCTGGAACTGCTCGGTGCCGATAACCTGGCGCACGGCAAATGGGCGGGCAGTGGCGTGGTGGTTCGGCTCAATCACGAAGTTTGTCCGGAGCCGGGCACACAGTTACGTTTGGTTTTGCCGACGAACGCGCTACACTTTTTCGATTCACACAGCGGATCACGAATGGAGTAAAACATGTCAGTCTGGCCTTATCCACGGATTGTGGCGCACCGCGGCGGCGGTTCGCTGGCCCCAGAAAATACCCTTGCCGCCATCGATATGGGCGCGAAATACGGCCATACCATGATTGAGTTCGACGCCAAACTGGCGCAGGACGGCGAAATTTTCCTGTTGCATGACGACACACTGAACCGCACCAGCAATGGCTGGGGTGTGGCGGGTGAGCTGAGTTGGGACAAGCTGCACGAACTCGACGCAGGCGGCTGGTATAGCGCGGCATTCAAAGGCGAGAAACTGCCGACACTGGCTCAGGTAGCTGAACGTTGCGCGCAGCACAACATGATGGCGAACATCGAAATTAAACCGACCACGGGCACTGACACGGAAACAGGTACTCAGGTGGCGCTGGTGGCCCGTGAGCTGTGGAAAGGGATGGAGGCGGCCCCGCTGCTTTCCTCGTTCGAGTTTGACGCACTGGTCGCTGCTAAAAAAGCGGCGCCGGAGCTGCCACGCGGATTACTGATGGATGCGTGGCGTGACGACTGGAAAACCCTGACCGACGAACTGGAATGCGCATCGCTGCATCTCAATCACAAAGTGCTGACCGCAGAACGGGTTAAAGAGATCAAAGACGCAGGCCTGCATATTCTGGTTTATACGGTGAATAATCCGGCGCGCGCCCGCGAATTACTGAGCTGGGGCGTGGACTGTATTTGTACCGATAAGATTGATGTGATCGGGCCGGATTTCGTCTGAGATTGGTCTCCCCTTGCAAAAATAATATACAAGGGGAGTTCAGTGAGTGAGGGAGAGGCTAAGAGCCTGCGAGGTCAGGGCGTCTGTTTCAAATTCTGCTGCAACTGCTGATTGTTCTGGTTCAACTGTTGGGTTTGCAGTCGCTGCTGATCGTTTTGAATTTGTGAACGCAGCCTGAGCTGTTGCTGCTGCTGGCTGTTATTGATTCCCTGCTGCAACTCGCGCTGTTGCATCTGTGAGTTATTCTGCTGCTGTTGCTGCATCCGTTGTTGCGAAGGGTTATTCAACAACTGCTGCGGGCGATCCGGCGGCGGGATCGTATCGGCCGAGGCGGCCTGTACGGCGAAAATCAGCGGGAAAACGGCTAAAAATCCATAAGAACGTTTCATCAGGTCATCCTCCTTTCAGTCATTCTTTCAGTCTACGCCATAGAACGAGACAGCGTCGCCTGAAGCAGCACGGAACGCTTAAAGCGTGTGTTGGCTCTCGTTTGGTTTAAAATTGACCATACGTCAACCACCTTTGCCCGCAAGCTCTTTCCTACTTCAGTTACAATCAGCCATCTTCCTCATTTTCGGGCTGAACTCTGTGCCGTTACTTATTATTACCACCATTTTGTGGGCCTTTTCTTTCAGCCTGATTGGTGTCTATCTGGCCGGTCAAGTTGACAGCGTTTTCTCCGTGCTGGTGCGTCTTGGGCTGGCGGCGTTGGTCTTTCTGCCGTTCTTGCGCTGGAAAGGCTATCCGCTGAAAACCCTGTTGATGTATATGGCGGTGGGCGCGATGCAGCTCGGCATCATGTATCTCATCAGCTTCGAGGCCTATCTGTACCTCTCGGTGCCAGAATTCCTGTTGTTTACGGTAATGACTCCGCTCTATGTCACGCTGATTTATGACCTGATCAGCGGTCAGAAAATCCGTAAAGGCTACGCACTGAGCGCGCTGCTGGCGGTGGCGGGGGCGGCGATCATCCGTTACGACCATATCAGCGAACATTTCATCATTGGTTTACTGCTGGTTCAGGCGGCCAATCTCTGTTTTGCGCTCGGGCAGGTTGGCTACAAGCGGTTGATGGAAACCCATCCGATGCCGCAGCACACGGCTTTTTCCTGGTTTTACATCGGTGCGCTGATCTGTGCCGTCGTGGCGTGGTTCCTGTGGGGCAATCCGCAAAAACTGCCCACCACGAACCTGCAATGGGGCATTTTGATTTGGCTGGGCGTAGGGGCGTCGGCGCTGGGCTATTTCATGTGGAACTACGGCGCGACGCAGGTGGACGCGGGAACGCTGGGTATTATGAACAACTTTCACGTCCCGGCCGGGCTGCTGGTTAACCTGGCTATCTGGCAACAACAGCCGCACTGGCCGAGTTTTATTGTGGGTGCGGCAGTGATAATGGCTTCACTGTGGGTACACCGGCGTTGGGTCTTTGCGCATCGCGCACAAACGGCAGATGGTCACACGCGTGCTGCCGGGTCGAACGAATAAAGGCCTCCACCACCGGTTGACGCTGCTCACCATCGCGCACGGCGGCGTACAACCGACTCCATAACCCGACACCCAGCGTTTTGGTCACAACCAGGCCCTGACGCTCAAAACTCTCCACCACCCAATGTGGCAGCGCCGCAATGCCCATCCGCGCGGACACCATCTGGATCAACAGCAGCGTGTTATCGACGTTTTTCAGCGCCGGGCTGACGCCAGCCGGTTGCAGGAAGTGTCGCCAGATATCCAGCCGCTGACGCTGAACCGGGTAGATCATCAAAATTTCGCTGCTTAAATCTTCCGGTGTGATCACGGCTTTATTGGCCAGCGGGTGATCCGGCGCCAGTACCAGCCGCACTTCAAAATCAAACATTGGCGAATAGTGCAGACCGCTGCGCGGCAGGATGTCTGACGTCAGCACAATGTCCAGCTCACCCTGTTGCAGCGCGGGTTGCGGGTCAAAAGTGACGCCGGACTTGAAGTCCATCAGCACCTGCGGCCAGCTGATGCGGAAGCTGTCCAGCGCCGGGGTGAGCCACTGAATACAGCTGTGGCACTCAATCGCGATGCGCAGTGATGCCTGATGCGGCTCATTGCAAGCCTGAAGCGCCTGCTGGATTTGCGGCAATACCTGCTCCGCCAGATTCAGCATGATCTCACCCTGCGGCGTAAAACGCAGCGGCTGGCTTTTACGCACGAACAGCCGGAAACCCAGACGTTGCTCAAGGTCACTGAATTGGTGCGACAGGGCGGATTGCGTCTGGTGCAGCTGCGAAGCAGCGGCGGCCAGTGATCCGGTATTGCGAAGTGCCTGCAGCGTCCTAAGGTGTTTCAGTTCGATCATGAGAGTCCTTCACTGTGTCATGAATAATTTGCGCTTGTGGAATATACAGTACCTGCTGATTATGGATGTGTAAACATCTGGACGGCTAAACAGGAATTTAAAGATGACCATATTGAATCATATCCTCGGTTTCCCGCGTGTCGGTCTGCGTCGTGAACTGAAGAAAGCACAAGAAAGCTACTGGGCGGGTAACTCTTCGCAGGAAGAGTTACTGGCAACGGGCCGCGAACTGCGTGCCCGTCACTGGAAACAACAGGAAGACGCGGGCGTGGATTTGGTGCCAGTTGGCGATTTCGCCTGGTATGATCATGTACTGACCACCAGCCTGCTGCTCGGTAACGTGCCAGCCCGCCATCAAAATGCTGACGGTTCGGTCGATCTTGATACTCTGTTCCGTCTGGGACGCGGTCGTGCGCCAAGCGGCAAACCGGCGGCAGCGGCTGAAATGACCAAATGGTTCAACACCAACTATCACTACATGGTGCCGGAATTCGTGAAAGGTCAGCAGTTCAAATTGACCTGGACCCAGTTGCTGGATGAAGTAGACGAAGCGCTGGCGCTCGGCCACAAAATTAAACCCGTCCTGCTTGGCCCTCTGACTTATCTGTGGCTCGGTAAAGTGAAAGGTGAACAGTTTGACCGTCTGACGCTTATCAACGACATCCTGCCGGTTTACCAGCAGGTGCTGGCCGAACTGGCAAAACGCGGCATCGAATGGGTACAAATCGACGAGCCTGCGCTGGTGCTGGAATTACCGCAAGCGTGGCTGGATGCTTACAAACCGGCTTACGAGCAGTTGCAGGATAAAACCAAATTGCTGCTGACCACCTATTTCGACAGCGTCGGTCACAACCTCGACACGATTCGTCAGTTGTCGGTTCAGGGCCTGCACATCGATGCCGTCGCCGGTCGTGATGACCTGCAAAGTGTGATCAACGCACTGCCAAAAGAGTGGCTGCTCTCTCTGGGCGTGATCAACGGGCGTAACGTCTGGCGTGCAGACCTGAGCAGCTGGTTCGACCGTCTGAAGCCGCTGGTGGAAGGGCGCAACGTGTGGATCGGCAGCTCCTGTTCGCTGCTGCACAGCCCGATCGATTTAAGCGTCGAAACCCGTCTGGATGACGAAGTGAAAAGCTGGTTCGCGTTTGCCCTGCAAAAATGTGCCGAGCTGTCGCTGCTGACGTCAGCACTGAACAACCCGACGGCTGAAGCGCAGCAGAAACTGGCGCAATACAGTGCACCAATCCGTGCCCGCCGTGAATCGACCCGCGTGAATAACCCCGCAGTCGCTAAACGCGTCGCCGCGATAACCGCAGCCGATATTGAACGTCCAAACGTTTACACCCAGCGTGCTGTCGCCCAGCGTGCGCGCTTTAATCTTCCCGCGTGGCCGACCACCACCATAGGTTCATTCCCGCAAACCACCGAAATCCGTGGCCTGCGTCTGGATTTCAAACAGGGCCGTCTGGACAACGCTAAATATCGCACCGGTATCAGCGAGCACATTTTGCAAGCCATTAAAGAACAGGAGCGTCTGGACATCGACGTGCTGGTTCACGGTGAAGCCGAACGCAATGACATGGTGGAATATTTCGGTGAGCATCTGGACGGTTTCGTCTTCACCCAAAATGGCTGGGTACAGAGCTACGGCTCCCGCTGCGTGAAACCGCCGGTGATTATTGGTGACGTCAGCCGCCCTGAAGCTATCACCGTTGAGTGGGCGAAATATGCCCAGTCGCTGACCGAAAAACCGGTCAAAGGCATGCTCACCGGCCCGATCACTATCCTCTGCTGGTCCTTCCCACGTGAAGACGTCAGCCGCGAAACCATTGCCAAGCAAATTGGTCTGGCACTGCGTGATGAAGTAGAAGATTTGGAAAAAGCCGGAATCGGCATCATCCAGATTGACGAACCGGCACTGCGCGAAGGTCTGCCGCTGCGCCAGTCCGAGTGGAATGCTTACCTGCGCTGGGCCGTGGACGCGTTCAAACTGAATGCCGCGATTGCCAAAGATGACACGCAGATCCACACCCACATGTGTTACTGCGAATTCAATGACATCATGGATTCCATTGCCGCGCTGGATGCTGACGTGATCACTATCGAAACCTCGCGTTCAGATATGGATCTTATCGAAACCTTCAAGGAATTCGATTACCCGAATGAAATTGGACCCGGCGTTTACGATATTCACTCACCTAACGTACCAAGCGTTGAGTGGATTGAGAACCTGTTGCGTAAAGCCGCTGACAGCATTCCGGCAGAGCGTCTTTGGGTTAATCCGGACTGCGGCCTGAAAACCCGTGGCTGGCCGGAGACCCGCGAGTCGCTGGAAAACATGGTGAAAGCGGCTAAACGTCTGCGCGCTGAAAAAATCTAACGCTGATTTTGTGTTGTATTGCAGTAACCTTAAGGGCACTCCGGTGCCCTTTTTTTATTTTCATTTCTGCCGCTTTTCTATCTGCTTTGCCGTCAAAACAGGCTATCCGTAAATCGTCATATGCCGAATGACTTCTCCGTTTTTTATTTATTACAGCAATACTCATAAAGCGAAGGATTTCCTTCCGCGACTGCACACAATCAGGTTTTATACGGAGAGTTTTACAATGAATGTACTTATTGTTGATCAACTATCCATTTTCATTCAGGGTATGTCGGCGGGTCTAAAAAATATAATGCCGGAAATTGGTGTGAACGGCGTCAATAGCTTAGATGCAATATGGCATGCTCTGGACGAAAATAATATCTCGGTGATTTTACTGGATGGTGAAATGGACCACGAAGCTTGTGTTCCTGTTCTGGATGAAATTTCACTGTCCCATCCGGATATTCGGGTTGTTATTATGCTAATGAAAATTAAAAAGAGCGCTCTGCAATTTTATCTCAGGCATCATGCTATTGCCGTTGTGTCTAAAAATGCATCGTTAGAAACGATTGGCCAGGTATTAAAAACAGCCTCGTGTGGAATGGTCTGTGTGCCGGATGAGCATTATGAAGATATTGGCGAAGAGCAGTCATTAACCCGGCTTAGTCAGCGGCAGAGGGAGATATTGAAATTGATTGCTGCCGGTGAGTCAAATAAGCAGATTAGCCGCCTGCTAAATATCAGTGCGGGAACCGTGAAGTCACATCTGGAATCTATTTACCGGCGGCTGAATGTGAAAAACAGAACTCAGGCCGCCATGCTGTTATCACTTGACCAATAATATCCGGTAAGAAACCCCATTTTTACTCTGCTTTATTTCACCAGGGATACTTCATTGCTGATGCGCACTGGCGGCGCTGTCTTACTTGCCGACGCCATTTTTATTACGTGGTGTCAGACGTGTTCCCAGTTTTCGTTTATCCCGGATAACTTGCCAGAAATAGTGGCAGGCTACCATGGCAATGCCGACATCTTTCAGCGCCCAGAAGGGCAGGGCGTGGGCATAAAGTTGTATGTCAAACAGCAGATATGGCAGGTTTAAACCGCCCTGAGCGGCAAAGCCGAATGCAGCGGCGATCAACCCTATTTTGTACCAAGCAGGTAGCAGCAACATGCGCTCATTCAGCGCGCAGAAAAAGATAATCAGGGCTGTGGCGATATCGATCAGCGTCAGGGCTAAAAAGCCCCACCATTCAATGTTCATCGTCGTTATCTCCGGTAGGTTTTTTGATCACGCGTGGGCGCATGCGTGGCTTAGATACACCGCGTGCGGCGCGTTTGAGTTCTCCAGCGATTTCAAGAATGTCGTCGTCTTCACGGCGGTTAAAGAAGTTTGCCAGCCAGGCAATGACTCCGACGCTTACCGCGCCCAGCACATAGCCAAGGCCCATCGCAGTGTCGGCTTCCCTAAAATTCATGCCGAGCCAGCGGGAGACAATGCCGCCAAGAGCAAAGGTGGCACCGACGCTGATGCTGCCAATGATCAGGCCAGCAGAAAACCGGCCATGACGGTGCAACTTTCTAGGCTGCCAGAAGAAAGAGATGCTCAGGCCACCTAATAATCCGGCAAAGGCGGCGAGGATCTGGCTGATAAAAAAATGACTAACGGGATCGACGATCGCGGCTGTCATAGTCTCTCCTTGTTGCGTAAACAGTGCCACTGACGGCGTGGCACTCTAAGGAATACTCTGTTTTAACGCGGTAGATCCGCAGGCTGTCAGAAGCAGATCAAAATGCCGGAGAACACATAGTTCTGCGCGTTGAACGTTAGCGTATCTCCAACCAGACCCGTCGGGATCCCGTGTTGCCCGGTTGCCGGGTCATACATATAAAACCCGTGGGCATCCCGACCGAGTGCGACCCAGTGTGTTCCGCCCGCCACCAGCGCCAGGTAATAACCGGCGGCCTGCACCATTCCCTGCAAGTGGGCCGCGCTGTTAATCACGTTGGCGGTATTACCAATCAGTGCTTGTTGCGGAGCGATTAAAGGATTCATCGCACCCGGTAAGGCGGGCGTCACCATCACCTGCACGCCATCATTAAAGCCACCTTGAATGCCGAGGTGGACCAGTGACGAAGGCAGGGAGAGCGGTACGGCATTGGTGAACTGCGGAGGATATCCTGCCAGACCCGCCTGAAGGTTGATAACGGCATTGTAGGTGTTATTCCCATGCGGAGTATTCGCGGGATTTCCCAGATTACGGGCGTTAATTAATGCGCTGAGTGCATAAGCACCACATGAATTACTTCCAACGGGCTGCTGAAGATTGTAATTTTGGAACATAATATCACCTCAATAATAATTGATAATAGCGACGGGGTTATTAAACGCCGCAAGTAATAACGGCGTTCAATTTATAGAATAAAGGCGTGGTATAATAATATTTACTCACAGGCGGGTATTTTTACCCATGACTGATAATAATCAGTGGTTAAATATCTGGTCTGCGTTTGCGGAGAATAGACCAGCTGCTTTGGACTGCGATAACCGCGAACAGATTCAATATCGGCGCTGTACCATTTATAATGCCCCGGCAACGCTTTGTTTTCGAACACATCGCCGCCAATAGCTTTATTATTAAGTACCCAGACATTCCATAATGACTCATTTCCCTTTCCGCTCCAGCCAAGTTCTTTGGCTTTATGTGTAGTGATATAGCTCGGCGGTAATACGTCATCCCGGTTCAGTGTTTCCAGTAATTTCACCAGCCCTTTCTCGTTCCGGATGGGTCTGTCTTTTCGTTGCTGTAATTCCTGATTGGCGGTACTAACGGCAGCAGTGCAGGCAATGACTTCTGCAGCATTGGCGGGATATAGCGGCACCAAAGCGGAGGACACAATGGCGAAGGTCAGTAGCGTGAATGCCCGCTGGCGCTTTATTACTCGGGGTAGTGTATTCGTTTTCATTGCAAGATCCTTAGTCGGGACAGTTTTCAGGGTTCAGGGAAGTAAAAACAGTGCACGTTCTGCGATCCTGCGGCGGGTCAGGCCGGAAACCTCTTTACCCCCCGCTTTATTCCAGCGTAAAAATTGATCAGCGGCCGCCTGTAACTGACCCTGATTCAGCACTTTGAGCAGCGTTGAGTTTTGCAAATTTCCGACGCCCAAATTGAAGGTAAATGAAACCAACGCGTCGAACTGGTTTTGCGTTAGTACCATGCTGACCCACTTGTTTACCCCCGCCTCGCTGATGGCCAGGTCCTGACGCAGTAATGCATCTGCCTGTATTTCATTAATGGGAAGCGGGTAACTTTCGGTCGGTAAAATCAGATGGCCGTAGCCAATGGTCCATTTGCCAACCACATCCTTATACTTCTCCAGCCGTTTGCCTTCGAACTCTTTGATTAGCGCCAGGCCTTTCGCGCCGATGGTTAACATGACATTACTCATCTGTTGACTCCTTGACGTTAGGCATCGGGATCACGCGATTGGTGTACTCATCAATCAGTCGCATGACGCTTTCCGGTGGTTCCAGCACCGTGAAGTGCATTTCAATGTCCACATGGCGGCTGTCGCGGCCCTCGCCATCTTTACTGGCCGGGGACATGCTGACGTGAAAGCGGCTAACATTATCCTGCCCGCTGTCCATGCCAGCGGGCATCTGTTCAACGCCGTCGGTGCGCACGGTCAGGTGGACTTTCATCTTCTCCAGCATCAGGCCGCGTGGAGTGGCTAGCGCGACCAGCGGCAGCTCAAAATGATTTTTCTCATCAAGCTGCATAATCAGGGTGCGTGGCATTAGGCTGCCGTCGTCCATATGCTCAAAAAATGGATCCAATGCTTGCATATATTGATGTGCAATCAGCTGGTTAGCTGATGTTGCCGCCAGTTGCATGCCACGGGTGATCTCTTCCAGCGTAACAGGGAGTAGCGGGCCGCTTGCTACCGTAGCGTTAAGTGGGGGATCGGGCGGCAGCTCGTTGAGGGGAGGCTCATTGGGTGTATCGGGTGGACCCTCAGGTGGACGCTTCCCACCGCTAAACCAATTTTTCAATGACATAACTGACTCCTGAAGAAAGGCCGCCGCTTGCACGGCCTTCGGTTTACATTGCCTGCCACTAGGGGAGAGACATCAGTTCACTTTCTCAGGCTCTTTGGCTGGCGTGGTTGCCGGACCGGTCGTTACGGTTTCCGGGAAAGCGTCGAGCTTTTTGTCATCCAATTTTTTGGCTTCTGCTGGCAGAACGGCCGGTTTAGTGGCGGCGTCGGTGAGGAAATCAATTACGCGCATCAGTGCTTCCGGCGGTTGCTGGCGTTTGATTTGGGTATGAATACTGTATTTTGCTCGGGTATCGGATTTACGAGTCTGTTCCGCTTTGTGCGAAACGCGACCGGAGACTTTCACTTTTACCGGACCCCAGCCGAGCGTTGCTTCAAAGGATCCTTCTGCATCGTCTGAACTTGAGCTGGCTTCGCTTTGAGTGACTTCCAGCTCGAAATCAATTGTCCCTTCTTCGATACAAATGATCGGGTGAGTGATTGCCGCCAGCAGCGGAATGCGCATGGTTTTTTTGACCACGCCCTGAATCACACCTTGTTGATCGACCACCGTTTCGTCGTAATCAAACTGCACGGCTTCGGCCTTACCATCCTTGATACAGACAGAAAGCAAAAAATCAGCATAGGCTTTGCTGGCCTGAACCTGGGCCTTGATCATGGCCTGCAGCGGGCCACCAATCATATTTTCTAAGGGCAGGGCATTGATAACGGAACCAATAAATTGTGTATCCATAATGCGTACTCCTGTGAAGGGAAAGTGATGACGAAGTGCGAGCTCGCAGGAGAAACAATAGAGGGCATCGGTGGCTGAAAACATCCGCTTAGCGGCGGGGGAAAAGGTTACGAATGGCTGGGGGTCTATCAGGTATATGGCAGATGGCACGACGCGAAAATTCGGCCCATTTGTATTTTGTAACGAGTTTTTTATTCTTTCCTATGGGCGTGTGCGGCGGCCTGAACGGCTCTGCGAGGGGAGTTTTCCGGGCAATTATTCCTGTCTCTGTTTTTTTTACCACTAGGCTTAAAGCAGGCTTCACTGACGCAATCAAAGGAGAAAATATGAACCGATTCACAGATAAGGTCGTCGTTGTGACAGGGGCTGGCTCAGGCATGGGAGCTGCAACGGCCAGACGTTTCGCAAAAGAGGGCGCGATTGTGGTACTGGTCGGGCGCACCAAAGAAAAACTGGAGAAAGTTGCTCATTCCCTTGAAAGTACACAGTATTACATTCATCTGGCGGATGTCTCGAAAGCGCAGGACGTTGAGCGTATGGCGGCGGTGATCAATGACAAGTTTGGCCGCGTGGATGTGCTGGTGAACGGTGCCGGTATTGCGGTGCAGGGCAAAGTCACGCAAGCGAGCCTTGAGGACTGGCATAAAGTGATCGAAATCGATCTTAGCGGTGTGTTCTATTGCACGCGTTTCTTTATGCCCGCGCTGATTGAGAGTAAAGGCAATATTGTGAATATTTCATCGGTGTCCGGAATGGGCGGCGACTGGGGGATGAGTTTCTATAATGCCGCGAAAGGCGGTGTCAGCAACTTCACCCGATCGGTCGCCATGGATCACGGTAAAGATGGTGTACGCGTTAACGCGGTTTGCCCGTCACTGACTTTCACCGAGATGGCCGCCGATATTAAGAAAAATCAGCCACTGCTGGATAAATTTGCCGAAAGGATCCCCTTGGGGCGTGGCGCTGAACCGGAGGAGATCGCTGATGTGATTGCTTTCCTCGCCAGTCACGACGCGCGCTTTGTCACCGGGGTGAATTTGCCGGTAGACGGTGGATTAATGGCCTCGAACGGCCAGCCGCAGCAGGCCTGATTAGCTTCGTTACTTGCGACGTTCCTGAAATAAACCCTCCACTGCCCGCATTGCTTGTGCGGGCAGCAATCCTTCCCTGATTTGTCGATCTTTCTCGCATTCCCGGCGAGCGGAATAAAGGTTCAGACTTACTTTGGTTATGATGAACCGATCATTTCTAAAGGTAGCCCGTAATGAAAACCCCTCTGCATACCGCACTGACGCCGATGCTGGAAAACCCGAAAGGCATCGGACAGGTAAATTTCGCCGGTAATCAGCATCCTGCGCCGCCGCTGGCTTATGACGTGAATTTCCCACGGCTGGAGCTGGTGCTGTCGGGTCAACAGGAGATGGAGTGGGGGGATCCGCAGGGACATCATCAGGTGCAGACGATGGCCACCGGTGATGTTTTGTTCGTGCCCGCGCATGGCTGGAACAATCCGCGCTGGAGTTCGCCGGTAACGACCTTGAGTATTCTTTTTGGTAAAAAGCAGATGGGTTTCAGCCAGTTACACTGGAACGGGGAGGCGTTTCTGGCAGGGGGAAAAGGTAACGTGGCCCGGCGGGGGTCGAGAGTTGGCGCATTTATGTTACAGGCGTTGAACGAACTGGCATGGCAACCGGAGGAACAGCTGACCGCGCACTTTCTGGTGAAAGGGCTATTGAGCCATGTGTCGGATCTGTTTGGGGCTTCTGCGTTAACCCCCTCCCGCAGCCAGACGTTATTCACTGTGATCCGTGAATATCTGGAAGAGCATTACCACAAGCCGCTGACCCGCGAATCCGTTGCCAGCGTGTTTTATATCTCACCAAACTACCTGTCGCATCTGTTTCAGAAATCAGGCGGTATCGGTTTTAACGAATACCTTAATCATGTGCGGCTGGAGCAGGCTAAAAACTTGTTAAAACGTTATGACATGAAGGTCAAAGAAGTAGCGCACGCCAGCGGCTTTCCGGACAGCAATTATTTCTGCCGACAGTTTCGTAAAAGTACCGCACGGTCACCTTCGGAATACCGCAGCCAGTATCGCAGCCAGCTGACCGGCAGTTGAGAGCCGCGTGCGTACGGCTACTCCAGCCGGATCAGGGTTTGCCGTGGTGAGCGTGCGACTTTGCGCACAGCGCCAATCACCTGCTCGCTGTTGCTTAAAAAGCCACGAATGCTGACTTGTACCCCACGCTGTTGGGTAAAACGTTCACTCTCTTCCAGCATGATATCGGCAATCAACAGTACGACATCAGCCTGAGCAATATCTTCTACGGTGAGACGGTTCTCAACACCGAGGGCGCCCTGAGTTTCCACTTTGACCGTCCATTTTTCCTGCGCGCAAAGTTTCTCCAACTTTTCGGCGGCCATATACGTATGGGCTACGCCGCTGATACAGGCTGTTACCGCCACCAATTTTAAAGGCATATTCCCACTCTCCCTGCGGTTGCTGGTGTATGGATTTTATTCACTCAACCACCTCTGCGCACATCATAGCCTGCGCTGAAAGCGACTGTACGAAAACGCGCATTTTCTGCGGCGTCTGGCACAGGAACGTGCCGTAGCAGGGCATAGGTAGTCTCACCGTACTGATGGGTTATTGATCTTTACGATAGACCAGGATGGCGGGACCTGACAGGAGACAAATTTGTGTTTTACTGGATTTTTGTAATCTAAAAACAAAAATGCGAGCAGGTTCGAATAATCGATGTATCTCGCCCATATGGCTTAACTCTGTACCTGTGAGATGCCTCGCAAAAAATCCACCAGAGTACATTTGTCCAGCATTTGGCTTTTTTGTCTCATATTCATTGCGGCGATTTGTCTGCAAGCTAGAGCAAACCGGAATGACTCGCTGTCATTTGAATGAGAGCGTAATTGGATGAGGATGTATAAATGGCCCAAAAACTGACCTTCACCTGCATATTACCCAACGGCGTACATGCCCGGCCTGCCACTCATATCGAGACGCTGTGCAACCGTTTTAGTGCCCGGTTCGAATGGCACAACCTGCGAAGCGGCCGGACAGGAGATGCGAAAAGCGTGTTGTCGCTGATTGGTACGGATACGCTCTCAGGCGATGAGTGCCAAATCACGATAGAGGGCGCAGATGAGGCGCTGGCGCTGGCGGCACTCAGTCACTTTATTGAACATGAGTTCGCGGGTTGTGATGAAGCGCTGTCGCAGGAGGGCGAAGGCATTGGTGCCGAACCTCTCCCTGAGTCATTAAGTCATCTTTCACCGACCATTTTCCGGGGCAATTCCGTCAGCATGGGCTGCGCCAGCGGTAAGCTGATAAGCCTGATGAGCGTAGATCTGAATGCCTTGAGCTCACTGCCTGCGGCGGGTTCGCTAGATCACGAAAAATCGCAGCTTACTGCCGGGATAAGCCGCTTTACCAAGGTGTTGGAACTCCGGCTGATGGAAGGCAATTCCACGACGACAGCAGTACTGGAAGCTCATCAATCCCTGCTGCGCGACTCTGCATTTCGTGACCAGCTATCGTTATACATTGAGGCGGGCAAGAGCTGCGCGGAAAGTATTGTCGGCACCGCTGCACATTTCGGCCAGCAGTTTGGCCTCTCCTCCAGCGCTTATCTGCGCGAACGTCAACTGGATATCCGTGATGTCAGTTTTCAGCTGTTGCAGCACATCTATGGTGAGCAGCAGTTTGCTTCCCATCGGGCGCTGAGCGAACCCAGTATTTGTCTGTTGGATGAGCTGACGCCAAGTCAGTTTATTGAGCTGGATAAACGTTTTCTGAAAGGACTGTTGCTCGGCAGCGGAGGCAGTACATCCCACACGGTGATCCTTGCCCGTTCTTTTAATATTCCGACGCTGGTAGGCATCAATACGCAGGCGTTACAGCCTTATCTCAACCAGACGGTGCAAATTGATGGCGATCTCGGTGTAGTGGCCTGCGAATTAAGTGAATCCGTGCTGCGCTATTACCAACAAGATCAGTGGGTTGCAGAGAAACTTCGGCAGCAGCAAAGCCACTATTTGGATAAGCCGGGCTATACCGCTGATGGTGTCAGGCTTGAGATTGCAGCCAATATTGCTCACTCGGTTGAGGCTCAGGCGGCATTTGCCAGCGGGGCTGAGGCAGTAGGGCTTTTTCGCACGGAAATGCTCTATATGGACCGTACGAACGAACCCTCTGAAGATGAGCTTTATAATATTTTCTGTCAGGCCAGCGACGCCGCGAAAGGGAAACCCATTGTCGTTCGCACCATGGATATCGGTGGGGATAAACCTCTCGATTACCTGAATATACCTGCTGAGAAGAACCCTTTCCTCGGTTATCGCGCAGTGCGTATTTATCAGGAATATCTGCCGTTATTCCAGACCCAACTACGCGCCATTCTGCGCGCCTCGGCGCATGGCGCACTGAAAATCATGATCCCGATGATCTCTTCTATGGAAGAGGTATTGTGGGTGAAGGAAAAATTAGCAGAAGCCAAACAATCACTGCGTACAGAACAGATCCCTTTCGATGAAAAGATCCCTTTGGGCATCATGCTGGAGGTCCCGTCGGTGCTGTTTATTATTGACCAGTGCTGTGAAGAGATTGATTTCTTTAGTATCGGTAGTAATGACCTCACGCAATATCTGCTGGCCGTGGACCGTGATAACGCCAAGGTAAGCCGCCATTACAACAGCCTGAATCCGGCATTTCTGCGTGCTCTGGATCACGCGGTGCGCGAGGTGCACCAGCATGGGAAATGGATTGGTTTATGCGGTGAGCTGGGCGCGAAAGGTTCGGTGCTACCGTTGCTGGTAGGACTCGGATTGGACGAAATCAGCATGAGCGCCCCTTCTGTTGCCGTGACCAAAGCGTATCTGGCGAAACTCGATAGCCGCGAGTGCCGTCAGTTGCTCAACAGCGCGATGGCTTGCCGTACCTCGCTTGAAGTCGAGCATCTGCTGGCGCAGTTCCGTAAGGAAGTCAATGACGCACCGTTAATCACACCGGATTGTATTGCACTCGACACTGACTGGCGTAGCAAAGAAGAGGTCATTAAAGGCATGGTGGATAACCTCATGCTTGCTGGCCGTTGCCGTTATCCCCGTAAGCTTGCCGCAGATCTGTGGGCACGGGAAGCGGTGTTTTCAACCGGTCTGGGGTTTGGTTTTGCCATTCCTCACACCAAGTCAGAGCATATTGAGCAGTCAACAATCAGCGTCGCCAGGTTACTTCACCCGATAGCCTGGGGAGACGAACAGGCCGATTTTATCATTATGCTAACCCTGAACAAGCACGCAGCAGGCGATCAGCATATGCGTATTTTTTCCAAACTGGCGCGGCGCATCATGCATGAAACTTTTCGTGATGCATTGGTTAACGCGGGCTCTGTGCAGCAGGTAGAATCTCTGCTCAAACAGGAGCTTGAACTCTGAAATTAATAGGTCAAGAAGCCCCGCAGGTGCTACAGCCCCGGGGCATCTGATAGCAGAGGCACGTTGTATTATTTGACGCCATATTTCTCGAACCATTCCAGCATGCGTTGCCAGCCATCGGCAGCGGCTTCGGGATTGTAGCTGGCCCGGTAATCGGCATTAAAAGCATGACCGGCTTCCGGATAAACGATGATTTCTGCCGTGGCATTCGCGGCGCGGATAGCCTGACGCATGGTCTCCACACTCTCGAGCGAAATGCCTGAGTCCTGGCCGCCATATAAACCGAGTACCGGTGACGTCAGATCGACCGCTTCATCCACGGGGTGTGTCGGGCTGGTCAGCGTTTTGTCACCCACTAACTTGCCATACCAGGCCACACCAGCTTTCAACTGCGGGTTGTGCGCGGCATAAAGCCAGGTAATACGACCACCCCAGCAAAAACCGGTGATAGCCAGTTTTGAGGTATCTCCGCCGTGCTGTGACGCCCAGTGCGCCGTGTGGTCAAGATCCGAGAGCACTTGTTGGTCGGGCACCTTGCCCACGACTTTACCGATGATATCGCTGATTTCTGTGTAATCGCGTGGGTCACCTTGGCGGAAGTAGAGTTCAGGCGCGATAGCCATATATCCCTGTTTCGCCAGCCGGCGGCATACATCCTGAATGTGTTCATGCACCCCGAAAATTTCCTGCACCACCAATACTACGGGCAATTTCCCGGTGTAATTCTCCGGGCGCGCAAGATAGGCTGGCATATCCTCACCTTGAGACGGGATGGTCGTCTGTCCGGCGTGCAGGCCTTCAGCATCAGTATGTATCGTGGTACTGGCGACAGGAGTAACAGCCGGTGCAAAGCTGGTCGGAGCCTGTTTTACTTGCGGTGTAGGTACAGGTAAGTCGTCATTCTTCATTTCGGTCTCCATACTTTTCTTATGCTATAAGTCGCGCTGTTGTTTTTAAACTATAGCCATAAAGTCACTACGGCAAGACACAAGACATATCCTATAGTTAGGCTACGTCTAAAAAAGTCGTAAGATTCAGGCTCAGAATGAAGGCGTTATTCGCCTGAGTGTAAAAACGACCTCTCACGTTTTAAAACAGACATCGGCCCGCACAGGTCGATATCTGTACCGTTTTCGAAGGGCAATGAGAGAATTTTAACCAGTATAAAAAAACGCCAAATAAGGCTTTTATTGTGAATTTGATCACGTTTTAAATGTACGTCGTATTTTTGTTGTTACGTCATAGTGACGTTCGTCACGAAATAACGGCACAATGATCAGTAGAGTAGCCGGGTGTCCTCCTGCGAAAATATGACCTTAAATAAAGAGGAGTTTGTTATGTCTGACGTTTTCCACCTTGGCCTGACCAAAAAAGATTTAAATGGCGCGACGCTGGCTATCGTTCCTGGTGACCCTGAGCGCGTTGAAAAGATCGCCAAACTGATGGAGAACCCAGTGCGTCTGGCTTCTCATCGCGAATTTACCTCATGGCGCGCAGAGCTTGATGGCAAATCTGTCATCGTTTGTTCTACCGGTATCGGTGGCCCGTCTACCTCTATTGCCGTTGAAGAGTTAGCCCAGCTCGGTATCCGTACCTTCCTGCGCGTGGGAACAACCGGCGCAATTCAGCCACACATCAATGTGGGCGACGTTCTCGTTACCACGGCGGCTGTGCGTCTTGATGGCGCAAGCCTGCATTTCGCCCCGATGGAATTCCCAGCGGTCGCTGATTTTGACTGTACAACGGCGCTGGTTGCCGCAGCGAAGGCCGTTGGCGCTGAAACGCACATTGGTGTGACGGCCTCTTCGGATACCTTCTATCCGGGTCAGGAGCGTTATGACACCTACTCTGGCCGCGTGGTTCGTCGCTTTAAAGAGTCGATGAAAGAGTGGCAGGAAATGGGCGTGATGAACTATGAAATGGAGTCTGCGACGCTGTTGACCATGTGCGCAAGCCAGGGGCTGCGTGCCGGTATGGTCGCGGGCGTTATCGTTAACCGTACCCAGCAAGAGATTCCTAATGCTGAGACGATGAAAAAAACCGAAAGTCATGCGGTGAAAATCGTCGTAGAAGCCGCGCGTCGCCTGATCTAAAGGTTATCGCTTTGCTTTCTCTGATGAAAAACGGGCTACTCAGGTGGCCCGTTTTTTATATTACAACGTGAATCTGTTAAGGTCTGAGGATAGATAATTCAAGGAAAAGGACCTTTTATGACAGCAACTATTTTGCTCCATCCCTCGCTGACTCCTCTTGAAGGTGGCATTAATTTCCGCGAATTAGGCGGCAACAGTGCTGCCGACGGACGCCGCATCAAACGCGGCTGGTTGTATCGCTCCGGTTCGCTTGATGCGCTGACACCCAAAGATGGTGACTATCTGAGTAAAGTCCCTGTCGCGCATATTCTCGACTATCGTGATACGGATGAAGTCGCCGCCAAGCCCGATGTTCTTTGGCACGGTGTGCAGTATCACCATGCGCCTGCTAATCCTCTGAGCCATGAAGTTAACGCTAATCTCGAAAAGCTGACTGAACACACCATCAACGCCTTTGAACCTGAAGCTTTTATGCTCGAGCTTTACCGCCGCCTGCCATTTAACAATGCGGCATACCAGCAACTCGCAAACCTGCTGATGCAACCAACCGGCGGTGCGATAGTGCAGCACTGCGCAGTGGGTAAAGATCGCACGGGTATTGGTTCTGCGCTGGTGCTTTTTGCGCTGGGTGCTGACCGGAATACCGTGCTGGAAGACTATCTGCTGACTGACACTACGCTGGCCCCTTTCCGCGAACAAATGCTCGATAAAATGTCCATCCGGCTCAACGAAAAAGCGTTGGAAAAATTTGCGTATGTTCTTTCTGTGCGTGAAGCATTTATCGACACCGCGCTAAAATCTATCGACGACCTATACGGTTCCACCGATCTGTGGCTGGAAAAAGAGTATGGCCTGGCGGCAGAGCAGCGTGAGAGTCTGCGCGAGCGCTACCTTGAGTAGTATTTGTCTGCAGGAAGCACGGTTTGCCGTTAATCAAAATCTCTGATTTTAAAGCCTGTTTTACGAGGAAATCTTTTGACCCTTAACGACGTTATTCACCTCACTACCGAGTTTGTTCGTGCACATGAGGTCTGGGCTGTACCCATTGTTTTTTTCCTCGCGTTCGGTGAATCGCTGGCATTTATCTCACTGCTGCTTCCCGCCACCGTGATTTTGTTAGGGCTGGGCGCACTGATTGGCGAAAGTGGTATTCCCTTTTGGCCTATCTGGGCAGCCGCAGCCGCTGGTGCCTTCTTCGGTGACTGGTTTTCTTACTGGGTTGGCGACCATTTCAAAGACCGTGTTGGTAATTTCTGGCCGTTTTCAAAACATCCGCAAATGCTTGAGCGCGGACATGCCTTCTTTGAAAAGTGGGGTATGCCCGGTGCCTTTATCGGCCGCTTCTTTGGCCCACTTCGTGCGGTAGTCCCTCTGGTGGCCGGTATTTGCGGTATGCCGCAGCGTTATTTCCAAATAGCCAATGTTACCTCTGCCTTGATATGGGCGTTTGGCGTGCTGGCTCCCGGTGCCTTTGGTATTCAATGGCTCAGCCGGTGGTTGTGATCTTGTGACGCTACGCCGGTTTGTACAAGAGGGGATCGGGTGAGAAATTACGTCTTGCGAGACGTGTCGCAAAGTATCGAAGCGTCTAAAAATGGGCTGGACATCCATACAGCATGACATTACCTTGGCCGCAAGAATTGACTGAAATGGAGAGTCCGTGGACATCAGCATCCTCTATCTGATGGGCGGTGGTTTAGCTGGCTTATTGCTGGGCTGGCTGATTGCCAGCCTGCTTCAACAGCGACGTCAAACCGAGCATGAAACCCAACGCCGTCTACTGCAGCAGGCGCTTGAGCAGCAGCAAGCAGAAAACGAAAGCCTGAAGGCTGAGCGCCAACAGGTGCAACAACATAGCCGTCAGTCTGAACTGGAGCTGCGCAATTTGCACAGTGACCTGGCGGGCAGCCGTGAAAAGTTGCTGAGTCTGGCCCACTGGCAAAGCGAGTGCGAACAGCTTAATCAGGAACTGCGAGCTCAGCGTGAAATCAACAGCGCTCAGGAAGCCGAACTACGGGAAGTCTCGACGCGCCTTGATGAAACTCGCATGGCGGCCGAAGACAAACAACGGCTACTGATCAACAGTGAACAACGGCTCACGAGTCAGTTTGAAAATCTCGCTAATCGTATTTTTGAACATAGCGGACGCCGTGCTGACGAGCAAAACAAGCAGAGCCTCGACAAGCTGTTGTTGCCGCTGCGTGAACAACTGGATGGGTTCCGCCGTCAGGTGCAGGACAGTTTTGGTCAGGAAGCGCGTGAACGGCATACGTTGTCCCATGAGATCCGTAACCTCCAGCAACTCAACGAGCAGATGGCGCGTGAAGCCATCAATCTCACTAAAGCCCTGAAAGGGGATAATAAAACTCAGGGTAACTGGGGGGAGGTTGTTCTGAGCCGGGTGCTTGAGGCCTCCGGCTTGCGCGAAGGGTATGAATACCAGACGCAGGTCAGCGTGCAGGTAGATACCAATAGCCGTATGCAACCTGATGTTGTGGTGCGGTTGCCACAAAACAAAGATGTGGTGATTGATGCCAAAATGACGCTGGTGGCCTATGAGCGTTATTTCAACAGTCAGGATGATATTGAACGCGACATTGCCCTGAACGAGCATATTGCTTCCGTACGCGGTCATATCCGTCTGCTGGGACGCAAAGATTATCAGCAATTACCGGGGCTGCGCAGCCTCGACTATGTGCTGATGTTCATTCCTGTCGAACCGGCTTTCCTGCTGGCTATCGACCGGGAGCCCGAATTGATCAGCGAAGCGCTTAAGCACAACATTATGCTGGTGAGCCCGACCACATTGCTGGTGGCATTAAGAACTATCAGCAATCTGTGGCGCTATGAACATCAAAGTCAGAACGCCAAGCGTATCGCTGACCGCGCTGCACGACTGTATGACAAGCTGCGTCTGTTCGTTGATGATATGGAGTCGATGGGGCAAAGTTTGGAAAAAGCGCAGGGTAGTTATCGCCTGGCGATGAATAAACTGTCGCAGGGTCGCGGTAACGTGATCGGTCAGGTAGAAGGATTCCGCGCTCTGGGCGTTGAGGTTAAGCGGCCCATCAGCCCCTCTTTGGCTGAGCAGGCGAAAGCGGATAACGAACCGGAAACCGCCGTTTCTCTTGAAAATTCGCCATCACAAGAGAACCAACCGCTGTCATCCGAGTCCAGTGAAAGCGATGCTGACCGGTTACGCGAACAATAATAATCAGGTCTGATCGCCGTTGCTCCTCAGTCATTCTTCCTGTGAATATCTTTGGAGGTTCAATCAGCATCGGTGATGGGGCTTTCCCCGGGGTTCTGGTACACTTTCCCCAAGAGTTTGACTGAATAAGCAGGCATAAAAAATGGAAAAGCAGACGCAGGAAACCACGCATTTTGGTTTCCGTACCGTAGCGAAAGATGAAAAAGCGGAAATGGTGGCAGAAGTTTTCCACTCCGTTGCCGCCAAATATGACTTGATGAATGACCTGATGTCCTTTGGTATTCATCGTATCTGGAAGCGTTTCACAATCGACAGCAGTGGCGTTCGCCGCGGGCAGCGCGTGCTTGATCTCGCGGGCGGTACTGGCGATCTCACCGCTAAATTCTCTCGCCTGGTCGGTGAAACGGGTGAAGTGGTGCTGGCAGATATCAATGATTCAATGCTGAAGATGGGACGCGAGAAGCTCCGCAATCTGGGTATTGTCGGCAACGTCAGCTACGTGCAGGCGAACGCTGAAGCATTGCCATTCCCTGATAATTATTTTGATTGCATCACCATTTCTTTCGGCCTGCGTAACGTGACCGAAAAAGAGAAAGCGCTGCGCTCAATGTTCCGCGTGCTGAAGCCGGGTGGTCGTTTGCTGGTGCTGGAGTTTTCCAAACCGCTGCTGGCTCCGCTTAGCAAAGCCTATGACACTTATTCATTTCATATTTTGCCGCGCATTGGTGAACTCGTCGCTCAGGATGCAGAGAGCTATCGCTATCTGGCGGAGTCAATCCGTATGCACCCCGATCAGGAAACACTCAAAAGCATGATGGCTGATGCGGGTTTCGAAAATGTAACCTACAGCAATTTGACCGGTGGCATTGTCGCGCTGCACCGTGGTTTTAAGTTCTGAGATGAGTATGCCGATGTTGTTAACGCCGTTACTGACCGCCGCGATTGAAACGTCGCTGAATTATCTGCTGTTCAGGGACCGCAGTTTAAAATCTGCGCGTGCCCGCTTAGCAGGGAAAGTTTTGCGTGTTGAATTGCAGGAACTGAGCTCTCCGCTGACGTTTATCTTCAGTGAGCAGAAGATTGATGTTCTGGGACAGTGGGACGGGGAGGCGGATTGCACCGTGACTTCAACGTTGTCCGTGCTGCAAAAATTACGCGATCGGCAGCAACTCTCTCCGCTGATGCGCAGCGGTGAACTGATTGTGGAAGGCGATATTTCCGTTGTTCAGCAGTTAGTCGCACTGGTTGATCTCGTTGAGTGGGAGCCCGCTGAATTTCTTGCGCCCTACGTTGGTGACATCGCAGCACAGGGCCTGACTCAGGCTGTAGCTGGGGGTTTTCGTCTGCTGAAAAATAGCCTTAAACGTCAGCAAAGCTATGTGGCACAAACGCTCACTGAAGAGTGGAAACTGGCACCCGGCGCGCTTGAAGTCGTCTGGTTTAACGATGAAGTCTCCGCGCTGGCCCGTGAACTTGATGCACTGGATAAGCGTTTCAATAAGCTGGAGGATACGCCATGACTCCAGGTGAAATGCGACGCCTGTACCTGATTATTCGCATGTTTTTGACTTATGGTCTTGACGAACTGATCCCCAAAATTCGTTTGACGCTGCCACTGCGCATGGGACGCTACCTGTTTTTCTGGTTGCCATACCGCCACAAAGATAAGCCTCTCGGCACGCGCTTGCGTCTGGCTCTTGAGCAGCTGGGCCCCGTGTGGATTAAGTTTGGTCAGATGCTCTCTACGCGGCGCGACCTTTTTCCCCCGCAGATAGCCGACCAACTGGCCTTACTGCAAGATCACGTTGCCCCTTTCGATGGCGCGCTGGCCCGCAAACAGATTGAAGAAGCCTTAGGCGGTCCGCTGGAAACCTGGTTTGACGAGTTTGACCAGACTCCGCTGGCCTCTGCCTCTATTGCGCAGGTTCATACCGCCGTACTGAAAGAAAACGGCAAGCCAGTAGTATTGAAAGTGATCCGCCCGGACATTCTGCCGATCATCAAGGCGGATATTCGTCTGATGTCCCGTCTGGCCGGTTGGGTTCCCATACTGCTGCCTGATGGCCGCCGTCTGAAACCTCGTGAAGTGGTGCGCGAATATGAAAAAACGCTGCTTGATGAACTGAATCTGCTGCGTGAATCAGCTAACGCTATTCAGTTGCGCCGTAATTTTACGGGCAGCCCGATGTTATATGTTCCGGAAGTGTATCCGGATTATTGCAGCGAGCGGCTGATGGTGATGGAGCGCATTTACGGAATTCCTGTTTCTGACATCAAAGCGTTGGAAAAGCAGGGTACCAACATGAAACTGTTGGCTGAGCGCGGTGTTCAGGTGTTCTTTACTCAGGTCTTTCGTGACAGTTTTTTCCATGCGGACATGCACCCGGGCAACATCTTCGTCAGCTATGACACCCCTGAAGATCCTTGCTACATAGGCATTGATTGCGGCATAGTTGGTTCCCTGAACAAAGAAGATAAGCGCTATCTGGCAGAAAATTTTATCGCTTTTTTCAACCGCGATTATCGCAAAGTGGCTGAGCTGCATGTCGATTCAGGCTGGGTTCCCCGTGATACAAATGTTGAAGAGTTTGAATTCGCAATCCGTACCGTCTGTGAGCCGATTTTCGAAAAGCCTTTAGCGGAAATTTCATTTGGTAACGTGCTGTTGAATCTGTTCAACACAGCGCGCCGCTTTAATATGGAAGTACAGCCTCAGCTGGTTCTGCTGCAAAAAACGCTGTTGTATGTTGAGGGCTTAGGGCGTCAGCTTTATCCTCAGCTTGATCTCTGGACGACGGCAAAACCTTTCCTTGAAAGCTGGGTGAAAGATCAGGTTGGCTTACCGGCGATGCTGCGGGCGTTTAAAGAAAAAGCACCTTTCTGGATTGAGAAAATGCCTGAGATTCCCGATCTGATTTATCAAAGCCTGCATCAACATAAGCTTTTGCAATACAACATCGAGAAGCTCTCTTCACAAATGCAGCATCAGGGCGTGCGCCAGGGGCAATCCCGATATCTGTTCGGTATTGGTGCCACTCTCCTGCTAAGCGGTACAATCCTGTTGCTTGGTCAGGTAGAGATTTATCCGGCATGGCTGATGGCAGCCGGTGTGGTTTCTTGGCTCATTGGCTGGAAACGCAGCAGCTGAAACAGACTGGCTGTAGAACGATTTAATGTGTTTAAAATTGAGTGTCGCCTCCGGCGACAATGAATGTAGTTCCTTCATATTGAGGTGAAGATAATGGGTGGTATTAGCATTACACAACTTCTGATCATTGCAGTGATCGTGGTCCTGCTGTTCGGCACCAAAAAACTGCGTACTTTAGGTTCCGATTTGGGTTCTTCCATCAAAGGTTTCAAAAAGGCCATGGGTGATGAAGACACAACAACTAAAGTACATAAAGAGAGCGATACTACGAACGCTGACGCTGATTTCACGGCTAAACCTCTTGAGGTTAAACCCGAAGTGAAAGCGGAAGAAACGAAGAGCCAAAACAAAGAGCAGGTATAAACCGTGTTCGACATAGGATTTAGTGAACTGTTGCTGGTGTTGGTGATTGGTCTGGTTGTTCTTGGGCCTGAGCGTTTGCCAGTGGCCGTCAGAACAGTTGCAGGCTGGATCCGTGCGCTACGCGCCATGGCGGCCTCAGTACAAAATGAGTTATCCCAGGAACTGAAACTTCAGGAACTGCAGGACAGCCTCAAGAAAGCTGAAGAGTCTGGTCTTAAGAATTTAACGCCAGAAATCAGAGCCTCTATGGATGAGCTTAAAGAAGCTGCTGAGTCAATGAAGCGCTCCTTTACTGCCGAGCCTGATGCTGCTGCAAAAGCGGTAGAAGCTGCCTCGGCTGAAGGCAATACCATTCACAATCCGGTGGTTCAGGAAGCTGAAGCTTTGCATGACGAAGGGATTTCACCCGCAACTGCCAGCCATGTAGCCTCTTCGCCAGCGAAGGCGCCACAAAATGCGGTGGAAGCAGCGGTGGCCTCCAGCAAGCCGCTTCATCAGGCTGAAACGGCTGCCGAAGCGCATGTCGCCCCGTCATCTGCGCATGAGGCTGTGCCAGAGACGGCGCCGCCGGTTTCAGTGAATAACGCTGATGCCATCGATACTCCGGCTCCGGCAGGTGAAACAGTGCCAGCGGCGAAACCGACCCCTTCTACTCAATCTACAGGCGAACGTTAAAACATGGCTGTTGAAGATACCCAACCGCTTATCAGCCATCTGATAGAACTGCGTAAGCGTCTGCTCAACTCCATCATTTGTATTCTGGTGGTGTTCCTGGCTTTGGCCTATTTTTCCAATGATATTTACTATCTGGTCTCGGCTCCGCTAATTAAGCAAATGCCGTTGGGTGCGAGCATGATTGCCACCGATGTGGCATCGCCATTCTTTACCCCAATCAAACTGACCATGATTGTTTCGGTGTTTGCCTCTGCACCGTTTATTCTTTATCAGGTCTGGGGTTTTGTGGCCCCTGCGCTGTATAAGCACGAACGCCGTCTGATGATGCCATTGCTGTTCTCCAGCTCACTGCTATTTTACCTCGGCATGGCGTTCGCTTATTTTGTGGTATTCCCACTGGCATTTGCCTTCTTTGCTAAGACAGCCCCGGCTGGCGTTCAAATTGCGACGGACATTAATAACTATCTCGATTTTGTCATGGCACTGTTTATGGCCTTTGGCGTGTCATTTGAAGTGCCGATCGCCATTGTGTTGTTGTGCTGGAGTGGCGTAACAACGCCAGAAGACCTGAAGAAGAAACGTCCTTATGTTCTTGTTGGCGCATTTGTCGTCGGTATGTTGTTGACGCCGCCTGACGTGTTCTCGCAAACACTGTTGGCAATCCCGATGTATTGTTTGTTTGAAATCGGTGTGTTCTTTGCCCGTTTCTATGTCGGTAAGCGACGTCGTTCTGACGTTGATGCTGAAGACGACGAACAGGATCAGGCTTCCTGATAGGATCATTGACGTAAAAAACCGCCCTGTTGGGCGGTTTCTGTTTTAGGACGCAGTATGTTTGAAATTGGCGTGAACCTTACCAGTAACCAGTTTGATAAAGACCGCCCGCAGGTTGTTGAGCGTGCACGGGCCGCGGGGCTTTCCGGAATGTTAATTACCGGGACATCGGCGGCGGAAAGCGGTGAGGCGGCACAGCTTGCTGCACAATATCCGCAGTTCTGCTGGTCAACTGCTGGCGTGCATCCGCATCAGGCCAGCAGTTGGAACCCTGAAACCGAACTGACCATCCGGACGCTGGCCGCCAGTCCACAGGTCGTGGCAATCGGTGAATGCGGGTTGGATTTTAATCGTAACTTTTCACCAGCAGATCGGCAGGAAGTGGCTTTCAGTGCGCAGCTGGCACTGGCTGCTGAGCTCGAACTGCCGGTATTTCTGCATTGCCGTGACGCCCATCCGCGCTTTGCCGATCTGCTGACCCCGTGGCTGAGCAAACTGCCGGGCGCGGTTGTGCACTGTTTTACCGGAACCGAGCAGGAACTCGAACTGTATCTGGCGCTTGGGCTTTCAATCGGTATTACCGGTTGGGTATGTGATGAGCGGCGGGGGCTGGAGTTACGCGGGATGCTCAGCCAGATACCGGCTGAGCGGCTGCTGCTCGAGACTGATGCACCTTACTTGCTTCCACGGGATATGCCTGAAAAGCCAAAAAACCGGCGAAATGAGCCTGCTTTTTTACCGCATATCATTCATCAAGTGGCGCTTTGGCGTGGTGAAGACCCGGCATGGTTGGCGCAAAAAACTGAAGATAATGCGCGCGCGCTGTTTGGTTTATCACGCTAAGTCGCACAGATAACAAAAGGCACCTCAAGAGGTGCCTTTTGTTTTATGCCAAAATCTTACACATCATGAGATGACGAGCGATCGTCGGTCAAATTTTCTGGAAATGTGTGTTATCGAGGCTTTGCTTAACCTGTTGATTGATAAGATTGAGCATCAGCAATGAACGGGCTTCGCCATCAGGTTCGGTATAAATTGCTTCGAATCCTTCGAAGATACCCTGGGTAATGACGACTACGTCGCCGCTGTGCGGGGTCTCTGGATCGCGGACTTCTGGCATCGGCTGAGTCATCAGTTGATGGATGACATCGGGATGCACTGTCGCCAACTGCGGGCCAAAGCGGACAAAATGGCTGACACCGCGCGTCGCACTAATAGTGGTTGTATGGATACGTTCGGGATCAAACTCGATAAACAGATAGTTTGGGAACAAGGGTTCACTCACCGCCGTTCTGCGGCCACGCACTATTTTTTCCAGTGTGATCATCGGAGTTAAACAGTTAACCTGTTGACGCTCCAGATGTTCTTTAGCACGCAGAAGTTGCCCGCGTTTGCAATATAATAAGTACCAGGATTCCATAGTCTCACACGCCATCAAGTCTCACTGGTCAGCATAACAAAAGTGACTGGCGATAGACAGGCAGGTGGTTGATTGCATACGAACGCCAAGCGTATCGTGGCATATTACACAAGTGTCTAACGACAATAACGGAGAAGCGTCATGGAGTTGTTCTTGCTGAGTAACGGTAAGCTTTCGGGTGAATCCACGCTGTTAGGCTATGCCAATGAACATATTCAGGCGATGTTAAAAGCCCGTAATATTACCTCTGCTGTTCTGATCCCTTATGCTCTGATCCGCAGCGACTACGACGCGCGTGCGCAGGAGCTTGAAAAGGCGCTGGGTATTAAGGTCAGCAGTATTCACCATGCCGAAACGCCTGCTGAAGCTATCGTGCAGGCGGAGTGCATTCTGATAAGCGGCGGGAATACCTGGATGCTGAATCAGCTGTTGCACGAAAACGGGCTGATCGTTCCTATTCAGCGTGCGGTTCGCGAACGCAATGTGCCGTATATCGGCTGGAGCGCAGGGTGCAATGTGGCGACACCAAGTATTCGTACCACCAATGATATGCCGGTGCGTAATTCAGTGGTGCTGCCTTCTCTGGGCCTCTTCCCGGTGCAAATCAATCCGCACTATATCGACGCGCATCTCAGCGGGCATATGGGCGAAACCCGCGACGAACGCATTGCTGAGTTTTGTGCGGTTAACCCGAGCGAGTCAGTGATTGCGCTGCGTGAAGGCAGTCTTCTGAAGGTTTCTGGTAATGATCTGAGTTACTTCAGCGCCAAAGGGCAGGGCTTTAAAGTGTTCCGTCACGGTCAGGATATTCATGAATATCAGGACACTCAGGCGTTGAGTTCGCTGGTGTCGTTTAACTGCCAATAGTCGATTTCGCATCGCCAGTTCAACTGAAGTTCGGGCTGGCGGTTACACTGGCTTTTCATTATTGGTATTTACGTACTGATAACAAAAAGGCAGCAACAACTCTGGAGAGGCCCTATAATGCTCTCCCCAATTTGGCGATAAAAATCAGCATGAAATACCGTGATTTACGTGACTTCCTCTCGTTACTTGAAAAGAGAGGCGAACTGAAACGCATTACTCAGCCTGTCGATACCTATCTGGAAATGACCGAAATTGCTGACCGCACCCTGCGTGCTGGCGGCCCAGCGCTATTGTTCGAAAACCCAAAAGGTTACGACATGCCAGTGCTGTGCAATTTATTCGGTACGCCTGAGCGCGTGGCGTTGGGAATGGGACAGGAAGAAGTCAGTGCGCTGCGTGAAGTCGGTGAATTGCTGGCGTTTCTGAAAGAGCCTGAGCCGCCGCGCGGATTTCGCGATTTCTACGACAAAATGCCCAAGTTCAAGCAAGTGATGAATATGCCGACCAAGGTTCTGCACTCGGCACCTTGTCAGGAACTGGTTTGGGAAGGGGATGACGTTGATCTGTCGCGTATTCCGGTGATGCATTGCTGGCCGGAAGATGCCGCGCCGCTTATCACCTGGGGTCTAACGGTAACCCGTGGCCCGCACAAACAGCGTCAGAATCTGGGGATTTACCGCCAGCAGGTTCTGGGCAAGAATAAAGTGATCATGCGCTGGTTATCCCATCGCGGTGGCGCGCTGGATTTCCAGGAGTGGTGCCAGCAAAACCCGGGTAAACCCTTCCCGGTTTCCGTTGCACTTGGCGCGGACCCGGCGACGATTCTTGGCGCAGTGACGCCGGTGCCGGATACGTTATCGGAATATGCGTTTGCCGGCCTGTTGCGTGGCAATAAGACTGAAGTCGTAAAATGCATTTCCAACGATCTCGAAGTGCCCGCCAGTGCCGAAATTGTTCTGGAAGGTTATATTGACCCGGCCGAACTGGCGCCAGAAGGTCCTTACGGTGATCACACTGGCTACTACAATGAAGTAGACAGTTTCCCGGTGTTTACCATTACACATATTACTCAGCGCAAAAACGCCATTTATCACTCCACCTACACCGGCAGACCACCCGATGAACCTGCGGTGCTGGGCGTGGCACTGAATGAAGTCTTTGTGCCGATTTTAAAGAAACAGTTTCCAGAAATTGTGGATTTTTATCTGCCGCCTGAGGGCTGTTCATACCGACTGGCCGTCGTTACCATGAAAAAGCAGTATGCCGGTCATGCCAAGCGCGTGATGATGGGCGTCTGGTCATTCCTGCGTCAGTTTATGTACACTAAGTTTGTGATTGTCTGCGATGACGATATTAATGCCCGCGACTGGAACGACGTTATTTGGGCGATCACAACCCGTATGGATCCTGCGCGGGACACCGTGTTAGTCGAAAATACGCCGATTGATTATCTCGATTTTGCCTCACCGGTTTCCGGTTTGGGGTCGAAGATGGGCTTAGACGCCACGAATAAATGGCCGGGTGAAACGCAGCGCGAATGGGGCCGTCCTATTGTTAAGGATCCTGCCGTGACCGCGCGCGTTGATGCCATCTGGGACGAATTGGGCATCTTTGCCGGTGATAAGTATTCCAGTAAAGCACCAACGTATAATAAAAATGCAGACGGCGGCAGCGCGAAGAAATAACCGTGTCGCCGTTCTCCGCCTTGCTTTGATGACCCACAGAGGGAACGCATGACAATATTGAGCTGTAAAGTAACCTCGGTTGAGGCCATTACTGATACGGTGTACCGGGTACGGTTATCGCCGGAAGCGCCGTTTTCTTTCCGTGCCGGTCAGTATCTGATGGTAGTGATGGATGAGCGCGATAAACGCCCATTCTCCCTGGCCTCTACGCCTGCCGAAAGCGACACGATTGAGCTGCACATCGGTGCTTCAGAGTTGAATCTGTATGCGATGGCCGTGATGGACCGCATCTTGAAAGAACAAAATATTACCGTGGATATTCCCCATGGTGATGCGTGGTTGCGTGACGACGGTGATCGCCCGCTGGTGCTGATCGCTGGGGGCACTGGTTTCTCTTATGCACGCTCAATATTGGTGGCAGCGCTCGAGCAGCAGCCGGGGCGCGATATCTCAATCTATTGGGGCGGTCGTGAACTCAAACATCTTTATGATTTGGGTGAACTGGAAGCGCTGAGCGTGAACCATCCAAACCTGAAGGTGATCCCGGTGGTTGAACAGCCGGAAGAGGGCTGGCAGGGAAGAAGCGGTACCGTATTAAGCGCCGTGCTGCAGGACTTTTCCACGCTGGCTGGCCACGATATTTATATTGCCGGACGTTTTGAAATGGCGAAAATTGCCCGTGAGCGTTTTGTGGCAGAACGTGGTGCGCAGGAAGATCGTATGTACGGCGATGCGTTTGCCTTCATTTGATTTCCTGTCATCCTGCGTGTTGTCTCTGCGTTGGCTGCCTTTGCTTATCCCCGTTACTTACGTATGTAAGTGACGGGGATTTGCGCAGTTGGCGTCTTGATACAACACGCATGATTTAGGGAAATATCAAATCATCCAATAAAGCAGGTAAATTCCCGCTTTTTTGCGTTTTATCAGACTCTCTCGAAAACGGTCGCGATACCCTGGCCCAGCCCGATACACATCGTGGCTACGCCAAACTGGACGTCGCGGCGCTCCATCAGGTTAAGCAGGGTGGTAGAGATTCGTGAGCCGGAGCACCCGAGCGGGTGGCCTAGAGCAATGGCGCCACCGTTGAGATTGACGCGCTCTTCCATGGTTTCCAGCAGCCCCAAATCTTTCGCGCACGGTAAAGCCTGTGCAGCGAAGGCCTCGTTCAGTTCAAACAACCCGATGTCCTGCACGCTCAGTCCGGCGCGTTTCAATGCCAGACGGGTTGCCGGTACTGGCCCATATCCCATAATCGACGGGTCACAACCCACCACCGCCATCGCTTTAATGCGGGCGCGGGCTTTGAGGCCGAGAGATTTGGCTTTTGATTCGCTCATGAGAAGCATGGCGGACGCGCCGTCGGACAGTGCCGATGAACTGCCCGCCGTGACGGTGCCGTTAACCGGGTCAAACGCAGGGCGCAGCGCAGCCAGCGTTGCCACCGTGGTTTCCGGGCGGATCACTTCGTCATAGTTGTAGTTGGTCAGCACGCCCTCTGCGTCATGCCCGTCGGTCGGTACGATTTCATGGGCAAAGTGCCCGGCAACCGTGGCGGCATGTGCGCGCTGGTGTGAACGGGCAGCAAATTCATCCTGCATTTCGCGGCTGATCTGATGCATTTTCGCCAGCATTTCGGCGGTCAGCCCCATCATGCCTGCGGCTTTTGCCACGGTGCGGCTGAGCCCCGGATGGAAATCCACGCCGTGATTCATCGGCACATGGCCCATATGTTCTACGCCACCAATCAGGCCGACGTGGGCATCACCGACCATAATGGCGCGGGCAGCATCATGCAGTGCCTGCATGGAAGAACCACACAGACGGTTGACCGTGGTGGCCGGAACGCTATGAGGGATTTCAGCCAGCAGCGCAGCATTACGGGCAATATTGAAGCCTTGTTCCAGGGTCTGCTGAACACAGCCCCAGTAAATGTCATCGATCTCTTTCGGATCAAGCGCCGAATTACGGGCCAGAATGGCGCGCATCAGATGTGCGGATAAATCCTCGGCACGCACATGACGAAATGCCCCGCCTTTTGAACGGCCCATCGGTGTGCGGACGGCGTCAACAATGACTACGTTTTCCATGATTTCGATCCTTATGCCTGAGTGCCGGTGCTGAGATCTTCCAGCGGTGCTGCGACCGGATAATAAGTGTCATTCGTTTCGGCTTTGTCGCGTAACCCAACCGGTGCCTGATACAGCGCGCCGAGGTGCGCGTATTGCTCAGTCATTTTCAGGTAGGCAGCACTGCCCAGAGTATCGAGATAGCGGAATACGCCGCCGTGGAACGGTGGGAAACCAATACCGTATACCAGCGCCATATCAGCTTCGGCAGGACTGGCGATAATTCCCTCTTCCAGACAGCGGACAACTTCGTTAATCATCGGGATCATCATGCGGGCGATAATTGCTTCCTGCGTGAATTCGGCCTTTTGGGCGCCATTTTCAGCCAGCAATTTATCGACCTGATCGTCGTTATCTTTACGCGGTTTGCCTTTGCTGTCTTCGCTGTAGCGGTAGAAGCCGAGCTGATTCTTCTGACCGAAACGCTGGTTGTCGAACAGTACATCGACGCCATCGCGATACTCTTTTGCCATACGGTCCGGGAAACCGGCAGCCATCACGGCCTGTGCATGATGTGCGGTATCGATTCCCACCACGTCGAGGAGATAGGCCGGCCCCATTGGCCAGCCGAACTGTTTTTCCATGACTTTGTCGATCTGGCGGAAATCCGCACCGTCACGCAGTAACAGGCTGAACCCGGCGAAGTAAGGGAACAGCACGCGGTTAACGAAGAATCCCGGACAGTCGTTGACGACAATCGGCGTTTTGCCCATGGTCAGGGCGTAGGAGACAATGCGCGACAGGGTTTTATCTGAGGTTTTAGCGCCGCGCACGATTTCAACCAGCGGCATGCGGTGAACCGGGTTGAAGAAGTGCATGCCGCAGAAGTTTTCGGGACGTTTCAGCCCGGCCGCTAACTGATCGATGGGAATGGTCGAGGTGTTAGATGCCAGCACGGTATCGATGTCCAGCAGGGATTCCGCTTCCGCCAGCACCGCCGCTTTGATTTTTGGATTCTCCACCACGGCTTCTACGACAACTTTCGCGCGCTCAATACCGCTGTAGCTCAGCGTCGGCTGAATGGTGGACAGTACTTTTGCCATGTTCAGGCCATCAAGTTTGCCGCGTTCCAGTTGTTTATTTAGCAGTTTGGCGGCTTCGTTCATGCCGAGCGTCAGGGATTTGTCATTAATGTCTTTCATAATGACCGGCACGCCTTTCAGTGCAGACTGGTAGGCGATGCCACCCCCCATGATCCCGGCACCCAGCACGGCAGCCTGAACGGTTTTCTCACTGTCACTGGCCAGTTTTTTGGCTTTGGCTTTGACGAACTGATCGTTAAGGAAAATACCGACCAGCGCGCGGGCTTCTTTTGATTGAGCGAGCGGCACGAAGCTGGCGGTTTCCAGCTTGAGTGCTTCTTCACGACCTAATTTCGCCGCCGCTTCAATGGTTTTTACTGCCGTCATCGGCGCGGGGTAATGCTTTCCTGCCGTTTGCAGCACCATACTTTTGGCTACGCTGAAGCTCATCGTGGCTTCAACCGGGCTCAATTTCAGCGGCTGACGCTTTGGTTCACGGCGGGTACGCCAGTCCAGTTTTCCGTCAATTGCCTGCTGTAATATGTTCAGCCCGGCATCACGGAGTTTATCTGCGGCGACTACGGCGTCTACCAGCCCGACTTTCAGTGCATCTTTGCCGCTGATGTCTTTACCGGCCGCGATGATCTCCAGCGCACTGTCGGCGCCAAGTAAGCGCGGTAAACGTACTGAGCCGCCAAAGCCTGGCATGATCCCAAGCTTAGTTTCAGGCAGGCCAATGCGTGCGTCAGGCGTGGCAATACGGAAATCCGTTGCCAGCACGCATTCGCAGCCGCCGCCCAGTGCATATCCCGCGATGGCAGAAAGGGTGGGTACAGGTAAATCTTCCAGACGATTAAAGATGCTGTTGGCAAAATTCAGCCACTGGTGCAGCTTTTCCGCCGGGGCATTAAACAGGGAAAGGAATTCAGTAATGTCGGCACCGACGATAAACGCCGGCTTGGTCGAACTCAGCAGCAGGGCTTTTAAATCGTTCTGTTTTTCCAGCACGCCGATCGCTTCGCCAAGACTGGCGACGGTGCGGGTATCGAGCTTGTTAACGGAGCCCGGTGCATCAAACACCAGCTCGGCAATACCGTCGTGGAGCCAGTGCAGGTGTAGTGTTTCGCCTTGGTAGAGCATGTGTCTCTCCTGAATCATCTGGGATGATCTGGTATGACCAGATGAATGGAGTGTGGTTTTTATGTTAATAATTTGCAAATGAGATGAGTGTAATTTGCAGGCAAGATCACAAACCTTCCGGGGCTACGACCCGTGCGTGGCTGTGATAAGATGCGGCATCGTTGTGCAGGAAAAAGGACAGTTTGATGGAATCGCTCACTACGCTTTACAAAGAACACATCGCCACGCTGCAAGGGCGTGCGCGCGAAATACTGCAACGCAATCAGCTTGATGCGTTATTGATTCACTCGGGTGAATTGATGACGACTTTCCTTGATGACCATAGCTATCCGTTCAAAGTGAACCCGCAATTCAAAGCCTGGGTGCCCGTCACCAAAGTGCCAAATTGCTGGTTATGGGTTGATGGCGTAAACGCGCCCAAACTCTGGTTCTACTCACCGGTAGATTACTGGCACAGTGTTGAACCGTTGCCGGAGACTTTCTGGACCCATGAAGTGGCGCTTTCGCCGCTGGCGAAAGCCGATGACATCAGAAATCAGCTGCCTGCGGATTTAAAACGCGTCGCCTATATCGGTTCAAGCCAGGCTCAGGCACTAAATATGGGGGTCGTGGCAGATAACATTAACCCCAAAGCGGTGCTGGACTACCTGCATTATCACCGCGCGTATAAAACGGGCTACGAATTAGCCTGTATGCGCGAAGCGCAAAAAGTCGCGGTCAGTGGCCATCGCGCAGCGCAGGAAGCCTTCTTGTCAGGCATGAGCGAGTTCGATATTAATCTCGCTTATCTGACAGCCACCGGTCATCGCGATACCGATGTGCCTTATGACAACATTGTGGCGCTGAATGAACACGCTGCGGTGCTGCATTACACTAAACTTGATCATCAGCCACCGTCTGAGATGCGCAGCTTCCTGATTGATGCTGGTGCCGAGTACAACGGTTATGCCGCCGATTTGACGCGAACTTATGCAGCAGATCCGGCCAGCAATTTTGCCGCGCTGGTGAAGGACTTAAATAGCGAAGAGTTGGCGCTGATTGGAACGATGAAACCTGGCGTCAGTTACACCGACTATCATATTCAGATGCATCATCGTATTGCCAAAGTGCTGAAGGCCCACAAGCTGGTGGTGGATATCAGTGAAGAAGCGATGGTCGAGAAGAACCTAACCGGGCCATTCTTGCCGCATGGGTTGGGCCATCCACTTGGCTTACAGGTTCATGACGTCGCAGGTTTCATGCAAGATGAGCAGGGCACGCATCTGGCGGCGCCGTCGCAGTATCCTTTTCTGCGCTGCACCCGTGTGATCCAGCCGGGTATGGTATTAACCATTGAGCCGGGCCTGTATTTCATCGAATCACTGCTGGCACCCTGGCGTGATGGCGAGTTCAGCAAGCATTTTGCCTGGGATCGTATCGAAGCACTGAAACCGTACGGCGGGATTCGCATCGAAGACAATATTGTCATTCACGATAATCATATTGAAAACATGACGCGTGATTTGAAACTTGCCTGATGCAGCCTTATCCGGTTCCTGCTGAAGCCGTCAGTTTCAGTGAGGAAATAAAGAAGAGCCGCTTTATTACGTTTCTGGCACACACCGGAGGCGTAGAAGCGGCTAAAACTTTTATACAAGATGTAAGAAATCAGCATCCGGCAGCGAGACATCACTGCTGGGCGTTTGTTGCGGGCGCGCCAGCGGATTCGCAGCAGCTGGGTTTCTCTGATGATGGTGAACCCGCGGGCACGGCGGGAAAACCGATCCTCGGGCAGTTGATGGGAAGTGGTGTTGGTGAGATCACCGCAGCCGTGGTGCGTTATTATGGCGGCATCATGTTAGGTACCGGCGGTTTGGTAAAAGCCTACGGTGGCGGTGTTCAGCAGGCGCTGAAACTCCTTACGGTTTATCAAAAAGTCCCACTGGCAGAATATAAGCTGCACTGCGACTATCCCCAGCTTGCTTTGGTGGAAAGCCTGATGCAGCAGATGGGTGGGCAAATTTTACAGAGTGATTACGGTGCTGCTGTCGAACTGCGTCTGGCATTGCCTGCCGCAGAAGCGTCGGCAATTGTCATCCGTTTATATGATCTCAGTCGCGGCACGCTTCAGTTGCAGCCGGTTTCATAAATTCTTATTCAATGGTTAATTCGCTGAGGAACGCGACAGCATGCATTTTCGTGCCATAACACGCATCGTGGGGGTGCTTGTCATCCTGTTCTCCGGAACGATGATTATTCCCGGATTAGTCGCGCTGATTTATCGCGATGGCGCTGGGCGCGCATTCAGCCAGACGTTCTTTGTCGCACTGGCTATCGGCCTTTTCCTGTGGCTACCGAACCGAAAACAGAAGAGTGAGCTCAAGCCACGCGAAGGTTTCCTGATTGTCGTGCTGTTCTGGACAGTTCTGGGAAGCGTGGGGGCATTGCCTTTCCTGTTCTCTGAGCGCCCGAACCTCTCGCTGACTGATGCCTTTTTTGAATCCTTCTCCGGTTTAACGACAACCGGAGCGACCACTCTGGTGGGTCTGGATTCGCTGCCGAAAGCCATTCTGTTTTACCGCCAGATGCTCCAGTGGTTTGGGGGGATGGGAATCATTGTGCTGGCCGTCGCCATCCTGCCTATTCTGGGCGTCGGCGGGATGCAGCTCTACCGCGCGGAAATGCCGGGGCCGCTAAAGGACAACAAGATGCGCCCGCGTATTGCAGAAACAGCGAAAACGCTGTGGCTGATTTACGTTCTGCTGACCATCGCCTGTGCGCTGTCGCTCTGGGGGGCGGGGATGTCGGTATTTGACGCCATAGGTCATAGCTTCTCGACGATTGCGATTGGTGGGTTCTCAACCCATGACGCCAGTATCGGCTATTTTCATAGTGGTACGATTAACACCATCATCGCGGTATTCCTGCTGATCTCCGGCTGTAACTACGGTCTGCACTTTGCCGTGCTGAGCGGACGTAACCTGAAGGTGTACTGGCGTGATCCGGAATTTCGTATGTTCATCGGTGTGCAGCTTACGCTGGTGGTGGTCTGTACGTCGGTGCTCTGGATGCATAACGTCTACAGTTCCGGGCTGGAAACGCTGAATCAAGCGTTCTTCCAGGTAGTATCAATGGCGACGACCGCGGGTTATACCACTGACAGTATTTCCAAATGGCCCCTTTTCCTGCCGATCTTGCTGTTGTGCTCGGCCTTTATTGGTGGCTGTGCGGGGTCGACCGGTGGCGGTCTGAAAGTCATTCGTATCCTGCTGCTTTATTTACAAGGGTCGCGCGAGCTAAAACGCCTGGTCCATCCGAATGCGGTCTACACCATTAAGCTCGGCAACCGTGCGTTGCCGGAACGTATTATCGAGGCCGTATGGGGATTCTTCTCAGCCTATGCGCTGGTCTTTATCGTCAGTATGCTGGCTATTGTCGCGACGGGCGTAGATAACTTCTCTGCCTTCGCGGCCGTAACGGCAACATTGAATAACCTCGGGCCGGGGCTTGGTGTGGTGGCCGACAACTTTGCGTCAATGAATTCGACGGCAAAGTGGATCCTTATCGTCACGATGTTATTTGGCCGACTTGAAGTGTTTACATTATTGGTTCTGTTCACGCCGACCTTCTGGCGAGAATAATTCAGAACCTTATAAAGAGAGAAAGGAACCTGTTATGAAAGCACTGGTGCTCTATTCAACACGTGATGGGCAAACGCATGCCATTGCTTCTTATATCGCGAGCTGCATTAAAGAGAAGTGTGAATGCGATGTGATTGACCTGATGCACGTGCAGCATGTCACGCTTTTTCAATACGATAAGGTGCTGGTGGGGGCGTCAATTCGCTATGGCCATTTCAATTCGGTATTGGATAAATTCGTCAAACAGAATATCAAACAGCTTAACAGCATGCCGTCGGCGTTCTTTGCGGTGAACCTGACGGCGCGTAAACCTGAAAAGCGCACGCCACAGACTAACTCCTATGTACGCAAGTTTCTGATGGCGACACCCTGGAAGCCTGCTTTATGCGGAGTGTTCGCCGGCGCGCTGCGTTATCCGCGCTATCGCTGGATAGATAAAGTCATGATTCAACTTATTATGCGCATGACCGGTGGCGAAACGGATACCAGTAAAGAAGTGGAATACACCGATTGGGAGCAAGTTAAGAGGTTTGCTGAGGATTTTGGCAAGTTATCGTACAAAAAACCGCTCTGATGCTGGATCTCTGGGCGTATCGCCCAAAAAAAGAACGGTCAGTCATTTATTTGAAATTAAGGGTTGCGGCCTTCTGAGAACTCCCTATAATGCGCCTCCACTGACCGGGAACAACGACTCCTCT
>NZ_JBUZRI010000007.1:0-126435 GCF_055407225.1 Ewingella sp. C233
ATCGTCTTGTGAGTGCCCACACAGATTGTCTGATAAATTGTTAAAGAGCATGCCGCAGTTCGCAAGGAATCTTATGCGGCGCGGGAGGCGTATATTACGTTTTCCCGCTGAAGAGTCAAGAGATTATTCATTCGAACTTTCATCTTTTTCTCTTCCTGTCCGAGCGACTTCTCAGTCGTTGTTCCCGGTCAGTGGAGGCGCATTATAGGGAGTTCTCAGAAGGCCGCAACCCCTAAAATACAAATAAATTACCGACCGCTGAATCTTTCATCAAAAGGTGTTTAAAGCGGCAATTCCTGGATGCTTTTGAAGCCATATGCCTGTAAAACAGGCAGCAGGATTTCTGTCTCAGGCGTTACTGCCATGCAATACGCCAGACTCTCTATTTCAACACCCTCGTTTTTGGCTGGAATATTCTTATGCGTCGTTTCAATTAACCAATGTGCTCGACGTGCAATTGCTGATCCTGAATCAATCAGTCGTGTTCCGTCCGGTAATACCTGCGCCAGCTCCTCACTTAACAGCGGAAAATGGGTACAGCCGAGAACAACCGTGTCCGGTGGCTCTTGCATGCGTAACCAGGGCTGGAGGATTTTCTTCAATACCGGCAGGGATACCTCAGTACCGTGCAACTTCGCTTCAGCAATTTCCACCAGCTCGGCAGAACCCAACATCAGGATTTTGCAATCCGTCGCAAACCGGGCAATGAGATCGTGAGTATAAGGACGCTGTACGGTTGCGCGCGTTGCCAACAGGCCGACGACACCGTTACGTGTCAGTTTTGCTGCAGGTTTGATAGCAGGAACAACGCCGACGACCGGACAGTCGAATTTGGCACGCAGTGCAGGAAGGGAAACGGTACTCGCGGTATTACAGGCGATAACAATAATAGAGAGAGGATGACGCGCTGCCACTGCGCTAACAATCTCGACCACGCGCTCGACAATAAACTCTTCGGACTTTTCGCCATAAGGGAAAGCCACATTATCGAATGCATATATATAGTGAAGGTCCGGCAGCATCTGCCGGACTTCATGATAAACCGATAGCCCGCCGACGCCGGAGTCAAACACCAGCACCGTCGGGCGGTCAGGAATTATCGAGCTGTCAGAAGGTATAGCTTCCAGTGAGGTAGTATTCACGTCCTGGTGTTTCGTAGCCATAAACCGTCTCATAATCTTTATCTAAGAGGTTGGCAATTCTACCACGAACGGTCAGATGTGACGTCACCGGATATGACACCGCCAGATCCCACAAGCTGACACCACCGAGTTTCACATTCTCGTTGGTATTGAAATCTGTGTCATAACGCTCACCCAGATATTGATAATTGATCGACCAGTCGAAATCAGCCATCGTCCAGTCCAGCTGGTATTTCGCTTGCTGTTTGGCACGACGCAATAAGATCTCGTTGGTCTCAGCATTGCGCGGATCTAAATATTCCAGTGTGATGCCGTGATGCACAGGACCGGTGTCAAAGTTACCCGTCCATTCCACGCCTTTAATCGTTGCTTTATCGACGTTGTAATAACCTTGCTGCTGATTGTAGTAACTGATCATCTGATCGATGTCGTTACGATAGGCGGACAAACGCCAGTCCAGCGGACCGGTCAGACCTTCCAGCCCGCCTTCCCACTCTTTACTCTCTTCTGGCTTCAGGTTGGGGTTACCGCCAAAGCTGCCATAGAGTTGCCCCAGATTCGGTGCTTTGAACGCCGTACCATAGGAAGCGATGAAACGGTAGCCGTCGATGAACTCCCATGCCGCGCTGCTTTGCCAGGTGCCGTGTGAACCAAACTGCGAGTTATCATCATTACGTACTGCCCCTTCGAGCGTAAAATCACTCACCTTCTGCTGGGCCGTAACATACACGCCGGTATTGTGCTGGGTATAACCATCGGTAATGTAGTTGGTGCCCGGCTGAGTGCTGAGTTCCTGCCAGTCAGCACCCGCGCTGACTGCACCCTGCCCAACCTGGAAGGTATTACCCCATTGCAGGTTGTACTGGTCAGAATCATCAAGGGTGGCAGAAGCAGAATACGGGCCGTATTTCGGATCGTAGTTATAGTCTTTGGTATGACTATAACTGCCGCTGAACTGGGTAGAGTAGATCCCTTGCTGGAAACGTAACCCAGTGTCGTACGTGCGGCTATATAACTGACGCGTATCTGGCAGCGCATCAGGGTGAGCCGGATCGGCATAGCTGTAGGTGCCGTCATAGGCGGTGCGGTTATCAAAACCGTATGCGCGGGCAAAACCGCTGAACTGTTCATTGAACTGGTGTTCAAGCCCGGCCCAAAGGGTCTTACTCATGAAGCCATCGCGGTCAGGCTGACGCGGGTCGCCGTAGTTATCCGGCAAGTTGGCTACGACGTCGGTGCCTTTAGTGTAGGTGTAGTTTCCTGCCACCGTTGCGACAGTGTTTTCCCCCAGTTTCTGTTGGGTAGAACCGCCATAGGTCTGGTAACCATTAGAGCCGATACCTGTCGTCAGCGTGGTACCCAGTTTATCGCGGGTGGTAATAATGTTAACCACACCACCGATGGCATCAGAGCCATACACAGCCGAACGCGGACCGCGAATAAACTCGATGCGCTGCACCAGAGAAATCGGAATTTGGCTAAGATCGACAGCACCGGAGACGCCGGCCTGATTTAAACGCACGCCATCCATCAGCACTAATGTGTGGCTGGAGTTGGTGCCGCGAACGAACAAAGAACTTTGCTGCCCCATTCCGCCATTCTGTGCAATATCCACCCCCGGTAAGCGGCGTAAGACATCCACCACCGATGTGGACTGCCAACGGTCAATATCATCACGGGTGACAATATCCATTGGCGCTAATACGGATGAGACTGGCTGTGGAAAACGGTTGGCGGTAACAACGAGGTCGTCGCTGTTATCAGAAGAAGGGGTACTGCCTTGCGCCCACCCTGAAAAAGCTGTGACAGATAATACCGTCAGCAGCGCGTGCTTTTTAATTGTCATGAATCGAGCATCCAAACTTAATTGGCGGATGCCGCAGAAAGACACCGGCGTTTTCGCGACGACAGTGAAGTTGCGACGTAATATCGGCAGGTTTTCGGACTTAGGATTTGTTGGTTATTAAAGAAAGAAATAATAAACCGCCACCGGGCGATGACTTCCCATCTCCTCTTTTCTTTCCCTTATAAATAAAGAATAAGAAGAAGACAGTGTCTGCATAATGAATGTGCTATCGCCGTGCTTTCCCCATACCGCTGCGCGCCAGTTCCGGATTCACACCGGATTCCCTTTTAACTCAGTTATTGAGGCCGAATGGCATCCTACGATCAACCCGTTTGGAAATCCAGACATCCATCGTAGAGAAAGCCCTTTCCCCGGAAATGACGACAAGACTGGACATACCGGGGACATTCCCTAAAATCCCCCGCAAAGTTCGCCCATTTACTCCCAGTTAGACGAGAAAACCGATGACGCCTGAAAACCTGCCCATTGAACAATACGACGACCAACTGGCGGAAAAGACCGCACGTCTCACGGCGATGATGTCGCCCTTTAATGCGCCGCAGCCTGACGTTTTCCGTTCGCCAGTCAGCCATTACCGTATGCGCGCCGAGTTTCGCGTCTGGCATGACGAAGGCGATCTGTACCACATCATGTTTGATCAGCAGACCAAAGCCCGCGTGCGGGTGGACCAGTTCCCTGCTGCCAGCGAGATCATCAACCGTTTGATGCCTGCCCTTATCGCTGCAATCAAACAAGACCCCGTCCTGCGTCGTAAAATCTTCCAGATTGATTATCTGTCTACCCGCAGCGGCAAAGTGATTGCATCACTGCTTTACCATCGCAAGTTGGATGACGAATGGACACAGGCCGCCACCGTATTGCGCGACCAACTGCGTGAGCAGGGTTTTGATATTCAGCTGATTGGCCGTGCGTCTAAAACTAAAATTATGCTGGATCAGGACTATATCGATGAGGTTTTACCCGTTGCTGGCCGCGACATGATTTACCGTCAGGTAGAAAACAGCTTCACCCAACCCAATGCTGAAATGAATATTCAGATGCTCGAGTGGGCGCTGGATGTGACCGAAGGGTCAACCGGTGATTTGCTGGAGCTTTACTGCGGAAACGGTAACTTTTCTCTGGCACTGGCACGTAACTTTAACCGCGTGCTGGCAACTGAAATCGCCAAACCGTCAGTGGCTGCCGCGCAGTACAACATTGCGGCTAACCATATCGACAACGTGCAAATTATCCGCATGGCCGCAGAAGACTTCACCCAGGCGATGAACGGCGTGCGCGAATTCCGCCGCCTGAAAGACATCGAACTGACCGCCTATAACTGCAATACGATTTTTGTCGATCCACCGCGCAGCGGGCTGGATGACGATACAGTGAAAATGGTGCAGGGTTACGACCGCATCCTTTATATCTCCTGTAACCCTGAAACGCTGAGCGCCAATCTCGACACGCTGAGCCAGACACACCGTCTGACCAAACTCGCGCTGTTCGATCAATTCCCGTACACGCACCATATGGAATGCGGCGTCTTGCTGGAAAAGATCTGACCGGCGGATACTGAGCTTAAATAAGAGAATGGGCACCCGGCGTGCCCATTTTTATTGAGAAGATCGACCTCTCTCCTTTTTACAGATACACCCGCAGATACTCTGACAGACACAAAATCGCCATCGCCTGCCCGTAAGGCATAGATGTCAGCGCAATTTGACGATAGAAATCCAGATCCTTCCCCATCGCCGTGCCGAAAGAGGTTTGCGTCAGCTCGCCCGCCGGATTGATATGCTTAATTACGCCCCGGATGGCTTTCTCCGCCACCGGCGCATAAGACGCATCGATATAACGCTTACGCACCGCTTTCAAAATCCCGTAGCCGAAACCTGCCGTCGCCGAGCTTTCGAGATAAGAGTGCGGGTCATCGAGCAGCGTGTGCCACAGGCCACTTGCGTCCTGGCACTTCGCCAGTGCGGCCACCTGACTCTCCAGCACCTGCAATAAATAGCGGCGGGTGGCGTTATTCTCCGGTAAATCGACCAGTTCGAGGAATTCCGGAATAGCGATCGTCAGCCAGCTATTCCCACGCGCCCATCGGGCATGGGCAAAGTTATGGTGGCCGTCGAAAGTCCAGCCGTGGAACCACAGGCCAGTTTCCCGGTCCATCAGATACTGCACATGCACCAGGAACTGATAGGTCGCTTCATCAATATATTCAGGTTTATCCAGCAGCTTGCCGATTTTCGCCAGCGGCAGGACGCTCATCATCAGCGTGTCATCCCACATCTGCTGATAGTTTTCATTGTTATAAACAATGTGCTGCATCGCGCCTTTATCGGTGCGCGGCATCTCGTACATTACCCACTCCGCCCAGCGCTCCAGATAAGGGCGCCATACCGGATTGCCGGTTTCCTCATAACGATACGCCAGCGTCAGAAACGGACTCATGGTATTCACGTTTTTGGTCGGCGTGCCCTCGGCCAACCGTGCAGTGAACCAGTCATCAATAATGGCGCGCATCTGCTCGTCACCCGTCTGCTGGTAATACTGATAAATCCCGTACAAGCCGATACCATGCGTCCACTCCCAGCCCGCCCAGCCTTTGGTGTCGATCACCCGGCCATCATCAAGACGCAACAGAAACTCACCGGTTTTATCTTCGATGTTCACAAGATTGTCAGTCACTTTGCGGATCAGCCCCTGCAACTCGCTGCGAGAAATAAAATGCTCTGGCTGTCTCAGTAATGCGCTGTGTTTCACTTCAAAAACTTGCATGCGGTTCTCCTTGGATTATAAACGGTGGCCGGACTGCTGAACCGGCAAACCGGCAGCGGTTTCGGGAGTCAATTTTTGCGGCGGCGGATTGTGGCGATGCAAATAGCCAATATTGTTATTGCCCCACAGCGATTCGTATTTCATTCCCGTTAACACTTCAACCGTGGCGCGATCTTCGGGCGTGATCTGCTCAGGCACAATGCGGTTGGCGTCACGCATCTTCTGCGTTTCCTGCACCAGCACGCCGTGGGTTTTCAAATTGAGGCGAAAATAGAGGGAAATAATGAAGCCCATGGTCAGCATTACCAGCGAGCCTATCGTCAGCACGCCCAGAATGGTGTGCCCCACCGACGGCAGTTGTTCCGTTTTGCCTGAAACAAAACCCGCCAGTTGCAAAATAATCCCCACCAGCATGACGGCACCAGCCTGTGAGGCTTTACGGGTGAGCGTCATCACACCCGCGAAGATGCCCTCGCGGCGCTGGCCGGTGATGGTTTCATCGACGTCAGCAATGTAGGTATAGATATTCCACGGCACATAGTTGATGCCACCCCGTCCGAGGCCAGCCAGTGCTGAAATCAGTAACAGCAGCGACATGGAGTCACTCATGTTGGTGAAATAGAGGACGCCGTAGGAGATCACCGCCAGTGCAAAAAGCGTCACCGCCAGCCGGTAAGAGGGCGCAGGCCCGAAGCGGATACAGAGCGGGATCATGGCGATAACCGCCACAAATTGCAGAATCGCCATCATGCCCATCAGGTTCGACGCCACGGTGGCGCTTTGCATCAGCACGAACACCACGTAATACGTAAACACTGCGTTGAAAACATCCTGAGCAATATAGCCGCCAAGATACAAACCGAGATGCTGCCGGAAAATCTTGATACGCAGCGTCGAAGAGAGCTCCACTTTCAGGCGTTTCAGGCTTTGTGCCAGCGTGAGCTGCTGCCGTTCCCGCTCAATCTTCAGCATGGCTTCAGACTTAAGTGCTTCCGGACGCTCCCAGGTGAAGAAATACACCAGCGTCAGCACCAGCGCGCATATCACAGAGAACACCAGGCTCGAGTAGAAAAAGGAAATCGGATTATCTTTACCGAGGTGCGAAAGCAGAATGCCCGGCAGGAACGCGGCCAGAATTGCTGACAACTGCGCCAGGGCAATACGGGCACCGGAAAATTTGGTTTTCTGTTTGAAATCGTCGGTCATTTCCGGCACCAGCGTTTCATAGGGCACCAGAATCATGGTGTAGACGATATCGAACAGCAGATAGGTCAGCAGATAGTAGACGTATCCCATATCGCCAACCCACATAAAGCTGTAGCTAAAAACGCAGGGAATACCGAGAAGAATGAAGAATTTTCGACGCCCAAAGCGTTTACCGAGCCAGGTTCCGCCAAAGTTATCCGTGAGATAACCCATTAGCGGGCTGAGGACGGCATCCGCCACACGGGCGGTGGCGAAAATAAAGGTGGCTTCGATAGGACTCAGGCCACAAAACGTCGTGTAGAAATAGAGCAGCCAGGCCGCCGTCAGCGCCGTAGTGCCTGCGCCGAGAAAATCCCCGGAGCCGTAGGCCAGATAATTCAATAATCCGATTTCCCGTGTTTTCATTGCCGTCATGCCCCTGATTGAATCACCGTTACGTGTTGGCAGAATGCGCACAGCCCACGGCCGTTCCGCCATGATTCAAATTAGCGAGGGGTGGCGATGAAAACCTTTCTGGTTTTGCCACCCGCGATGACTTTATGGCAAAAAAACGAAGATGTGGACGATCAACGTCTAATTATTGAGCATGGGTTTTATTTTAATGAAACAGCGGTTCATTAATCCATTTCCGGCAAGCAATGGCGACATGTCGGTTTGACGGAAATAAAAAGGGCAGCCCGCAGGCTGCCCTTATAATGCTATCCGCTAACGCTTTTGAGTAAGCGACAGCGCAGGAAGATTCAATCACATACTTTGCGATTTACGCTTCTTCAGTTTGATACCCACCCAGAAGATCAGCACGACGCAAATTACCGACGGCAGGAAGTTGGATCCAATTTGCGGATACTCGGCCCGTACAATCGTGCTGTAAAGCAATATCCCCAGCAGGAAACAGAGCGCAGATAATGTCGGCAAGCCTGTGGGCATCTCACCTTTGTGGTAACGCAGGTGCAGGCAATAGACGGCCAGCACCAGTGCAATAATTGGGAAAACAGAGAAAGTAACAACGGAGCTAAACAACGCGTCGAACGTGCCGCTGATCGACAGTCCGGAAATCAAAGCCAGGACCAGGGTGCCATTATCCTGGTTCGGTTGTTCGGTCATTTTCTGTACCTCTGGGCTTATTGATTGGAGACACCGCCGTTCTTTCCTGCTGACGGCGGTACCAGTAATACGCGCCTTTAGAAATCATCCGCAACTGGAGCACCAGCCTCTCTTCCAGCTGACGCCGCTGAGCAATATCGACATCCAGCGCTTCGGCACCGGCGTTGAAGACGATGATCACCATGGCTTCTGCCTGCGCTTCAGTAAAACTGCGCGGCATATGGTTTTCGAGTTGCAAATAGTCGGCAAGTTCCGCAATGAAGTGCTGAATTTCGCGTGCTACGGCGGCACGAAAAGCCGAAGATGTACCGGAACGTTCACGCAACAGTAGACGGAAGGCGTTGGGATTATTGCCAATGAACTCCATAAAAGTGGAAACAGAAGTGCGGATCACGCTGCCGCCTTTGGCAATACGCTGGCGCGCCTGACGCATCAGTTGACGAAGCATTAAACCGCTCTCATCTACCATTGTCAGGCCGAGTTCATCGACGTCACGGAAATGCCGGTAGAATGAGGTCGGCGCGATCCCGGCCTCGCGGGACACCTCACGCAAACTCAAACTGGCAAAGCTGCGTTCGGCACTGAGTTGGCTGAACGCCGCCTCAATCAGTGAGCGACGCGTGCGCTCTTTTTGTTGTGCTCTTACGCCCATAACCTTCATACGGAGTCTTTTCTTCTTATTAGCTGTTAGCCCAATGCCATTTCACTATACCAAAGTTTTTGATCGGCTGAGGTAAAGAAACTACAGCATAAAATGGGTCAGAATGTTGCGGTTTTCCCACGATTTGACAACTGCATGTAGGGGAAATCGGACTAATATGTTACTTTCTCGTTGTTATTTTGTATAAAAATAGGTTTCGAACCATGCAACAGCAATCTCATTTTGATGCCATCATCATTGGCTCAGGCCCGGGCGGAGAAGGCGCCGCAATGGGACTGGTTAAACAAGGGGCCAGAGTTGCGGTCATTGAACGCTATAATAACGTCGGTGGCGGCTGTACTCACTGGGGAACCATCCCTTCCAAGGCCCTGCGCCACGCCGTCAGCAGAATTATCGAATTCAACCAAAATCCGCTCTATAGCGACAACTCGCGCACCATGAGCTCGAGTTTCCCCGACATTTTACGTCACGCCGATTCTGTGATTAATCAGCAGACCCGTATGCGTCAGGGCTTCTATGAGCGCAATCAGTGCCAGCTTTTCTCAGGTGATGCCAGCTTTGTTGACGAACATACCATCAGTGTTCGCTATGCCGATGGCACGCATGAACAACTCACTGCCGATAACATCATTATCGCCTGCGGCTCACGCCCTTACCGTCCGCACGACGTGGACTTCAACCATCCGCGCATTTACGACAGCGACTTAATTCTTGAACTGAGCCACGAGCCACGTCACGTCATTATTTATGGCGCAGGCGTTATCGGCTGCGAATATGCGTCGATCTTCCGCGGACTCAACGTAAAAGTCGACTTAATCAACACCCGTGACCGCTTACTGTCGTTCCTCGATCAGGAGATGTCAGACGCCCTTTCCTATCACTTCTGGAATAACGGTGTCGTCATCCGCCACAACGAAGAGTTCGAGAAGATCGAAGGGGTCGAAGATGGCGTGATCATGCATCTTAAATCCGGCAAGAAAGTGAAAGCGGATGCCCTGCTATATGCCAACGGACGCACCGGTAACACCGACAAACTCGGGCTTGAAAATATCGGCCTGGTCGCCGACAGCCGCGGCCTGCTGAAAGTAAACAGCATGTATCAGACTGCACTGTCGCATATTTACGCGGTCGGCGATGTGATTGGCTACCCGAGTCTGGCTTCTGCCGCTTACGACCAAGGACGCATTGCCGCGCAGGCGATGATCCAGGGTGAGGCAAAAGTACACTTAATCGAAAATATTCCGACCGGTATTTATACCATTCCGGAAATCAGCTCCGTCGGCAAAACCGAGCAGGAACTGACGGCGATGAAGGTGCCTTACGAAGTGGGCCGCGCTCAGTTTAAACATCTTGCCCGAGCACAAATTGCCGGTATGAATGTGGGGAGTCTGAAGCTGCTCTTCCATCGTGAAACCAAGCAAATCTTGGGTATTCACTGCTTTGGAGAGCGTGCGGCGGAAATCATCCACATCGGTCAGGCGATCATGGAACAGAAAGGCGAAGGTAATACCATCGAGTATTTCGTTAATACGACCTTCAACTATCCGACCATGGCCGAAGCCTACCGCGTTGCTGCACTAAACGGATTAAACCGCCTGTTTTAATGCAGCGGCTTCCATGTGCGCCTGCATGTGAACTTTGATAGCTTCGGCAAGCTGCTCATAACGGCCACGCAGCGGGGAGCCGGGACGATACACCAGAGCAATGGTGCGTCTCGGTTCCGGTTTGTCGCACACCAGATAGGTTACGCCATCACGACTGCGCTCTTTAGGTACGGCAAGCGCGGGTAACAGCGTAATGCCGCTGCCTGCGGCGACCATATTGCGCAGCGTTTCAAGACTGGTGGCGCGAAAATGCGTATCTTCATCAGCCCCGGCCTGGAAACAAAAGCCCAGCGCCTGATCGCGCAGACAGTGCCCATCTTCCAGCATCAATAACTTTTCACCGGCCAGATCGGCCATAGCAACGCGGTCGCGCGACGCCCACGGATGTTCATCGTAAATCGCCAATTTCATCGGCTCATCAAACAGCGGCACTTCGATAAAGGCTTCGCTCTCTTTGACCAGCGCTAAAATCGCACAGTCGAGCTTGCCGCTGTCGAGCTGCGCCAGCAGTTGCTGGGTCTGCGCTTCGTGCAGGTACATCTCAAGCTTTGGAAAGGTTTTGTGCAGCGTGGGGATAATTTGTGGCAGCAGATAAGGCCCGACGGTCGGAATAAGCCCGATATGCAGCGGGCCTGACATCGCCTCGCCCTGTTGGCTGGCCATCTCGCGCAGCACTTTGACTTCCCGCAGTATGGTCCGCGCCTGATCCACCAACAACAAACCTGCCTGGGTGAATAACACCTTGCGGCTGGTTCTTTCCAGCAGCATCACGCCAAGTTCATCTTCCAGCTTGCGGATTTGTCCGCTTAATGTCGGCTGGCTCACATGACAAGAATCAGCGGCACGGCGAAAATGACGAAACTCAGCCAGTGCGACCAAATACTCTAAATCCCGAATATTCATTAATCCTCCATTCCCATAACGGGTCGCGACGATAGCTCGCGGCGATAGATAAGATAGCAATCAACGATTATAACTATCAACAACAATCGTCAATAATGTCCCCCATCGAAACGGCACAGCCAAAAATTCAGTTTTATTTGTTTTTTATTAATAAAAATTAAGAGGTTATTCATGTTTGCAAGCCACGAAGGGAAACAAGTACCGCAAGTTACGTTCCATACCCGTCAGGGCGATCAATGGGTGGATCTCAGCAGTAATGAGCTGTTTAAAAATAAGACCGTGATCGTGTTTTCACTGCCGGGTGCCTTTACTCCGACCTGCTCTTCAAGCCATTTGCCACGCTACAATGAACTGGCTGGCGTATTTAAGCGCCACGGCGTAGACAGCATCCTGTGCGTTTCCGTCAACGATACTTTTGTCATGAATGCCTGGAAGGCCGAGCAGAGCGCCGCCAACATCACTTTCATTCCTGACGGCAACGGTGAATTCACTAAAGGCATGGGCATGCTGGTTGAGAAAGCTGACTTAGGCTTTGGTCCGCGCTCATGGCGTTACTCCATGTTGGTGCGTAACGGCGTGGTTGAGAAAATGTTTGTCGAACCGAATAAGCCGGGCGACCCGTTTGAAGTGTCCGATGCCGACACCATGCTGAAATATCTGGCTCCGGATTTTAAAGTGCAGGAATCCGTGTCGATCTTCACCAAACCGGGCTGTCCGTTCTGCTCGAAAGCGAAACAAATGCTGCAGGAACGCGGCATGCAGTATGAAGAAATTGTATTAGGTAAAGATGCGACGACAGTCAGTCTGCGCGCCGTAACAGGCCGCGCAACGGTGCCACAAGTCTTTATCGGAGGTCGCCACATCGGGGGAAGCGACGATCTGGATGTCTATCTGAACAGCGAAGCAGAAGTGTGCGAAGTCGCACAATAAGACGACGCGTCAGGTTAGGAATTATCAAAATAAATGAAAGATGTATGACTACGTGAACATTCGGCGGGCCTGGTGCCCGCCTTTTTTTCATCTTAAAACCAGAGTACAGAAACCAGAGCTTGCCGCATTTTTTCTTCCGCCATTCCTGAGACACTTCCTGCCTGACCTTTCATCATTCGCCATAAGAATAAAAACGCGCTTAACCTCATGATCACAAAGCCGCTGCGCCATAAAATTACTCAACAGGATGTCGCCACACTGGCCGGCGTTTCAGTCACCACCGTTTCGTTGGTACTTGGGGGTAAAGGCCGCATTTCGCCGGAGAGCGTCTCAAGGATTTATCAGGCTATCGATACGCTGGGCTATCAGCGGAAGGCCGATCCCGTGGTATTGCCGGGCATGGTCGGCATCATCCTGCCTTATCATTGCCACTTTTCTTCCCGTTTGCTTCCTGCGCTTTCTCAGGCATTACAGCATACGGGCAAGTCAGTGAGCCTCATTTACAGCGAGACTTCCGACGCCGCATTACGGGACGCCAGTAATAAATTGCTGGCTCAGGGCGTCTGTGGGCTGGTGTTATGTGGTCAGTTTAGCGGTGCCGCCACCTTGAGGCTCAGAACGCTGGCACGCCATATTGCGCTGGTCGGCCTGATGCCGCATTTGGGGTCCGGAGCGATTCCGGCGATCTGTCCAGATAATGCTCAGGCAGCGCAGCTGGCGGTAGAAAACTTGCTGAGTCAGCAACATACCGCTATCGCGTATCTGGGTGGTGAGAGCAATTCGCTGGTCCGGGCCGAACGGCTCGGTGGTCTGGCGAACGCGCTGGGTAAGGCGGGACTGGCCTTCAATCCGGCACTGAGTTTGCCCTGCCCGGAGACCTTCTCAGAAGCCTCGCAGGCAACGGACCAACTGTTGAAACAGCAACCGCGACCGACGGCAATACTCTGTGATAACCCCACCGTGTTGCTTGCTGCGCACCATGTGCTGTCCGGCGGCAGCCACGCCAGCAAATGGCGCCTGTTTTCCCGCCCCTTAACCCTCACGGGTTTTGGTGAATCTGACGAAGCACAAAAGCTGGCCCTTCCTCTGGTGAGCATTCCCCTGACCTCTCTGGCCGCTCGCACAACGGAGTGTCTGCAATACCAACTCAAGGGTGAAACCCTTTCTTGTGACGATCCGCGTTTAATCGTTGCCAGTAGCTCACTTCCTGTCAGGTAAAATTTCTACCCCATAAAATTTTACCTGTTTTATTTATCATTCCTACACCGCACCTTTTGACCCTTTCCTGCTCAGAGCCGATGCTGTGGTTAATCTTTACCCAACCGCACAGGATTTGGATGACTGACTTTGCCAGACTGGCTCAACAACGGATTGATGAATTTCTGCATCTGCTGAAAGAGTGGATCGCGATCCCCTCGGCGTTTGATGCTGACACTCGCAGCGAAAGCCAGCCTTTTGGTCAGGGGGTCAGCGAAGCGCTGGCCTGGTGGAAAAACCTCGGCGACTGCGCTGGACTCAGCACGCTCGATGTCGATGGCCACGCCGTGCACATCGAATACGGCTCGGGTGACGAGATTGTGTACGTTTTCGGCCACTGTGACGTTGTCCCTGCCGGTGAAGGTTGGCATCACCCTCCCTATCAGCTGACCCGGTTGGGCGACAAGTTGATTGGCCGCGGCGTGATGGATGATAAAGGCCCGATGATTGCCGCCTGGCTGGCACTGGATATTTTGCGCGAACTGAAGTTGCCGCTGCGCCGCCGGATCCGGCTGGTCGCAGGCGGCAATGAAGAAACGGGATTTCGCTGTATACGCCGCTATTTTCATTCACAACCTCACCCCACCTTTGCCTTCACCCCGGACGCTAAATTCCCGGTGATTTATGGAGAGAAAGGGTCACTGCTGGTGCATATCACGGTGCCTGTCGATCAACCTTTGTTACAGGTCAGCTGCGGCAGCGTGGTGAACACCATCCCCAGTATGGCACGGATCGGCGGGCTGCCGCTGGCGACCTCAGCATGGTATTTAGCGGAAGGCTTTACCCTGATTGCCGAGCCGCATGGTCACTATCAGTTGCACGGTCATGGTGGCCACTCGTCAAAACCGGAACCCTGCCTGAACCCGATTCAGGCCACCAGCCAGTTACTGGATCAGCTGTATCACACTGGCTGGAGCGCGCAGTTACGTGAAATCACCGATGAGCATTACGGGCAGAGCGGTGTGCGCTTTGGTCTGGATCAACAGGGAGAGTGCGGAAAAATCCTGTTGGTCCCCACGGTGCTTAACATCGCCAACGGCAAAATGCGTCTGACGCTGAACGTCCGTTACCCGGAAAATCTCAGCGCGGACACTATTTATCAGCAACTGAGCTGCTGGAGCAGCCGCTGGCCAGCCAGCCAATTGACGATGGAACCGGTGAAGTCCCCCAGTTTGTATCCGCCAGATAGCCAGCTGGTACGCACCCTGCACGATATCTATGTCCGCCACACCGGCGACAGCACTCATCCGTCACGCACCACCGGTGCCGGAAGCTATGCCAGCGAAATGCGTAACGCGGTGATTTTCGGCTGCGAATTTCCCGATGGCTCTTCCGGAAATACCCATGGCGCAGACGAATTCGGCAGCTTATGCCGCTTCGTCAGCGCCATCGGCATGTACGCCGAAGCCCTGTATCAGCTGGCAAATTTGCCAGCGTCTTCTGACCATCCTGAGAGGTAAAAATAATGTCTGCTAAAAAACTGATTGCTCTGTGCGCCTGCCCGATGGGTCTGGCCCATACGTTTATGGCGGCCGAAGCCATTGAGGTAGAAGCCCGTAAACGCGGTTATGAGGTGAAGGTCGAAACCCAGGGTGCCGATGGTATTCAGAACGAACTGACGCCCGCCGACATTGCCGAAGCCACCGTGATTATTCATGCCACCGGTATCACGCCGCAGAATCTGGAGCGTTTCAACGGTTATGCGGTGTATGACGTCGAGCTGAAAGATGCCGTTAAAGATGCCGGCAGTCTGATTGATGAAATCGAGCAGGATCAGGCGCAGTAAAACTTTCAGCCTATTTTCTTTCAATATCTTGAAGGAGTTACCTCGTGGCGATACATAAAAAAATAATAAATACCGGGCACGATTCGGCGCAGGAAAGCCCGGCGTCCCCAACGGGTTCGACAGGAAAAGGCGAAAGCCGCGCATGGAAGGAGTTCAGTAAGCACATCATGACCGGGATCTCCTACATGATCCCGGTGTTAATCATGGGCGGTCTGATTGGCGCGCTGTCGCAGATTATTCCGTATGTTTTTCTCGGCATGTCCCCGGATGAATCCATCATTGCGGCGCTCAACAGTGGCCGTTATACCGGCAGCTCGGTGTGGATGTTGCAGATTGCCAGCATCATGGAAAGTTTCGGCTTTACCCTGTTTGGCTTTGCTATCCCGATGTTTGCGGCCTTTACTGCCAACTCCATTGGCGGAAAAACGGCGCTGGCGGCGGGTTTCATCGGGGGATACGTGGCGATCAAACCGGTCGCGATCCCTACGACGGTCAATGCACAATGGTCGACCGTCGCCCCGGTGGCCTCGGGTTTCCTTGGCGCAATCGTCATCGCCTTTGTCGTCGGCTATTTCGTCCTGTGGCTGAACAAAACCATTAAGCTGCCTCACAGCTGGCTGGCGTTCAAAACCACCTTCTTTATTCCGCTGATTTCCGCCATCCTCGCCATGGTATTGATGGTCTTTATCATCACGCCTATCGGTGGCTGGCTGAATACGCTGATCAAAGAAGCCTTGCAGACCGCTGGCGCAGCGGGAACTTACTTTTATGCCACGTTGTTAGCCGCGGCGACCGCGTTCGATCTCGGTGGTCCGATCAACAAAGCCGCTGGGTTTGTGGCGCTCGGCTTCACCACTGAGAAAGTATTGCCCATCACCGCACGTTGTCTGGCGATTGTTATTCCCTCCTTCGGCCTCGGGTTATCCACCGTGATCGACAAATGGCTGGTTGGCCGCCGGGTCTACGATAAACAGTTTAACCAGATTGGCCGTACCGCGATTTTCCTGGGCTTTATGGGCATTTCAGAAGGCTCTATCCCATTTGCGCTGGAACGTCCGGGCTTCGTGATCCCAGTGTATGTGCTGGGCGCCGTGATTGGCGCACTGCTGGGTGTCTCGCTCGGTGCCGTACAATGGTTCCCTGAGTCGGCAATCTGGGCATGGCCGCTGATCACCAATATCCCGGCCTATCTGATTGGTCTGGCCGCAGGCTCACTGTTTATTGCGGTCACTTGCGTCTATTATCGCAACCACTTGATTAAAAAAGGCCTGTTACAGGTCGCGTAAGAGTATTGCAGGGTACAGTTGTACCCTGCTGCCTTTCAGGGAGAAACATGAGCTACGCACTGCGTTTAAGTCACCTTCGTCAAATGATGGCAGAGCAGCATCTGCAAGCTGTTTTGCTGACCGACCGCTTCAGCAAATATTATATCGCCCGCCTTTATAGCGCCTCCGGCTACGTACTTATCACACAAGAAAGCCAGACATTACTGGTGGATGGCCGCTACATTGCCGAATGCCGGGAGCAAAGCCCTGAATTTGATATCAGGCTGCTGAGCGAGCCTTACGGACTGGCCCACCATCTAGCCGATATTCACCAGCAGCATCCGTGGGTATCGCTCGGCATCGACGCCGCCCAGTTAAGTTATCAGGCCTGGAAAACCCTGGCAGTGCAGTGCGATTTCCCCCTGCAACACTGGGACACCAGCGGCCTGCGCCTGATCAAGCATCAGGATGAAATTGAGTTCATCAGTACGGCAGCCCGCATTGCCGACCGTGCCCTGAGCAACGTTATGCCCTTTATTCAGCCCGGTATTTCTGAAAAAGAGCTGGCCGACCACATTGAAATGGCAGTAAGGCAGGCGGGAGGAAGTAAAACGTCATTTGATACTGTCGTGGTTTCCGGCCTGCGCGGCGCCCTGCCTCACGGCAGGCCGACCGATAAACTACTGTCAAACGGCGAGCTGGTGACGATAGATTTTGGCGCGGTCTTCGGACATTACTGCTCAGATATCACCCGCACCTTCGCTCTGGGGCAGGTCAGCTTTGAACTGGAGAAGATTTACCACACCGTGTTGCGGGCGCAGCAAAACGCCCGTGAAGCCGTTCGCCCCGGCATAAGTTGTCAGGAGCTGGACTGGCTGGCGAGAGACATTATCGATGATGCGGGCTACGGCGAATACTTCAGCCATAATCTCGGCCATGGCCTCGGTTTAGACGTGCACGAAGCCCCGTCGCTTCGTTCGGAGAATCCGCAAATACTGGAGCCGGGCATGGTTATCACCATCGAACCGGGCATTTATATTCCAAGCATTGGCGGCGCGAGAATTGAAGATGACGTGCTGGTGACCGAAGACGGATTCGAACTGCTGACAGACAGCCCGCGCGAGTGGAAAGACATTTGCTTGTAAGATGAATAAGGAAAGGGCTCAGTATTCTGAGCCCTTTCGATGTGAACTGATTTAAACGTTATTCGCCTAGACGTGATTTTGCTTCGCGGATCGCCAGTGCCACCTGCTCGGGTGACACACCACCTTTCGCCGCACGCTTGTCGAGGCAAGATTGCAATTCGAGGATTGGATAGACGTCGTCGCCGATTACGCTGCTGAATTTCTGCAAATCGGCCAGCGGTAAGGCTTCCAGTGCTTTACCCTGAGCAATCGCTTTAACCACTGCCTCACCGACAATATGGTGTGCTTCACGGAACGGAACACCTTTGGCAACCAGATAGTCGGCCAGCTCGGTGGAGTTGGCGTAGCCCTGTTGCGCAGCTTCTTTGGCACGCGGGCGCTTCACCTGAATACCATCCAGCACCAGTACCGCCATGTTCAGACAATCCATCCAGGTATCAAGCGCATCGAACAGCCCCTCTTTATCTTCCTGCATGTCTTTGTTGTACGCCAGCGGCAAGCCTTTCATGGTCATCATCATGCCGGTCAGGGCGCCCTGTACGCGGCCGCATTTACCACGGATCAATTCCAGCGCATCCGGGTTTTTCTTCTGCGGCATCAGCGAAGAACCTGAAGTCACGCGATCCGACAAATCGACGAACGCCGCTTCACCGCTGTTGAAGAAAATCAGGTCTTCGGCAAAACGCGACAGGTGCACCATGCTGATAGCCGCATTGGAGAGCAGCTCCATGACATGATCACGGTCGGAAACGCTGTCGAGACTGTTACGGGTGGCAGAGGCAAAACCTAACCAGCCGGCCAGCTGTTCGCGGTCCATCGGGTATGCTGTTCCCGCCAGTGCGCCGCTGCCGAGTGGGCTGACGTCCAGACGTTTCAGGGTATCTTGCAAACGGCTTTCATCACGCGCCAGCATCTCAACGTAGGCCATACACCAGTGGGCAAATGTCACCGGTTGTGCGCGCTGTAAATGCGTGTAGCCCGGCATCACAGCGTCCTGATTAGCTTCGGCGGTTGCGACCAGTGCTTGCTGTAAATGGTGAAGCGCTTCGCCGAGTTCGACGACCTGGGCTTTGCACCAGAGTTTGAGGTCAGTAGCCACCTGATCATTACGGCTGCGGCCGGTGTGCAGCTTTTTACCGAGGTTACCGACTTTGTCGATCAGCTTCTGCTCAACCCAGCTGTGAATATCTTCGGCATCGCTTGCCAGAATCGCACGCGGATTGGCGCGGACTTCTTCCAGCAACAGGTTCAGCGCGGCTTCCAGCTGTAACTGTTCGTCAGCGGTCAATACGTTGACCGTGACCAGCGCCTTCGACCAGGCCACTGACCCGACAATATCCTGCTCCGCAAGGCGGTAATCAAAACGCAGTGAATCGTTTAACTCTTTAAACCGTTGATCGGCTGCCTGACTGAACCGTCCGCCCCAAAGTGCCATAACCTGTACTCCTTTAATGTATGCAAAAGGGCGCAGCATGTGCGCCCTTAATATCTATGTCTGTGCGCTTATTACTGCTTCTTAGCGTTTAATGCGCGAATGCGTGACGACAACGAGAACAGACGAATGAAGCCGCCCGCGTGGCTGTGATCATACACTTCATCTTCACCGAAGGTCGCGAACTCTTCTGAGTACATGCTATTTGGCGATTGTTTCTGAATCGCGGTTGCTGTGCCTTTGTAGAGTTTGATAACAACTTCGCCGTTCACGTCTTCTGCCAGTGCATCAGCAGCAGCCTGAATGGACTCACGCAGTGGCGCAAACCAGCGGCCATCGTAAACCACATAAGACATTTCATGACCGAGCTGTTCACGCCATTTGAAGCTGTCACGGTCCAGAACCAGCTGCTCAACGCCGCGCAGTGCTGCCATCATGATGGTGCCGCCTGGGGTTTCGTAGCAACCACGGGATTTGATGCCGACCAGACGGTTTTCAACGATGTCGATACGGCCAATACCGTGCTTCACGCCCAGTACGTTCAGTGCTTCAAGGCACTGGAACGGGGTGAGTTCAACGCCGTTAACGGCAACCACTTCGCCTTTGGCCACTTTAACGGTGACGGTTTCAGCTTGATCCGGTGCATCTTCTGGTGCCACGGTCCACGCCCAGCAATCTTTGTTCGCTGCATTCCACGGGCTTTCCAGCACGCCGCCTTCGGTGGAAATGTGCCAGGCGTTTTCGTCACGGCTGTAGATTTTTTCAAGCGAAGCGGTCGTCGGAATATTACGCTCTTTCAGGTAATCGAGCAGCGCTTCACGGGAACGCAGATCCCACTCACGCCAAGGTGCAACCACTTTCAGTTGTGGCGCGAGCGCGGTGTAGGTGGTTTCAAAACGGACCTGATCGTTACCTTTACCGGTTGCACCGTGGCATAACGCGTCAGCGCCCACTTTCAGCGCCAGCTCAACCTGCGCTTTGGCGATCAACGGACGAGCCATCGATGTGCCGAGCAGGTAACTGCCTTCATACAGAGCGCCCGATTTCAGCACCGGATACACGTAGTCTTTGATGAACTCTTCACGCAGATCAACCACGTGGCATTCAGAAGCACCAGTACGCAGCGCCTTTTGTTCGATGCCTTCCAGATCAGCACGTTCCTGACCGATATCAGCCACGAACGCAACCACTTCGCAGTCGCCATAGTTCTCTTTCAGCCAAGGAATGATAGCTGATGTATCCAGACCGCCGGAGTAAGCCAGAACAATTTTCTTGATGCCTTTAGTTGCTGCCATGGTGATTTCCTTTAAAAATTTTATTGATTCAACAAATCGGTCAATGGGGTTTCAGTACGACGATTACGCCAGAATACGGGTGCCAATCGCCGTGCCATTAAAGAGTGCCGGTAACTGCTCGGCGTGACGCCAGCTGGCAATATCCACCGGGCGACCGAGCGAACGCGCGGCGTCCAGCGCGGCGTGAACTTTCACAATCATGCCGTCAGTGATGATGCCCTGCTCAATCAGCTGTTCGGCTCGTTCAGCGCTCATTTGCGGAATGCGCTGGCCTTTACCGTCAAGAATACCGCTGACATCTGACAGCAGAATTAAATCTGCACCCAGCGTTGCCGCCAGTGCGGTCGCAGCTTGATCGGCGTTGACGTTCATCAACTCACCTTTGGCAGTGATGCCAATAGAGCTGACAATCGGCAGATAACCCGCACCGGTCAGCGTATTAATCAGCGCAGGAGAACCGGTTTCGGCTTTGCCGACGTTACCCAATTCTTCACTAAGCTGTGTCACGCTGACGGAACCGCCGTCGGCCAAAGAGAGGCCAACCGCATTAATGTCGTGTTTAATCGCCCACGCCAGCAGGGTTTTGTTAGCGCTGCCGGCCAGGGCGCCGGTAATGATGTCAATCTGATCCGCCGGTGTGACGCGCAGACCGGCCTTTTTCACCACGGGCAGATTCAGCTTTTTCATCAGCTCATCGACAAGGCAACCACCGCCGTGAACGATCACCAATGGGCGCTGATATTGCTGGCGGTAAGTCACGAGCGCCATGAACAGGCGCTCAAGCGCTTCTTCATTGTCCAGCAACACACCACCTAATTTGATAACTAACGGATTCATAGCTGTTTGCGCCTCAACCGGTTAAAAGTATGTACTTGATTTTATCTAAGGTTTTTATAGCAGTGATTGTGTTTCGGGGAAACCGAATCGCAGGTTCAGACATTGCACAGCCTGCGCGGATGCGCCTTTAAGTAGATTGTCTTCGGTTGCCACCACAATCAGGTGTTCGCCTTTGACCGCAAAACCGATATCACAGAACGGCAGCCCGACCACATCTTTCAGTGCCGGAACGCCTTTGGTGTAGAGACGCACCAGAGGTTTATCGTGATAGGCGTTGTGGAAAGCTTCAGCCACGTCCTGCGCCGTCACGCCCGCTTTCAGGCGGCAGGTGATGGTCGCCAGAATGCCGCGCGGGAAATTCCCCAGATGCGGCGTGAAAATCACCGGCACGCCGAGGTGCTCGACAATTTCCGGATGATGACGATGATTGAACAGGCCGTAAGGTTGCAGGCTGACTTCACAGAAGCTGTTGCCGATAGACGCTTTACGCCCTGCACCGCTGACGCCGCTGGTGGCGTTGATCACCGGCCACTGGCTGTCATTGAGCAGATCGTTTTCGAGCAGAGGTTTGAGCGCCAGCTGCGAAGCCGTCGGGTAACAACCCGGTACGGCGATAAGCTGGGCGTCTTTGATTTTGTCAGCCTGCCATTCGGCCAGGCCGTACACCGCCTTGTCCAGCCAGTCGAGATGCTGGTGTTCAAAGCCGTAAAATTCGGAGTAAAACTCAGGTTTGTTGACGCGGAACGCACCGGACAAATCAAACACCACGCAACCGGCCGCCAGAAACTGCGGGGCTAAGTCGTGGCTGACTTCATGGGCCGTAGCCAGAAAAACCACATCGACGCCTTTCGCGGCTTCCTGAACATCTTTCATCGCTAAAACAGGCAGATCAACGATGCCTTTTAACTGCGGGTGCAAATCAGAAAGCAATTTTCCTGCATCTGCACTTTGCGCTGAAACCGTTAAACCGGTTATGTTCATATGTGGGTGGCGGCTCAGGTAAGCCGCGAGTTCGGCTCCGGCATAACCCGTGGCACCAACAATCAGCGTATTCAACATGGGGTCTGTTCACCTTCTCAACTTAACTGTATGGCTTTGCGATACAGCGTACTACTTAGGTAACAGGGATCACCGCGTTATACGCCGTTCACCCGCGAAATTTTCGACCATTTCGTTTTGCGAACCCGGTAAACTTTTTCCGGTTTCCTTACGTGCTGGCTTAATGTATTTTTATTCACATAAACTGCATGAATATGAATACTACCCTAACTAAAGGCTGTCAACAGTGAAGATGAAATTACCTCCTTTTATTGAGCTTTACCGGGCGTTAATCGCGATACCTTCGATCAGTGCCACCGACAGCGCATTGGACCAAAGTAATGAAACCTTAATCAACGTGTTGGCTGGCTGGTTCCGCGATCTTGGCTTTAAGGTTGAGATTCAGCCCGTACCTAATACACGTAATAAATTCAACATGTTGGCCAGCACCGGTGAAGGCGCAGGTGGTCTGCTGTTAGCGGGTCATACCGATACGGTTCCTTACGACGATGGCCGCTGGACCCGTGACCCTTTCACCCTGACCGAACACGAAAATAAGCTGTACGGTTTGGGTACGGCTGACATGAAAGGTTTCTTTGCTTTTATCGTCGATGCGCTGCGTGATGTCGACATAACGAAACTGACTAAACCGCTATATATTCTGGCGACCGCCGATGAAGAAACGACCATGGCCGGTGCCAGCTATTTTTCGAAGAATACGGCGATTCGCCCGGACTGCGCGATCATCGGTGAACCGACGTCGCTCAAACCAGTGCGCGCGCATAAAGGCCACATCTCGAACGCCATCCGTATTACGGGCCAGTCGGGCCATTCTAGCGATCCGGGGCGCGGCGTTAATGCCATCGACCTGATGCATGACTCCATCACCCAACTGATTGGCCTGCGCAATATGCTGAAAGAGCGTTATAACCACAGCGGGTTTGTCATTCCTTATCCGACCATGAACTTCGGCCACATCAGCGGCGGCGACGCAGCCAACCGCATCTGTGCCTGCTGCGAACTGCACATGGATATCCGCCCGCTGCCGGGGCTGACATTGTCTGACCTGGACGGACTGTTGCAAGAAGCGCTGGAACCGGTAAGCAGCCGCTGGCCGGGCCGGGTGGCTATCGAAGAACTTCACCCGCCGATCCCCGGTTATGAGTGCCCGCCGGACCACCAGTTGGTGCAGGTGGTGGAAAAACTGCTCGGCGTGGAAACCGAGATCGTCAACTACTGCACTGAAGCCCCGTTTATTCAGGAGCTGTGCCCGACGCTGGTGCTCGGCCCCGGTTCTATTGAACAGGCACATCAGCCAGACGAATACCTTGATACCGCCTTTATCAAACCGACCCGTGAGTTGATCACGCAGGTCGTGCACCATTTCTGCTTCCACTAATCCTGTATTGCAGATGGGGCAGAAACAAACAGGGCACCTGCGGGTGCCCTTTGATACTGTACAAAAGCGTGATTAGCCAAACTGATATCGGGCTGGCGATGATGAAAATTCAGCAAGTTTGCCAAAAACACCATTTTTCTAGTGAGGAAATCGGTCGTTTTGCGGTAAAACAGGTGCTGTTTTAAAAAATGTGATCAAGTTCGCAGTGTAAAAATGAATCAAGGCGACAGCGTCTTACGGGTGATAGTTATTTACAGAAAATATAATTTTAAATAAAAGAACGGGTAGAGGGTCAGAGGCGATATGAACGAACAATATTCCGCAATGCGCAGTAATGTCAGTATGTTAGGTACACTGCTTGGCGACACGATCAAAGATACGTTGGGAGAGCATATCCTTGATCGTGTTGAGAAAATTCGTAAGTTATCCAAATCCTCACGTGCCGGTAATGAGGCAGATCGTAAGGAGCTGCTTTCCACGCTGCAAAATTTGTCCAATGACGAACTGCTGCCTGTGGCCCGTGCTTTCAGCCAGTTTTTGAATTTAACCAACGTTGCCGAGCAATATCACAGCATTTCGCCGCACGGTGAAGCCGCGAGTAATCCGGATGCGCTGGCACAGCTGATTGAACGCCTGAAGTCCAAAAATCTGACTTCCCAACAACTGCGTGACGCGGTTGAAGAACTGTCTATCGAGCTGGTTTTAACCGCTCACCCAACCGAAATTGCCCGCCGTACGTTGATCCACAAACTGGTGGAAGTGAACAGCGGTCTCAAACAGCTCGACCACAATGATCTGGCCGACTACGAACGCAAACAGATTATGCGTCGTCTGCGCCAGCTGATTGCCCAGTCATGGCATACCGACGAAATCCGTAAACATCGCCCTTCTCCTGTTGATGAAGCCAAGTGGGGCTTTGCTGTCGTTGAAAACAGCCTGTGGGAAGGCGTTCCGGCTTTCCTGCGTGAATTTAACGAACAACTGGAAACCTCGCTCGACTATAAAATGCCGGTGGAAGCCGTACCGGTGCGATTCACATCCTGGATGGGTGGTGACCGCGACGGTAACCCGAACGTCACCGCGGATATTACCCGCCACGTACTGCTGCTTAGCCGCTGGAAAGCCACTGACCTGTTCCTGCGCGACATCGCGGTGCTGGTCTCCGAGCTTTCGATGACCGAATGCACGCCAGAGCTGCGTGAATTGGCAGGAGGCGAAGGCGAGCCAGAAGCGTACCGCGTGATCATGAAACGTCTGCGCGCTCAGTTGCTTTCAACCCAAACCTATTTGGAAGCGCGCCTGAAGGGCGAACGTCTGCCGCGCCCGCATGATTTACTGGTCAATAACGATCAGCTGTGGGAACCGCTGTACGCCTGCTATCAGTCACTACAAGCCTGCGGCATGGGCATTATTGCTAACGGCCAATTGCTCGACACGCTGCGCCGCGTGCGCTGTTTCGGCGTACCTCTGGTGCGTATCGACATCCGCCAGGAGAGCACGCGCCATACCGACGCGATTGCTGAAATCACCCGTTATCTAGGCCTTGGCGACTATGAAAGCTGGTCAGAGTCTGACAAACAGGCATTCCTGATCCGTGAACTGAATTCCCAGCGTCCGCTGGTGCCACGTTTCTGGGAACCGAGCGAATTCACCAAAGAGGTGCTCGACACCTGTCAGGTGATCGCCGAGGCGCCGGAAGGCTCCATCGCGGCCTACGTGATCTCGATGGCGAAAACGCCATCCGACGTGCTGGCGGTGCATTTGCTGCTCAAAGAAGCCGGTTGCCCGTTCACTCTGCCAGTTGCGCCGTTGTTCGAAACCTTAGATGACCTGAACAACGCCGATTCCGTGATGACTCAGTTGCTGAGCATCGACTGGTACCGCGGCTGCATTCAGGGCAAACAGATGGTGATGATCGGTTACTCCGACTCCGCGAAAGACGCCGGTGTAATGGCGGCATCTTGGGCGCAGTATCGTGCACAGGACGCCTTGATCAAAACCTGCGAGAAAGCCGGAGTGCTGCTGACGCTGTTCCACGGACGTGGCGGCTCAATTGGTCGCGGCGGCGCACCTGCCCACGCAGCACTGCTGTCACAACCACCGGGCAGCCTGAAAGGCGGCCTGCGCGTCACCGAACAGGGCGAAATGATCCGCTTTAAATTCGGCCTGCCTGAAGTGACCATCAGCAGCCTTGCGCTCTACACCGGCGCGATCCTCGAAGCTAACCTGTTGCCACCGCCGGAGCCGAAAAAGGCCTGGGTGGAGATTATGGAGCAGCTCTCTGACGTCTCCTGCGAGATGTACCGCGGTTACGTGCGCGAAAACAAAGACTTCGTTCCTTACTTCCGCGCAGCGACGCCGGAGCAGGAGCTGGGTAAATTGCCACTGGGTTCGCGCCCGGCAAAACGTAAAGCCAACGGCGGCGTCGAAAGCCTGCGCGCCATTCCGTGGATCTTCGCCTGGACGCAAAACCGTCTGATGCTGCCCGCCTGGCTAGGCGCCGGTGCTGGTCTGCAAGCGGTGGTGGATGCCGGAAAACGCGATGAGCTGGAGTCCATGTGCCGCGACTGGCCATTCTTCTCTACGCGCATCGGTATGCTGGAAATGGTGTTCGCCAAAGCCGATCTCTGGCTGGCGGAATACTACGACCAGCGTCTGGTCGGTAAAGAACTGTGGCCACTCGGCCAGAAACTGCGTGACCAGCTGGCAAGCGATATCAACGTAGTATTGGCGATTTCCAACGACGACCATCTGATGGCCGACCTGCCGTGGATTGCCGAGTCCATCGCGCTGCGTAACGTCTACACCGACCCGCTGAACGTATTGCAGGCTGAACTGCTGCACCGTTCGCGTCAACTGGAAAAAACCGGTGATGCACCGGATGCCCATGTTGAACAGGCGCTGATGGTGACCATCGCCGGTGTGGCGGCAGGTATGCGTAACACGGGTTAGCAGAACCACAAAAACAAAAAACCGGCGATTAAGCCGGTTTTTTTTCGCCTGATGTTTAGGTCAGAAAATGATTATCAGACCACAGCGCGAATCGGCGCAGCCGCTTCCGGGCGCACACCCAGCGTATGGCAAATAGCGTAGCTCATCTCAGCGCGGTTCAGGGTGTAGAAGTGGAAATCTTTCACGCCTTCGCGGCTGAGGATTTTCACCATGTCCATGGCAATATTCGCGCCCACCATTTTGCGGGTTTCCGGGTCGTCATCTAAGCCTTCGAACTGACCGGTCATCCAGTGCGGTACGCGCACGTTGGTCATGGTAGCAAAGCGGGTCAACTGTTTGAAGTTTGACACCGGCAGAATACCCGGCACGATCTCTACATCAATGCCCTGCCCGGCGCAGCGGTCACGAAAACGCAGATAACTTTCTACGTCGAAGAAGAACTGAGTAATGGCGCGGTTGGCACCAGCGTCGATTTTACGCTTGAGGTTAATCAGGTCAGCCTGCGCGCTTTTGGCTTCCGGATGAACTTCCGGATAAGCCGCGACGGAGATATCAAAATCACCCACGCTTTTAAGTAAATACACCAGATCGGTAGCATACAGGTCAGGCTTACCGCTGCCCGGTGGTAAATCACCGCGCAGTGCCACAATGTGACGAATCCCGCTCTGCCAGTAATCCTGAGCAATTTGAATCAGCTCTTCACGGCTGGCGTCCACGCAGGTCAGGTGCGGTGCGGCTTCCAGACCGGTGCGTTCTTTAATGCCTTTGATGATGCTGTGCGTGCGGTCGCGCTCGCCGGAGTTTGCACCGTAAGTCACGGAAACGAATTTTGGCTTGAGGCTGCTTAGACGATCGATTGAGCTCCACAACGTATCTTCCATTTCGCTGGTACGCGGCGGGAAAAATTCAAAAGAGACGTTAATCTGACCCTGCAGTTCGGCCAGATTCTGGTTCAACGCTTCGCGCTGATTGGCGTGGAAAAAACTCATGCTCTCTACCTCGTTGCTCACTTTGTATTGTTATTGGCTTATCTTGTAAGCGTCTAGACGTCTAAACGTATGGATAGACAATGAAGGAAGTCAGCAAAACTGTCAACGCCAAAAATGCATCCAAGTATGATTAATCTTCATTCAAATTGAAGGAATTTCAAGTTGAGGGTTTTACAGCAGAAGATGATGAGAGAAATGCATGAAGCCCCTTCCGGCGGGCGCCGGAAGGGTAGAGTTAAATTAAAGCAGTTGCGTCAAGCGGTTAAGGTCAGACTGCAGGGCACCCGCCGTAACATCACGTCCGGCACCCGGCCCGCGGATCACCAGTGGGTTGTCGCGATACCAGCGGCTTTCGATGGCAAAGACGTTATCGCATGGCAGTAACGACGCCAGAGGATGGTCATCGCGTACCGCTTCAACCCCCACACGCGCTTTACCGTTGGCATCAAATCTCGCCACATAACGCAGCACCAGCCCCATTTCACGCGCCGCTTCCAGACGTTGCAGCATTTGCTGATTCAGTGCTTCACCGTCTTCAAAGAACTGATCCACCGAGCCGGTTTCACAGCCGAGCGGCACCAGAGACTCCACGCGCACCTGCGTAGGTTCGATGTCATAGCCCGCTTCGCGCGCCAGAATCACCAGTTTACGCATCACATCCTGACCCGAGAGATCAACGCGCGGATCGGGTTCCGTCAGCCCCTGCTGCCAGGCTAAATCCACCAGCTCGGTGAAAGGTAGTGTGCCGTCAAATTGCAGGAACAACCAGGACAGCGTGCCGGAGAAAATTCCGCTGATCGCCAGAATGCTGTCGCCGCTTTCACACAGATCCCGCACGGTGTGGTTGACCGGTAAACCGGCACCGACGGTGGCGTTGTACAACCAATGGCTGCCCGTTTTCGCGAAGGCATCACGAATCTGGCGGTACTGATTGCTGCTGGACGCACCCGCCACTTTATTGGCGCTGATCACGTGGAAACCGTAGCTGGCGAAATCCAGATACTGGTCGGCAAGTTCTGCACTGGCGGTCACATCGAGGACCACTAAATCATCGAACGGGTGTGCGCGCATCCACAAAAACAGTGACTCTTCGTCGTGATCGCGGGCTTCGTCATCAAAGAAGGCCAGCGCGCGGCTGGCGTCCAGCCCGTCATAACTGAGCAGGCTACGTTTGCTGTCCACCACACCGGCCAGAACGAATTCGAAACCACTGCGTGCGGAAATATTTTTCTGCTCACGGGCAAACAGTTCCAGCCAGCGTGACCCGATGTTGCCTTTGCCGAACAGCATCAGACCGATACGTTTTTCAGCGCGAAACAGCGTGTTGTGCAAGCCCTGAACCAGATGTCCGGTCGGTCCGAGACGCAGCACAGCCACCAGACTGATGCCGTCTTCCGCCTGCCAGATAAATTCAACGGGCTGATCTTTCAATTCCTGATAAAAACGGTGGCTGTGCAGCGGATTCTTACACACGCCAGCACCGACCAGCGCCACCAGCGCCAGCCCTTCACGCAGCGTCAAACGTCCCGGCAAGCCCGCATCTTCCAGCACCTGCAAAGCACTGCCCGCCACTTCAGAGGTGTAACAGAGTTGCAGCAGATTGCGGTCCGGATGAATACCGGTCGCCAGCGGTTTTACCTGAGCACGCTTGAGCAGCACGTTGACATCTTTATGCGCCAGCTGGAAGTCATGTTCAGACGGGATAACAATTTCAATCAGGCAGATATCGTCATGGCTGGTGACGATTTTCGCGCCGGTCCCGGAGGCCAGCACACGTTCAATACGGGTTGAGCCCTGCTCCGGCTGATAACTACAGCGCAGTTGCAGGTCGATATCGCTGCCGGAAACGGGCTGCAAGGTACGGGTATGCAGCACCGGCGCGGCCAGACGGGCCAGCTCACTGGCTTCGTCGAGACGTAATAAAGGCAGCAGACAGGCATCTTTGACTTTGCGCGGGTCAGCGCTGTAAACCCCGGCGACGTCGCTCCAGATAGTCACCCGGTTGACGCCAGCCAGCGCGCCAATCTGCGTGGCGGAGTAGTCGCTGCCGTTACGGCCCAGCAGTACGGTTTCACCTGCTTCGTTGCGCGAGATAAACCCGGTGACGACCAAATATTGCTGCGGATGCTGTGCCAGCAACTGTTGCAACAGCGGGTACGAACGGCCTTCATCCACCTGAGGCTGAGCAGCCCGTTCTGCACGCAGGAAATCGCGGGCATCAAGCCAGGCCGCGGGCAGATCTTTGGTTGCTAGCAACGCGGCCATCAGCCGCGCAGACCAGACTTCTCCATGCCCGACTACTTCGGCATAGGTAGCGTCCGTGATTTTGCCGTCGAGCAGCGTCGCCAGACGTTCGAGATCCTGGATAAACTTCGCAATAAGCGGTTCAGCCATTTCCGGTGGAAGAAGACCAGATATCAGCTCATTTTGATAGCGGCGTAATGCCTGCTGGACCTGATGCGCCGACAGGCGATCGGTCTGGCTGAGCTTCAGCCAGCTGATCAGCTGGTTTGTGGTGCTGCCCGCAGCGGACACCACCATCATGTCGCCCGGATTACCGTACTCGGCCATAATACCGGCCACGCGCAAATAACACTTCACGTCGGCCAGACTGCTACCACCAAACTTATGCAACTGCCGGCTTCCCGCCGGTGCTGCTACCGCTATTGCATTCATACTTACCTCGTTGCCGCCGCCTGGAATGCGTGTTCCAGATCGGCAATCAAATCTTCGCTGTCTTCAAGACCTACAGAAACCCTAAGCAGGCTGTCGGAGATCCCGGCTGCTTTACGCGCCTCCGGTGCCATGCCCGCGTGGGTCATGGTGGCGGTGTGGGAAATCAGGCTTTCAACTCCACCCAGGGATTCTGCGAGGGTAAATAGCTTCAATTGGGAGAGAAAGTGCCGTAAACGCGCTTCATCTCCGTCGAATTCAAAACTGATCATTGCGCCAAAACCAGACTGCTGACGGCGGGCAATCTCATGCCCCTGGTTCTCTGGCAGGGAAGGATGATACAGCTTTTTCACCAAAGGTTGCTGTTGTAAATACGCCACAATCGCCAGCGCATTCTCCTGCTGCTGTTTTACCCGCACCGTCAGGGTACGCAGGCCGCGCAGCAGCAAATAGCTGTCAAAGGCCGCGCCGGTCACGCCGATATTGTTGGCCCACCAGGCAAGCTCGGTGGCATGTTCAGCCGTTTTGGAAATCACGGTGCCAGCAACAACATCTGAGTGGCCGTTAAGATATTTAGTACATGAATGGACCACCAGATCCGCGCCAAGTTTCAGCGGCTGCTGCAAAGCGGGACTGAGGAAGGTGTTGTCCACCACGGTCAGTGCACCGGCGGCGTGTGAAGCGTCACAAATCACCTGAATATCGACCACGCGCAGCAGCGGATTACTTGGGGTTTCTATCAGCACCAGTTTTGGTTTTTCAGCCAGTGCAGCAGCCAGCGCCTGTGGATTGCCCTGATCGACAAACAGCACGCGGTACGCGCCGCGCTTGCTCAGGCTGTCAAACAGACGGTAACTGCCGCCATAACAGTCATGCGGCGCAACCAGCAGATCGCCGGGTTTGAGAAACACCGTGCATACCAGATGAATCGCCGACATGCCGCTGCTGGTCATCACCGCACCGGCCCCACCTTCGAGATCGGCCAGCGCGCGCTGTACGACGTCACGCGACGGATTTCCGCGTCGTGAATAGTCATGGGCTCTTGGCTGATTAAAATCTTCGAAATTGTAAGTACTTGAGAGGTGGATTGGCGGAACGACGCAGCCATATTGCTGGTCACTGTTCAGGCCACTGCCGACGGCAATCGTCGCTTGCTTGCGTATCATAGTTGTTTCTCTCTGCCGGGTGCTGAGGATGAGGTAACAAAGATTAATCGCTGACAAGATAGACGTCAATACATCTGGACATCTAAACTTCTTTGCGTATAGATTGAGCAACAGGGCAATACCCGCTAAAATTATAGCGTTATCAGAATCAGAGGGTTCAGACGGGGGCGTAGACAGGCCAGTCCGCTGGCCGAATGAATCGCACAGCGCACATTTCTCTGATATTACCCGGTCCCAGAGGGACATTTATTTAGTGAGATCAGCGAAAATCGGGCATAATCCCCCCGGTTTTCAGAATATTATTTTTTTTGATAAATTTAAGGTGTCCCATGGCTGAGTGGAACGGCGAATATGTCAGCCCATACGCTGAACACGGTAAGAAAAGCGAACAAGTTAAGAAAATCACGGTATCCATTCCGCTGAAAGTCCTCAAAATTCTCACCGATGAACGCACCCGTCGCCAGGTGAACAACCTGCGTCATGCGACCAACAGTGAATTATTGTGTGAGGCTTTCCTGCACGCCTTTACCGGACAGCCATTGCCGAATGACGAAGATCTGCGCAAAGAACGCAGTGATGAAATTCCGGAAGCGGCGAAGATCCTGATGCGTGAACTGGGTGTGGATCCCGATACCTGGGAATATTAAGCGAAGTGATGAGCAGCCTGTGCGCACTGTCGTGCAGGCGTCATTGGTTGTGAGTGATGCCCGTGCAGTAAATGATGTTTTGCCTGAATGCCAGACAACAAAAAACCCGCCGAAGCGGGTTTTTTTGCTCTCAAACAGCGATTACTTGCTGCTTGGCATGCTGAAACGCTTGTTGAAGCGGTCAACACGGCCACCGGTAGCGACTTCACGTTGCTTACCAGTGTAGAACGGGTGACATTCGCCACACACGTCCAGGTTCAGATCGTGACCCACAGTTGAGTGAGTTTTGATTACGTTACCGCATGAGCAAGATGCAGTAACTTCTACGTATTTAGGGTGAATACCTTTTTTCATGGAAAACCTCTTCTTAAGGCCGCGTCGCTATCCAACCCTGTTTCGTCGGACACCACGCGTAGTAGTGGATGATAGGTTTTGATGCGAAATGCACCAAAGGCGGCGAATCATACAGAATCCTTGTGGGCCGCGCAATGATGTTCATGCATTTCGAGTGACACAGTGTACACTATCTCGTCATTTTTTTAAAGTCTGGACCCCCCGATGCCTGTTGCCCACGTTGCTTTACCCGTTCCGCTCTCCCGCACGTTTGACTATCTTTTACCTGAGGGTATGCAGGTAGTGAAAGGTTGTCGCGTCAGCGTGCCTTTTGGTAAACGCGACGCGATTGGCATTGTGACGGCCATCAGCGAGACCAGCGAATTTGGGCTGGATAAACTCAAGCCGGTGCGCGAAGTGCTCGACTCCGCCAGCCTGTTTACGCCAGATTTATGGCGCATTCTTCTCTGGGCGACCGACTACTACCATTTCCCCGTAGGCGAAGTGCTGTTTCACGCCCTGCCCGTGTTGCTGCGTCAGGGGAAACCCGCCGAACTCACGCCGTTGTGGCAATGGTTCGCCACCGAACAGGGGCGCGTGACGCCGCTCGATAGCCTGAAACGGGCTGCCAAACAGCAGCAGGCGATGGCCGCACTGATGCAGGGTGGTGTTTACCGCCATCAGGTGAATGACCTCGAGCTGACCGATGCCGCCCTGCAGGCGTTACGCGCCAAAGGGCTGGCCGATTTACGCAGCATCGCACCAGCTACGCAGGACTGGCGCACTCATTTCACCGTCATCGGCGAACGCCTGCGTTTGAATACCGAACAGGCCACCGCCGTCGGGGCGATTCGCAGCGAAGACCAGCAATTCTCCGCCTGGTTGCTAGCGGGCGTGACCGGGTCTGGAAAAACGGAAGTCTACCTGAGCGTGTTAGAAAACATTCTGGCGCAGGGCCGTCAGGCACTGGTGATGGTGCCAGAGATCGGCCTGACGCCACAGACGATTGCCCGTTTTCGCGAGCGTTTCAGTGCGCCGGTCGATGTGCTGCACTCCGGTTTGAACGACAGCGAGCGCCTGGCCGTGTGGCTGCGTGCGCGCAATGGTGAGGCGGGTATTGTCATCGGCACCCGCTCCTCCTTATTTACGCCCTTTGCCCGGCTGGGCGTCATCATCATTGATGAAGAACACGACGGCTCCTATAAACAGCAGGAAGGCTGGCGCTATCACGCCCGTGACTTAGCGGTGTTTCGCGCACACGAAGAAAATATCCCTATTATCATGGGCTCCGCGACTCCGGCGCTGGAAACCCTGCACAACGTCGAACTGGGTAAATATCGCCAGTTGAAACTGACCAAACGTGCCGGTAATGCAAAACCACCGCAACAGCATCTGATTGATCTGAAAGGTATGGCGCTGAAAGTCGGTCTTTCACAACCGCTGATCCAGCGAATGCAGCAGCATCTGAAAGCCGATAATCAGGTGATGTTGTTCCTTAACCGCCGCGGTTACGCTCCGGCGCTGCTATGCCACGAATGCGGCTGGATAGCCGAATGTCAGCGCTGCGATCACTACTACACGCTGCACCAGAATCAGCGCCAGCTTCGCTGTCACCACTGCGACAGTCAGCGCGCCGTGCCTCATCAGTGCCCGCATTGTGGGTCGACGCAGTTGGTTTCCGTCGGCGTGGGGACCGAGCAACTGGAGCATGAACTGGCACCGCTGTTCCCCGATACGCCGATCACCCGCATCGACCGCGATACCACCAGCCGTAAAGGCTCGCTGGAACAGCATCTGGCAGAAGTGCATCGCGGCGGCGCGCGTATTCTCATCGGGACGCAGATGCTGGCCAAAGGCCACCACTTCCCTGATGTCACGCTGGTCTCACTGCTTGATGTTGATGGCGCGCTGTTCTCGGCAGATTTCCGCTCGGCAGAACGCTTTGCACAGCTGTATACGCAGGTTTCAGGCCGTGCGGGCCGTGCCGGTAAGCAGGGTGAAGTGGTGCTGCAAACGCACCATCCCGAACATCCGTTACTGAAAGTACTGCTTGAGCAAGGTTATGATGCCTTCGCTAAACAGACGCTGGCAGAGCGTAAAAGTGTGTTTTTACCGCCGTACACCAGCCATATTTTGATTCGTTCGGAAGACCACGACAATCAGCAAGCCGCGCTGTTTCTACAGCAATTGCGTAATTTATTTGAAGCCAGCCCGCTGAAAGATGAATCCCTGTGGATTTTAGGCCCGGTTCCGGCGCTGGCCGCCAAACGCAATGGCCGCTTCCGCTGGCAACTCTTGTTGCAGCATCCTTCCCGCCGCGTTTTGCAGCATTTGATTAAAAGTTCTCAACCTTTGATCGCCAATTTACCGCAGGCCAGAAAAGTGAAATGGACGCTGGATGTTGACCCGATCGACAGCTGACGGGCGAAAGCCCTGAGGTTTTCTGCGGGATGGATCGAAAAAAAGCATCTGGGTCACACTTTTCATGCAAATTAGGTAACAAATCCTAACCACAAACTGTTTAGAATGTGATGAGCTACGCAGCCATCGTGAGCCGGACGCGCTAAGCGCCGGATTAGCACAGGCTGAATCTCAAGGAACCAGGGTAGCGTTGAGGAAAATTCCATGTTGTCGTATCAGAATGATGCAGTTGCAAGGAGAGATGCGTTGGACGAAAAGAAAGAATTGACCGCCGCTACGATGAAAGATGTAGCTGAAATGGCAGGTGTTTCGACAGCAACCGTATCTCGCGCCCTGATGAACCCGGAAAAGGTCTCGGCCCCGACCCGTCAGAAAGTTGAACAGGCCGTCATGGCCGTGGGTTATTCTCCTCACGCGCTGTCACGTAACCTTAAGCGCAATGAATCCCGAACTATACTGGTGATCGTCCCCGACATTTGCGATCCCTATTTTGCCGATGTGATCCAGGGGATCGAGCGTACTGCCGCCGAAAATGGCTATCTGGTCTTGATCGGTGATTGTGCGCAACAGAATCAGCAGGAAAAAACTTTCATCAATCTGATTATCACCAAGCAGATTGATGGCATGCTGCTGCTCGGCTCCGATCTCCCCTTCGACGCCAGTAAAGAAGAGCAGCGCAACTTACCGCCGATGGTGATGGCGAACGAATTCGCGCCGGAACTGGAGCTGCCGACTGTACATATCGACAACCTGACGGCCGCCTATGAGGCTGTACACTATCTGATTGGTCTGGGACATCAGCGCATCGGGTGTATTGCCGGGCCGGACAGTATGCCGCTGTGCCAGTACCGGTCGCAGGGCTATATACAGGCTTTGCGTCGCAACGGGCTGACGGTGGAAAACAGCTATACGGCCAAAGGTGATTTCAGTTATGAGTCGGGCGCGCTGGCGCTGGCGGAACTAATGAGCCAGCCGGTGCCGCCAACGGCAATTTTTTGCCATAACGACGTCATGGCTATTGGTGCGATGTATCAGGCCAAGAAAATGGGTCTGCAGATCCCGCAGGATTTATCGGTTGTGGGTTTTGATGACATCAAGCTCAGCCAGTATTTCGATCCCCCACTGACGACTGTTGCACAGCCAAGATTCCAGCTTGGACGTCAGGCCATGTTATTATTACTTGAGCAGCTTTATGGCAATTCAGTACAAAGTGGCTCGCGTTTGCTGGAAAGCGAACTGATTGTCCGTGGCAGCACTGCTGCCCCCAAGCGCTGATAAGATGTTTCTCCTTCAGCAAGTTTTCGTTTCAGTAAAGGCTCAGGGTTCAGTAACATGACGCACTTCTCTCAATACAACGACACAGCGAAACGATAGTGGCACAAAAAGACTATGTAAGCCGTGGGCGCTCAGGAGCGCGGCGGAAAAGTACCAGCCGGAAGAAAAAAAGCAGTTCCCCGATTATCTCCAAAACCATGGTGGTCTTAGCCGTTGCGGTCCTGGTGGTGTTTATCGGTGGCCTCTATTTCATTACGCACAACAAACCTGAAGATGCTGCCATTTTGCCGACGCACCCTGTGCGGCCGGGCAACGGCTTGCCGCCGAAACCGGAAGAGCGCTGGCGCTACATTAAAGAGCTGGAAAACCGGCAGATGGGTGTCGCCACACCAACCGAGCCAACCGCCGGTGGTGAAGCGCAGACCAAAACCCAGCTGACGCCGGAGCAGCGCCAGTTACTTGATCAGATGCAGGCCGATATGCGCCAGACACCAACCACCCTGTCTGAAGTTCCGTATAACGATCCTTCGCAGGTCACGCGCACCGCTCCTGTTCAGCGCCAGACCGCAACTCAGCAGCCTTATCAGCAAAATACGCAACAACCCGTGACGACGCACAGAAACGTCCAGCCGGTCGTTCCGCAACAGCCGGTTCGTGCCCCACAGGCGCAGGTGCAAACTCAGCCGGTTCGTGCCCCGCAGGCGCAGGTGCAAAATCAGCCGGTTCACGCACCGCAAGCTCAGACTCAGCCTGTTCAGCCGAAGCCAAAACCGAAAGAGCAGCCGCAACCGCAACCGCAACAACAGCCTGCAGAAATCACTCAGGCCGCACCTGAAAAACCAAAAGATAAACCGAAAGAGCAGGAAAAAACGCAGCACTTTATGGTGCAGTGTGGCTCGTTCAAAGGAACCGAACAGGCAGAATCGCAGCGCGCCAAGCTGGCATTTGAAGGCTTTGAAGGTCGGATAACCACCGGTGGTGGCTGGAATCGCGTTGTTATAGGTCCTTACAATAATCGCTCAGGTGCCGATGGTACCTTGTCCCGCCTGAAGAGCGCAGGCATCTCCGGTTGCATTCCCCTCGCAACCGGGGGTTGAAAACCCGTTTTCCTCCCCAATCTATTACTTCAATATGCCTCGTACTCTTGTGTGACACGCAGTGTGTAACACAAGAGCGCGGGGATCTTTTCCGTCTGCAACGAGGAACTGCTCGTGACAACAATTGTAAGTGTACGCCGCAACGGCCAGGTCGTTATCGGTGGTGATGGCCAGGCCACATTGGGTAATACGGTGATGAAGGGCAACGTGAAGAAAGTACGTCGCCTGTATCATGACAAAGTGATCGCCGGTTTTGCTGGCGGTACTGCAGACGCCTTTACGCTGTTCGAGCTGTTCGAACGCAAGCTGGAAATGCATCAGGGCCATCTGGTGAAAGCCGCGGTGGAACTGGCGAAAGACTGGCGCACCGACCGCATGCTGCGCCGTCTTGAAGCGCTGCTGGCCGTTGCCGATGAAAATGCATCGCTGATCATCAGCGGTAACGGTGACGTTATCCAGCCGGAAAACGACCTGATCGCCATCGGTTCCGGTGGCCCTTACGCTCAGGCCTCTGCCCGCGCGTTACTGGAAAATACAGAACTGAGCGCCCGCGATATCGTTGAGAAATCGCTGAGCATTGCCGGTGACATCTGTATTTACACCAACCAATTCCACACCATCGAAGAATTGTCTTCTAAAGCGTAAGGATCGAAAACTATGTCGGAAATGACCCCGCGCGAGATAGTCAGCGAATTAGACAGCTACATCATTGGACAGGACAAAGCAAAGCGCGCCGTTGCCATCGCACTGCGCAACCGCTGGCGCCGCATGCAGCTCGACGAAGCGCTGCGCCATGAAGTTACACCAAAAAATATTCTGATGATCGGCCCGACCGGTGTCGGTAAAACCGAAATCGCTCGCCGTCTGGCGAAACTGGCTAACGCGCCGTTCATCAAAGTGGAAGCCACCAAATTCACTGAAGTGGGTTATGTCGGTAAAGAAGTGGATTCTATCATCCGCGACCTGACCGACTCTGCTGTGAAAATGGTGCGCATGCAGTCCATCGATAAGAACCGTAACCGCGCCGAAGAACTGGCCGAAGAACGTATTCTCGATGTGCTGATCCCGCCTGCTAAAAATAACTGGGGGCAGGCCGACGAAGCGCAGGAACCTTCTGCAGCACGTCAGTCTTTCCGCAAGAAACTGCGCGAAGGCCAGCTCGACGACAAAGAAATCGAAATCAATGTTGCCGCCGCGCCTATGGGCGTCGAAATCATGTCCCCTCCGGGCATGGAAGAGATGACCAACCAGCTGCAATCCATGTTCCAGAACATGGCTGGTCAGAAGCAAAAACCGCGCAAGATGCCGATCAAAGAGGCTTACAAACTGCTGGTTGAGGAAGAAGCGGCCAAGCTGGTGAATCCGGAAGAGCTGAAAGAGCAGGCGATCGAAGCCGTTGAGCAACACGGTATCGTGTTCATCGATGAGATCGACAAAATCTGTAAACGCGCCGGTCAGAACTCAGGCCCGGATGTTTCACGTGAAGGCGTCCAGCGCGACCTGCTGCCGTTGGTGGAAGGTTGTACTGTGTCGACCAAACACGGCATGGTGAAAACTGACCACATTCTGTTCATCGCTTCAGGCGCATTCCAGACAGCCAAGCCGTCCGACTTAATTCCGGAATTACAGGGCCGTTTACCGATCCGCGTTGAGCTACAGGCGCTCACGACTGAAGATTTCGAACGCATCCTGACCGAGCCAAGTGCATCGCTGACGCATCAGTACAAAGCGCTGATGGCAACCGAAGGCGTCACCATTGATTTTACCGCTGATGGTATCCGCCGCATTGCCGAAGCTGCATGGCAGGTTAACGAAACCACCGAGAACATCGGTGCGCGCCGTTTGCATACGGTTCTGGAGCGTTTGATGGAAGATATCTCTTATGACGCGAGTGAAAGTCACGGTATCTCCATAAACATTGATGCAGATTATGTTAGAAGCCACCTTGATCAGCTGGTAGCTGATGAAGATCTGAGCCGATTCATCTTATAATTCGCACATACGTTCCGAAAGTTATCCATTGGGAGGCGTTATGCCTCCCTTTGTTATTTTTAAACGGGACTCCTGTATTACTGAGCGAAAAATAATATGAGCATAATGACTCCCTGCACCACCACATCGCCCGCCAAAGCCTGGCTCGAAAGTCTGCGTTTACGCACGCTGCCTCTGGCCTTTGCTTCTATCGTTATGGGATCCGCCATTGCCAGTCTGCAAGGCGTATTCCATCCGCTGATTGCCCTGCTGGCGTTACTGACCGCAGGTCTGCTGCAAATACTGTCCAATCTTGCCAATGATTACGGCGATGCCGAAAAAGGCAGCGACACGCCGGACCGGGTCGGGCCGTTGCGCGGTATGCAGAAGGGGCTGATCACGGCACCTCAGATGAAACAGGCCATTATGCTGACAGTGGCACTGACGGTGATTTCAGGAATTGCCCTGATTGCCGTTGCCTGCCAGAAACCCAGCGATGTATTGGGTTTTCTGATCCTCGGCTTACTGTCGATTGGCGCAGCCATCACCTACACCGTAGGTACCCGTCCGTATGGATACATGGGGTTGGGTGACATTTCGGTACTGATTTTCTTCGGCTGGATAAGCGTAGCCGGGACGTTCTATCTGCAGGCGGGACATTTCGACTGGATTGTAATGCTGCCCGCTACGGCGACCGGTTTACTGGCGACAGCAGTACTGAATATTAATAATCTGCGCGATATCGAAACTGACAGTGCCAATGGTAAGAATACGCTGGCGGTACGTCTGGGGCCGAAAAATGCCCGCCGTTATCACGCAGGGATTATCTCTGCGGCGGTGATTTGTTTGGCGCTGTTTGCCTTACAACACTTGCACAGCTGGACCGGATGGCTGTTCGTTCTGGCTATTCCGTTACTGGCAAAACATGTCTCTCAGGTTATGCACGAGCAAAACCCTGAAGGCATTCGCCCCCTTCTGGAAAAAATGGTGAAAGCGGCGTTGCTGACTAACGTGCTGTTTGCGTTAGGTCTGTTGCTCAATTAACAGATAAGTGACCATTTCTGTACCAGCAAAATTTAACAATTGATGATTTTGCCAACACCCTTCAGAAAGGGATATACTGAACACTCATGCAGCAACCAGATGAAATCCTATGAAATACGATACTTCCGAACTATGCGACATCTATCACGAAGAAGTGAATGTCGTTGAACCCTTGTTCTCCAACTTTGGCGGACGTACTTCATTTGGCGGGCAGATCACCACGGTGAAGTGCTTCGAAGACAATGGCTTGCTCTATGATTTGCTCGAGCAGAATGGTTTAGGTCGGGTTTTGGTGGTTGACGGCGGCGGCTCGGTTCGTCGCGCACTGCTTGACGCCGATCTGGCTGCGCTGGCGCTGGAAAACCAGTGGGAAGGCATTCTGATCTACGGTGCTGTCCGTCAGGTCGATGACTTACAGGACCTTGATATCGGCATTCAGGCGATGGCTGCTATTCCTGCTGGCGCCGCCAGTGAAGGTATTGGCGAAAGTGATATCCGCGTGAATTTTGGCAGCGTGACCTTCTTTACCGGTGACCACCTGTACGCGGATAACACCGGGATTATTCTTTCAGAAGACCCGCTCGATATTGAGTAGAGCCTGCCGCTGACGCCGCACAATAAGAAAAGGACGCCATGGCGTCCTTTTTTAATGGGAAAAATCGGGAATCAGACTTCTTCCATTTTACCCAAAAGTGCACGCAGACGATCCTGCCACACATGTTGTTCATCTTTCAGCTGAGCATTTTCGCGCACCAGAGACTCATGGTTGCCGCTGGCCTGCTGAACTTCCTGAGCCAGGGTGGTGTTCTGCTCTTTCAGTTCTTCGATTTCCATCTGCAACAGAGTAATGGTATCAATTGCTTGCTGAACTTTTGCTTCTAATTTCTCAAATACTTCAAATGACATTATTCGGTCCTCTTATGTTCGCAAGGCGCACATCTTGTAAGTTCTGCCGCATCGTCCGGATACGGCTCAAAAATTCTCGCACCACGCAGATTTTGCTGATGTTTCCTTCAGGAAACGTCGTTAAATCCGTTGTTGTCTTGAAAGACGATTGTATGTAGCCAGTCTTGCCCTGTCTAGCAACATACCGGCCCTGCACGCAGTCTGTTGCAATTTTATCGCCAAAACTATCAGTAAATACTTAAAAAACGCGTGTTGTCGCGAGATCCGTAAGGTTCTTTCGCATAACGTGTCGCATAGCGTGGGCAGATTCCATGAAGCATCGACCAGACACGACGTGAATCAAATTCACAGGGGTTGCCAGAAATCATGGTCAAAACGAGAGCGGGAACCGCTTTTTAAGATGGGTGGAATGCGCAGCACACTCGAATTCGCTCATTTTTATGACACAACACGCAAAATTTGATTTCGCTATTTCTCGTTTATGCTCGTTAACGATAAATTCACATTACGTTCTCATTTAATGATGAACGTCTTATTCCGATTACGTTCACGTACTTCTAGTAAGAAAAATTATAACTTACCCTTAACATTATCCTTTATAGGATCCGACTATGAGCCAAACCATGAGTTCCACATTAAAAGGTCAGTGCATCGCTGAGTTTCTGGGTACCGGGCTTATCATTTTTTTCGGCGCAGGCTGTGTTGCTGCCCTGAAACTTGCCGGAGCATCCTTTGGCCAGTGGGAAATCAGTATCGTCTGGGGTTTTGGTGTGGCGATGGCTATTTACCTGACCGCAGCGATTTCCGGCGCTCACCTCAATCCTGCTGTTACCGTTGCGCTTTGTCTGTTTGCAAACTTTGAAGGACGCAAAGTTCTGCCTTACATCATCGCGCAGGTAGCGGGTGCCTTCTGCGCTGCCGCACTGGTTTACGGTCTTTACTACAACCTGTTCTTCGATTTCGAACAAAGTCACAATATGGTACGCGGCAGTGTAGAAAGTCTGGATCTGGCCGGTATTTTCTCTACCTATCCAAACCCGCACATCAGCGTATTGCAGGCATTCCTGGTAGAAACCGTGATCACCGCGATTCTCATGGCCCTTATCCTCGGCCTGACCGATGACGGTAACGGCATTCCACGCGGCCCGCTGGCTCCGCTGCTGATCGGTATTCTGATCGCGGTTATCGGTGCGTCAATGGGTCCACTGACCGGCTTCGCCCTTAACCCGGCGCGTGACTTCGGTCCTAAGGTGTTCGCTTACTTCGCAGGCTGGGGCAAAGTTGCCTTCACCGGTGCGCGCGATATCCCTTACTTCCTGGTGCCGATCTTTGGCCCACTGATTGGCGCGTCGCTCGGTGCCTTCGGTTACAAAGCGCTGATTGGTCGCCACCTGCCTTACGAAATTCATGAGGCGGAAGAAGAAGCTCTCCAGCAGCCAGCAAAACAACGCAAAGCCTGATCGGCTAACCTGTTCACAGCACTCTAATTCGTAGGAATATTATTATGTCAGCAGATACGACTCACGAAAAAAAATATATCGTCGCGCTCGATCAAGGTACCACCAGTTCCCGCGCAGTTGTCCTGGATCACGATGCGAATATCGTTGCCGTGTCCCAGCGCGAATTTACGCAGATTTATCCAAAATCCGGCTGGGTCGAACACGACCCGATGGAAATATGGGCTACACAAAGCTCGGTTCTGGTTGAAGTGCTGGCGAAGGCCGACATCAATTCAGACCAGATTGCCGGTATCGGTATCACCAACCAGCGTGAAACCACCATCGTGTGGGAAAAAGAGTCAGGCAAGCCCATTTATAATGCCATCGTCTGGCAATGCCGCCGTACTGCTGAGATCTGTGAAAAGCTTAAGAAAGACGGCATGGAAGAGTACATCCGTCACACCACCGGCCTGGTGGTTGACCCGTACTTCTCCGGCACCAAACTGAAGTGGATCCTCGATAACGTTGAAGGCTCCCGTGAGCGCGCTAAACGCGGCGAACTGCTGTTTGGTACCGTAGATACCTGGCTGGTATGGAAAATGACTCAGGGACGTGTTCACGTTACTGACTACACCAACGCCTCCCGTACCATGATGTTCAACATCCATGATCTGAAATGGGATGAGCGCATGCTGGAAGCGCTGGATATTCCGCGTGAAATGCTGCCGGAAGTGCGTCCATCTTCTGAAATTTACGGCCAGACCAACATTGGTGGTAAAGGTGGTACGCGTATTCCTATCGCCGGTATTGCAGGTGATCAGCAGGCGGCGCTCTACGGCCAGCTGTGCGTTCAGCCGGGTATGGCGAAAAACACCTACGGCACAGGCTGCTTCTTGTTGATGAACACCGGTACCGAAGCGGTGGCGTCGAAAAATGGTCTGCTGACCACGATCGCCTGCGGCCCGCGTGGCGAAGTGAACTACGCGCTGGAAGGTGCTGTATTCGTCGGGGGTGCGTCTATTCAGTGGCTGCGTGACGAGCTGAAGCTTATCAGCGACGCAACGGACTCAGAATATTTCGCCAGCAAAGTGAAAGACACCAACGGCGTTTACGTGGTGCCAGCCTTCACTGGTCTGGGTGCTCCTTACTGGGACCCGTATGCCCGTGGCGCCATCTTCGGCCTGAGCCGTGGCGCCAACAGCAACCACATCATCCGTGCAACGCTGGAGTCTATCGCTTATCAGACCCGCGACGTACTGGATGCAATGCAGGCGGACTCTGGCACCCGCCTGCAATCGCTGCGCGTTGACGGTGGCGCTGTCGCCAACAACTTCCTGATGCAGTTCCAGTCAGACATTCTCGGCACCCGCGTTGAACGCCCTGCGGTGCTGGAAGTGACAGCGCTGGGCTCAGCCTTCCTGGCGGGTCTGGCCGTCGGTTTCTGGAATGACCTCGACGAAGTACGCAGCAAAGCGACCATTGAGCGTGAGTTCCGTCCAAGCATTGAAACGACCGAACGTAATGTCCGATACAAAGGCTGGCAGAAAGCCGTTGCCCGCGTACGTTCATGGGAAGATCACGACGAATAACCGTCCTTCATATTGACGGCCGGATCTGGCAGCCAACACCACATTGCAAACTCCCCTTCATGGGGAGTTTTTTTATGGGAGCCCGGTCACAAACCCCTGTGCTAAAATCAGCGTCAGAGATGAGCACTTGCCTCACCCCCTTCTTTTTTCAAACAGGTTTATCCATGAAACGTGAATTAGCTATCGAGTTTTCCCGTGTGACCGAAGCTGCCGCACTGGCCGGTTATAAATGGCTGGGTCGCGGCGACAAAAACCTCGCCGATAATGCCGCCGTACAAGCGATGCGCATTATGCTCAATAAGGTCGATATTGACGGTCAGATCGTGATTGGCGAAGGCGAAATTGATGAAGCGCCGATGCTGTATATCGGCGAAAAGGTTGGAACCGGCAACGGTGATGCCGTGGATATCGCGGTAGACCCGATTGAAGGCACGCGTATGACCGCCATGGGCCAGTCCAATGCCCTGGCCGTATTAGCCGTGGGCGACAAAGGTTCATTCCTTAATGCCCCAGACATGTACATGGAAAAAATCGCCGTGGGTCCCGGTGCCAAAGGCGCGATTAATCTTGACCTGACGCTGGCAGAAAACCTTGCCAATGTGGCTAAAGCGCTGAATAAACCGCTGAGCGAACTGACGGTGGCGGTGCTGGCGAAACCGCGTCATGACGACGCCATCCGCGAAATGCTGCAATCTGGCGTACGGGTGTTTGCGTTTCCTGATGGCGATGTGGCGGCAACCATTCTAACCTGCATGCCGGAGAGCGAAGTCGATGTGCTGTACGGTATTGGTGGCGCGCCGGAAGGGGTCATTTCCGCTGCGGTGATCCGCGCGCTGGATGGCGATATGCAAGGCCGCCTGCTCGCCCGTCACCATGTGAAAGGCGACACGTCGGAGAACCACCGCATAGGTGAAGAGGAGCTGACGCGCTGTAAAGCGATGGGTATCGAAGCCGGGAAAGTTTTGCAGCTCGATGATATGGCGCGCAACGATAACGTGATTTTCTCCGCCACCGGCATCACCAAAGGCGACTTGCTGGAGGGCATCAGCCGTCAGGGCAATATGGCGACCACTGAGACGCTGCTAATCCGCGGTAAATCACGCACCATCCGCCGCATCCGCTCTACGCACTATCTCGATCGCAAAGACGCTGCGCTGCACGAATTTATCATCTGACCACGATGCAGAAAGCAAAAAAGCAGAGCCGTTATGGCCCTGCTTTTTTTATGCGCTGAGCTTGAAGCTAAATCGTATGCCCCTGCTCCTGCTGCCGGTTCGCCATCGGCCACCAGCAGAGCAATATCAGCATCGCCATGGCAAACATCAGCAGGCCCAGACTGAACTGACCGGTTTGCGGCAGCATGGCTGACATCCACGCCACCAGACCCGACCCGACGTTCTGCATGCCGCCGACCAGCGCACCGGCCGCGCCCGCCAGATACGGGAAAGGTTCCATTGCGCCGGTCGTCGCCAGTGGGAATAACATCCCTGCGCCAAAGAAGAACAACGACGCAGGAACGATCAGCGTCCAGATGTTCATCACACCCAGCCAGCCGGGTATCCACATCAGCACGCCCGCCAGCAGGCAGCTGAATACAGAGTGCCACATAAGTTGCTGGAAGCTTTTTTCCGAACGCCCGGCGTACCAGGCACCAAAGAAAGCAGCAGGAATAGGCAGGATAAACAAAATGCTGACGGTCATCGCATTCAGCCCCAGCACACCGCCCATGAGTACGCCACAGCTGGCCTCAAACACTGCCACACCGGCCAATGCGCCGACCAGCATGACCAGATAGCGGCTGAAGTTGCCGTCCGCCAGCAGCAGGCGCAGGCTGCTCAGCATCCCGCGCGGTTCCTGACTCGCTGGGCGCGTTTCTGGCAGCCAACGGTACATAGAAAAAGCCACGCCCGCGCAAAGCAGCAACAGGAAACCGAAACTGGCCCGCCAGCCCAGCCAGGCAGCGAGGGCACCGCCAATCAGTGGAGCGATTAGCGGGCTGACCAGAATCCCCATATTCAGCAAACTGTTCGCCTGACGCAGTGCGCCGCCGCTGTATAAATCACGCGGCATAGTACGGGCCATCACACCGGCAACGCCGGTGCCCATCCCCTGAACGGCGCTTGCCACGATTAACAGCGTCAGGCTTTGCGCCATCATGGCACCTGCCGCACCGACCAGAAAAATCATCATGCCGGTCAGGATCACCGGTTTGCGCCCAACTTTGTCAGACAACGGACCATAAATCAGCTGCGACGATCCATACGCAATCAGATAAGCCGCCATCACCCGCTGCACGGCACCCGGTTTGACCGACAAACTCTGCGCCATATCCGCGATATTTGGCACATAGATTGTTTGTGCCATCTGCCCTACCGCAACCAGCAAAACCAACATCACAAGTAGGTGAATATTTTCCAGTTTTTTCATTTTTCAGTTCATTAATCAATCGGATTGCCAGATATCAGCATAATTAGCCAGTATTGGCGCATTAAGGCGTCGGGCGCATAAATTAACAAACTGGGGTGAATAAGCGAGGGTCTGACGGAAAACAGCCTTTACATCACTGGTGGGCTTTAATGCCATCTTCGTAAAGATAACTGTACGACTACGAGGCTATCTAACCGCTGGTGATCAGCCTGATAACATTTAATCGATAATCGATTCAGAGAATGTGAAATAAAATCAGCAGGGTAAATCGGGCGCAGATTTCTGCACCCGGCACAGACCTGCAACGGGAGCATTTTTTTATGGCGGATTGGGTTAACGGTAAAGTCACCAAAATTGAAAACTGGACCGACAGTTTGTTCAGCATCACGGTGAACGCTCCGGTCGATGCATTCAGCGCCGGGCAGTTCGCCAAACTGTCGATGGAGATTGACGGAGAACGCGTGCAGCGTGCTTACTCCTATGTCAACGCACCGAGCGATCCCAATCTGGAGTTCTATCTGGTGACCGTTCCGGAAGGCAAACTCAGCCCTCGCCTGCATGCCATGCAGGTGGGCAGCGAGATTCAGGTAACCAAAGAAGCCGCAGGCTTTTTCGTTATCGACGAAGTGCCTGAGTGTGACACTCTGTGGATGCTGGCGACCGGCACGGCCATCGGGCCTTACTTGTCGATTTTGCAGGAAGGCGTTGGGCTGGAGAGATTCCAGAATATCGTTCTTGTCCATGCCGCGCGCTTCGCGCAGGATCTGAGCTATCTTCCGCTAATGCAGCAATTGCAACAGCGTTACAACGGAAAGCTGCATATTCAAACCGTCGTCAGCCGCGAGAAAACACCAGGGTCGCTGACGGGCCGCGTGCCTGCGCTGATTGACAATGGCTCACTCGAAGCCGCCGTCGGGCTGAAAATGGATGCCGAAAACAGCCATATCATGCTGTGCGGTAACCCGCAGATGGTGCGCGACACCCAGCAGATCCTCAAAGATAGCCGCGGGATGCGCAAGCATCTCAAACGCAAACCGGGCCATATGACCAGCGAACATTACTGGTAATGCACGGAAAAACTATTTCAGTTTGACGTTTTCCGGTTCCGGGCCAAAACGATTTGTGCCCGGCGTACCGGCGAATATGCCGCAATCGATAATCAGCAGCGCAAAAAGAATCACCGGAATCAGCTGCCCAACCACCCATTGCCACAGCGCCGGGATCATATCCCAATGACCAGCCGCCAGCATCCACGCCAGAATAAACATAAATGCCCACAAGGCAGACCGGTTGCGATCGTGCAGGCGCTTCGCCATGACGGCCGCCGTTGGCCAGAGTAAAACCACTACGGTGAACGCCGCCGATTTGATCTCAATCCACTGACGACCGGCAAAGGTAAATGCGGCCACCATCAATACCAACCAGCTGACCATCCAGATCCAAAAATCACGGCGGCCCATGCGGCCATTAAACGAAAATAAGGCGTGTTGCAGTGTCATCGGGGGTTAATTCCATCAAAAGACATATCATGTTGAGGGGGAAAAAAGCTGCGCCAAAGTGTACCCCAGCCTGACAGCACGACGGCAATGTTTACTTACTCCTTTTGACATTCACCCCGAATCCCCGCTTTAATCGACCATCGTCTCAACACAAGAACAACGTTATGACCGCAAAATTCCTTTTACGTGTGGCACTGCCCGCGCTGGTTATGCTTTCTGGTCTGAACTTAGCCCGCGCCGCAGAACCGGCTGACCACCAGACAGTCGAAGAGATGCCGAAAGCTCCCTATTTACTTGCCGGTGCCCCGACGTTTGAAATGACGCTGGTGAATTTTCGCGAGAAATACAATGCGGCGAATCCGACGCAGCAGATCAACGAATTCCGTGCCATCAGCGACAGCGCCCCCAATGAGATGTTGACCAGAGCGGCCAGCAAAATAAACGAGAATCTCTACGCATCGACCGCGCTGGAAAAAGGCACCGGCAAAATTAAAACGTTGCAAATTACATACTTGCCAATTCAGGGGCCGGAACAGAAAGCGGCCCGCACGCTGGCTATCAGTTATATGGCGAATCTGATGCGCCAGTTCGATGCCAGCCTTTCCGTTGATCAGAGCGTGGCAAAAGTGGTCTCGCTTATCGATAAAGGCAAAGGGCAGCAGTTTTATCAGCAACAGCTGGGCGCTATCCGTTATGTGATTTCTGATAACGGTGAAAAAGGGCTGACCTTCGCCGTCGAGCCGGTAAAACTCGCGCTTTCATAAGGCCCGCATGACGGCAATTAATGACAAAAAGCAAAGCCTTTACCATTAATCATCTCTATACTGTTGGGCAGGTAATCTGCTTGTTTGGCAGAAATTTTAATCGACACTCGCGTCCCCTTTTGGAGGAAAAAACATGCGACATCCATTAGTGATGGGTAACTGGAAACTGAATGGCAGTACCCACATGGTTAACGAACTGATTGCTGCACTGCGCACCGAACTGACCACGGTTGAAGGTTGTGGCGTTGCTATCGCACCACCAGAAGTTTACCTGTCACAGGCTAAACACGCACTGGCGGGCAGCCGTATTGCCTTAGGCGCACAGAACGTTGATGTCAACCTGTCAGGCGCATTTACCGGTGAAATTTCTGCCGATATGCTTAAAGACATCGGTGCAAAATACATCATCATCGGTCACTCAGAGCGTCGCACTTATCACAAAGAAAGTGATGAGCTGATTGCCAAGAAATTCGGCGTGCTGAAAACCGCAGGTCTGATCCCTGTTCTGTGCATCGGCGAAACCGAAGCAGAAAACGAAGCGGGTCAGACTGAAGCTGTTTGCGCTAAACAACTCGACGCGGTACTGAACACCCTGGGCGCGAAAGCATTCGAAGGCGTGGTTGTTGCCTACGAGCCAGTTTGGGCTATCGGTACCGGCAAATCTGCCACCCCAGCTCAGGCTCAGGCCGTTCACAAATTCATTCGTGACCATATCGCTAAGCAAGATGCTGATATCGCTAAACAAGTGATCATTCAGTACGGCGGTTCTGTTAACGATAAAAATGCAGCGGAGCTGTTTGCTCAGCCAGATATCGACGGCGCGCTGGTTGGCGGTGCATCCCTGAAAGCTGACGCCTTCGCGGTTATCGTGAAAGCAGCAGCAGAAGCGAAAAAAGCGTAAGTTCGCTTTTCTCGCTCTATAAAAAACCCGGCCTCTTCACAGGGCCGGGTTTTTTATTGGCTGAATCTAAGCCGACAAAGAATCAGCTTCAATTTTGACAGGCATTAGCGCTTACTGATTTGGTCAAAGATCCCACCGGTAGAGAAGTGATCTTTCTGCGCCTCGGCCCATGTACCGGCAACCTGTTCAATCGTGAATAGCTTCAGCTGTGGGAACTCTGCAGCAAATTTCTTCTCTACGGCAGCATCACGCGGACGGTAGTAATTTTCGGCAGCGATGGTCTGGCCTTCCGGCGAATAAAGATATTTCAGGTAAGCATCCGCCACATCACGGGTACCGCGCTTATCCACCACTTTATCGACCACAGAAACCGTCGGTTCCGCCAGGATAGACTCACTCGGCGTTACGATTTCAAATTTGTTCTGGCCCACTTCTTTGGTCGCCAGCAGCGCTTCGTTTTCCCAGGCAATCAACACATCACCGATACCGCGCTCAACGAAGGTATTGGTTGCACCGCGTGCGCCGGAGTCCAGCACTTCAACGTTCTTGTACAATGCTTTAACGAAGTCCTGTGCTTTGGCTTTGTCATTATTGTTGTGATGCAGGGCATAGCCCCACGCTGCCAGATAATTCCACCGTGCGCCACCGGAGGTTTTCGGGTTCGGCGTAATGATTGACACGCCCGGTTTGATCAAGTCGTTCCAGTCGTGAATTTGTTTCGGGTTGCCCTTTTTCACCAGGAAAACGATGGTTGAAGTGTAAGGCGCAGAGTTATCCGGCAGACGTTTGATCCAGTTCTTATCAATGCGGCCGCGTTCGGCGATGGCATCAACGTCATAAGCCAGCGCCAGTGTCACCACATCCGCTTCAATGCCGTTGATGACTGAGGTAGCCTGCTTACCTGATCCACCATGCGACTGGCGAACGGTCACGGTGTCGCCGGTTTTACCTTGCCAGTATTTGCTGAAAGCCTTGTTATATTGCTCATAAAATTCACGCGTCGGGTCATATGACACGTTCAGGATTTGAATATCTTTGGCAATAGCTCCCGTCGCCACCAGCAGTAATGCCAGACCTACACCCCATTTATGCATCGCACTTTCTCCCAGAAATAGTTTCAATGAATTGGATTTACCGAAACAGAGAGAGAGAGCCTGCCAGAGAAAAATAAAACAATTAAAGATTAAAAGGTGTTCTGCTATTCCATTCAGGAATAAAGGATTTGTAGGCATAAAAAAGCCCCCGCTGGCGGAGGCTCTCTGAATTGGACGAAAAATTGTGTTAGAACAGTTTCTTCGCTGTGTCGTACCAATCTTCTTTGAATTTACTTTTCTTATTCTCAGGCGAGATACAGACTGAGATTAACTCATGTACCATTTTCTCGTTTTGCACGCCCACGCAGAAACCGCCCTGTGAATAGTCGCGGTCTTTCTCTAACAGCAGGTCGACGGCATACGCACCCATGCGGGAAGCTAGAATACGGTCATAAGCAACTGGCGCACCACCACGCTGGATGTGGCCCAAAACAGTACCACGGGTTTCGCGACACGTTTCTTTCTCAATGTATTTCGCCAGCTCATCGATATCATCCAGTTTTTCCGTGATGGCCACGATGGCGTGCTTTTTACCTTTTGCGATACCGGCTTTGATTTCAGCAACCAGATCATCACGTTTGAATTCAACTTCAGGGATCGCGATGAACTCGCAACCACCGGCAATGGCTGCTGCCAGAGTCAAATCACCGCAATAACGGCCCATCACTTCAACGATAGAGATACGTTGGTGTGAAGAGGAGGTGTCACGTAAACGGTCGATAGCTTCAACTACGGTCCCCAGTGCGGTGAAAAAGCCGATGGTGTAGTCAGTACCGGCCACATCATTATCGATGGTGCCAGGCAAACCGATACAGCGGATCCCGCCCTCTTTGGTCAGCAGATCTGCACCCGCATAAGAACCGTCACCACCGATAACCACCAGACCATCAATGCCACGTTCTTTCATGTTCTGCAGGGCGATTTTGCGTTTTTCCGGATCACGGAATTCAGGGAAACGTGCTGAACCTAGGAAAGTACCGCCGCGGTTAATCATATCCGACACGCTGTAGCGGTCCAGCTTCCTCATGCGGTTTTCATACATGCCAAGGTAGCCATCTTCAATACCGAAAACTTCCAACTCTGCTGATAATGCTGCGCGTACAACACCGCGAATGGCAGCATTCATGCCTGGCGCATCGCCACCACTTGTCAGTACACCGATTTTTTTAATCATGACTACCTCTGAACTTGTAGATGCAATTTCTTAAGAATTCTTGAGCATACCTATTGGCCCGGATATCACTACCCAAAATACTACGACTCGTTGGCTAATGGCGTTTGATGCTAATAGTATAACAAAACACCATGGCTGAATTGATTCAAGTCAGCAAGAATACGCTTACTCTGCTAACCCTTGGGCAATTTAATGATTCACGCTGTTTTTACAACATATTTCCCCCAGGTATACCGGGGTTTTCTGCCTGCTGGTAACGAGATCATCTGAATCAAAACCTGCGTTAAATGTAGACCGCAATCGCGAAAGCAAGATTAACTCTCGGCAACGAAAAACAGCGTCAGCAGAAACGTCTATTCTAAGAATAGCATTGTTCAGGGATTCATCTGACTGATAATACGAGATAAGTGTCATAGGATAGAACGGAAATCGAAGGTGCTGCTATTCCCGCACATTCACGCCTGTATTTGCTGACTTGATTAGTCAAAAAAAAGCCCCACCTTTCGGTGGGGAAGACAGGGATGGTGTCTATGGCAAGGAAAAACAGGGATATTACTGGGTACTCATACTGCTTGGCTTCTGGGCAGAAGTAGGTTGTAAGCCAGTCATCTGCTGCTGCATTTCTTGCATGCGCTGCTGATGTTTCTGGTTTAATACGTTTTTCTGTTCAGGGCTCAGGAGATTGAACATTTGGTTGCGGATGCGGGCCATTTCGACCTGACGGTCCACCTGCTCCTGTGCCATAACTTCGGCTTGTGCCCTGACAGCTTTCTGATCAAAGTTTTCAGCGGTCACCAGCTTATGCATGGCTTCCATCTGGTCGACATTGATATGAGGTAAATCTTTACGCGCCTGATGCATCAGGTCACGCATCTGCTGGCGTTGTTGCTCAGTGAGATTAACGCCATCAAACATGGTGTTGCGTTCCTGAGGCTTGTCCAGCATGTTGGTGTCGTGCGCTGAAGCGGCCGCTGGCATCATGTTAGCGGTGTCCGCTAAAACGACACCAGAACTCAGTGTCAGCATCGAGGCCGTAACGAGTGCAGCTACCTTAGACATCACTAACTCCTATAGTCTTTATCGCTTATCGCGAATCATTGAAAAGCAGTCTAAACCTGCCGCTGCAAACAAGCGTCAGTGCTTGTAAAAGTACGTAAAGTCATGGAATAGCGGCAATTGATGACGTATTTTGCGTCTAGAGGTAATTACAATGAATAAAATTTTGTTGGTTGATGACGACCGTGAACTGACTTCACTCTTGAAAGAATTGCTCGAAATGGAAGGCTTCAACGTAGTGGTTGCTTACGATGGTGAGCAGGCATTGGAAAAGCTGGATAACAGCATCGATTTACTGCTACTCGATGTCATGATGCCGAAGAAAAACGGCATTGAAACCCTTAAAGAACTACGCCAACGTCATCAAACGCCGGTGATCATGCTCACCGCGCGTGGTAGCGAACTCGATCGCGTACTGGGACTTGAACTGGGTGCCGATGACTATCTGGCAAAACCTTTTAACGATCGTGAATTGGTCGCGCGCATACGCGCAATGCTACGCCGCTCAAACTGGAGCGAGCAGCAACAAGCCGGTGAGAGTAACGGCTCTCCGACGCTGGAAGTCGACGGGCTTCAGCTCAATCCTGGCCGTCAGGAGGCCAGCTTTGGGGGCGTTGCTTTAGATCTTACTGGCACAGAATTTACGTTGTTGTATCTGCTGGCGAAGCACTTAGGCCAGGTGGTCTCTCGTGAGCATCTTAGCCAGGAAGTTCTGGGTAAACGTCTGACCCCATTTGACCGCGCAATCGATATGCATATTTCGAATCTGCGCCGCAAACTGCCCGATCGTCTGGATGGACACCCGTGGTTTAAAACCCTGCGTGGACGTGGGTATCTGATGGTGTCCGCTACATGATCAACAGCCTGACGGCCCGCATCTTTGCCATTTTCTGGTTTACTGTTGCCTTAGTATTGATGCTGGTCTTAATGGTGCCAAAGCTCGATTCACGTCAGTTAACACCGCTGCTCGACAACGAACAGCGGCAGGGACTGATGATTGAGCAGCACGTGGAAGCAGAACTGGCGGGTGATCCGGCCAACGACCTGATGTGGTGGCGCCGCTTATTCCGCGCCATCGACAAATGGGCACCGCCGGGCCAGCGTCTACTGCTGGTCACCAGTGAAGGCCGCGTGATTGGCGCACAGCGTAATGAAATGCAGATTGTCCGTAATTTTATCGGCCAGTCTGATAACTCTGATCGCCCTAAAAAGAAAAAATACGGCCGAGTCGAAATGGTCGGGCCTTTTTCTGTGCATGACGGGGAAGATAATTACCAGCTCTACCTGCTACGACCGGCCAGCAGCCCGCAGTCAGACTTCATTAACCTGATGTTTGACCGTCCATTGCTGTTACTGATTGTCACCATGTTAATCAGTTCACCGTTGCTGCTGTGGCTCTCCTGGAGTCTGGCAAAACCGGCCCGTAAACTGAAAAACGCCGCAGATGATGTGGCACGAGGTAATCTCAAGCAGCATCCGGAGCTGGAAGCCGGGCCGCAGGAGTTCCTTGCTACCGGTGCCAGCTTCAATCAGATGGTCAGCGCACTGGAACGCATGGTGAATGCACAACAACGCCTGATATCCGATATCTCGCATGAACTGAGAACACCGCTGACGCGCCTGCAACTGGCCACCGCGCTGATGCGTCGCCGCCATGGTGAAGGCAAGGAATTGCAGCGTATTGAAATGGAAGCTCAGCGCCTCGACAGCATGATCAATGACTTGTTGGTTCTTTCGCGAAGCCAGCATAAGAATGAGCTGGCGCGTGAAACGCTGAAGGCCAATGAGCTGTGGGAAGATGTTATCGATAATGCCCAGTTCGAAGCCGAACAGATGGGGAAAACGCTGGAAGTTCCAACGCCTCCTGGTCCGTGGAAACTGTTCGGTAACCCGGCAGCACTCGATAGCGCACTGGAAAACATCGTTCGTAACGCCCTACGCTACTCCAACACGCACATCGCGCTGAATTTTGCCTGTGATAACGAAGGCATCACCATCACGGTGGATGACGACGGTCCGGGTGTCAGTGAAATCGACCGGGAACAGATATTCCGTCCCTTCTACCGTACAGATGAAGCGCGCGATCGGGAATCTGGCGGGACCGGTCTGGGGTTGGCAATTGTCGATACCGCTGTTCAGCAGCATCGTGGCTGGGTGAAAGCCGAAGACAGCCCGCTGGGCGGTCTGCGTCTTATCATGTGGCTGCCGCTGCATCAGCGCTGAGATTCTGCTATTCTGCCTCCCTCTTACAGGGGGGCGCATGCTTAATATCGTACTATTTGAACCGGAAATTCCACCAAACACGGGTAACATTATCCGCTTGTGTGCCAATACTGGCTTCCAGCTTCATTTGATTGAACCGCTTGGTTTTGGCTGGGACGATAAGAAGCTGCGTCGCGCCGGGCTTGATTACCATGAATTCACCCGTATCCGGCACCACGCCAATTACGACGCATTTCTGACCAGTGAAAACCCGCAACGTATCTTTGCCGTAACTACCAAAGGCACGCCGGCACATAGCGCAGTCAGTTATCAGTTAGGGGATTTTTTGTTGTTTGGCCCGGAGACCCGCGGATTACCAGCAACGATCCTCGACAACCTGCCCCCCGCGCAAAAAATCCGTATTCCTATGCAGCCGGAAAGCCGCAGCATGAATTTGTCGAACGCGGTGTCAGTGGTAGTGTACGAAGCCTGGCGGCAGTTGGGTTATCCCGGTGCAGTGATCAAAGCCTGAAGCGCTTTGTACCGCTAAATATCAAGAAGTGGCATGTGCTTTCACTTTCAAATACATGCCACTGTCAGTTTCAAATTCCATCGCCGAATTCAAAACCCTGGCTAATACCGTTGAAGTATTGATCCATATCCATGGATGGTCTTTCGCTTTCCGGACGCCCGACGATACGCGCTGGCACGCCAGCGGCCGTGGTGTGCGCCGGAACTGATTGCAAGACCACTGAGCCTGCACCAATTTTTGCGCCTACGCCCACTTCAATATTGCCGAGAATTTTCGCCCCAGCGCCAATCATTACGCCTTCGCGGATTTTAGGGTGACGGTCACCACAGGTTTTACCGGTCCCGCCGAGCGTGACGGATTGTAGAATCGATACGTCATTTTCTACGACTGCCGTCTCACCAATGACAATCCCAGTAGCGTGGTCGAGCATGATGCCACAACCAATGCGGGCTGCCGGGTGAATATCAACGCCAAAAGTCACAGAGATCTGATTCTGGAAATAGATAGCCAGAGCCTGACGGTCCTGCTTCCACAACCAGTTACCTATGCGGTAAGCCTGCAAGGCATGAAAACCTTTCAGATAGAGCAGCGGCGTCGAATACTTATCCACGGCGGCATCACGCTGATGCACTGCCAGGATATCCCTCGCTGCGGAAAGCGTCATCTGCGCGTCGTTCCGGTAGGCTTCTTCAACCACTTCACGGATAGCAATGGCGGGCATAATCGGGCTACCGAGCTTGTTGGCAAGAATGTAGCTTAACGCGCTGTCGAGATTTTCATGCTTGAGCAACGTCGCATGAAAAAAGCTTGCCAGCATAGGTTCACACTCAGCCAGCGCTCTCGCCTCTGATTTAATGTTTTTCCAGACCAGTTCCAGCTCTTCTAACGACATCACTGTTCCTTACGGATAGATAATTTATGAGGCGATAAGGTAATAAAAAGCCGCTCTACCGGATGGCCAATAGAGAGGCTCTGACTCAGCTAGAACTCAGTGGCTGCTTGTTTCGTCTTTACTCGCGCGGGCCAGTAAACTGATAGCCGCTTCGCGGGCATCTTTGTGGCAATACAGCACCTGATAAATCTGCTCAGTAATAGGCATTTCAACGTGATAACGCTGCGCCAACGCACGGACTTCTTTGGTATTACGGTAGCCTTCGACCACCTGACCAATCTTATCCTGTGCACCCTGAACGTCCATCCCCTGACCGAGCATAATACCAAACCGACGATTACGGGATTGGTTATCTGTGCAGGTTAACACCAAATCACCCAGCCCCGCCATGCCCATAAAAGTGGATGGATCAGCGCCCAACGCAGAACCGAGACGACTCATTTCCGCCAGACCACGGGTAATAAGTGCCGTACGGGCATTGGCACCAAACCCGATGCCATCGGACATACCAGCGCCGATAGCAATGACGTTTTTCACCGCCCCACCCAGCTGAACACCAATGAAATCGGGGTTGCTGTAGACACGGAAGCTTTTTCCACAGTGCAGCAGTTGCTGAAGGTCTTCAGCAAACTCAGCGTCGGTAGAAGCCAGTGCGATGGCCGTTGGCATACCGGCAGCGAGCTCTTTGGCAAACGTAGGTCCTGACACGACCGCAAGCGGGATACTTTCGCCCAGTGCTTCACGGGCGACATCCTGCAGCAGGCGTCCGGTTTCGGCTTCCAGTCCTTTCGTTGCCCATACGATGCGGGCATCAGGACGTAGGTGCGGTTTTATCTGCCGCAATACGTCGCCGAAAACATGACTGGGTACGACGACCAGTACATTACGGCTGGCTGCTAAAGCAAGAGAAAGATCAGTTTCCAGCACTAAGCTGTCTGGGAAAGGAACGTCGGGCAAAAATGTCTGATTGCAGCGGGCGGCCTGTAACGTACGGATATTTTCGGCGTTATGTCCCCACAACACGACGTTGTGGCCATTTCTGGCAAGGGTTATTGCTAAAGCGGTGCCGTACGAGCCGGCACCGATCACAGTCATTGAAGCATTGACGGTTTTCATCAGGCATCCTGATGTGGTTCTGCACCTTCGCCATCAGCTTGCTGTTGCAAATAGTTCATGAACAGCGCGTCAAAGTTAACAGGTGCTAGGTTGAGCTGCGGGAAAGTACCGCGCGATACCAGGCTGGTAATGCACTCACGGGCATAGGGGAACAGGATGTTCGGGCAGTATGCACCCAGGCAATGCGCCAGCTGATTCCCGTCAATACCAGAGATGGAGAAAATGCCGCCTTGCTGAACTTCACACAGGAACGCAGTGTCATCGCCCAGTGAAGAAGTTACGGTAACGCGCAATACCACTTCATATACGTCATCAGCCAGTTGGCTTGAAGCCGTATCAAGATCAAGTTTAACTTCTGGCTGCCAGTCTTGCTGGAAAACCTGAGGCGCATTTGGCGCTTCGAAGGAAATATCTTTGGTATAGATACGCTGGATCTGGAAAGCCATCTCGGTGTTGTTTTGTTCTGACATGTGAGTAGTACCCTTAAGTTAACAGTCCTTTTAAACACTTAATGAAAATACACAGCAGCAGGATGTCGCTTACAGCAACGGATCCAGCCCGCCTTGCGCATCAAGTGCATGTAAATCGTCACAGCCGCCAATGTGCTGCCCGTCGATAAAAATCTGAGGTACGGTAGAACGACCGCTACGCGCGATCATTTTTTCACGTTTTTCCGCATCGCCGTCAATGGCAATCTCATCGAATGCGGCACCTTTGCTATTGAGCAAAGCCTTCGCACGATGGCAGTAAGGGCAGGTTGCCTTAGTGTAGATTTCAATTTTAGCCACGGGTGCCACCTCTAATCATGTAGGTTTTGGTGCTGCTTAAATGCCCGGTAATTATTTACCGCGCGCCAAAGGCAGGTTTTCACCGCTCCAGCCTGAGATACCATCTTTCAGTGTATAGACACGCTCGAAGCCAGCGCTGATCAAGCCTTCTGCCGCGGTACGCGAAGAAGTGCCATTGGCGCAAACGACGATCACCGGCTGAGATTTATGCTTAGTGAGTTCGCCTAAGTTATTGCTCTTAATGTCAGTACTCAACACGTTTAAAGACGTGGAGATATGACCTTTACGAAATTCTTCACGCGTACGCACGTCAACCACTACAGCGTCTTCTTTGTTGATCAGGCGGGTCGCTTCACCACGGGTGATCTCTTTTACTTTAGAAAAACGTGTTTTAAAGGTGGTCACAATCACTGCAATCAGCAACGCAACCCACGCCAGGCTGAGAACCGGATGCGCACTAATGAACGGCATAATATCTTGCATGGGGTGTAGCAACTCCCGTCTGTTGGGGGAAAATTCAAGGCTTGAGAGTATACCTGCGCGCTGCGGCAAATACAGCCAGTAAGCATCTCCAAATGCCACAAACTGCGGCATATCTCGAAAAACTAACATGCATTTATACCCAAAGTTAATCCAAACATTGCGTCATCTTTGATCTCTCATGGCTATTTGTGTTTCCCCGCTGGGGTAAAATCCCCGCTCAAAGTGGGAATAGTCACGCTGGCTGCCCTCCAGAAGCGGTTGTCGGGAACCAGCAGGCCTATTTCGCATTTACTCTTTTAACGAGGTCATTTGACATGTCGAGCAACAAAAAACCCATGGTACTGGTCATTCTGGACGGCTACGGCCATCGCGAAGAACAGCAGGACAACGCCATTCTGAATGCAAAAACCCCGGTGATGGACAACCTGTGGAATACCTACCCGCATACACTGATCGCAGCATCAGGTCTGGATGTCGGTTTACCAGACGGTCAGATGGGCAACTCAGAAGTCGGTCACGTCAATCTGGGCGCAGGCCGTATCGTTTATCAGGATTTAACTCGTCTCGACAAAGAGATAAAAGAAGGTGACTTCTTCGAAAACCCTGTATTGGCCGCTGCCGTTGACCGTGCCGTAAATGCCGGTAAAGCGGTGCATATTATGGGCCTGCTCTCTGCAGGCGGCGTTCATAGCCATGAGGATCATATTATGGCGATGGTCGAAATGGCTCATCGTCGCGGCGCGAAAGCAATTTACCTGCACGCCTTCCTTGATGGCCGTGACACGCCACCGCGCAGTGCCGAAGCGGCGTTAAAACGCTTCAGTGAAAAATTCGCGCAAATTGGCACTGGCCGCATTGCATCCATAATCGGTCGTTACTACGCCATGGATCGTGACAACCGCTGGGACCGTGTGCAGCTTGCCTATGATCTGATGACTCAAGCCAAAGGTGCTTTCACTGCTGACAACGCCGTAGCGGCGTTGTCAGCAGCCTATGCGCGTGATGAAAATGACGAGTTCGTTAAACCGACCGTGCTACGTAAAGCGGGCGAAGCGGATGCCGCTATTGAAGATGGCGATGCCATGATCTTCATGAATTTCCGTGCGGACCGCGCGCGCGAAATCACCCGTGCGTTCATCAACCCGGATTTTGATGGTTTTACCCGTGAAAAAGTGATCAACTTCGGCGATTTCGTCATGTTGACTGAATACGCTGCTGACATCGATGCCGCCTGTGCCTACCCGCCAGCGTCCTTGAAAAACACCCTGGGCGAGTGGCTGATGGCGCATGATAAAACCCAGCTGCGTATTTCTGAAACCGAAAAATATGCCCACGTCACCTTCTTCTTTAACGGCGGCATGGAGCAGCCTTTCAACGGCGAAGACCGTATTCTGATTAAATCCCCGAACGTGGCGACCTACGATTTGCAACCGGAAATGAGCTCCGCAGAGCTGACCGACAAACTGCTGGGCGCCATTGCCAGCGGTAAATATGACACCATCATCTGTAACTACCCGAATGGCGATATGGTCGGCCATACCGGTATTTATGATGCGGCAGTGAAAGCCGTTGAAACTCTGGATGCGTGCATCGGTCAGGTGGTTGATGCCGTTAAACAGGTGGGCGGCCAGTTACTGGTCACCGCCGACCACGGCAATGCCGAGCAGATGAGTGACCCGGCCACCGGTCAGGCGCACACCGCGCATACCAGCCTGCCGGTACCGCTGATTTACATCGGCGGCAATGCTCAGGCGGTTGAAGGCGGTAAACTTTCTGACATCGCGCCGACAATGCTTTCGCTAATGGGGATGGATATCCCGCAGGAAATGAGCGGAAAACCGTTATTTATCGTAAAATAAACCAGCGATAAACAGCGTTGATGAGGCGTATCTGCGCAAGCGGATACGCCTTTTTTGTTTGTGCATCAGCCTGTTGATTAGTGTTACGATAACCTGAAGGACAGCCAGATTGTCTATCATCCACGGTCGGCAAGCAGGAAAAAGTTTGAGCAAATTCATTATTTTCAGCGCAATGAGAAACCGCCTTTCTGCCAAAGAAAAGGCCACTTCGGGGATCCCGGCGTCGACCCTTTTGCTCTGCGCCTCGTTGCTCGTTCCCTCTTTGGCTGCTCATGCTGATGACAATAAAGATCAGCTTAAAACCCTCCAGCAAAGCATTGCCGAAAAAGAGAAAAGCGTTAAGCAGCAGAAGCAACAACGCGGCTCTTTGCAGCAACAGCTGCAGGCACAGGAAAAAATCATCGCCTCGGCCAGCCGTGGATTACGTGATACCCAGTCGGCCTTATCGACACTCGGTAAAGATATTTCCAGCCTGAATGCCTCAATAGAGAAACTGCAAAAACAGCAAAAAAGTCAGGAAGCCATTCTGGCGAAACAGCTCGATGCCGCTTTCCGCGTCGGCCAGCACAGTGGTTTGCAGCTGCTCCTCAGCGGTGAAGAGAGCGAGCGCAGCGAACGCATCCTGGCCTATTTCGGTTATTTCAACGAAGCGCGTCAGAAATCCATCGAAGAACTGAAGCAAACGCGAACCGATCTCGCTTCGCAGCGTGTCACACTGCAATCAAAACAAACTCAGCAGAAAAGCGTGCTCAACGAGCAGCAAACTCAGCAACAGAAGCTGGAGCAGGCCCGTGCCGCCAGAAAACAGACCCTGACCGCACTGGAAAGCGCATTGCAAAAAGATGAGCAAAGTCTGGCTGAGCTACGCGCCAACGAAACTCGTCTGCGTGACAAAATTGCCGCTGCCGAACGCGCCGCCCGCGCCCGCGCGGAGAAAGAGGCGAAAGAGGCCGCCGCGGTCCGCGCCAAAGAACAGCAGGCGAAGAAAAAAGGCTCAACCTACAAACCGACGCAGGGCGAACAGGCTCTGGTATCCCGCACCGGCGGTCTCGGCCGACCTGCAGGCCAGGATATGTGGCCAGTACGCGGGTCTGTTCTGCACCGCTTCGGCGAACAGTTGCAGGGGGAACTACGCTGGAAAGGCATCGTCATTTCAGCCCGTGAAGGCAGCGAAGTGAAAGCCATTGCCGATGGCCGCGTTCTGCTGGCCGACTGGCTGCAAGGCTACGGTCTGGTGGTGGTCATTGAACACGGCAAAGGCGATATGAGCCTGTATGGTTACAACCAAAGCGCACTGGTGAATGTGGGTGACCAGGTGAAATCTGGTCAGGCCATTGCACTCGTGGGCACCAGCGGCGGTCAGGGCCAGCCATCGCTGTATTTCGAAATTCGTCGTCAGGGCCAGGCCGTTAACCCACAGCCGTGGTTGGGAAGATAGCATTGCGATATAAAAAGTCCGTTTTAGCCGCACTTTGTGGCACAGCCCTGTTTGCCTGCCAGGCACAGGCTGCGAAGTTAGCCATTCTTATTGATGATTTCGGTTACCGCCAGCAAAACGAAAATCAGGTGTTGCAGATGCCGAAGGCTGTCTCCATCGCGATTTTCCCTAATGCTCCGGATACGCGCGTGATGATGGAAAAAGCCCACCAACAGGGCCGTGAAATTCTGATCCATCTTCCAATGGCTCCCCTGAGTAAACAGCCGCTGGAAAAAGACACCCTAACGCCGTCAATGAGCCGTGAAGAAGTCAAACGCATTGTCGACAAAGCCATCGCCAGCGTGCCCTACGCCGTCGGGATCAACAACCATATGGGCAGCGCGATGACCTCCAGTCTGTCAGGTATGGAAAATGTGATGCAAGCGATGAACGCGCATAACCTGTTTTTCCTCGACAGCATGACGATTGGCAATACCAAATCCGTGCAGGCCGCGGCCGGAACGCGGGTTCAGGTGATTAAACGCAACGTCTTTTTAGACGATGTGCAGAACGAAGCCGAGATCCGCCGTCAGTTCGAGCGCGCAATTGCCCTGGCGCGGCGCAACGGTTACGCCATTGCCATCGGCCACCCGCACCCGACTACGGTGCGCGTTCTGCAACAAATGCTGCCCAATTTACCGTCTGACATTGTGCTGGTTCGCCCAAGCGATCTGCTGAATGAGCCGACGCGCAGCGCGCCTTTAGGCAAGAGCCCGATCAAGGTCACTGCGCCTAAAAGCGTGTTCAAAGGTGTACGAGTCTGTTCTGTTAAACAACCTCCTGCCCCGATCTATGCGGACGTAATGTTTAAAACCCTGGGTGAAAGCATCGCGCAACTTCCTGCCGTCACTTTCGTTGAGCGCACCTGGAACACTTGGTTTGCCAAGTAGCCCTGAGTGAAAGTCACGAAAACAAAGGCCAGCTTAGCTGGCCTTTGTTGTTTCTGATGAGGTGTTTACTGCCAGTCGAGGATCACCTTACCCGACTGCCCGGAGCGCATCGCGTCAAAGCCTTTCTGGAAATCGTCGATAGGAAAATGATGAGTAATAAGCGGCGTGAGATCCAGGCCAGACTGGATCAGGGCCGCCATTTTGTACCAGGTTTCAAACATCTCACGGCCATAAATTCCCTTGATAAACAGACCTTTGAAAATAACCTGATTCCAGTCTATCGACATATCTGATGGCGGAATGCCCAGCAAAGCAATGCGGCCGCCGTGATTCATCGCATTGAGCATTGTGCGGAAGGCTGGCGGCGCACCGGACATTTCCAGGCCTACATCAAACCCTTCGGTCATCCCCAGTTCAGCCATCACCTGCTCGAGGTTTTCGTTTTTCACGTTAACCGCACGAGTAACGCCCATTTTGCGCGCCAGAGCCAGACGGTACTCATTCATATCGGTGATAACGACATGACGCGCGCCGACGTGTTTACAAATCGCCGCCGCCATGATGCCAATCGGCCCGGCCCCACAGACCAATACATCTTCACCCACCAAGTCAAATGAGAGTGCGGTATGCACGGCGTTGCCCAGTGGGTCAAAAATCGCCGCAAGGTCATCAGAAATATTGTCGGGAATTTTGAAGGCGTTAAAGGCGGGCAGTACCAGATATTCGGCAAATGCCCCCGGGCGATTCACGCCCACGCCCTGCGTGTTACGGCACAAATGAGTACGTCCACCACGGCAGTTACGGCAATGTCCGCAGGTGATATGTCCTTCACCGGACACGCGGTCACCCACCGTAAAGCCTTTTACTTCCTGACCAATACCGACCACTTCACCCACATATTCATGCCCAACCACCATCGGAACCGGAATAGTTTTTTGCGACCACTCATCCCAGTTATAGATATGTACGTCAGTACCACAAATGGCGGTCTTACGGATTTTAATCAGCAGGTCGTTATGGCCCAGTTCCGGCACCGGTGCATCGGTCATCCAGATGCCTTCTTCACGCTTTAACTTCGCTAACGCTTTCATGTGGCTTCCTCAGGCAATAACGCCAAGCTTTTTACCAATGCGGGTGAAGGCGTCCACTGCCTGTTCGATTTGTTCTTTGCTGTGCGCGGCAGACATCTGAGTGCGAATACGGGCCTGCCCTTTGGGCACCACAGGGAAGAAGAAGCCTGTGACGTAGATACCTTCATGTTGCAACAGAGAGGCAAACTCCTGCGCCAGCTTGGCGTCGCCCAACATGACCGGAATTATCGCGTGATCGGCACCGGCCAGCGTAAATCCCGCAGCGGTCATTTTTTCGCGAAATAGCTGCGCGTTACTCATCACACGCTGTCGCAGTTCGTTGCCCTCTTCGAGCATAGACAGCACTTTCAGCGAAGCGGCGACAATTGACGGAGCGAGAGAGTTGGAGAAAAGATATGGGCGGGAACGCTGACGCAGCCAGTCGATGACTTCTTTACGCGCTGCGGTATAACCGCCTGAAGCCCCACCCAGCGCCTTGCCGAGCGTGCCGGTGATAATGTCAACTCTGCCGATCACGTCACAATATTCATGCGTTCCGCGACCGTGCTCGCCGACAAAACCGACGGCGTGTGAATCATCAACCATCACCAGCGCGTCATAACGCTCGGCCAAATCGCAGATACCGCCCAAATTGGCGATAACGCCATCCATCGAAAATACGCCATCCGTAGCGACCAGGATGTGTCGCGCGCCTTCAGCTTTGGCTTTTTCTAAACAGGCTTCAAGTTCAGCCATGTCGTTATTGGCATACCGGTAGCGCTTGGCCTTACATAAGCGCACACCGTCGATAATCGACGCATGGTTGAGCGCATCGGAAATAATGGCATCTTCGGCGCCAAGCAAAGTTTCGAACAGTCCGCCGTTGGCATCAAAACAAGAGGAATAAAGGATTGCATCGTCCATGCACAGGAAATCTGCCAGACGGCTTTCCAGCTCTTTATGCGTATCCTGCGTCCCGCAGATAAAGCGTACTGAAGCCATGCCAAAGCCGTGGCTGTCGAGGCCCGCCTTGGCGGCAGCGATCAGTTCTGGATGATTGGCTAAGCCGAGGTAATTATTGGCGCAAAAATTGATGACCGGTTGCCCTCCGGCCACGGTGATCTTCGCCTGCTGAGCGGAAGTCAGAATTCGCTCTTCCTTAAACAGACCATCAGCACGAGCCTGATCGAGATCTTCTTCCAACTGGCGATAAAACGAAGCGGACATAACGTTATCTCCTGAAAATGACTCATTCGTCAGATACATTACTAATCCGCCTAAGGAATAACGAGGGAAGCCGCCAGAATATCTTCGTTTTGCAGCATAGTTCACGCCTTAAGTTCAGATACACAAGAATACGACTTATCGGATAGCTTCCCAATGTAGCCTGCATAATGAAGTGTTATGATATTGCCAACTGTATAAGTCACGCATGGTGCGTGATTTTCTAAATGATTAAAGGTGAGTCCCATGATAATCGTCACTGGCGGCGCTGGTTTTATCGGCAGCAACATCATTAAATCTCTTAATGAGATGGGATACCGCGATATTTTAGTGGTTGATAACCTGAAAGACGGCACCAAGTTCGTCAATCTTGTCGATCTGGATATCGCGGATTACTGCGACAAAGAAGATTTCATTGCCAGCATTGTCGCGGGCGATGATCTTGGTGAAATCGACGCTATCTTCCATGAAGGTGCCTGCTCTTCCACGACTGAGTGGGATGGCAAGTACATGATGGATAACAATTATCAGTACTCGAAAGATATTCTGCATTTCTGTTTAGATCGCGGCATTCCATTCCTTTATGCTTCTTCCGCAGCGACTTACGGCAGCCAGAGCACCAGCTTTGTTGAAGACCGTAAATATGAACAACCGCTGAACGTTTACGGCTACTCCAAATTCCTGTTTGACCAGTATGTGCGTGACATTCTGCCGCAGGCTGAGTCACAAATTTGTGGTTTCCGTTACTTCAACGTATACGGTCCGCGTGAAGGCCATAAAGGCAGCATGGCAAGCGTGGCATTCCATCTGAACAACCAGATCAATGCCGGTGAAAATCCAAAACTGTTCGCAGGCAGCGAAGGGTTCAAGCGTGATTTCATCTACGTCGGCGACGTGGCAGCGGTCAATCTGTGGTTCTGGCAAAACGGAGTTTCCGGTATTTTCAACTGCGGAACCGGCCGTTCAGAATCCTTCCAGGCCGTCGCGGAAGCGGTGATCGCACACCACAAAACCGGTCATATCGAAACCATTCCATTCCCTGAAAAACTCAAAGGTCGCTACCAGTCCTTTACGCAGGCAGATATGTCAGCCCTGCGCGCTGCGGGTTATGACAAACCGTTCAAAACCGTGGCTGAAGGCGTAGCTGAATACATGGCCTGGCTTAACCGCACGGCATAATGCGCGTTGAGTAACGTATTAAGCGTTAGCTGAGGAATGAGTACGGAATGAAAATGCTGGTCATTGGCCCTTCCTGGGTGGGCGACATGATGATGTCGCAAAGTCTTTATCGCACCATTAAGGCCATTGAGCCAGCGGCAGACATTGATGTCATGGCGCCCGCGTGGTGCCGGCCTCTGCTCGACAGAATGCCGGAAGTCAGCCGCGCACTGCCAATGCCTCTGGGCCACGGCGCTCTGGAGTTAGGTGAACGCCGCCGTTTGGGGATCTCGCTACGCGATAACCGTTATCAACGTGCCTTCGTGCTGCCGAACTCTTTCAAGTCTGCGCTGGTGCCCTTCTTTGCTCACATTCCTCAGCGTACCGGCTGGCGCGGCGAAATGCGTTACGGTTTGCTTAACGACCTGCGCGTGCTGGATAAAGAAGCCTTTCCTCTGATGGTTCAGCGTTATGTTGCGCTGGCCCACGAAGCAGGAAAGATAAAATCCGCAGCGGATTTGCCCGAACCTCTACTCTGGCCACAGTTGCAGGTTGGAGAAGGTGAGATTGCAGCCATCAGCGAACAGTTTTCGCTTCCGACTTCCCGCCCGATCATTGGCTTCTGCCCCGGCGCAGAGTTTGGCCCCGCGAAGCGCTGGCCGCATTATCATTACGCAGCATTAGCGCAAAAATTGATTGCTGAGGGTTATCAGGTTGTTCTCTTTGGTTCGGCCAAAGATCACCCTGCAGGTGAAGATATTCGCCTGTCACTGCCTGAGCAAGCTCAGGCATTTTGTATGAATCTGGCGGGTACTACCTCGCTCGATCAGGCCGTTGTGCTGATTGCCGCCTGTGATGCCGTAGTCAGTAATGACTCAGGTCTGATGCACGTTGCCGCCGCGCTGAACAAGCCTTTAGTCGCGCTTTACGGGCCCAGCAGCCCCGACTTTACGCCACCACTCAGCCAACATGCCAAAGTCATTCGCCTGATCACCGGCTATCACAAAGTGCGTAAAGGCGATGCCGGGCAGGGCTATCATCAGAGCTTGATCGACATTCAACCCGATCAGGTTTATCAGGAATTGTCACAACTTTTGACTACAGGAAAGGAGCGGGAATGCGGGTATTGATCGTCAAAACGTCGTCCATGGGCGATGTTCTGCATACGCTTCCGGCCTTAACCGATGCAATGAATGCCATCCCCGGTATCTCGTTTGACTGGGTAGTTGAAGAGGGGTTCGTACAGATCCCCAGCTGGCACCCGGCTGTCGACAAAGTGATACCGGTAGCTATCCGCCGCTGGCGAAAAAACTGGTTTGGTTCTGAAACCCGCCAGCAACGCTGTGACTTTAAAAGAGAATTACAGTCGCGCACCTATGATGCAGTTATTGACGCTCAGGGACTGATTAAAAGTGCCGCGCTGATCACCCGCGTAGCCAAAGGCAAAAAACACGGTCAGGATGCAAAAAGTGCCCGCGAGCCTTTTGCCAGTTGGTTCTTCAACCAGCGACATGACATCGATAAAAAGCAGCATGCGGTAGAACGCACTCGAGAACTTTTCGCAAAAAGTTTGGGCTACGTAAAACCCTCAACACAGGGCGATTACGCCATTGCGTCACGCTTTTTGTCGCAACTTCCGGCAGATGCCAACCACTATCTGGTCTTTCTCCATGCCACGACCCGTGCTGATAAACATTGGCCTGAGAGTCACTGGCGTGAGCTGATAGGATCACTGGAAGGCAGCAATATTCGTATCAAACTGCCTTGGGGCGCTGAACATGAATACCAGCGGGCGCTGAGGCTCGCCGAAGGTTTTGATTATGTTGAAGTTTTGACAAAGCTTAGCCTTCAACAGGTCGCGGAGATTCTGGCCGGCGCAAAGGCCGTTGTTTCAGTCGATACCGGCCTGAGCCATCTCACCGCCGCCCTCGACCGCCCAAATATCACCCTTTATGGCCCTACAGATCCGGGTTTGATTGGGGGTTATGGGAGGAATCAAATTACCTGCCGCCCTGAAACAGGTAATTCAATATCGGACATTACAGCGCAGCAGGTTAAGACATTACTTGATAAGGAGATCGTCTAAAAGTGGGCTCCTTCTTTAAGCAGCTATACCGTTATACTCATCCCCGTGCGTACAGGCACAATGAGAATTTATGGCCACATTTGAAGATTACCCGTGCCGAAACGGGTCAAATCAATGCGTTGAAATATCGGGGGGAGGCTATCCGCCTCGCGGATTTATCCGCTTTACGTGGGAAATTCTCTGGGTCGATTATGCTTGCGGCTACAGGTCCATCAATAAATGAGATCGATTTCAGCCAGCATCCCTCCTTGCCCGCCATAGGCGTTAACGGCGCCTGGTCATTGGATAAGTTTTTAGATTTCTCATTCTATGTGGTTGTCGATATGGGTTTTTTTGACAGCAGACCCGAGATAATTTTACAAATAATAAATACTGCTGAACTGACGTTTTTTACGACGGCCCATGGTATTGCCAGAATTATTGACAACTTTGGTTCAGAAAATATCCGTTGTAGTTTAGCCCTCATTGAAGATGCGGCATTTAAAATATATCAACTATCATTAAAACCGATGGAATTGAAAAGTCATTACCTGAATGCATCGGATACTTATTTTCATCCTCACCGTGAGGATATAGGCTTTGCATTAGATATCCGACATGGAGTCTTTGATACCGGCACTGTGGCGTATTGGGCACTCCAAATCATCGCATTTCTTGGTTACACACAAATATTTATTATTGGTCTTGATATGAATAACTTTGATAAGCCTCGTTTCTATGAGGCTGATAATAACAAATTGCCGACTAATCTTGAACGGATTATAGAAGGAACTATTTTTCCCGCGCTGGATCATGCAAGCCGAGTACTTAAGGAACAAGAAACGGAAGTTATCAACCTTTCAGTTAATAGCTCAATTCCCACCAAAATATTCCAGAAGGCCGGATATAATGATACGTTCATTAAAAAGAATTGACACTGAACGGCTGTATTATTTTTTATTTACTTCCTTTATTTTCTTGAGCGCAGTTTTTTGTGGCTACACGCGAGTGAACAATGTGTTCCATTTGTCAGCCTTAACGTTCACACTGACATTGTGTGCAAAGAAAAAGTTCAGAGACCATCTTTTTCAGAATAAAACATTCGTCCGCGGCATAATATTATCAACGGCCTTCTTGTTATTCTTTTCGCTGAGTAACCTTTGGGGCGAAAATCCAAAAAACACAGAATCCGCATTAACTCATAGCTTATACTTGGTCGTTTTCCTTGCCATGCTGGTCACTTTATACAACAGTGATAAGCGTGCTTTGGCCATAGACGCGACAATATTCGGCTTCGTGATACTTGCTATCTATTTAATACTTGTCGATTATCAACACCTTCTTATCAATAGATTAAACATCAGCCACTCTCCGGGCCCAAGCAATGTGATTGACGTCGGGGGATATTTTGCGATCGGCATCATATTGTCATTTATCTCATTTAAAGATTCGAAAAAACATATTTATATTTATACGGCATTTGTATTATTTATCGCTTTATTGCTGACCCAAAGTCGTGGCCCACTTATTGGACTGCTTATTTCTCTGGCGATCACCTCCCATTATACAATTTTTACAAAAAAGAATGTTCCTTATTATCTACTGGCAATCGTCGTTATTGCGGTAGTTCTTTTTTATAGCGGCATCACTGAGATGGTACTGAAACGTTTTGAAGAGTTAACAACTCAGATCTATCTGCGCACAAGTATTTGGGAACACTCATATGAAATCATTAAACAGGCTCCTCTGCTGGGTTATGGGTTTGAAAAAGAGCTGAGTTTTATCAACTACAGTGGCGAGCACATCACTACGACCCATAGTTTATATCTGGGTGTTCTACTTAAAGGGGGTATTGTCGGTTTGGCTATATTCCTGAGTTTGCTATTCTATGGGTTTTTACGGGCAATACATTTCATTAGAAATGAGAAAAGGCTTGAAGCTGCTCTCTTTCTCTTTACGCTTATTTTTTATCTCTCACAGGGAATTTTCAACATTAGCAATCCCAGTGAGGCGTGGTATCTATTTTGGTTCCCACTTGGAATAATGATGTCAAATATCCCACAGAAGAATCAAGGCGATTCTGTAAACTGAATGAACGAAGAGAGGGGGAACCCTCTCTTCGTTCATTGGCTTTTAGAAAGCAGGGATGTGATTCTTTCTAATACTTCGCCGGCACCAATAACAGATAAGGGTTGCTCGAGAGAAGTGGAATTCTGCTTAGCTGCCTCGTAAGGGACCTGCAAAATCTGATGCAATTCAGGATCCTGATAAGGGCCGGTATGAGAAGGATTCGCTGTAACAAATAAGCTTAAAGTGCGGGTCTTGAGAGCGACGGCCAGATGCAAAGGCCCGGTATCCCCGGTTACCAGAATATCTACGTTTTTCAAAATCCCCAGTAACGTCTTAAGATTTGTTTTCCCGATATAGCTGACCACGATACTTTTTGCACTTTCAGGAAGAGCGTTAAAAAAATCTTGCTCATGTCCTTTTTCTTTATTTGTGCCAATAAGGACTATCCGATATTCAGAACCAAGCAGAGATAATTTCTCAGCAAGTTCAACAAAACGAATTACCGGCCAGCACCTCATTTTTTCTGACGCACCCATCTGAAAACCAATAAATATTTTTGAGGTATCCTTAACAACTTCAGGAAAACTTACCGGAATAAACATTTCTTTGTCTGAGACATCACAATTTAATAACTTCAGCAGTTCCAACTTGCGCTGGATAAGATGTCCATCAAATAAAATAGGAGAGTTTACTATCCATTTTTCCATCCCCGTTGTTTTGTTCCCATAAACATCTTTAAATACGTACTCGCACCCTGCCATCACCGCACTGAGCACATCATAAGGTGCTTTAGAATGGAGGATAATCGCCAGCTCAGGTTTACTTTTCTTGAGAGATGAAACTAACCCGGTGATATCTTTTATCTTTTCGTCCCAATACACAACCTGTTGAAAATAGGCACAATCAGAAACCAGTCCTCTATTTTTTTCGCTTGAAACCAACGTGATAAAAGCGTCCGGATAACGGTGCCTGATGGCTTTGATTGCAGGGGTGTTAAACATCAAATCACCCAATGCCGTCGTCGAATAAATAATGATACTGCGGAAATCCCTTGCTGAATCAAATGACTCTTTTGTTTTAAGGCGCTTATTGAAAAAGACAAACCCTTCTAAAAATAGGTTTGCCAACGCCGTTTTCCACTTTTTCTTAGACATCTTAATTCACTTTCTTTTGATAATATTCAGCCAGTGTCATACCGACAGTGCGTTCACTGAGCCAGTTAAACAGACTTTCCAGGTCCCGGTATAATCCTTCTATATCCTCTTGCGTCTTAAACGTCGGGCTGCCGCCTGGCATGAACTCGGAAGAGTGCAGCATAAACTCTACAAAATCATGTCCTTCGGCCAGGCTTTTCGCCGCTACCTTCTGCATACTTTCAGCGTTACCTCCGGAAGGTCGCAGCCAGTGCACAGAGTGAGGTCGAGTTTTCCCGCGCAAGGTATTTACGCCCTGTTTCAGGCTGTTTATCCAGCCAGGATATTTGTACTGAATACTCATCGGGACTTCGAGCAGACTGGAGTGACCTGATTGAGCAATATTTTCCGGATCAATGAAATAGGCGTTTGACGGAAAATGACGATAATCCGTCCCTCCCTTCCCCTGAGGTGCACCTGGCGAGGATTGCCAGTTCACTTTGGGTGTCACGGAGCAATCAATCTGATAACCAAACTCCAGCAATAAAGAGACATAGTATTCATCAAGCGCCCAGCGTCCTGCACGGTGGCTTAACATTTTCGTTTGGAAAGTCTCTTCAAGCAGCCGGGTCATATATTCAAATTTTTCGCGAATTTGCTGCCGGGGGAACTCAATCAGATAAGGCTTATGACGCCAGTCATCTTCAGTCAGGGGTGAAAGAGGAGGGCTGTTCCAGGCATGAAGGTGCATACCCACTTCCCCCTGCCCTCGGGCTATCACATCACGCGCAAACTCGACGTACTGGGCATCGCTCGCCATCTCAAAGTTAGTGAGATAAACCGGTTTGAAACCATACTTTTCGCAGAGAGTCTGAAACCTAGGCAGAAAACGCGTATTTTCTGTCAGTATCTCCTGATGGTTCTGCCAAAGGTTGTCGCCTTCGGTATCAATAGTGATGATAAATGCGGGTTTTGTCATAAAACTTGCCTGATAGAGACTCATTGGATTCAGCTGCCAGTGACCGGTTTCGCGGAGAAAGGCAGGAATCGAATTGGACAACGTGTTACACAGTTTGTTGCCTATTCTTTGGTATTTCCCCGCACAAGGCAAGAAAGGCGTCGAAGTATAGCCACATCCTTTACGCTCCTTTAGAATCAGGGTTTGATTTCTCAGACAGTGATGAATGATGACAAACGCCTCTACTCAAAAATCCGTTTCGCCTCCAGGGCGTATTCTCATCATTAAGCTGCGGCATCACGGCGACATGTTGCTGACCACACCGGTCATCAGTACGTTAAAAGCGCATTATCCTGCCGCTGAAATTGACATGTTGATGTATCTTGAAACCAGGGAAATGCTGGCAAGTAATCCGTTGCTCACGACACTATTCACCATTGACCGCACCTGGAAGAAACAAGGAAAACTTGCCCACATGCGTCACGAGACGCAGTTAGTTAAACAACTAATTTCCCGGAAATATGATCTGGTGGTTAATCTTGCCGATCAATGGCGAAGCGCTTTAGTCACCAAGCTAACCGGCGCACCGGTCAGAATTGGTTTTAATTTTCCAAAGCGTAAAGGCAAGCTGTGGCAACACTGCCATACCGATGTAGTCGATGTTTCCCATCACAATACGTTGCATACGGTAGAGCAGAACCTTTCCATACTTGCGCCGCTGGCGCTTAGCCCGCAGGTGAGCCAGGTCACGATGAATTACTCGGCCGATGACCTGTCGAAAGCAGAGCAACTTCTCAGCAACAGTCACATCACCGGTAATTTTGTCATCGTACAACCTACATCTCGCTGGTTCTTTAAATGCTGGACTGATGAAAAGATGGCCGCGACAATCGCAGCTTTGCGGGCTGAAGGTGTCAGCGTCATTCTCACCAGCGGGCCGGCAGAGAATGAATTGAAGATGGTTGATCGCATACTCTCTCTCTGTCCGGATGAACGAGTCTTCTCTTTTGCCGGGCAGTTAACCTTGCGACAACTGGCGGCATTAATCGATAAAGCTGCCTTATTTATTGGCGTTGATTCCGTACCTATGCATATGGCCGCCGCATTAAAAACGCCCCTTGTGGCATTATTTGGTCCTTCAAAGCGTGTCTTCTGGTCGCCATGGCAAGCTGTTGGCACCGTTATCTGGGCCGGTGATTTCTGCCAGCTCCCGGATCCTGACGATATCGACACCCATACCTCTGAACGCTACCTTGATGCGATTCCTGTCCAACCTGTCATCGATGCTGCGAGAGAATTATTGCCATGAAGCATTTCAGACTGGCGCTCGTTCGCCAAAAATATCGTCCGGATGGTGGTGCCGAACGTTTTGTTTCACGCGCACTGGAAGCCTTGGAGGGTCAGGACCTGGATTTAAGCGTCATTACACGTGAATGGCAGGGCGACAGGAATCCTGACTGGCATATTCGCCTCTGTGACCCTGTGAAATGGGGGCGGGTCAGCCGTGAGCGCGGCTTCGCTGAGAGCGCACGCAAGATATGGCAGGAAGAAAAATTCGATATTGTTCAAAGCCATGAACGTATAGCCGGTTGTGATATATATCGCGCTGGTGACGGTGTCCATCGACGCTGGCTGTTGCAGCGCAGTCGTATTATGCCTAAATGGCGCAGTAAGTTACTGATGGCGGACAGATTTCATCGTTATATCATGCAGGCAGAGCGACAGATGTACTCCGCGCCAGAGCTCAAAGCGGTTATTTGTAATGCACAGATGATCAAAAACGAAATCATGGCTGATTTTGGCGTACCAGACGAAAAAATTACGGTCATCTATAATGCTATTGATAATCAAAAATTTTTACCTGCGACAGAGTCAGTGCGGTACCAGCTCCGTCAGCAGTTAGATATTCCTCAAAATGCACATTGCCTGATTTTTGTTGGCTCAGGCTTTGAAAGGAAAGGCTTAGAAGCTGCTATCCGTGCGGTTGCTTTGACAGACAGTTTCCTGCTGGTCGTCGGGCAAGATAAAGATGAAAAGCGCTATCGTGCGCTGGCCAATACGCTGGGTTATGCCAATAGAATCCGCTTTGCCGGCGTGCAGAAGCAGACGTTGCCTTTTTATCAGGCAGCGGATGCCTTATTGCTTCCTACGCTTTACGATCCCTTCCCAAACGTTATTTTAGAAGCTATGTCATGTGGTTTGCCGGTTATCACCAGTGAAACCTGTGGTGGCTCTGAGTTTATTATTCAAGGCGAGAATGGATTTGTTTGTGATGCTCTTGATATACAGAATTTGACCCAATCGATTCGCTCCCTGCCTAACGAGCTATTAGGTTCAACAATGTCTGCGGCAGCCCGAGCCAGAATTATAGAAGAAACACCGGCCCGCCTCTCGGGGCAACTCATCGGCCTCTATAAAAGAATTTTGGATTAACTATGCGCATCTTGATGATTATTGACGGTTTGCCCGGCGGCGGTGCGGAGAAGGTGGTGCTGACGCTATGTCAGGGCATGCAAAAATCCGGTGTTGACGTCAGTCTGATCTCTTTACGTGACATCTGTCATTACACCATCCCTGAGAATATTCATTATAACGTTGTGGCTGACACTTCACGGAGTCCGTGGAGGAAGTTAACAGAGTTATCGCGTCGGGGAAAACAGCTCGATAAGGCTGTTCTCCAAATTGAAGAACAGCGCGGCCGGTTTGACTTAATCCTGTCAAATCTGCACAAAACCGATCGGATCGTTAAAAAAAGCCATCTTTATTCATCAGACCGTGTGTGGTTTTGCATCCACGGTTTTCTTTCTCTCTCTTATCTGGGTCATAGAAAAGGGTGGGATCGCTGGAATAAACGTCGGAAGCTTGCCAGCGTTTATCACAAAAAAAATGTCGTCGCTGTCTCTGATGCTGTGGCCTTAGATTTAAAAGAAAATGTATTGGCAGTTCCGAAAGACCTACGGATTATAAATAATCCTTTCGATATTGCAGAAATAGAGGCATTAGCTAATCATCCATGCGACATGGCAGGTCAGGACTATTTACTGCACGTGGGAAGGTTTCATATTAATAAAAGGCATGACCGACTCCTGGAAGCCTATGCTAAGAGTCGTTTACAAGTTCCTCTCGTATTGATTGGCACAGGAAGTGACAACTATGTCAATGAGATAAAAAAACTGGCTACAACACTGGGTATTGCTGACCGAGTCATATTCGCCGGATTTAAAGCTAATCCGTTCCCCTATATTAAACATGCCAAACAACTTATCCTAAGTTCCGATAGCGAAGGATTCGGGAATGTACTGATTGAGTCACTTATTTGTGGAACGCCGATTGTCAGCACCGCTTGCCCAGGCGGCCCTGCCGAAATAATGGAAAAAACAGGAATGATACAAGGACTGGCGGAAGTCAATGTAGCCTCATTGAGCCAGAAAATAATTGATGTTTATAACAATCCACCGGTTATTGATAAGAGCACACTAAAAATCTACGAAATAACTTATATTTGCGAAAAATATAAAAACCTTGCCAATAGATAAAATAGAAGGCGGACACTCCGCCTTTTCTTTATTTCATTTCCACAAGTGATTGCCAAACCTCATCGACCGAAACATCCATACATTCTCCGCTCGGCGTTTGCATTATCTTATATTTACCTGACCACGGGTGCCATGCATCACTGTCAGTGTCGCCAAAAAAGACCACCAGATTTTTTTGCAATGCCGACGCCAAATGCATTTGTCCGCCATCGCTGCAAAGTATCGTGCTGCATTGTGCAAAACCGCCAAGGAGCTCACGTACCGAACCTGTGGGATAAAGTGCAACCCGGTCATTAGAACATAATTTTATCAATTGCTCAGCGCGAGCCTGATCGCCAATATCGTCTGGTGATAATGTCCCTTGTGGTGACCAGAAAATTAAAACGCCACTATTATTTCCGGCGGTTAGGCGCTGGATAATTTCGGCATAATTCTCAAGAGACCAACGCCGCTTAGGGCTACGGCTACTGATATGCACCCCATAAATAGGACCGCAATGTGGCAATAACCTTGCACATTTTTGTTGTGCGAAGACGAGTTCATCTGGACCGGGAAAAACCTTAACTGCAGGAATAGAAATATTGTCCTGAGTGATCGATTTCAAATAACTAAATGTTTTCTCGACCTGATGTTTACCTGAAAAACTTGCAGGGAAATAGGGGTGCGTGATTTTTTTATTAGCTAAATCTGCACCTACAATATTCTTCACGCCTGCTAATCTTGCCATTCTAAGACTATAATTACAGGGTTCCGGGTTCGCAAGAATAGCCACATCAAATCGAATCGATCTTAATTTCATAAATATCGCTGCACGTTGCAGATAGACCCCGAGAGCAGTCTGATTTTTTGCCCGATGTTTGGATTTCTTATAAACGTAGGTACGGTAAATAAAAGGGTTGTGCTTAACAACATCCTGACTGACTGAATTAATCAACAAATGAATATTTGCGGCAGGATAGGCTTTTTTGATACCTTCGATCAACGGCGTGGTACAGACTAAATCGCCAATATTATCTCGCCGAATAATCAATATGTTTTTCATTATAACCCTATCAAAATTATCATTATTTTCTCATCGCTATCTCAGATAGTGATGTAAGACTCCCTCCCTCCCTCATTCGAATTGTACTATCCTTGATTAACTTAATAAAGCATACGGGCAGGTTAAGGTTTGGATAAGAATGTCCCCAAAAATTGCTCACTCTGTCGATTGGTATTCAAAATTGCGCGCAATTGATGGCTCACTTTTTCACCATCACCCCTCTGCCACGCCCCCCTATTTCCAGCCATTATTGAAACCTGCCGGTTTTCACTCACATGCTTAACGTGACTGCGTCTGCCCATCGGACCGGGTATGTACAAGACACTGTTAGACATGGCAGGTCTAAAAACTTAGAATCCTAGTTCTACTCTAGATTATTACGGATGTTATGTTGCAAACGCTGTATACCGTACTGATATACCTTATTCAGCCCCTTATCTGGATCCGTTTACTTTTACGTAGCCGAAAATCACCCGCCTACCGTAAACGCTGGGCTGAACGCTATGGCTTTTGCAAAGGCAAAGTCGTTCCTGGCGGTATCATGCTGCATTCCGTTTCGGTTGGCGAAACACTGGCAGCGATTCCGTTGGTGCGCGCGTTACGTCATCGCTATCCCTCATTACCCATTACCGTGACCACCATGACACCAACGGGCTCTGAGCGCGTTCAGTCAGCTTTCGGAAAAGATGTGCACCATGTTTATCTGCCTTATGATCTGGTCGGCTCGGTCAACCGCTTCCTCGATCAGGTTAATCCCAAACTCGTCATTATTATGGAAACTGAGCTGTGGCCTAATCTGATCAGCGCATTACATAAACGCGAAATCCCTTTAGTGATCGCCAATGCGCGCCTGTCTGAACGCTCCGCGAAAGGGTATAAAAAACTTGGCGAATTCATCCGTAAAATTTTGCAGCGCATCACGCTAATTGCTGCGCAGAATGAAGAGGATGGTGCCCGCTTCATTTCACTCGGTCTTAAGCGCAATCAACTGGCGGTCACGGGCAGCCTGAAGTTTGATATTTCTGTTACGCCAGAGCTTGCAGCCAAAGCCATTGCCTTGCGCAGCCAATGGGCTTCCCGGCGTCAGGTCTGGATTGCGACCAGCACCCATGATGGCGAAGAGACACTCCTGCTTGAAGCACATAAAACGCTGCTGAGATCCTACCCGAATTTATTGCTGATTCTGGTGCCTCGCCACCCGGAGCGTTTCGCTGTGGCCCGCGAATTAACGCAAAAAGCAGGCCTCACCTATATTCAACGCAGTACCGGTGAAGTCCCCTCAGCTGCTACGCAGGTAGTGATCGGCGACACCATGGGTGAGCTGATGCTTCTTTATGGTATTGCCGATCTGGCATTTGTGGGTGGAAGCCTGGTGGAGCGCGGAGGGCATAACCCTCTCGAAGCAGCCGCTCATGCCATCCCGGTGCTGATGGGGCCGCATACCATTAACTTCAAAGATATTTGCGCAAAACTGGCGCAGGCCGATGGGCTGATCACTGTCACGGATACCACATCACTGGTAAAAGAAATTACCACGTTGCTGACTGACGAAGACTACCGACTCTATTATGGCCGCCATGCCGTCGAAGTACTTCGCCAGAATCAGGGCGCCTTACAACGTCTGCTGCACTTGCTGGAGCCTTATCTGCCGCAACGGAGCCACTGATGAACGATAAAAAACGCCTTTCGGTAGTGTTGATCACCCGCAACGAAGCTGATCTGCTGACCGATTGTCTGAACTCAGTTTCCTGGGCCGATGAAATTATCGTGCTGGACTCCGGCAGTACCGATGCAACAAAAGAGATAGCAGAACAGTTTGGCGCGAAGTTTTACCAAAACCTCGACTGGCAAGGCTTTGGAAAACAACGACAACTCGCACAACGCTATGCGACGGGTGACGTGATTTTGATGATCGATGCCGACGAGCGTGTCTCACCGCAACTGCGTCAGTCGATAGAATCTGCCTTACCCTCTGTCGATCCCCACACCGTTTACAGCCTGGGTCGGCTCAATTTGTTCCTGGGACGCTTTATGCGCCACAGTGGCTGGTACCCAGATCGCGTTAACCGGCTGTACAGCGCCGCCCATTTTCACTTCAACGATGATCTGGTTCATGAGTCTCTGGAAACCGGCCACGCTAATGTCATTGCCCTCAAAGGCGACCTGCAACACCTTACTTGCCGTAACTTCTTCGATTTTCAACGTAAACAGCTTAATTATGCTGAAGCCTGGGCACAACAGCGCCATCAGCAAGGCCGTCGTTGTAGCTTCTCTTCTATTATCAGCCATACTTTGGGCGCATTTTTTAAAACCTGGGTGCTACGGGCGGGTTTTCTCGACGGGAAACAAGGTTTGATTCTGGCAGGGGTCAACGCGCAGTATACCTTTAATAAATATGCCGCCCTGTGGGCGCTGAGTCACCAACTGCAGAAGTGAGCCACCATGAGCACTAAGGCGATTTATCCCGGCACATTCGACCCAATGACCAATGGTCATCTGGATTTGGTTACCCGTGCGGCGTTGATGTTCGATCACGTGATTCTGGCGATCGCCGCAAGCCCAAGTAAAAAGCCCCTGTTTACGCTGGATGAGCGCGTTGTGCTGGCAACAGCTGCCATCTCTCATCTCAAGAACGTTGAAGTTATCGGCTTTAGCGATCTTATGGCGACCTTTGCCAAAGACCATAATGCGACCGTACTGGTCCGGGGCTTACGGGCAGTGTCTGATTTTGAATATGAGATGCAATTGGCGAATATGAACCGGCATCTGATGCCTACGCTGGAAAGCGTGTTCATGATGCCATCAAAAGAGTGGTCGTTTATCTCTTCATCACTGGTGAAGGAAGTGGCGCGTCACGGCGGTGATATCACACCCTTCCTCCCCGACAATATCACGCAGGCCCTGCTGAAGAAAATAGCCGAAGGCTAAGCTCAGCGCTGGCACTGCGGACAGAAGAATGTGGTTCGCTGAGCCTGTTTCAGGCTGAGTATCGGCGTACCACACGCCCTGCAGGGTTCTCCGGCGCGCCCATACACCTGTAATTCCTGCGCAAAATATCCCGGCTTACCATCAGTTTGCAGAAAATCACGCAGCGTCGTGCCGCCCTGCTCAATCGAGCGCAAAAGCACCGCTTTGATAGTCACAACAAGCAATGACACTTCATCATCTGTCAGGCTATTGGTAGGCCGCTCAGGGGAGATACCGGCGACAAACAGCGATTCACTGGCATAAATATTCCCCACCCCAACGACGATTTTGTTGTCCATCAACCAGGGCTTCACCGGCGATTTTTTGCTGCGCGATTTCTCAAAAAGATAATCAGCCGAGAAATCCTCGCTCAGCGGTTCAGGCCCAAGATGGGCAAGTACGCTGCTCGCTTCTAAATCCTCACACCACAGCCAAGCACCAAAACGACGTGGGTCGGTATAACGCAGTACATAGCCGCTCTCCATAACCAAGTCAACGTGATCGTGTTTCCCCGCCTCGGTCTCTTCACGCAGCATCCGCAAGCTGCCAGACATCCCAAGATGGATGATGATCCACCCTGTCTTCAATTCGATAAGCAGATACTTCGCCCGCCGCTGAACGCTGAGCACAGGCTGATCGCTGAGCCCCATGATTTCCAGTGAAACCGGCCAGCGGAGACGGGAATTACGCACAATGGCATGAACGATGGTATGCCCGGCAAGGTAAGGCTCAATACCTCTTCGGCTGGTTTCCACTTCTGGCAATTCAGGCATGGTTTCTCCTACAAAACGGCAAAACAGGCGTGCGGGGTAAACCGCGGCAATACCCAAGAATACGGATACTCAGAAAACAGGCAATAAAAAACCCGGCCGGAGCCGGGTTTTATTAATCCACTAAAATTACTTAATTTTAGCTTCTTTATAGATCACATGTTGACGGACAACTGGATCGAACTTCTTCAGTTCCAGTTTTTCCGGCTTAGTGCGCTTGTTCTTCGTAGTGGTATAGAAGTGACCAGTACCAGCAGAAGAAACCAGCTTGATCTTCTCGCGAACACCTTTAGCCATGATTCAGTTCCTTAATACTTCTCACCGCGGGTACGCAGATCGGCCAAGACCGTCTCAATACCCTTCTTATCAATAACACGCATACCTTTAGCAGATACGCGCAGAGTTACAAAGCGCTTCTCAGCCTCAACCCAAAAACGGTGTGAGTGCAGGTTTGGCAGAAAACGGCGTTTGGTCGCGTTCATTGCGTGGGAACGGTTGTTACCGCTCACCGGGCGCTTGCCAGTAACTTGGCAGACTCGGGACATGTCTATATCTCCAAAAATCAAATCAGCTCGAGCTTCGTATAGGGTATGGCCGCCTCGTCAGGCTTTTAGAGCCCATCTCAGCAAACTCCACTGAGAACCGACTCACTGTCGTCGGGTAAAAAACCAATTCATCAGGTATGAAACCTGCTGAGATAGGCTCTTAACGCCAAACCCAAGATTCTCAAAGGTGGCGTAGTATACGCTCTGTAGCGTAAGTGCTCAAGTCCCGAACAGCTAAAGATCCTCAAGGATCTTCAAAAAAGAACTCTATATCCAACCGCGCTCGGCAAAAGAGACCGTTTCTCCGTGACCTATGACTAAATGGTCAAGTACACGAATACCCAACAGTTGGCAGGCTTTTATTATCTGCTCGGTCACCCGAATGTCCATTGCGCTGGGTTCAGACACGCCGGACGGGTGATTATGCGCCAGAATGACAGCTGCCGCATTAACCTTCAGCGCCTCGCGAACAATTTCGCGTGGATGAATTTCTACGCTGCTAATGGTACCAGCAAACATCTCCTCATGGCGAATAACGCGGTGTTGATTGTCGAGAAAAAGTACCAAAAACACCTCCCTTTCGCGGTAAGCGAGAATATTTTGCAGGTATTCCTCGATTATTGCCGGGCTCAGCAGCGCACTTTCACTGGAAAGACGACAGGCATGGCACCGTCGTGACAACTCTGACACCGCAGACAGTTGCACATATTTCACTATGCCAAGGCCTTTTACGGCATTGGCGTCCTCAAACTCTGCAGACATAAGGCGGTACAACGAGCCAAAGTGATCGAGCATATTCTCGGCCAGTTTCATTACATTGACGCCCCGCCCTCCCGTACGTAAGAAGATGGCTAACAACTCAATGTCAGTTAGCGCCCGTGCACCGAATTTTAGTAGTTTCTCTCTTGGGGCAAGTTCTCCTTGCCAGATATCCCTATTTTTTTCCACATGCGCTCCTTGTTGCGGCCACATACTGGCACACCCTGCCGTCCGTGCATTTGTCGTTTTTCATCCTTGCGAGGCATCGCGCAAAAAATTAATTATCAACCATCGGACCGCGCCAGATGCTGTCATCAATCGGCGTTATGCTAAAATGTCGCTTCTTTCGGCTTAGAATCGGACAATCATGATGACGGGGATCTCCGGCAAACATATTGTGCTCGGTGTCAGCGGCGGTATCGCTGCTTATAAAGCACCTGAGCTGGTACGCCGCTTACGCGACAGGGGCGCTGATGTGCGGGTAGTGATGACCAGCGCGGCGAAATCCTTTATTACTCCGCTCAGCTTGCAGGCGGTGTCCGGCTATCCGGTGTCCGATGACCTGCTCGACCCTGCGGCCGAAGCGGCCATGGGACACATCGAGCTGGGCAAGTGGGCCGATCTGGTACTAATTGCACCGGCAACCGCAGATTTACTTGCCCGCATGGCTGCAGGTATGGCTAACGATTTGCTGACAACCGTTTGTCTGGCAACCGCCGCCCCGATTGCCGTCGTTCCCGCGATGAATCAACAGATGTACCGGGCTGTGGCCACGCAGGAAAATCTGCAACGCCTGGCCCAGCGAGGAACACTGTTATGGGGACCGGACAGCGGCAGTCAGGCCTGTGGTGATGTAGGCCCTGGCCGAATGCTCGATCCCTTAGTCATTGTGGACATGGCGAATGAGTATTTTGCTCCACGCCGCGACCTGGCTCATCTGAACATTATGGTCACGGCAGGTCCAACTCGTGAAGCACTGGATCCGGTAAGATTCATCACTAACCACAGTTCGGGGAAAATGGGATTTGCTGTTGCCAAAGCGGCCGCCGATCGGGGTGCTCATGTGACGCTGATTGCCGGCCCGGTAACACAACCGACACCCGCCAATGTCACAAGGATAGACGTTGAAAGTGCACTCGACATGCAGCGTGCGGTGCAAGCCAGTATCACGTCCCAGCAGATTTTTATCTCCTGCGCGGCGGTGGCTGATTATCGTGCAGAAGTCATTGCCAATGAGAAAATCAAAAAGCAAGGCGATGAAATCACACTGAAATTAGTTAAAAACCCTGACATTGTGGCTGCCGTCGGTGCAATGAAAAGCCATCGCCCCTACGTTGTCGGGTTTGCTGCCGAAACCCAGAATGTGGAAGAATACGCACGGCAAAAACGGATTCGTAAAAATCTGGACCTGATTTGCGCTAACGACGTTTCCCTTGCAGGGCATGGTTTCAATGGTGATACCAATGCGTTGCAGCTCTTTTGGCAGGATGGAGAGGCTGTTTTACCGCTTAGCGATAAAACTCTCCTTGGCCAACGTTTACTCGATGAGATAGTCAGCCGTTATGATGAAAAAAATAGACATTAAGATTCTCGATCCGCGTATCGGTTCGACTTTTCCATTACCAGCTTATGCCACTCCAGGTTCAGCCGGGCTTGATCTGCGTGCCTGCCTTGATGCAGCCGTTGAATTAAAACCGGGCGAAACAAACCTGCTGCCAACGGGTCTGGCTATTCACATCGGTGATGCTAATCTGGCAGCGGTTATTTTACCGCGCTCGGGTCTCGGTCATAAACATGGTGTAGTGTTAGGTAATCTGGTGGGTCTGATTGACTCGGATTATCAAGGCCAGCTAATGGTGTCAGTGTGGAACCGCGGCCAGACAACATTCATTATTGAGCCAGGCGAACGTATTGCCCAAATGGTCTTCGTGCCGGTTGTTCAGGCCGAATTCAATCTGGTTGAAGACTTTGAAAGCAGCGAACGTGGCGAAGGTGGCTTTGGCCATTCAGGACGCCAATAAGAACCTGTTCAGCACCGCGCGATAGTCACGGTACTGAACAGATCCTTATCACTACCAGTCCACATTGTAATACCCACTCTATTCATGTTGCTGATAGCTGCCGCACCGGCGGCTTCTGTTACGAAGGGTATTGAACTAATAAGCCGCAGGATCTCTGAGATTCATGCGGCAAGCGTGTGGGCTCTTATGTTTTAAGCCGTTTTTAGCAAGGGTCTATTAAGACATGGCAGAAAAAGAAACTACCAAAAGGAACCGGCGTGAGGAGATTTTGCAGGTATTAGCGCAAATGCTCCAATCCAGCGATGGGAGCCAGAGGATCACTACGGCAAAGCTTGCCGCCAATGTTGGGGTCTCTGAAGCTGCACTTTACCGTCATTTTCCCAGTAAAACGCGGATGTTCGACAGCTTAATTGAGTTTATCGAAGACAGTTTGATCACCCGTATTAATCTGATTCTGCAAGATGAGAAAGATACGCTGAACAGACTTCGTCTGATCCTGCTGCTCATTCTTGGCTTTGCGGAACGCAATCCTGGCCTGACCCGAATCATGACCGGGCACGCATTGATGTTTGAACAGGACAGGCTTCAGGGACGCATCAATCAGTTGTTTGAACGCATTGAGGTGCAACTCAGGCAAGTACTGCGGGAAAAGAAACTGCGTGAAGGCAGCGGTTATACCTACGATGAAACACTGCTGGCAAGCCAGTTGCTGGCTTATTGTGAAGGTATGCTCTCTCGATTTGTCAGATCAGAATTTAAATACCGCCCGACGCAAGATTTCGATACCCGTTGGCCGCTGATAGCAGCTCAGTTGCAGTAAATCGTTGCAATGTACTACCGAGAAAAAAGGGCCTTCTGGCCCTTTTCTTTTTATGTTCAGGGAAGAATACGTTGCCCTTGTGCATCCAGCAGATAAGTCAGCAATGCCGTCCCTTCCGTGTCGACCCGAAACTCCCCATAGCGCGCCCCGGCAAAACGTTCGGCATGCCCTTCCTGAAAGAAATAGCTCGGCGTGCCAATATTAAGTCCGCTGGCAGACAAGTGATATTTCATCACCATCTCCTGCGGCTGTAATGGCTGTCCTTTATCAAAGTCCGCACGCACTGCGCGACGCTGTGCATCCAGCGCCACAATGATTTTCCCGTTGGCAGGCAAACACGCCGTGCCGGGATCCTGACAGGCATTACTTTGCTCATACAACTGCTGCTGAAGTGGGCGGGTAATGGCATAACTCAGCGCCATATAATCCCCCTGCATCAGCGAACGTGGATCAACAGGTGCCAGTTCTAAAATCACCACAGCTCCATTTTTAAGCAACTGTTCTTTTTGATAAATCGACACGTTGGTGGCAATCAACACGAACAGCACTACGCCGCCAGCGAGCCACTTCAACAGAGGCTTAGTTCGCATAAGTCGCTCCCGTGCCAGCTGGCAGCAGTTTCTTCGCCACAAAGGCCAACCCCAAAAGGATAACGCCGGTGACCAGCAGCAGCAGTGATTTTTGCAATAAGGTCACGTTGAGGAAATAGTACCAGTCGGTGAGGTAGAGCATCAGGAAGCAACCGGAGGTCACCAGCCATCCTTTACTTCCCAGATAACGGGCCACCAACAACAGCGCCAGCCCGAAGCCGATACCCGGTGCAAAAATGGCCATTACCGCGCAGATAATGGCTGCTGGCAGATAAATCGCCGTTGCGGGTGAACGGAAGGCACCCACCTGAACCAACCCGCAGCCAAATAATCCGGCGGCGATGCCAAAGCCCATAACGGCAGGAAGATAAGCCGTCACCGTGTTGTCCCAGATAAATTCGTCAACAAAATTGGAGTGGACACCGGCAAGACACAGCAGCATCAGGGCTGTCGGAATTCCGTACATAAGGCAAGCCACTACCTCCCGGTTAACGCTCTCCTGACGGCAGATAATCCACAGCCATAGCGCAACAATGCAGGCCACCAGCAACGATAATAGGCCGACAGCCAGGCGGGGTGTGAGATACAAACTGGCGCTGTAACCCGATGACAAAACCGTAACGAGAATAAACGCAGTGACCGCCATAAAACGGTACATGCGATTTGGCATGAAAAGCCCCATCAGTGCCAGCACCGGCAGGAACCAGAATGAGCGGAGTACAAAACTTTCGTCCCACCGCGGATCAATCAGTAAATAGACGCCCAGACATAGTCCGCAGGTGGCGGCGATGGCCCAGGCCAAACCAATGTGCTGTATGCCAATACCCTTAGCCCGTAAAAAAACGCCAGCCAGAGCAGCGATCAGCAATGAGGGGATAATCAACGTAGTACCGGTCAGCGAGTCCAATAAATCAGTGGTATACAGCATCAGAGCCAGCAGCAACAGAATGATCAGCGCCGCTGCCCAGCCGCCCGCGGCTAACACCGCGCGCAGATACCAAGGTAGATCATCCGAGTGATCGCGCTGCTGAATATCAGATACCTGTTCATCGTTGAGAAGTTGATGGTGGCGAAGTTTACCCAGCAGGCCGTCAATCTCGCTGGGCGTGATATCAGCCACTTGCCGTGGGTACAATTTACGCCGCCAATGCAACAACACAGCGCCACCACCTGCAAGCCATAACGCGATTAAGCATCCCGCAGCAAAAAGCGTTCCGACGTCCCAGGAACGGTCAAACAGCTGCATGATCACGGCGCAACCGACAAGCATGACGCTTATTACGCCCAGCGTGAGCACACATAAATCCGGGCGCCGGTAGTGATAATAAAAATATCCGGCCAACAAGGTCACGGCCCAGATTAGCAGGGATATTTTACTGCCGTACTCACTGCCCCAATATGAGACGGCTTCGGCAGCGGCAGGGGTGATTGTCATCAGCAGGTAGGCCGCCATCGCCCGTGGCATCCAGCGGCGTGCCCACCAGCTATGCGATTCTTTTCTTGCCGCCCGTTCAGATAACGCTTCGCGCAGGATCAGTAACATCCCCTGAATGGCGAAATAGGCGTAAAGCGTGGTATCAGCCAGCCATGAGAAATGCGTCAGCATGACATCATCAAACAGAGATACCACACGGCTGGCGTAATAGAGCTGGAAGGCCAGATTGGCGATGACCCAGGTGCAGAACCACAGGGCATTCTGACGGCCAATCAGTGCCAGTGGCAGAAGAACCAGCGTCCATGCGCGAAACAGCTCCCAGCTATCGGCACCGGTCTGATAAATCTGCCCATATAACGCAAACAACCCGCCAAAACTTAACCCCAGAGCCAACAGCGCCACACGGGAAACACCGTCATACCATCGCCACCAGACCACAACGGCCAACGCAATAATCAGCAATTCCACCGACGCAAACTTCACCATCTTCGGCATACTGGCCCAGTTCCAGGCGACAAAAAATATGACGCCCGCTACCAGTGCCAGAAATCCCAGCAGGGAAAGAAACAGCGTAAGGAATCTTCGCCAGACGGGGATGTCAGGGCGTACGCCGCAAAAGATAAGGATTTGCTGAAAAACCGCCGGCGATAACCGGCTGTTTTCCGTAGATGGAGAGTCCACGAGTGAGGAGAGAGAGCGGCAAAGATGTTCTGCCGCCCCCGACGGCATGACACCCTTCTTATGCGACGACAGATCCATACTGACTTCCTTGCAGATTTAAGGGGACGATTCAGAGATGAGAAATCAGACGCCGTATTTTTGCTGATAAGCACGAACTGCCGCCAGATGATCGGCCATTTCGGTTTTCTCTTCCAGATAAGCAATCAGGTCAGCCAAGGTAATAATCGAGATAACCTGACAGTGGTAATCACGTTCGACTTCCTGAATCGCAGAGATATCAGCACGCCCGCGCTCCTGACGATCAAGAGAAATTAGCACTCCTGACAAGGTTGCCTGGTGGTTTGCGATGATCTCCATTGACTCACGGATAGCCGTACCGGCAGTGATCACATCATCTACCAGCATGACTCGACCTTGCAACGGGCTACCTACCAGCAATCCGCCCTCTCCGTGATCTTTGGCCTCTTTGCGATTGAAACAATAAGGGACATCCCGGTCATGATGCTCAGCCAGCGCGACAGCCGTCGTTGTGGCAATCGGAATACCTTTATAAGCCGGACCGAAGAGTAAATCGAAATCAATTTTAGAGTCCATCAAGGCTTCGGCATAAAAACGTCCCAGTAATGCCAGGTCACGTCCTGTATTGAACAAGCCAGCGTTGAAGAAGTAAGGGCTGATACGGCCAGACTTCAACGTAAACTCGCCAAATTTCAAAACCTGTTTGTTCAGGGCGAACTCGATAAACTGGCGCTGATAAGCTTTCATGGGTGTACTTCCTCTCTAAACTGTTCTCATCCGACATCGTCGACCCGCAGGCCATAAAAAAGGCGACTCATGAGTCGCCTTAAAAACTATTCAGCCAGCGCCGCTTTCTGCGCTGCAAAGATAGTGTTGATTCCCTCTCGTGCGAGAGACAACAAACTCAGTAACTCTTCATGGCTGAACGGCTCGCCCTCTGCAGTACCCTGCACTTCGATCATGCGGCCGTCTTCCATCATCACCACGTTCATGTCGGTTTCTGCAGCAGAATCTTCAACGTATTCGAGGTCACAAAGCGCTTCGCCTTTCACGATACCCACGGAAACTGCGGCCACCAGACCTTTCATCGGGTTAGCTTTCAGTTTACCGGCGGCAACCAGTTTGTTGAGCGCGTCGGCTAAAGCAACACAGGCACCGGAAATTGACGCGGTGCGGGTACCGCCATCGGCCTGCAGAACATCACAGTCGAGGGTGATAGTGAATTCACCGAGCTTTTTCAAATCTACTGCGGCACGCAGGGAGCGGGCGATCAGACGCTGGATCTCCAGTGTACGGCCACCTTGTTTGCCTTTTGCGGCTTCGCGGAAATTACGGGTGTGCGTTGAGCGGGGTAACATGCCGTATTCGGCAGTGATCCAACCCTGACCCTGGCCTTTCAGAAAGCGCGGAACACCCTCTTCAACCGTGGCGGTGCAAAGCACTTTGGTGTCACCAAATTCCACTAAAACTGAGCCTTCGGCATGTTTGGTATAGTTACGGGTCAGTGTCAGGGGGCGCACCTGTTGTGCATTTCGGCCTGCTGGACGCATGGGTTGATCTCCGGGTCGCGATTCATGTTTGGCTGCGCATTATACGGGCTTCATCAGGTAATGCCTATCATGACCCGCCCACCGAAGCTATAATCGCTTCATCTTTACATTAACAGGTATGCAGACATGATCCGTAGTATGACAGCTTATGCCCGCCGCGAAATTAAAGGCAACTGGGGCAGCGCAGCGTGGGAACTCCGCTCGGTAAACCAACGTTATCTCGAAACTTACATCCGTCTGCCGGAGCAATTCCGTAGCCTGGAGCCGGTCGTTCGTGAACGCATCCGTGCCCGCCTGACTCGCGGCAAAGTAGAATGTAATTTGCGTTTTGATCTCGACCCAGGTGCGCAAAGCGCGCTGCAACTCAACGAAAAACTGGCTAAACAGCTGGTCGAAGCGGCGCAGTGGGTCAAAATGCAAAGCGATGAAGGCGAAATTAACCCGCTGGAAGTTCTGCGCTGGCCGGGTGTGATGCTAGCTGAAGAGCAAGATTTAGATGCAATCAGCACTGAGCTGCTGTCAGCACTGGATGCCGCCATTGATGACTTCATCGCCGCCCGCGAAAGTGAAGGCGCGGCATTGAAAGTCATGATCGAACAACGTCTCGATGGCGTCAGCGCTGAAGTGGTGAAAGTTCGTGCCCACATGCCTAATATTTTGCAATGGCAGCGCGAGCGTCTGATCAGCAAGCTGGAAGATGCGCAAGTTCAGCTAGAAAATACCCGTCTGGAGCAGGAACTGGTATTGATGGCGCAACGCGTAGACGTGGCGGAAGAGCTGGACAGACTGGAAGCACACGTCAAAGAAACGCATAAAATCATGAAGAAAGAAGAGGCTGTAGGCCGCCGTCTCGATTTCATGATGCAGGAATTCAACCGCGAATCGAACACCCTGGCCTCCAAGTCGATTAACGCTGATGTCACGACCTCGGCTATCGAGCTGAAAGTACTGATCGAACAAATGCGTGAGCAGATTCAGAACATCGAATAATCTCAGGCTGGTGAACACAACAAAAAGCCCGCTAAAAATCAGCGGGCTTTTTTCGTTTAGCACCTGGAAAACCGTCGAATCAGTTTTCCCAACGTTTCAACAGTACGCAGGCATTGACGCCACCAAAACCAAAACCATTCGACAGTGCGTAGGTGATGGCATGGGGCTGTGCGGTGTTACCGACAATATTTAGGCCTTCGGCTGCGGGATCTTTATTTTCCAGATTCAGCGTAGGCGGCACGATTTGGTCGCGAATCGCCAAGATGGTGAAAATAGTCTCCAGACCGCCCGCCGCACCAAGTAAATGACCGGTAGCCGATTTGGTCGAGGTCACAGCCAGTTTACCGTCAGTGCCGAACAAGGTTTTAATGGCGTTGATTTCACCCAGATCACCTACAGGTGTAGACGTGGCATGTGCATTCAAATGCTGAATATCCGACGGCTGTAAGCCCGCCTGACGCAAAGCGATTTTCATCGCGCGCCCTGCGCCATTACCGTCTTCCGCACCGGACGTCATGTGATAAGCATCACCACTGGTACCATAACCGACAATCTCAGCCAGAATGGTCGCACCCCGCGCTTTGGCATGTTCCAGTTCTTCGATAACCAACATACCGGCGCCTTCGCCCATGATAAAACCATCACGGCCACTGTCGAATGGACGGGACGCTCTCTCAGGATGATCGGTGTGGCCAGCGGACATCGCTTTAGCCGCAGCAAAACCACCGAGGCTGACGGTATCGATCGCCGCTTCAGCACCACCGCAGAGCGCTACGTCGGCTTCGTCATTGCGAATCAAACGCACTGCATCGCCAATTGCCTGAACACCAGCGGCACAAGCCGTTACAGGCGCGCCTATCGGCCCTTTGAATTGGTGCTTAATGGAAACCTGACCCGCTGCCAGATTGACCAAGAATGACGGAATGGTGAAAGGTGACAAACGTTTAGCACCACGGCTGTCGTTGGTGCGTACCGCATGAGCAATAGCCGGGAATCCACCGATACCGGAACCGATCACGGTCGCCGTGCGTTCCTGCTGTTCTGCGGTTTCCGCTTTCCAGCCCGCATTGGTAATGGCCATATCCGCTGCTGCCATGGCGAACAGAATGAAACGGTCCATTTTTTTCTGATCTTTCGGCACCACGAACTGGTCTGGATCGAAACCAGACTCAGGGTCTTGCTCTTTGGTTTGCACCTGACCACCAATTTTTACGGTCAGCGTTTCAACGATCTCTTCCGGCAACACACGGATACCCGATTGCCCCGCCAGCAGGCGTTTCCAGATAGTTTCGATATCGCAGCCAAGAGGACTCACAGCCCCCATGCCGGTAATAACCACTCGACGATGAGTCATAAAATGTTCCTCTTTCGTTCTCTACGTTCATTTTAATGCGCTGGCTCGCTGGAAAACTGACTCAGCAACAGCGGGATGTTTTGCCATAATGGATGACAGTATGTGATGAATTACGATTTTGCAAACCTGTAACCTTAAAATATCTTATGCAGAATGTTAATTCGACAGGCTACGTAATACCAAAGAAGTGATAGCTACCACGCGTTCTTCAAGCTGCTCAGGTGTTTTCTGCTCGAGCATTAATGGATGTGAGAACGGCGTCATGACACTGGTAATGGCCAGACAGACTTCATCAAGGGGCGTTTTGCGCTCGAACTCTCCGGACTCTCTGCCATCGACAATAACCTGCTGGATAATACTGTAGACCTCAGCCCGATGATTCTGTGCTGAAGTCCAGCGCTGAGCCGCGGCAGCAGCGGCAATATCATGCAACTTCCGGTCTTCGAAAAACAGATCCAAACTCTTGGTCATCAGTGCTTTAAAGATCGTACGAAGCCGCAATGTTGCCGATTCATCACTATTGGCAATCTCGCGCAACGCTTGGTCTATCTGTCCCACGCGTTGAGAACATACAGCTTCACCAATCGCCTGTTTTGATTCAAAAAACTTATAAATATACGCACTGGAGACGCCAATTGCCTTTGCCAGATCGGCAACTGACGTTTTGGCGTAACCATAGTGACGGAAATGGTCAAAAGCGGCATTGATGATTTGTTCGCGCCGTTCATGTTCTGCGGGTCCGCGCTGCGCTAGGGCAACCGAAATATCAGGCTTCATGCAATCCTCCCGGCGTGTACGTCAGTGATTTATTCCATGATGGATGGATATTGTAATTGGTAATGATTTTTAATAATCGTAACCTTTCAACCTTCTTTACGCCATACCTATTGATGACTTAAATGTCTCGAAGGTAGGCGAAGAGCATTTCAGGTACGCGTAAATCACTCTGAACAAGAATGATGGAATACCGATTATTTCTAATCCGAAAAAACAAAACCATGACTGTGACCCTTGCATACATTGCTTAAAATGACCTCATGCATTAGATTTATTAATCTGGGTTGGTATCTCACAGAAAAACTCAGTCGTGACATTTAACAAATCTCTTTACCCTGAAGAGCGATAAATCCTTATTTTTAAACCTGCGAAAATCTATGTTGCTTACCGTTCTTTATATTATTGGCATCACTGCTGAAGCCATGACCGGCGCGTTGGCGGCCGGCCGTCGTAAAATGGATACTTTCGGGGTGATTATTATCGCTTCAGCCACGGCGATTGGCGGCGGTTCGGTACGTGACATGTTGCTGGGTCATTATCCTTTGGGTTGGATTAAACACCCTCAGTACATTGTGATTGTGGCGGCTGCCGCAATCCTGACCACCCTGCTGGCACCGCTGATGCGCCATCTGCGCCGCCTGTTCTTGGTTCTTGATGCGTTGGGTCTGGTGGTCTTTTCCATTATCGGTACGCAGGTGGCTCTCGATATGGGGCACGGCCCAATTATTGCGTCGGTTTGCGCAGTCATTACCGGCGTATTCGGCGGCGTTTTACGCGATATGATGTGCAATCAAATCCCTCTGGTATTTCAGAAAGAAATCTATGCCGGCATCTCTTTTGCCTCGGCCTGGGTCTACATAGGTCTGCAATATTTCTCTCTGCCGCATAATCTGGTAGTGATCATTACCCTTCTGGCAGGCTTTATTGCACGCCTGATTGCTTTACGGTTCCGGCTCGGTTTACCGGTATTTAACTACCCGCATTCTGACCACTAATTTCTCTCAATTTTTTCCTCGTTCCCGGAAGTGCCGGACTCCAAAAATGCCGGCACTTTTTCCTTACTTAATAATTCAGTCAGCGCATCCACCTGAGGATGATTGATAAAAGCCATAATATCGTCCACCCGCCTTTCCCCTATCCCTGCCGAATGCCGCCATTGCGAAGACTTAACATTTTTGACCTGATACCAGTTTCTGTAAGTCGCCGCTTCATTGACGGCAAATACCGGGAAGCCCAAAGCGGATAGCCACTGCCTGAATGTTTTTTGTCGCGAAAGCTGGATCTGAGCGAAAATCTTTTGCGCCTTTTTGGCGCTGATGCCCGGTACTGAGCCCAATGTTTCCGGTGTCAGCTGTAACCAGTCGGTCAAACTTCTGACTTTGTGATCCACAACCAGCGAACGCCATGTGGCACCACCAAGCCCTGACATATTTAGTCCCTCGGGACCGCTAAGCCAAATAAGGCGGGCAAGGAATTGCGGCCGACATTCTGGCGTAGGTAAAAAGCAACTGAGAGCAGAGAACTCTTCAGATTGAGGCAAAGTGGGTAATGTCCGATCTTTCACTCTCCAAATCACGCTGTCTAACTTCGGAATCCCCTGCCCGGCAAGTGTGATAGCAACTTGATCGCCGGGAACAACATCCCATTGTTTGAAACGTGCCAGAGAACCAAGACTGACTTTGCTGACGGTTTTGTCATCGATTTTGATTTCTTTCAGATGGAGCAAAACCGTCATTTTTCCTCTCCGCCCTAGTGTTGTTTCAATACCCGTAACTTCAGTAGCCTCTGTCACCGGCGGATATTTCCAGGCCACAGCCCAGTCAGCTGTATTATTTCTCCAGTACTGCCCGGCGGGTTCTTCACCTTGGCGAATCACAATACCGTCTGTCGCAAAAGGCAGGGGCTGTCTAAACCACTCTTCGCGCCAATAGGCGACGTCATCCACAGAGTCAACTTTCCGGGTAAATGTGGACGTTTGTGTAAAGCCCAAACGGGTAAGACCAGCCAGGCGATTCTCCATCGTTTGCGGACCATCTGGCCACGACCAGACGAACAAACCGAGCTGCTTTAATAGATCTGATGGCAAATGCCGCATCATGGCGCCCGCAACTTTGGAGCGGGCATTCACTCCGCCAGCCGATTGTTGCTGATGTCCGTTCATCATCAGATAGAGTTCGCCCTGCAGAACCACCAGTTCGCTCTTATCATCAATGATGGAGGGGATTGCAGGAATGAACGGCGCCTTGTTTGTCCAGTCCTGGCCAAACTCACCATCACCACGGCTGAGAAAAGACACCAGCTGACCTTTGCGGTAGACAAGCGAGACCGCCACGCCATCAATTTTGGGTTGTACCCACAAACCCTGATGGGCACGCATCCAGGTTCCGAGCGCTGCTTTATCCCGCATTTTCTTCAGGCCAGTGTGAGCGACCGGGTGCGCCATCAAAATCTGGTGCGCAGAGGCAATATCGCGGGGAGGATTGGGTTCATAGTCTGGCTGTTTGGCACACGCCCGCCAAAAGCGTTCTTTAAGACGTAAATTATCGTAGGACGCATCGTCAATTGGACTCTGCCCTTGCAGATGGTAAATGCCATCCCATTGCCCTAACTGTGCAGCCAGACTGTTGGTTTCTTCACGCAGACGTGACTGAGGCCAGTCAGGGCACTGCGCAGCCTGACAAGATGAGTAAATCAATAATATCAGTAACATTTTGAATATCTGGCGCATTGGCACCTCCTTGTGGGTGTCAAGTAAACGCCGGATTTTTAGAACCTTCCAGTCCCATTAACGGGTGATGCGAGCGACATTCACATCATTAATGTAGGTTGCAGCTAAAAGTCGATATTTTGGAATACAACGCGAGAAATTGACTAACGGCACTGTTTTATCTTATTCAGGTGCGATGAAATACGTCTGAACGCTGCACCAGAAGCGGCTAGCGTGTATACTGTGCGGAAGATCACTCTTCGCACTCTTCCCATCAACCTATTCAGTTGAAATGTCATCATGGTCCAAGGCACGTTATATATTGTCTCCGCACCGAGTGGAGCAGGTAAATCAAGTCTGATTCAGGCTTTGCTGAAAACACAACCGCTCTACGATACGCAAGTTTCTATTTCGCATACGACCCGCGCAGTCCGTCCGGGCGAGAAACATGGCGAGCATTATTTCTTCGTCTCTAAAGAAGAATTTTGCGGAATGATTGAAAACGATGCGTTCCTGGAGCATGCAGAAGTTTTCGGAAACTATTACGGCACCTCACGTGAAGCTATCGAGCAAGTTTTGGCTTCTGGTGTTGACGTGTTTTTGGATATTGACTGGCAGGGCGCCCAGCAAATTCGCAAAAAAATGCCGCAGGCTCGCAGCATCTTCGTACTGCCACCGTCGAAAGACGAGCTTGACCGCCGCCTGCGTGGCCGGGGTCAAGACAGCGAAGAGGTTATTGCAAAACGCATGGCGCAAGCCGTTGCAGAAATGACGCATTTTGCTGAGTACGACTATTTAATTGTGAATGATGATTTTGATCTGGCACTCTCGGATTTAAAAACCATTATTCGCGCCGAACGTCTTCGTCTAAGCCGTCAAAAGCTTCGTCATGACGGATTAATCACCAAACTATTGGCAGACTGAAGTCACTTTCAGTATTATGCCCAGTCTTTCGTCACCCTGTGGAGTAGCACATATATGGCACGCGTAACTGTTCAAGACGCTGTAGAAAAAATTGGTAACCGTTTTGACCTGGTGTTGGTGGCTGCTCGTCGCGCACGCCAGCTCCAATCTGGTGGTAAAGATCCACTGGTCGCTGAAGAAAACGACAAGGTCACCGTTATCGCCCTGCGCGAAATCGAAGAAGGCCTGATCACGAATAAGATCCTTGATGTTCGCGATCGTCAGGAGCAACAAGAGCAGGAAGCCGCAGAGATTCAGGCAGTTACTGCCATCGCTGAAGGCCGTCGTTAATTAACGAAACGGATCTCACTTGTACATCTTCGAAAGCCTGAATCAACTGATTCAAAAATACCTGCCAGAGGAGCAAATTAAGCGCCTCGTGCAGGCTTACCTCGTTGCGCGGGACGCGCACGAGGGGCAGACTCGCTCCAGCGGTGAGCCTTACATTACTCACCCGGTAGCGGTAGCCTGTATTTTGGCTGAAATGAGGCTCGATCATGAGACTCTGATGGCGGCGTTATTACACGACGTCATTGAAGACACGCCTGCGACATATCAGGATATGGAACAACTGTTCGGCAAAAGTGTAGCTGAACTGGTTGAAGGCGTTTCCAAGTTGGACAAGCTGAAATTCCGCGATAAGAAAGAAGCTCAGGCGGAAAACTTCCGCAAAATGATCATGGCGATGGTGCAGGATATCCGCGTCATTTTGATCAAACTCGCCGACCGTACCCATAATATGCGCACACTGGGCTCTTTGCGCCCGGATAAACGCCGCCGTATTGCCCGCGAAACGCTGGAAATTTACAGCCCGCTGGCACACCGTTTGGGGATTCACCACCTGAAAACCGAGCTCGAAGAGCTGGGTTTTGAAGCACTCTATCCGAACCGTTATCGCGTCATTAAAGAAGTGGTGAAAGCCGCGCGTGGTAACCGTAAAGAGATGATTCAGAAGATTCTTTCTGAAATCGAAGGGCGTTTAAGCGAGGCAGGAATTCAGTGCAGGGTCAGTGGTCGCGAAAAACATCTCTATTCGATCTACTGCAAGATGCACCTGAAAGAGCAGCGCTTCCATTCCATCATGGATATCTACGCTTTCCGGGTCATCGTTAAAGAACTCGACACCTGCTATCGCGTATTGGGTCAGGCTCATAGCTTGTACAAACCGCGACCTGGCAGAGTCAAAGATTACATTGCCATTCCAAAAGCCAACGGCTATCAATCTCTGCATACCTCCCTGATTGGCCCTCACGGCGTACCGGTTGAGGTTCAGATCCGTACTGAAGATATGGATCAGATGGCAGAGATGGGGGTTGCCGCTCACTGGGCTTATAAAGAGAATGGCGAGAACAGCACGACTGCGCAAATCCGCGCACAGCGTTGGCTGCAAAGCCTGCTCGAACTGCAACAAAGCGCCGGGAACTCTTTCGAATTTATCGAAAGCGTCAAATCAGACCTTTTCCCGGATGAAATCTATGTTTTCACGCCAGAAGGCCGCATTGTTGAACTGCCTGCCGGGGCGACACCTGTCGATTTCGCTTACGCCGTGCATACCGACATCGGCCATGCCTGCGTTGGCGCGCGCGTGGACCGTCAGCCTTATCCGCTGTCGCAACCACTGACCAGCGGACAAACCATCGAGATTATTACGGCACCGGGTGCTCGTCCAAACGCGGCCTGGCTCAATTTTGTCGTGAGCTCACGCGCCCGCGCCAAAATTCGCCAGATGCTCAAGAATCTCAAACGTGATGACTCCGTTTCTCTTGGCCGTCGTTTGCTCAATCATGCGCTGGGCAGTGGCAAAAAAATCTCCGATCTTCCCCCAGAAAATATCAAAAACGAGCTGGACCGCATGAAGCTCCCAACCATGGATGATCTGCTGGCCGAAATTGGGCTAGGGAATGCCATGAGCGTGGTAGTAGCTAAAAATCTGATGGGTGACCAATCGTCAATGGCAACCAGCGGAACACGCAATCTGCCGATTAAAGGCGCCGATGGCGTGCTGATCACTTTTGCCAAATGCTGCCGCCCTATTCCTGGTGACCCGATTATTGCTCACGTCAGCCCAGGTAAAGGTCTGGTGGTCCACCATGAGTCCTGTCGTAACATTCGCGGCTATCAGAAAGAGCCCGAAAAGTTCATGGCGGTCGACTGGGACGACCAGGAAACCGATCAGGAATTTATCGCTGAAATCAAAGTGGATATGTTTAACCATCAGGGTGCGCTGGCCAATCTTACGGCGGCGATTAACGCTGCACAGTCCAATATTCAAAGCCTTAGCACCGAAGAAAAAGATGGCCGCGTATACAGCGCGTTCATTCGCCTGACTACCCGCGATCGTGTACATCTGGCGAACATTATGCGGAAAATTCGTATCATGCCGGATGTCATCAAAGTCAGCCGTAACCGAAACTAAATGTTATGACTCCAGAACGTTATGCGCGCATCTGTGAAATGCTTGCAGCCCGTCAGCCTGACCTGACGATATGCATGGAAGAAGTGCATAAGCCGCATAACATTGCTGCTGTCATTCGTACTGCTGATGCCGTTGGAGTACACGAGATCCATGCGGTCTGGCCATCAAGCCGGATGCGGACCTTAGTCTCTTCGGCAGCAGGCAGCAACAGCTGGGTTCAGGTTAAAACGCACCAAACAATTCAGAATGCCGTCGCCAAAATGAAGGCGAAAGGGATGCAGGTGCTGGCAACACACTTGTCTGACAAAGCCGTCGACTTCCGCACCATCGATTACACCCGCCCAACCTGTATTCTGCTCGGCCAGGAAAAAACCGGTATTACACCCGAAGCACTGGCACTGGCTGACAGCGATATTGTTATTCCGATGGCGGGAATGGTTCAGTCTCTGAATGTCTCTGTAGCCTCTGCACTGATTCTGTACGAAGCTCAGCGCCAGCGTGAAAATGCGGGCATGTATCGGCGTCAGATAAGCCTTCTGGGCCCAAAAGAACAACAACGGCTGCTGTTTGATGGCGGCTATCCGGTATTATCGAACGTAGCAAAGCGCAAAAAATTACCCCGCCCTTTTATCGATGAAACCGGGCAAATTATTGCTGACGAACAGTGGTGGGCAGCCATGCAAATGACGGTTAAAAGATGAAAGGCCGCTTGCTCGACGCCATCCCGCTCACGTCACTTTCCGGCGTTGGGGCCAGTCAGGCTGAGAAGCTCGCTAAACTCGGCCTCGAAACCATCCAGGATCTCCTGCTCCACCTCCCTTTACGTTATGAAGATCGCACACGTCTATATGCCATTACTGATTTGCTACCCGGGATTTTTGCCACAGTAGAAGGTGAAGTCCTGCGCAGTGATATCAGTTTTGGCCGTCGCCGGATGATGACCTGCCAAATTAGTGATGGCACGGGTATCGTCACCTTACGCTTCTTCAACTTCAATGCGGCGATGAAAAACAGTTTGGCGACTGGCCGTCGCGTGACAGCCTACGGCGAGATCAAACGTGGAACTCATGGAGCAGAGATTATCCACCCGGAATACCGTATCCAGGGTGAGAATAGCGAAGTGGTTCTGCAGGAGTCATTAACACCTGTCTACCCGACCACCGAGGGCATTCGTCAGGCAACGCTGCGTAAGCTGACCGATCAGGCACTCGAACTGCTGGACACTGTCCCTATCGCCGAGCTTCTGCCTGAAGAGCTGAGCCGTTCGTTGATTTCACTGCCTAAAGCCTTGCATCTCCTGCATCGCCCGCCGCCTGATATTCAGCTTGCTGACCTTGAGAAGGGCCAACATCCGGCACAGCGCCGGCTGATTATGGAAGAACTGCTAGCGCATAACCTGAGCATGTTGGCCGTACGCGCCGGAACTCAAAGCTATAAAGCATCACCCTTGCAGCAAGATCACCGCCTGAAAGATCTATTTTTAGCCTCGCTGCCGTTTAGCCCGACGGGCGCACAACAGCGCGTCGTGGCCGAAATAGAGCAAGATTTAGCGAAAGGCTATCCGATGATGCGTCTGGTTCAGGGGGATGTGGGTTCAGGTAAGACACTGGTCGCCGCATTAGCTGCGCTGTGTGCCATTACTCAAGGCAAGCAGGTAGGTCTGATGGCGCCGACAGAACTTTTGGCAGAACAGCATGCCAATAATTTCCGTCAGTGGTTCGAGCCGCTGGGCGTCCAGGTTGGCTGGCTCGCGGGTAAGCAAAAAGGCAAAGCAAGACAGGCACAGCAAGAGGCAATTGCCAGCGGTCAAGTTTCCATGGTGGTCGGAACACATGCGATTTTTCAGGAACAGGTTCTGTTTTCCTCACTGGCACTGGTCATTATCGATGAACAGCACCGGTTTGGTGTCCACCAGCGTCTGGCGCTGTGGGAGAAAGGCAAACAGCAAGGTTTCCACCCGCATCAGTTAATTATGACCGCCACGCCTATCCCGCGTACGCTGGCCATGACCGCCTACGCCGATCTCGACACCTCAGTTATCGATGAACTGCCGCCGGGCAGAACGCCGGTCACGACTGTCGCCATCCCTGATACCCGCCGCAGCGATATAATCGCCAGGGTAAAAAGTGCCTGCGAGCAGGAAAATCGCCAGGCTTATTGGGTCTGCACGCTGATTGAAGAATCGGAAATGCTGGAAGCACAGGCGGCGGAAGCGACCTGGGAAGGGTTGAAAGTTGCCCTGCCCGAACTGAAAATCGGTCTGGTACATGGCCGGATGAAAGCCCAGGAGAAGCAAGCCGTGATGCAGGCTTTCAAGCTGGGTGAAGTGCAGCTATTGGTCGCCACTACGGTGATTGAAGTGGGTGTCGATGTGCCAAACGCCAGCCTGATGATTATCGAGAATCCGGAACGTCTGGGGCTCGCCCAACTGCACCAGTTGCGTGGCCGCGTTGGCCGTGGCGCCATCGCATCACATTGCGTCCTGTTATATAAAACGCCGCTGAGCAAAATGGCGCAAAAACGCCTACAGGTTCTGCGCGACAGTAATGATGGATTTGTGATTGCGCAGCAGGATTTAGAGATCCGTGGGCCGGGGGAATTACTCGGAACCCGTCAGACCGGCAGCGCAGAATTTAAAGTCGCAGATTTATTACGTGATCAGGCGATGATCCCCGAAGTTCAGCGTGTTGCCCGCTATCTGCAACAGCAGTTCCCCGAGCATGCACAGGCTTTGATCGAACGCTGGTTACCTGAACGCGTGCGATACACCAATGCCTGAGACCCTCTTCTCTCGTATTTGAGAGCCTTCCATGGCACTCAATCTCATCATGCGACGGCGGGAAATACCGGTAATAACAAGAATAATTTGATGACTATCGCGTTGGCGATATCAATAAAGAATGCGCCGACCATCGGCACCACCAAGAAGGCCAGATGGGACGGCCCAAAACGGTTGGTGATAGCCTGCATATTGGCGATTGCCGTTGGCGTTGCCCCCAACCCGAAGCCACAGTGCCCCGCTGCCAGTACCGCCGCATCATAGTTTTTCCCCATCACCCTGTAGGTCACGAAGATGGCATACAGCGCCATTGCCAGCGTCTGCACGCCGAGAATTGCCATCATTGGCAATGCCAGTGATGCCATTTCCCATAGCTTGAGGCTCATCAGCGCCATCGCCAGAAACAGTGAAAGACTGACGTTGCCCAGCACCGATACCGCGCGATCAAAGACCCGGTAAAAGCCAAGCCATGCCAGCACATTACTGAGGATAACACCGACAAAAAGCACGCAGACAAAAGTCGGGATCTCGAACGCTGAGCCCTGCAACAGCGTTGAAACATGGCTGCCTGCCGTAAGACAGATAGCAATCAACGCAATAGTCTCCACCATCACCAAAGGCGTGATCATCCGGCCAATCGTTGGCTTCTCAAATGCACTCGGGTCTGCGGCATCTTCCGGTGAACCATTGGGGGTTGAAGAGTGGCTGACCAGATAACGGGCGACCGGCCCGCCGATAATTCCCCCCAGCACCAGACCAAAGGTCGCACAGGCCATGGCCACTTCTGTCGCATTTTCAAAGCCGTACTTTTCGCTGAACAATTTACTCCAGGCCGCGCCCGTGCCATGTCCACCTGACAGAGTGATTGAACCGGCCAGCAGGCCCATCAGCGGGTCAAGCCCCAGCAATTTTGCCATACCAATGCCAATCGCATTTTGCAGCAGCAACAATCCCAGCACGACGAACACCAGCAAGACCAGTGCCTTACCGCCGGAACGCAGGCTGGCGAGATTAGCATTCAGACCGATGGTGGCGAAGAAGGCCAGCATCAGCGGCTCTTTCAGCGACATATCAAAGGTGACTTCCCAACTGAAAAGTTGATTAGCCAGTAGCAACAGAAATGCGACCAGCAAACCGCCGGCGACAGGTTCAGGAATGGTGTATTTCTTGAGGAACGAAATTGTCTGGACGCATTTACGTCCCAGAAGGAGTACCAGAGTCGCGGCAACCAGCGTGCCGTAGGTATCGAGATGAATCATTGAAATGCTCCATTTTAAAAAAATCCAATAATATTATTGAGTTATAAGAATTCCAGTTCGCTGATATTTTTCAGATACGGGATTAGAAGTCAGATAACCAACTCAACGCAAGAAAAACAGCCTATTTATGCTGATTAAATCGCAATTATTGGAGGAACAAATCAACAAAGCAAACGATTGCTTTTATCGGCATTTTCATTAAAAATGCCCGCTTTGCCGCTTAATGGATGCCCAAATCATGAGTACGCAATCCGCCGAGCCAGATACTCAGCGCCCTGAACTTTCCCGCCAGCATAATAGTGAATTGATTTACCGCCTGGAGGACCGCCCTCCTCTGCCACAAACCCTGTTTGCCGCCTGCCAGCACCTGTTGGCGATGTTTGTCGCAGTGATCACGCCTGCACTGCTGATATGTCAGGCGCTCGGACTTCCGGCGCAGGACACTCAACACATTATTAGCATGTCGCTTTTCGCGTCGGGACTGGCATCTATATTGCAAATTAAAACCTGGGGGCCGGTGGGTTCAGGCTTGCTGTCGATTCAGGGCACCAGTTTTAACTTTGTCGCTCCGCTGATCATGGGGGGTATGGCGCTGAAAAACGGCGGCGCGGACGTACCCACCATGATGGCAGCGCTGTTTGGTACGCTGATGGTTGCATCCTGCACGGAAATTATTCTGTCGCGTTTCCTCCATCTGGCGCGCCGGATTATTACCCCGCTGGTTTCAGGTATCGTGGTGATGATCATTGGTCTGTCACTGATTCAGGTCGGGCTGACCTCCATTGGCGGCGGTTATGCAGCGATGGGCGATCACAGCTTCGGCTCGCCTAAAAATCTGTTGCTCGCTGCCGTGGTGCTCGTGGTGATCATCCTCCTGAACCGGCAGAAAAACCCTTATCTGCGTGTCGCGTCGCTGGTGATCGCCATGGCCATCGGCTATCTGGCTGCATGGATGATGGGAATGCTGCCCGAGGCAGTAACGGTAACGCAGAGCCAGTGGATAACGCTGCCAACACCACTCTATTACGGTCTGGGTTTTGACTGGAATCTGCTTATACCGTTGATGTTGATTTTTATGGTGACGTCACTAGAGACAATCGGCGATATCACAGCGACCTCCGACGTTTCCGAACAACCGGTCAGTGGTCCGCTTTATATGAAGCGCATCAAAGGCGGCGTACTGGCAAATGGCCTGAACTCAATGCTTTCGGCAGTCTTCAACACATTCCCTAACTCCTGCTTCGGCCAGAACAACGGCGTTATTCAGCTGACCGGGGTTGCCAGCCGTTATGTGGGTTTTGTGGTCGCGCTGATGCTGATCGTACTGGGCCTGTTCCCGGCGGTGGCAGGTCTAGTACAGCACATTCCTGAACCGGTACTTGGCGGGGCAACCATCGTGATGTTCGGTACCATTGCCGCTTCTGGCGTACGTATTGTGTCGCGTGAGCGCCTTAATCGCCGAGCGATTATGATCATGGCCTTATCTCTGGCAGTCGGCATGGGCGTTTCACAACAACCGCTGATTCTGCAATTTGCGCCTGACTGGCTTAAAACCTTGCTCTCATCCGGTATTGCAGCCGGGGGTATTACAGCCATTGTGTTGAACCTCATTTTTCCACACGAAAAGTAAACTTCTGCTGTAACTCCTGCAAACACGGCGAGCGGTCCTGAACCCTCGCCGCATTTTCTTGTCTCTGTCATGCTAACCTATTGAGAAAGGCCACTGTTTGCGGCATAAACAGGGTATTCTTTTCCCTTTCCCGACGGATATGGATTCAGACGATGAAATTTATCGGCAAAATTTTACTGACACTCCTCCTGCTGTTGGTGCTGGCAATCGTACTGTTTTATGTGGTGTTGCAGACCCGCTGGGCCGCAGGCCATCTCAGCCAATGGATGAGCAATAACAGCAACTACCGCCTGTCAGTTGAAAAAATTGATCACGCTTGGTCGGAACCCGGGCGCATAACGCTAAACGGCGTGAAACTGGGGCAGAAAAACCAGCCCGATGCACTTAATGCCGCTCAGGTGAATCTGGATCTGAGCTGGCGTCAGATAACGGAGCCCCGTTTTTTCGACCGCATTGTGCTGGTCAATGGGCAACTTAATCTGAATCCGTCAGCCTTAAATCTCCCTGTTCAGGCAAATACACTTCAGCTAAGCAAAATGGCAATCACTGGTGATGCCGATAGCTGGGCGGTCGACGGTCAACAGGTAAATGCCGGCATTTACCCGTGGCAACCTAAAGCTGGGCATCTGCTGGGCGAAAATACGGAATTCCAACTGAGTGCAGCGTCGCTGAGCCTGAATGGTATTCCTGCCGAGAACGTTCTGGTGCAGGGACAAATCAACAATAACCAGCTTACATTGAGTAACTTCGGCGGGGATTTGGCGCGAGGTCAGCTGACGGGTAAAGCCAGCCATGCACCTGATGGCAGCTGGACCCTCGACAACGTGCGGTTAAGCAATGTGCGATTACAAACTTCACAGCCCCTTTCGGCATTCCTGCAGGAGTTTAACCAGCAGCCGAAGGTTATCGTTAAGCGCTTTGATTTGATCGACGCCCGCCTGCAAGGGCAAGACTGGACGTTCAGTGATGTCGATCTGTCAGTGAAAGATGTCACCTTTGAGAAGGGTGACTGGCAGAGTCAGGATGGGGAAGTCTCGCTCAATGCCACAGAGATGATCAATGGCAACCTGCACGTGATTGACCCGATCATCAATCTGGATCTCTCCCCGCAAGGTATTGCTATCAAACAGGTCAGTGCACGTTGGGAGGGGGGTCTGCTGCGCACAACAGGCAACTGGATTCGTGATAGTCACAGGCTACAGCTGAACGAACTCACCGTCGCGGCGCTGGAATATACGCTGCCGCAGAACTGGCGCCAGCTGTGGGTGCAGAATTTGCCTGACTGGTTGTCAGAAGTTTACGTTGGGAAGTTGATGACCAACCGTAATTTGATCATCGATATCTCTCCGCAGTCTCCGTTCCAGCTGACCGCACTGGATGGTTTTGGCACCGATTTACTGCTGGCACATAATCATCAGTGGGGCATTTGGTCCGGTAAGTTGAATCTCAATGCCAGTGATGCCACGTTTAATAAAGTTGATGTTCGCCGCCCTTCTCTTGCGCTTGAAGCATCGGACAGCCAGGTGAAATTTACTGAGATGAGTGCGTTCACTAAAGAAGGTCTGCTGGAGGCAACGGCCAGCGTCGATCAACAACCACAACGTAACTTTACCTTGGCGATGACTGGACGCGCGGTTCCAGCCAATGTGCTGGAAACCTGGGGCTGGCCGCATCTCGACCTGCAAGGCAATGCCAACATGCAACTCAACTTACAGGGCCAGATGCCCGCCAATGTGGATTTCCAGCCGACATTAAACGGTAAATTGCACGTCATTACCGCTGACGGAAAACAGCTTGATCAGCAGATGAACAAGGGCATTGTTGCTGGCACGCCCGCGCCGTAGAAGGTCATCGCAGATTTAGAAACAACAAAAGGCACTCCATCACGGAGTGCCTTTTTCTTAGTACGGTGACCGGGATCAGTTAATTTGCGGCTCAAGAGGGGCTTCAGGCGCAACCGGCAAGACCAGATAAGTGCCTTCAAAAATAGCGCCATCGGTTTCATCGCCCAACAGATTGACTTGCAGTTGAACGCGGGCCCGACGGCCCTTAGCCAAACGGTCAAGATCACCGCTGATAGAGCTGAGATCGGCAATCGCACGCGGCCGCCCGGTGACCGGAGCGCTGTAGCGGATATGGGCATCAGCGAGAATAATAGTTCCCCCCAGATGGCGTTCGCGCAGCAGCAGCCAGATCAATCCCCATCCTGTCAGGGTCGCCAAAGAAAACAGACTCCCGGCAAACAAAGTATGGTGAGGATTCTGATTACCGTTCTCCGGCATCGTAGTGACAAAGCGCTGGCCGGTATATTGGCTGATACGCACACCCATTTTCTCACTCAGTGGAATATGGTCGTACCAGGCCTGCTGTAACTGTCCGCACCAGTCGGGCCGATGCAAAATATCATCCAGCGTTGCGACCGGTTTGATCATCAGAAAATGGCGTACCGGTGTCGTTTGCGGAGTCGTAATTTCCCCCTGATTCACAAACCCCAGTTTGCCAAAGAAGTCCACGGCATCTTCACGCGCACTACATACCACACGCTTTACGCCTTCCTGACGCGCCACAGACTCCAGGGTCATCGCCACCAACGTACCTAGCCCTTTTGCCTGAACATTTGGGTCAACGGCTAAGAATCGAATAGAGGCCTCATTGTCGGCATTGATATACAAACGGCCGACTGCCACGGTTTTACCGCTCTCATCCACCACCATTTGGTGATGCGCCATTGCATCATAGGCATCACGCTCTGAACCTTCCGGCTGATGCAAAGGTTTACGCAGCATTTCCCATCGGAATGTGTAATAGGCAGCCAGCTCTTTTTCAGTAACAGGAACTCTCAAATGGTACATAGATACGTTCTCTCCGGCGTAATGCCTTTACGTTCAGACTTGTAGCCAGAAGGTCACCGGCCCGTCATTAACCAGTGCCACTTTCATGTCAGCAGCAAAGCGGCCAGTTTGGGTTGTGATCCCCTTTTCACGGCACTCTCCACAAAAATAATCGTATAAACGTTCTGCTTCCTGCGGTGCGGCCCCTCTGGAGAAACCGGGGCGATTGCCCTTTTGCGTGTCGGCCACCAGCGTAAACTGGGAAACCACTAACAGGCTACCGCCCGCTTGCTGAACGTTCAGGTTCATCTTGTCGTTTTCATCACCGAAGATACGGTATCCGATCACCTTATCGCACAATTTTTTGGCTTTCTGCTCGTCATCGCCCTGTTCGATACCCAGTAAAATCAATAATCCGGGGCCAATTTCCCCACAGATTTCACCCTCGACAGTGACGCTGGCACTTAATACCCGCTGGATTAAAGCAATCATACAAACCCTTCAGACTGTGAAAATTATGACTCTTTGACGTTTAACGCAGCGGAGTCAGCGGACTGCAACTTGCGCAGCGATCGGTATTCGCCCAGCGTTACGGTGATCTCTGCCCCCAAAAGGACGATACACCAGCTCACATAAACCCAGAGGAATAAAATCGGGATCACCGCCAGCACGCCATAAATCAGCTGATAGGACGGGAAGAGCTGAACATAGAGAGCAAAAACTTTTTTACCCAGCTCGAATAAAGACCCGGCCACCAAAGCACCGATCAGTGCATCCAGGGGCGGAACGCGAACGGTCGGCACCACCTGATAAAGTAGCCAGAAAGAGATCCAGGAGATAAGTAACGGCAGAACCCGCAGTGTGTGGTCAATGACCGAATGGACACCGTTGATTCTGAGCCAGTTCAGTGACAAGAGGTAGGAGCTTATCGCCACGCTCGCCACCAGCAGGATTGGCCCCAATGTTAATACCATCCAGTAAACCGCGAACGAAAAGACAATCGGCCTTTTCGTTTTACTGTTCCAGATTTTGTTCAGCACGCTGTCAACTGAAGCGATGAGCAACAATGCGGTGACAATAAGCCCGCAAGTACCGACCGCCGTCATTTTGCTGGAGTTGGCAACAAACTGCTCAAGATAGCGCTGAATAACATCGCCGGTGGCAGGCATGAAGTTATTGAAAATAAAAGTCTTCAGCTGAGCGCTGATTTCTGAGAACACAGGAAACAGCGCAAATAAAGAAAAGACCACGGCGATGAGCGGTACCAATGACAGCAGAGAAACATAAGCCAGGTGGCCAGCTAACAGCGTCAGCCCATCTTTATCCGCACGCTTAAGCAACAGGTGTACAAAATGCAGACCCGTTTTAACACGATGCCACAGCTTTCTCATTCACACCCCACTCAGGAAAACCAGGCCGGGATGGTGTTCTTGTCTTCCACCAGCACAGCGTCAATACCCAACGATCTTGCTGCTTCTACGTTTTCGACAACATCATCAAAGAAAACAGCCTGACTGGCCGTCACGCCTTCTTTGTTAAGCACATACTCGAAAATACGGGGCTCTGGCTTACGCATACCCAAATCTTGTGAGAGGTAGAGCGCATCGGTATTGGCTTCAATTTCCGGATAATGTTCAGGCCAGTAATTGAGATGTAGGCGGTTGGTGTTCGACAGCACAACGACGCGATGTCCTTGTTCACGTAAGGTTTTGAACACATCGATAACGTCCGCTCGTAAGCCAACAAACACGGCCTGCCAGCCCACGCTGAACTGCTCAAAACTCAATGCTATACCCATTTCATGGCTGAGTTCTGCGGCAAATTCTTCGTCGCTTAGTTCACCCCGCTCGTGTTTCTGGAACGCCTCGCCCATGGAGAAACGTTCAGTCAGCGTCGCCAAAGGCGTACCGCTGAGATTGCTCCATACGCCGAGTACACGTTTGAAATCGATATCAATAATGACGTTGCCCATATCAAAAATGTACAGCATTGCACGCTCCTGATTTCAAAGATGATGATTAACTTTAGCGGGAAAAGGTGCACATGAACAGGGATTGAAACGCGGAGCTGCGAGGTAGTATCAGAAAAAAGTATAAAAAAAACAGGGCGCCCGAAGGCACCCTGCTTTATTGAAAACGGCTAGCGTAAAAGAAACTTAAGCTTCTTTAGGACCACGTCCAGCACGTTTACGATCATTCTCAGTCAGGTGACGTTTGCGAATACGTACAGACTTAGGCGTTACTTCGACCAGTTCGTCATCATCGATGAATTCCAGAGCTTGCTCCAGAGACATTTTGATAGCAGGAACCAGAGTCGTTGCTTCGTCAGTACCGGACGCACGCATATTGGTCAGCTTTTTACCAGTCAGGCAGTTCACGGTCAGGTCGTTAGAACGTGAGTGAATACCGATGATCTGGCCTTCATACACTTCTGCGCCATGGCCCAGGAACAATTTACCGCGGTCTTGCAGGCTGTACAGTGCGAACGCAACTGCTTTACCCTGACCGTTGGAAACCAGAACGCCGTTCTGACGTTGGCCGATTTCGCCTGGACGCACATCATCGTAGTGACTGAATGTGGAATACAGCAGGCCGGTACCAGAAGTCATGGTCATGAATTCAGTACGGAAACCGATCAAACCACGTGCTGGGATCAGGTAATCCAGACGAATACGACCTTTGCCGTCTGGGATCATGTCCTTAACGTCGCCCTTACGCTCACCCATGGCTTGCATGACTGAACCCTGGTGCTGTTCTTCGATGTCCAGCGTTACGTTTTCGAATGGCTCTTGTTTACGACCATCAATCATCTTGTTGATAACTTTTGGACGGGAAACAGCGATTTCGAAACCTTCACGACGCATGTTTTCGATCAGAACTGACAGGTGAAGTTCACCACGGCCAGATACGCGGAACGCATCTGAATCTTCAGTTTCTTCAACACGCAGTGCCACGTTGTGCACCAGTTCTTTGTTCAGGCGGTCAAGGATCTGACGTGAAGTCACATACTTGCCTTCTTTACCACAGAACGGAGAGGTGTTTACGCAGAAGTACATGGTGACGGTTGGTTCATCAACAGACAACGGAGGCAGCGCTTCAACAGCTTGGACATCACAAACAGTATCAGAGATGTTCAGCTCGCCCAAACCGGTGATTGCAATGATGTCGCCTGCTTCAGCCAGTTGAGTTTCGATACGTTCCAGACCCATATGGCCCAGTACTTTGCCGACTTTACCGTTACGGGTTTTGCCTTCGCTATCGATGATAGTGACTTGTTGGTTAGGCTTAACCACACCGCGTTTGATACGGCCGATGCCGATAACGCCAACGTAGTTATTGTAGTCCAGCTGAGAGATTTGCATCTGCAGTGGGCCGTCACGGTCAACTTTAGGTGCTTCAACGTGGTCTACGATTGCCTGATACAGCGGGGTCATATCTTCGGCCATATCGTTATGGTCGGTACCCGCAATACCTAACAGGGCAGATGCGTAGATAATTGGGAAATCGAGTTGCTCGTCGGTCGCATCCAGGTTAACGAACAGGTCGAAGACCTGATCAACAACCCAGTCAGGACGTGCGCCAGGACGGTCAACCTTGTTGATTACCACGATCGGCTTCAGACCATTAGCAAATGCTTTTTTGGTCACGAAACGGGTTTGCGGCATTGGGCCATCCATTGCATCCACAACCAGCAGCACCGAGTCAACCATTGACATCACACGCTCAACCTCGCCGCCGAAATCGGCGTGTCCCGGGGTATCAACGATGTTGATGCGGTAGTCTTTCCAATTAATGGCGGTGTTTTTTGCGAGGATGGTGATCCCACGCTCTTTCTCCAAATCGTTGGAGTCCATTACGCGTTCGGTTGCTTCTACACGCTCTCCGAAAGTACCGGATTGTTGGAGCAACTTGTCGACCAGGGTAGTTTTACCATGGTCAACGTGGGCAATAATGGCGATGTTACGCAAATTTTCGATCACAGCTTTGCCTCAGGCATTAGAAATAGCGCGCTATTGTACACGTATTAAGCGAGGTTCTAAACAAGATCACAAGGATCTTATCGAAACAACTCGATGATGGTTACTTTGTGATCCCTTTCACGGTGCAAAGAGACCCTCAGGCCCTTACGGTGCACCATTTTGGTGCTTCACGTCTCACGATAAGCACCATAAAAGTGCAAACTTTCCGTTATGGTGCATACTCATCAGGTGCAAGAGCCCCTTAAAATGGCGTTGTGTGCATTTTCTCAAAGTTGGCACAGATTTCGCTATTACTTTTGCAGGGTGAAAAGAGTCTTATCAGGGTAGTAAAGAAACTGTTTAGGCCACACGCCAGTTCCAGTAGGGTTGTTATTTCCAATAAAATGCCAACTAAATGGTTATTCGTTCCACGACGATAATGAGAAATTCGGGAGAACTAGTATGTCCGCTGAACACGTTTTGACGATGCTGAATGAGCACGAAGTGAAATTCGTAGATTTACGTTTCACTGATACCAAAGGCAAAGAACAGCACGTCACCATTCCTGCACACCAGGTTAGCGCCGACTTCTTCGAAGAAGGCAAAATGTTTGATGGCTCTTCAATCGGTGGCTGGAAAGGCATTAACGAATCTGACATGGTTCTGATGCCAGATGCCAGCACTGCTGTTCTGGACCCATTCTTTGAAGAAACCACACTGATCATTCGTTGCGATATTCTTGAGCCGACCACGCTGCAAGGTTATGACCGTGACCCACGCTCAACGTCCAAACGTGCTGAGGATTTCCTGCGCGCTTCCGGTATCGCGGACACCGTGCTGTTCGGGCCAGAGCCAGAATTCTTCCTGTTTGATGATGTGCGCTTCGGCAGCAGCATCTCCGGTTCTCACGTTGCTATCGATGATATCGAAGGCGCATGGAACTCATCGACCAAATACGAAGGCGGCAACAAAGGCCACCGTCCTGCCGTAAAAGGCGGCTATTTCCCGGTTCCTCCGGTCGACTCCTCTCAGGACATGCGTTCTACCATGTGTCTGACCATGGAAGAAATGGGCCTGGTTGTTGAAGCTCACCACCACGAAGTAGCAACCGCCGGTCAGAACGAAGTGGCAACTCGCTTCAATACCATGACCAAGAAAGCTGACGAAATCCAAATTTACAAATACGTGGTTCACAACGTGGCTCACGCATTTGGCAAAACTGCGACCTTTATGCCAAAACCAATGTTTGGCGATAACGGTTCCGGTATGCACTGCCATATGTCTTTGTTCAAGAACGGTAACAACCTGTTCTCTGGCGACAAATACGGCGGCCTGTCTGAAATGGCACTGTTCTACATCGGCGGTATCATCAAGCATGCTAAAGCGATTAACGCTTACGCCAACCCAACGACTAACTCCTACAAGCGTTTGGTCCCGGGCTACGAAGCACCCGTAATGCTGGCGTATTCTGCGCGTAACCGTTCTGCGTCTATCCGTATTCCACACGTATCAAGCCCTAAAGCGATGCGTATCGAAGCCCGTTTCCCTGATCCAGCAGCAAACCCATACCTGGCGTTTGCGGCACTGATGATGGCTGGCGTCGACGGTATCATCAACAAAATCCATCCTGGCGATGCGATGGATAAAAACCTGTATGACCTGCCACCGGAAGAAGAAGCAGAAATTCCAAAAGTTGCAGGTTCACTGGAAGAAGCCATGAACTGCCTGAGCGAAGACCGCGAGTTCCTGACCCGTGGTGGCGTGTTCACTGATGACGCGATCGATGCCTACATCGCTCTGCGTAAAGAAGAGATGGATCGCGTTCGTATGACTCCGCATCCGGTTGAGTTCGAACTGTACTACAGCGTGTAATGCACCATTCAGCGCTGGCTATGTTGGCGCTGAACGTAATATCCGACTGAAGGCCATCAGTTCAAGACCTTCAGCGTCTGAATAAGTAAGACGATTTTTGTTGCCGTGGAAATTTTCAGCCCATCTCCGGATGGGCTTTTTTCTCCACACTCTTTCCTGCTTAACCTATCTGACCCGTGAATTCGCCGGGTAGCCAGATAAAATGCACCGACCAGGTGCGGGAGACTGCGGTATGGCAACTGGCAAGCTGCCCGATGCTGGGCAGATCCTGAATTCCCTCATCAACAGCATTCTGTTGTTGGACGACGATTTGGCTGTGCATTACGCCAATCCGGCGGCTCAGCAATTATTGGCTCAAAGTTCCCGCAAACTTTTCGGTACACCACTGCCGGAACTGGTGGGCTATTTCTCTTTAAATATCGACCTGATGCGTGAAAGTCTGCATGCCGGACAGGGGTTTACAGACAGTGAAGTCACATTGGTGGTCGATGGCCGTGCTCACGTTCTTTCTTTGACAGCTCAGGCGCAGCCGGATGGCTTCATTTTGATTGAGCTGGCGCCGATGGATAATCAGCGTCGGTTGAGTCAGGAACAGTTACAGCACGCCCAGCAAGTCGCGGCGCGGGATTTAATCCGCGGACTGGCACATGAAATTAAGAATCCGCTCGGTGGGTTACGCGGTGCGGCGCAGCTTTTGTCGCGTGCGTTGCCGGATCCGGCGCTGCTGGAATACACCAAAGTCATCATCGAGCAAGCTGACAGGCTGCGAAATCTGGTGGACCGTTTGCTCGGCCCTCAGCGTCCAAGCCAGCACATTACGCAAAGTATCCATCAGGTCGCCGAACGGGTTTGCCAACTGGTCTCGATGGAAAAACCAGACAACGTGCAGCTGATTCGGGATTACGACCCAAGCTTGCCGGAACTGGCGCACGACCCGGACCAGATAGAACAAATTCTGCTCAACATCACCCGCAATGCCTTACAGGCTCTGGGTGAAGAGGGCGGATCTATTACATTGCGTACGCGCACTGCTTTTCAAATTACCCTGCACGGCGTGCGTTACCGTCTGGCGGCCCGGATAGATATTGAAGATAACGGCCCCGGCGTACCGGCACATTTGCAGGATACACTTTTTTACCCCATGGTCAGTGGCCGCGAAGGAGGCACAGGTTTAGGCCTGTCCATCGCGCGCAGTTTGATTGACCAGCATTCGGGTAAAGTTGAATTTAACAGTTGGCCAGGACATACCGAGTTCTCGGTTTACCTGCCTATTCGCCAGTGAGGTTCTTATGCAACGAGGGATAGTCTGGATCGTCGATGACGATAGCTCCATCCGCTGGGTACTTGAACGCGCGCTCACTGGAGCGGGTTTACATTGTACCGCCTTCGATAGCGGCAGTGACGTGCTTGAAGCCATTGCGACTCAAACCCCTGACGTATTGTTGTCTGATATTCGCATGCCCGGCATGGATGGTCTGGCGCTGCTAAAACAGATCAAACAGCGCCACCCGATGCTCCCGGTCATCATAATGACGGCGCACTCTGATTTGGATGCCGCCGTCAGCGCCTATCAGCAAGGGGCATTTGATTATCTGCCAAAACCTTTCGATATCGATGAGGCGGTGGCGCTGGTAGAGCGCGCCATCAGTCACTATCAGGAACAGCAACAACCTGCGCGAACCCAACCGGCCAGCGGCCCGACGGCGGACATCATCGGCGAAGCGCCGGCGATGCAGGATGTTTTCCGCATTATTGGTCGCCTGTCCCGCTCATCGATCAGCGTTCTGATCAATGGCGAATCGGGTACCGGTAAAGAGCTGGTCGCTCATGCCCTGCACCGCCACAGTCCACGGGCCAAAGCGCCGTTTATCGCGTTGAATATGGCGGCGATCCCGAAAGATTTAATTGAATCAGAATTGTTCGGCCATGAGAAAGGCGCATTTACCGGCGCGAACACCGTTCGTCAAGGGCGTTTCGAGCAGGCCGATAACGGCACGCTGTTCCTCGATGAAATCGGCGATATGCCTCTCGACGTTCAAACCCGCCTGCTGCGCGTGCTGGCTGACGGGCAGTTTTACCGCGTGGGTGGTTATGCGCCAGTGAAAGTCGATGTGCGCATTATTGCCGCTACGCACCAGAACCTTGAGTTGCGCGTACAGGAAGGCAAATTCCGCGAGGATTTATTCCACCGTCTGAACGTGATCCGCGTGCATCTGCCACCGCTGCGCGAACGTCGCGAAGATATTCCGCGACTGGCGCGTTATTTCCTGCAAGTTGCAGCGAAAGAGCTGGGCGTGGAAGCCAAAAATCTGCATCCGGAAACAGAAACTGCCCTGACCCGCCTGCCCTGGCAGGGTAACGTTCGGCAGTTGGAAAACACCTGTCGCTGGCTGACGGTGATGGCGGCCGGGCAGGAAGTGTTAATTCAGGATTTGCCGAGCGAACTATTTGAAAGTTCGGCGCCGGAATCCGGGGGGCAAAGTTTGCCGGACAGCTGGGCAACGCTGCTGGCGCAATGGGCCGATCGCGCATTGCGTTCCGGTCATCAAAACCTGCTGTCGGAGGCTCAACCCGAAATGGAACGCACGCTTCTCACCACCGCGTTACGTCACACTCAGGGCCACAAACAGGAAGCCGCCCGTTTACTGGGCTGGGGTCGTAATACGCTGACCCGTAAACTGAAAGAGCTTGGAATGGAATAACCGCCCTTTCGTAAACAAAAACAGCCGCTTTTGCGGCTGTTTTGCTTTCATGGAGACAGTGGTCAGATCACGCGGGAAAACTGTTGCTGACGAACCTGCCGGCGCAGATAAACGTCAAAGCACATGCACACATTGCGGATCAGCAGGCGGCCCTGCGGGGTAACACGAATATTATCCTGACTTACCTCCACCAGCCCGTCTTTGGCCAGCGGTGCCAGCAACGCTAAGTCTTCAGAAAAGTAGTCATCGAACTCAATATCATAGCGTTTCTCAATATCCGCAAAGTCTAGTTCAAAATGACAAATCAATGCCTTGATCACATCGCGACGCAGACAGTCATCAGTTGTCATCTCAAGGCCACGCCACAAGGCATTGCCCTGCTTTTCTACACGCGCGTAATAGGTTTTCAGGTCTTTTTCGTTCTGCGCATAGGTGTCGCCCAACATACTGATAGCCGAAACGCCCAGCCCCAGTAAATCACTTTCACCCTGCGTGGTGTAGCCCTGGAAATTGCGATGCAATTTTCCTTCGCGCTGAGCCACGGCCAGTTCGTCGTCCGGACGGGCGAAGTGATCCATGCCAATAAAGCGATAACCAGAACCTGTCAGGGAAGCGATGGTCTCCTGCAAAATACGCAGTTTTTCCTCTGCGCCCGGTAAATCTTCATCTTTGATTTTACGCTGAGCGGCAAACAGCTTTGGCATATGCGCATAATTGAACACGCTCAGGCGGTCGGGGTTGAGCTCAGCCACGCGTTGCAACGTGTAGGCAAAACTCTCCGCCGTTTGCTTTGGCAGGCCGTAAATCAGATCAATATTGGTGGAGTTAAAGCCCAGTGCTTTCGCGCGGGCGATCAGCGCAAAAATAAACTCTTCATCCTGCTCGCGGTTAACCAGCCGCTGAACTTCTTTATTGAAGTCCTGCACGCCCATACTCAGGCGATTAAAACCTTCCTGGCGAAGGTGGTCGAGCACATCGAGCTCAATTTCTCGAGGATCCAGCTCCAGAGACATCTCTGCGTCTGGCATGAAGTCGAAATGACCGCGCAGAAGGCCCATCAGACGGCTTATCTGGGCTTTATTCAGATAAGTGGGCGTACCCCCACCCCAGTGGAGCTGGCTCACCTGACGGCCCTTAAACAGCGGCGCACGGTGACGGATCTCTTGTTCGAGGACGTTAAGATACTCTTCCGCTTTATGCTGCTGGCGGGTGACAAGTTTATTGCAGCCACAGAAATAGCAAAGCTTATGGCAGAAGGGAATATGGACATACAGGGAGAGTGAACGGTCAGGATAACGCAACGCTGCGCGCTGGAAAGCGGCGTCATCGTAGCTTTCACTGAACTCCAGCGCTGTCGGATAGGAGGTATAGCGCGGACCGGAATAGTTATATTTCTGGATCAGCGCTAAATCCCAGACCGTAGTCTGCTGTGATTCCGCTTTTGATGACGCTGCGTTCTTTGACATTATAAGTGCTCACTCCTTGCGGCGCCTGTTTCTGCCAGTTCGCCTGACAGGCAGGGTTTTAGTCCGCCTGGCAGTGCGCGCATGAAACAAACGTGCTTTGGTTTTCGATAACCGGTGCAGTTTAACGAATAACCAAAGCAGATAACATGCGAAGAGTAAGGCTATTGCTGTCGGGATGACCCAGCGCAAGTTTTAGAAACCTTCTTTCGGATCCCCACGTTTCAGCAACTGCATCATGTCTTCGTTCTTGGTTTTTTCTTCCACTTCGTCATCTTCGTCGCCGAGCTCAATGCCCAGCAATTCCATCAGTGCATCGATACGGTCCAGCGTCTGGTCAACGTAAGACTGATCTTCAGCACTCAGTTTTTCACCCTCATCAAGCTTGTCGAGCAAGCTGTCGAGACGGGGATCATTTTCCAGCAGCGTCAGCTCTTCTTCAGGCGGCAGCTGTGGTTTGGTCTCGGCTTCAACCAGTGGCTTAGGTGCTTTCTTCGCTTTAGGCGCGTTATTGAAAACCGTTTCAACCACCAGCGGAACGGATTTCTTGCTGCCGATACGTGGATCTGCGTTTTTAGCGGCAGCGCCGTTTTGTTTTTTCTCGCCATCCGGGTTAGCACGGGAACCTGCTTTATGCCCGCGGCGTCTGTTGTCACGCTTACGCTCACGCGCTTCGATATCAAGCTCGACGCGATTTTTTTTTCTCTTTGGTTTTGCTGTCGCGGTATTGGCGCGCGGGGCTTTCGCTGGCTGTTTCATGGCATCTGCTCTTAGGTGTGTTCAATTAGTATAGATTTGCGCCGGAATCTAGCAGAAAGCGCACAAAGAAAAAAGGCAGCAAGTAAGCCTTGCTGCCTTTTTCTTTCCTTCAACGGAAGGATATTCTTACACCACTTTCCATGTATGGCGTCAACTTCCCGGTTTTTCCTTTGCCTTTCAGCGCTTCCAGCGCCGATCTTCCCTGCGTTGCGATGCTTTTCCTGTTATCCCTGAAGGCTGATTCATCCGTGCTTCCATTCTTGCCTTCATCGCGTTAAGAAGTACTTTACCCCAATGGCGTAAAGGCTCAAGATAGCCGCCGCATGACCGGAGTCCGATTTTTTATCCATTCCGGCATCCTTTTGAATTTAAAAACTTTTGAAAATCACGGCGCGAAATAAAGCGTGATAGCCCGCATTTTGAATGGCAAATGTCTTACAACGTGAAGGAATTTTTTCCCCACCTTCATCTCTGTGGCCCCTACTCATCATCATTCGGATTATAAAAACAGAAACGCATCCCGCTCCTGTTGCAGCTATAATCGCCAGCCAGATACCCCAGCCTCACGGAGATGCACGTTTTGACCAGCCAAACATACAACTATCATATGACCCATTTTGTCATGAGCGCCCCGGACATCCGGCATCTGCCAAGTGATGAAGGCATTGAAGTCGCATTTGCTGGTCGTTCAAACGCCGGCAAATCCAGCGCACTGAACACGCTGACCCAACAGAAAAGTCTGGCACGTATCAGTAAAACGCCGGGCCGTACGCAGCTTATCAACCTCTTTGAAGTCGAGCCCGGCATTCGCCTGGTCGATCTGCCAGGTTATGGGTATGCGCAGGTTCCTGAAGAGATGAAGCGTAAGTGGCAGAAAGCGCTTGGTGAATATCTGCAAATGCGCAACTCCCTGAAAGGGCTGGTTGTTCTGATGGACATCCGCCATCCACTGAAAGATCTCGACCGCCAGATGGTCTCCTGGGCCGTGGCTGTGGGGACCCCCGTCATGTTACTGCTGACAAAATCCGACAAACTGTCCTCCGGTGCCCGTCAGGCGCAGGTCAAAATGGTCCGCGAAACTGTCAAAGAGTTTATGGGGGACATTGAAGTTGAGGCGTTCTCCTCGCTGAAAAAAGTAGGCGTGGACAAGCTGACCACCAAGCTGAACACTTGGTTCAGTGAGATCCCACCGGAAGTTCTGCTAGACGAACTTTCAGGCGAGTAGTGTTATCGGTTTGAATAAGCGTTAGTGAAGAGAGAAAGGCGACCATCAGGTCGCTTTTTTATGGCTGTGAATCAGAAGATTGGTAAGAAAAAAACAATAAAAAACGCCCCAGACATAAATGCCTGGGGCGGCTAAAAAATTCAGCTAAATCCGATTACGTGAAGTAAAAGGTCTGAAAGATAGAACATCTTACCTCTGTACCCTACAAGCGAGACTTTACCTTATTTCGTGAACTGGAAAAAGTCTTTTTTGTAGTTTACTTACACAAAAATTGCGGGTTATGCGATCGCCTTCATAAAATCGCCCTGGATTTATGTAGCTAAATTACATAAACCGCTTAATTTATCTTCACTTAGTGAGCTTCATCCCAATTCTTACCAACACCCACCTCAACTTTCAGTGGAACCGCCAGTTGCATACTGCCTTCCATCAGGCTGCGGACCTTTTCGCTGACCACATCCACATCATCGTTATGCACTTCAAATACCAGTTCATCGTGAACCTGCATGATGATACGGGCACGCGGCGCATCCGGTTGCAGCAACCAGTCAGCCACTTTAATCATCGCTCTTTTGATGATATCCGCAGCGGTACCCTGCATTGGGGCGTTGATAGCAGCACGCTCGGCACCCTTACGGCGCATGGCGTTGCTCGACTTGATGTCTGGCAGGTAGAGACGGCGACCATCCAGCGTCTCAACATAGCCCTTCTCAGAAGCTTGTGTGCGGGTACGCTCCATATACTCCAGCACGCCCGGGTAGCGTTCGAAGTACAGATCCATATAGCGCTGCGATTCTTTACGCGGAATATTAAGCTGACGCGACAAGCCAAAAGCGCTCATACCATAAATCAGGCCAAAGTTAATGGCCTTCGCGCTGCGGCGCTGTTCACCGGTGACGCTATCCAGCGCCGTGCCGAAGACTTCTGCCGCGGTCGCTTTATGAATGTCTTTACCTTCCGCAAATGCTTTCAATAACCCTTCGTCTTTAGAAAGGTGCGCCATGATGCGCAGTTCGATTTGCGAATAGTCAGCGGCCACAATGCAGTGATCCTTCGGCGCGATGAATGCCTGACGAATACGACGGCCTTCTTCGTTACGTACCGGGATATTTTGCAGGTTTGGATCGCTGGAAGACAGTCGCCCAGTGGCTGTGACTGCCTGATGGTACGAAGTGTGTACGCGGCCCGATTGCGGATTAATCATCAGCGGCAGTTTATCGGTATACGTCGATTTCAGTTTCGCCAGACCGCGATATTCCAAAATCACTTTCGGCAGTGGGTAATCCAGCGCGAGTTCGGCCAGCACTTCTTCATTTGTTGAAGGAGCACCGCCTGGAGTTTTCTTCAGGATTGGCAGCTTTTGCTTTTCATACAGGATGGCCTGTAGCTGTTTTGTGGAAGAGAGATTAAAAGGCTCTTCGGCCAGCTCGTGAGCTTTGGTTTCCAGTTCAGCCAGACGCAGGGTCAGCTCTTTAGAGTGTGCGGCAAGAATGTGTTGGTCGATAAGCACACCGGTACGCTCGATATGCGACAACACAGGAACCAGCGGCATTTCAATATCATTGAAGACCGTCGTGAGCTCTTTGCTTTCCTGGATTTTCGGCCAAAGCGTCTGATGCAACTGCAGGGTGACGTCAGCATCTTCAGCGGCATAAGGTGCCGCCTGCTCCAGCGCAATTTGATTAAAGGTGAGCTGATTTTTTCCTTTACCTGCAATTTCTTCAAAACTCACCGTTTTATGGCCAAGATAGCGATCCGCGAGGCTATCCATATCGTGACGCCCCGACACACTGTCCAGCACATAGGACTCCAGCATGGTATCGAAGGCAATACCTTTCATCTCGATATCGTATCGCAACAAAATCCCACGATCGAACTTAAGGTTCTGCCCCACTTTGAGTTGTTTCTCATCTTCCAGTAGTGGCTTGAGCTGCGCCAATACGGTATTACGATCGAGCTGTGGCGGTGAATCGAGGTAGTCATGGGCAACAGGAAGATAGGCGGCCTTGCCCGGCTCAACGGCGAATGAGAGACCTATCAGATTCGCGGTGAGGGTATCCAGACCGTCAGTTTCGGTATCGAAAGCAAACACATCGGAGGTTTTCAGATAACCAATCCATTCGTCCAGCGTCGCCTGATCGAGGATAGTAACGTAACCTTCCTGAGACAGCTGTGTGCGCTCAACAGGATCATTAACGACAATATCAATTTCCGGTGCGCCCTTTTTCTTACTGGCTGTCGCTTTGGCGGAGCCCTTCTTGCCACTCAGCCAGGTTCCGGCTTCGACATCGGCTAACCAGCGTTTAAATTCATAACGGGCAAACAGGGTGTGTAACTCAGCGGCATCCGGCTCGACGACATTGAGTTTGTCGCAGGTGATATCCAGCTCGACGTCTGTTTTGATGGTTGCCAGCTGATAAGAGAGATAAGCCACCTCTTTATTCTCACCCAGTTTAGCCGCCATGGTTTTGGCACCGCGAAAACTGAGTGTGGCGATTTTATCCAAATCGGCATACAGCGCGTCAAGACCGCCAATTCCCTGTAATAACGCCTGAGCCGTTTTCTCGCCCACACCGGGCACACCGGGAATATTGTCTGATGAGTCGCCCATGAGTGCCAGGAAATCAATAATTAACTCGGGGGGTACGCCGTACTTCTCGACCACTTCATCCGGGCCAAGAATCGCATTATTCATGGTGTTAATCAGGGTCACACCCGGCGTAACCAGCTGCGCCATATCTTTATCACCGGTGCTGATAAGCACAGCGTGACCGGCCTTTTCGGCTTCAAGAGCCAGAGTACCAATGACATCGTCTGCCTCAACGCCGGAAACCACCAACAAAGGCAACCCCATCGCCTTCACCATTTGGTGCAGCGGCTCTATCTGGGCGCGTAAGTCATCAGGCATGGGCGGACGGTGAGATTTATATTGGGCAAAGAGTTCGTCACGGAAGGTTTTCCCCTTCGCATCAAAAACGACGGCGACATGGCTGGGGGTGTATTGCAGCAACAAGCTGCGCAGCATATTCAGCACACCGTACATCGCGCCAGTGGGTTCCCCGACTGAGTTGGTCAGCGGTGGAAACGCATGGTAGGCGCGGTAAAGGTAAGACGAACCGTCTACCAGGATAAGTGGATTCTCTGCTATCTGGGCCATAACTCTTCTTTATTCGTGATCGGACATACCCTAAGGATGCCATAGCTGGGGATAAAGGCGAACCATGAGAGAGAAATTGGTAACAAACTTGCGAGGGATCTCGCGGGATCTTCCTGTGGATAACTGTGTGAGTAAAAATCACCCCATGTCCGCAATTTAGTACAATTGAGAATGACGCGTTATTTTTAACTCAGGCTTTCAGGAGGTTAACTGAACTGTCATCACAATAACGCTGTCACGTAACTTTAATCGCGAATGTGGATACAATAAAATAATTTTTATAAAACCACGAAATTCAATATATATATGACAACAAGTTTAACGACGCTACTTGTCATGACTGCGGAGATTCGAAAATGAAAACGCCAGCACATGGCTGGCGTTTTTTTTGAAGAAAAATTACTTTTTGGCAGACAAGAAATTGATAACATCTGAATATTGTTTGACGTACATATCCATTGAACTGGTATCAAGCCCGTCATTTTTAACCATATATTTGCCATTAACAAATACAGATGGCACGCCTTGCAAACCAAGATCTGCAGCGGCTTTCTCTTGTTGTACAACCAGAGATTTCACAACAAAGCTATTGAGCGCGGAATCATATTCCTCGCCTTTAACACCAGCCTGAATAAAGACTTTGCGGATGTCATCAGGGGTCTGTACAGACTGTTGTTTTTGTACCGCATCAAACATCAGCGGGCTGACTTTATCTTCCACGCCCAGCGCGATAGCTACAGCCCATGCCTGAGTTAGCTGCTTGCCCAACGGTCCCAGAAATTCAACGTGGTATTTTGCATATTTCACATCTTTAGGCAGATTCTTTTTAATACTGTCTGAAACATGCCATACCTGCTCGAACTGATAACAGTGCGGGCAATAGAATGAGAAGAATTCGAGAACCTGAGGTTCACCCGCAACCGGTTTATCCAGGGTAACGTATTGTGCGCCATTAGAAAATTGTGCAGCCGTTGCGCTGAAGGCCATAACCATACCAATCAGTGCCAAGAATATCTTTTTCATATAAAGCCTATCTCCAATTAATTAAACTTTTAACGTTTATTCACACTCAGTACATTGGCATCAACTGTAGAGGTGGTGCCCGTAATTTTTTAACTTGCTCTGTAAACGCCGCAGCCTGACCTAACCAAAAGTCTTCGTCTTTCATCCACGGGAAACTTTTAGGAAAAGCCGGATCTTCCCAGCGACGTGCAACCCATGCCAGATAATAGACCATACGCATGGCGCGTAGCGGTTCAATCAGCGACAGCTGGCGGGTATCAAACTCGGCGAACTCACCATAGGCTTCCAGCAATATATCCAGCTGAAGTCGCTGTTCGCTGATATCACCATGTAACAGCATCCACAGATCCTGTACTGCTGGGCCATTGCGGGCATCATCCAGGTCGACAAACAGCGGGCCATCGCGCCAGAGAATGTTCCCTGGGTGACAGTCGCCATGCAAACGCAGCGGTTGCCAGTCATCATGCCAATATTCGCTTATGGTTGCGATGAGTGTATCTGTAGTAGCAAGGAATGAAGCACGTTGGCGCTTAGGAATTAGCGAGGTGCTCTCGAATACGGTACGGGGTTGAGTGAGGTATTCATCCAGGCCCATAGTTGGGCGGGCTACAAATAGACTTTCACTTCCAACCTGATGAATACGGCCCAGAAAACGGCCTACCCATTCCAGTTGGTCGAGGTTATCAATCTCATACTGGCGGCCACCGACGCTGGGAAATATAGTGAAAAGGTAACCCTGATGAGAGTGAAGGGTTTGGCCTTGTATATTCAGGGGCGCGACGGCAGGTATTTCAGTATCAGACATATCCTCCGAAAAAGCGTGTTCCTCAAGAATTTGTGCTTCACTCCAGCGCTCCGGACGGTAGAACTTCACCACGTAACGCTTTTTGTCTTCACACAAAAACTGATAAACACGGTTTTCATAACTGTTCAACGCAATCAACCCTGACTCTGCCATCAAGCCAACGCTTTCTAACGCATCAAGGATCAGATCTGGCGACAATGCCTGAAAATTGAAAGCAGAATTATTCATAACTTCATTCAGATAGGCCGCACGGAAAAGTGATAGTGCGAAATAGTATCATCTATTTTTGGCATGTCGCATGAAGTTCACATAAGTTTACATCAATCCTTAATGATCCCGCGGGCGCGCAAAATGGCGGTTTTAAAATCATCTTCGTAGTCTTTTTTCAGGCCGGGGATCTCAGCAGTGCTCTCACTCCCACGCATCTTGAGGTGATAGATCAACATATCATCGCTTAAATCGGTAAGCGCCCCTTGATAGCCACATTCAGTCGCCAGTTTCTGCAAGAATTGCAGTAAATTAAGGTCAGAATCGTTCTTCCAGGCTGGGTGAAGTAATTCAATCAGCTCATTAACGCGATGCTCTTTCATAGAAAATCCTTTCATGTGCAGTAGTCACACAAAATATCAGGCTTATAAGATCAGGGAAAGCAGCAGTTATACAGCGCGAGGAAAACCAGCCCATTATGGGTTTAACGTTACAATTGCCGGAATCATCGCTTGCGGAGAGATATGTTATGAATAAGACCGATATCACAGGGGTCATTCTGGCGGGCGGCCGCTCAACCAGAATGGGAGAGGACAAGGGATTGGTGACAATCGCCGGGAAACATTTATTCGAACATATCGCCGAAAGGCTGAGGCCAATGGTTGGTGAGATATTGATCAATAGTAATCAAAATCAACACCAGTATGGGCAACATTTTGAAGTTGTACCTGACTTGACGCAAGATTATTCAGGCCCGCTGGCGGGAATGCTGGCCGGGCTGAACGCTATGACCACGCAATGGGGATTGTTCGTTCCTTGTGATGTACCCGCATTCCCTGCGAATCTTGCTGAAGTATTTTGGCAGCACAAAGATGGGCAGCAGGGATTATATGCCAGAGATTTGTATCGCAAACACCCGACGTTATGTTTATTGAATAAAAATCTGATTCCCGCTTTAGAGGCATATCTCACCAGTGGTGAGCGAAAGGTGATGTTCTTCCTCAATCAGATCAATGCTATTCCCGTTGTGTTCAATGGAAAAAATGCGTTCGCTAATCTCAATACTCCGGCAGATGTTGTTCAGTGGCAAATCGAACAAGGTGATTTTCAATGAGTATTACCACATCCATTCCTTTACTTGGGATCATTGCCTACAGTGGTACCGGTAAAACTACGCTTTTAAAAAAACTCATCCCTTATCTGAGCAGTCAGGGGGTTCGCGTGGGATTGATTAAACATACGCACCATGACGTGGATGTTGATACTCCTGGCAAGGACAGCTTCGAGCTCAGAAAAGCAGGGGCACATCAGACTATGGTGGCGAGTCATCAACGGTGGGCACTGATGGCGGAAACACCCGCGCAGGAAACGCTAAACCTGCAGTATCTCGCCAGCCGGTTCGAAAGTCGTTCACTGGATATGATCTTAGTAGAAGGTTTCAAACACGAGGATATTGATAAAATCGCGCTTTATCGCGAAGAGATCGCTAAGCCATTTGAGAATTTGATCGATTGCAGAGTTATCGCCGTCGCAAGTGATAGTTATCTTGACCATCATTTACCGCTTTTAGATCTCAATAATACTGCAGTTATTGGTCAGTTTATAATCCAATGGCTGGCTAACAAGTAGACTCGTGTCAGGTGTTGCTGCTAAAACGTACAAAACTCCTCAGTTCTTACCTTTTATGAGAGAAAATTGCTAACTCTTCTTCAAACTCCCCATAGCAAAAAACCCCAGTCTTTCGACTGAGGTTTTCCACTAATTTGATGCCTGGCAGTTCCCTACTCTCGCATGGGGAGACCCCACACTACCATCGGCGCTACGGCGTTTCACTTCTGAGTTCGGCATGGGGTCAG
>NZ_JBUZRI010000008.1:0-90739 GCF_055407225.1 Ewingella sp. C233
CGTTCCGGTATGCGGTACGCCGCTGCGCAGGCGTCCCACGGTTTCGCATTAGTCGGCACCGTAGCGGGTGCGGTACGCTGCTGCGCAGGCGTCCCACGGATTCGCATTGATTGGCATCGTTCCGGTATGCGGTACGCCGCTGCGCAGGCGTCCCACGGTTTCGCATTAGTCGGCACCGTAGCGGGTGCGGTACGCTGCTGCGCAGGCGTCCCACGGTTTCGCATTAGTCGGCACCGTAGCGGGTGCGGTACGCTGCTGCGCAGGCGTCCCACGGTTTCGCATTGATTGGCACCGTTGCGGGGTGCAGTACGCCGCTGCGCAGACGTCCCACTGCTTCGCATTAGTCGGCACCGTAGCGGGTGCGGTACGCCGCTGCGCAGACGTCCCACTGTTTCGCACTGGTTGGCACCGTTCCGGTATGCGGTACGCCGCTGCGCAGACGTCCCACGGTTTCGCACTGGTTGGCACCGTTGCGGTATGCGGTACGCTGCTGCGCAGACGTCCCACTGCTTCGCATTAGTCGGCACCGTAGCGGGTGCGGTACGCCGCTGCGCAGACGTCCCACGGTTTCGCACTGGTTGGCACCGTTGCGGTATGCGGTACGCTGCTGCGCAGACGTCCCACGGTTTCGCACTGGTTGGCACCGTTGCGGTATGCGGTACGCTGCTGCGCAGACGTCCCACGGTTTCGCACCGGTTGGCACCGTTGCGGTATGCGGTACGCTGCTTCACAGACGTCCCACTGCTTCGCATTAGTTGGCACCGTAGCGGGTGCGGTACGCTGCTGCGCAGACGTCCCACTGCTTCGCATTAGTCGGCACCGTAGCGGTGTGCGGTACGCCGCTGCGCAGGCGTCCCACGGTTTCGCACCGGTTGGCACCGTTGCGGTATGCGGTACGCTGCTGCGCAGGCGTCCCACGGTTTCGCACCGGTTGGCACCGTTGCGGTATGCGGTACGCTGCTGCGCAGACGTCCCACAAATTCCTCTAAAAGCTAGCTCCTGCCGAGCAAATGAAAATGCCTAATTTGGATATGATCCTCACTCAAAACCTCCCAGGCTTAGATACAGGCACATTCCCGGCCATAGTGATCGACCAATGAAGGCTTACGCGTTACCGAAGACAGATCAGATCCCAATGCTAGAGGAAGGGCACAGAAAGAAAATGTACATAGACGGTTGAGCACCCCGGAAAATCGTGTCACACCCCACGCATTATACAATGCTCCCCCCAAAGCCTTGCTGCGCCTAGCTTTGGGGGGTATACCCTGCAATGTTCGTAAACGAAACATTGCAGGGTACTACCCCCCACCAAACCAGCGTCCCGCCTGACTTCGCGGGGGTATACAGCAAGGTGATACAAAAAGAGTTAAAAACAGGCTTCTGCGCTGCGCCCTGCCTGTGTTTTATGGATGTATACAACTTTCTATGATACAAATTTGTATCTTATTTTTTACGAGAGAGGTATCAACAGTGGGACAAGTGAAAACACGCAGGCAAATTCAGTACAGGTTATCTGAAGATTTAGAAAATGCTCTGGAGGTAATGGCTGCCAAGCGAGGGCTATCGGCTAATGAATATGCAAAGAAGGTCATGGTCGCAGAACTGAATGGGTCTGGAACATCAGGGTTCAAAGCTGATACCAGCATCAAACATACACTCACAACAACCTACATTTTGGTGAACTCCATTATCTTCCAAATTATGGCTAGCAACCCGTCGCTAACTGAAGAACAGGCTAAGGAGATTGCACATACGAACATCTTCTCGAAGGCGAATGAGCACACTAAGAAAATACTCACCCTTCTTGGTATTGAGGAGTAACCATGTCGAATAAAAAGACTGAGAGAAACGCACTATCCCAGATGGTAGCTGGCTTTCAGGTGTTGTCACATTTTATACGGATGCTTCATCAAACGGTCAGTCGGTCTATAAAGTTTGTGATGATCGTATTTGTCGTTACGGCTCTTTCAGCCACCTATAAATTTTCCGATAAAACGGATTGGTATATGGGCCTGAAATATGGGTATTCATACTTGTTCGTTAAGTACTTCAACATGCCAAATGGGAAGGCAACTCTCACGCTTCCAAATGGCCGACAAGTTTCCGTAACTGACATACAAATTGTCCATTCCGAGACGATGCAAAATCATGCCGAGCAATTGATCAATAATCTGATGATTGCTTTCTGTATCGCCACAGCTTTAGCCGTCATTGTTCTTTTTGCTTTGTATAAATATCTGCGTCATCGAGGCCGGGAAGAGAGTAAGGATGAACATCTCAGAGGTGCCGAACTAACGGAGTCGCTCAATCTACTTGAGGCGGCGACAGATAGAGTTAAGGAAGATGGTAAGCCTTCACGGATTTCAATCGCGGGAATCCCATTAACAAGTCATCAAGAGAATTCCGGTATAGCCTTGGTCGGCTCCCCTGGTACCGGTAAATCTACGACGATGAGGGATATCTTGCGTCAAATGAGAGCGCAAAAAAGGAAGTGTGTTCTTTACGATATCTCTGGTGAGTTTGCGAAGCGCTTTTACAGACCTGGTATAGACATAATACTGAACGTTTTTGATGAACGGTCTGCTTCTTGGGATTTTTGGGCTGAAGGTAAAAACCCTGCTATTTACGACAAAATGGCGAAAGCTTCGATCCCTGACAGTAACAGCGGTGGTGACCCCTTCTGGACTCTGGCACCACAACTCCTTTTCTCTGCACTTCTTGAAGAATTGGCAAAGCGTAGTGAACATCCTGATGTAGAACATTTGATGAATATCATCTTAAGGATGCCTAATGAAAAGATTATTAAGGTAGTTGCAACGACTGATGCCAGAAACATTATGAATCTGGAACTTGATAAACTTGCAGGGTCGGTTCGTGCGGTTATCTCAGCCTATACACGTAATTTCAAGTACCTTTCCAAGACCAAGGGAAAACGTTTTTCATTTCGTAATTGGGCACGGAATGAAGAGTCTGACGCGTGGGTATTTATCACTGTGCGTGATGATATGAAGGACACATTAAAGCCTCTTCTTACACTAATGATTGAGTCTGCCTTGTCATCAATCTTAACGCTTGAGCCTTCCTATGACAGGCTCATAGGTGTGGGCTTAGATGAGTTTGCAACACTGCATGAAATACCCAGCATTATGGATTTCATTTCGACTGGTCGTAAGTTTGGAGCATTACCAATGCTCGGTTTTCAATCTAATTCTCAGCTAGATGTTACCTATGGGGCAATGAAAGCCAAAGTCATTATGGACTCCATTGGAGCGCTGGCAGCATTCCGAGTGAATGGGGGTGAGGGGTCGGAATGGCTTGCCAAGGAATTAGGTGACCAAGAGACAACGGAGTCTACTGAAAACACTAGCTATGGTGCTAATGACATGCGTGATGCTACATCAATAAACCGTTCAAATAAGGAACAAAACTTACTTTTAAAAAGCCAAATCTCAGGGCTGCTTGATAACCAATGTTACTTGAAACTTGGCCGAGGACTTCCAGTCGCTAAGTTAAGATTTCCTTATGACAACATGCCAGACCTACACCCAGGAATTATTGAAGCAGACTATGTTCTCGATAATGATTTTGAAAACTCTTTCAATATAGAAAACGAGAAAGATCCTGAATCTGTTATCGCGGCAATTAATCGTGATATGGATAAACGGGAACCGCAGCGGAATAAATACACTACGACTAAAAATACTGACACAGGTAAACATGCCGACCAGATTCTTGCCGAAGCAGTATCTTCCGTTCCTTCTCCCCAAAACGGGGCCATTGATAACGGAAATGTAAATCCAGTATATCAAGCGATGTTTATGAAAAAGTCTGATAGCGACACGACAGAAGAGGGTGGTTCAGAGGAAAGTGGATTTACTGATTTGAGCGCATTAGCAGAAGAACGTGAAAATAATATTGAACCCGACCATGAACAAAAAAAATTGGAATCATCATTGCCGTCAAAAAGTGAAGGAACTACGAAAAACACAGAAAAATCGATCGATATTTTTGATGGCTTCGGGAGAGGGTGATTAACATGCTTAGCGTATCAAAAGTAAAGAACACAGCTCAGGCAGCATCATATTATAATTCACCTGATCAATATTATGATAAAGATTCTGGAGGCGTTACATCCCGTTGGGGAGGAAAAGGGGCCGAAATATTAGGGCTTGAAGGGGAGGTAGGTTCGGATGATTTTAATCGCCTCTTAGAAGGCCGTATTAGCCCTGAAGTACAATTGGGAAAAATTAGTGATGGCGGGGTTATTGAACATGTTCCGGCATGGGATCTTACTTTTTCCGCACCGAAAAGTCTTTCAATCATAGCTTTGGTCGGTGGTGACTCACGATTAGCTGAAGCTCATATTAAAGCTAGCCAAGAGGCTATGCGATATATCGAGAAAGAATACGCTCTAACGAGGGTTTCCAATAATGGCAAGGCTGAATATACGAAGGTCGATAACCTGGTATATGCCAGCTATGTTCACACTGAGTCAAGAAAGCATGATCCCCAGCTGCATACGCACAATGTTGTGATGAATGCTGTTTCTGATCAGGATGGGCAATGGCGTAGTCTTGAAACGCTAAAAATGTATGAGCATCAACTGATGGGGGGATTGGTCTATCGCTCAGTATTGGCCAATCTAACGAAGAAGCTTGGATATGACATTGAGATAACCGATCATGACAAAGGTCTTTGGGATATCAAGGGGGTGCCAGAAGGCTTAATGAGCGAATTCTCCAAGAGACGAAAAGAAGTGCTTGCTACCGCCCAGCAACGTGGTCTTTTTGACTCAAAATCTATGGAGAAAGCTGCATTATTTAGTAGAGATTCCAAGACGCACCTTGATCCCGAAGACTTGCATAAACTTTGGAACCAAACAGTTATTGATAGTGGAGCTAATCTTGAGGATGTTATTTCTCGTTCCCATTCACAAGTAAAAGACCGTCTGGATAAAAATGTCTCAGCTCGTGTAGTAGTCGATTCCCCATCTAAATCTAACCCCTCAGCGGTTACCAAAAATGATTCCATAAGTGTTAAAAATCCGCGCATCAATGAACAAGTTCCACAGTCGCCGGATCCCCTACATTTGAATGGCCATGTAACAGCGGAAGAACATCCCATAGATTCGCAGCCGGTGCTGCAAGCCGCACCTACTATAAACTTGTCCGAAACAGCTTCTCCGACAATGGGGCAGGATAAAAGCGGCCCATTGCATGATAAATCGACCATCGATGGAGGTTCACCTATCCATATCACTGACCCGGAGATTGCCGCAGCGACGGATGCACAGGTGCATGAATTCTTGAGCGATGACAACCACTCACCTGCTGACATTAAACAAATTATAGATGACGTTCGTTTGTCGTATCGGGTTCTGGCAGCGGATGAAGCCGTGTTTCTCGAAAGTGATGTGATAAAAGGTGCAACCAAACTTCTGATGGGCAATAGCATGCCAGGTGACGTTGAACAGGTTTTGCGTGCGATGACTAATACTGGGGAGCTACTGCCGCGACATTCTCGCACTGGAAATTTTGAAGGTGCATTTACTACGCCTGCTGCCTTTGAGAAAGAACGTAACATGGTTTACAAGATGCTAAACGGGAAGGATTCCCGACAAGCAGTTGGCGACAAAGAGGGAATATTTGCATTTATTGCAACCTTTGAAACAGATAAATCAAAAGAAATTGGGTCACAGTTCGCTTTCTCTGAAGATCAACGAGCAGCTATTGCCGATGCTGCAACCAGCAAAGATCTTGTAGCCGCTATTCAAGGATCTGCCGGCACAGGCAAAACGACCCTTTTGGAATGTCTCATCGCCTACGGGCAGACAAAGGGTTTCAAATTCCTGGGCTTTGCGCCCACAGGTTCAGCCTCGGAAACATTGGCCGCCGAAACGGGGATTAATACTCGCACTGTTGATTCCTTTCTCTATACCAGAAAACAAGGTGAAGTCAGTACCAAAGAGGTTTGGCTGGTTGATGAGGCTAACATGGTCGGTGCCAGCAATCTGGCAGCGATGATAGAGCATGCTGAACGTAGCGATGCAAAACTCTTGCTTTTGGGTGATAAAAAACAGATGGAGGCGGTTGATTGGGGGAGACCTTTTGCTGTGCTGCAAGGTTTCAAAATGGCGACTTCCCATGTAACGAAGATTATACGTCAAAAGAATGAGCTGCTACTTGGTGCGGTCTATGACTCATTGGATAGAAATTTTTCATCTGCTTTTAGTCGGTTACGTGATTCAGTTTTTGATATTGAAAAACATGACATTGTTGAAGACTATCTCAATCTTTCAGAGCTTGAAAGGTCCAAAACATTGGTGATCATTCCCGATAACGAAGGGCGCCAACAATTTAACAGTGAGGTTCATGACCAGTTAATACAAAGAGGGTTGCTTTCGGCTGATGAAATCAGGGTACGTGGACTAATCAGCGCAAATCTAAATGAAGCAGAGCGAACAGATAACCGATTCTACAAACCTGGACACATTATTGAATTCCAACAGGACCGGGGTGAGTTCAAAGCTGGTGAATTCTGGCGTGTCATTGGTAAGGATAAAAAGAATCTAGTTCTGGTCGATGACAATGGGCAAAGCAGAAAATTTGATCCGTCCGAACTTCCGCATGATTCCAAGTTCGCTATAGATGTCTTCAAAGAGGAAGAGCTTAAGTTTTCGGAAGGCGAGAAAGTTGGTTTCAGTAAATCTCGTAAGAATCTTTCGGTGCGTAACGGCGATGAATTCAATATTACAAAAATAAACCATGCCAGCAAGGAATTTACCCTGACAAATGAAGCGGGAAAATCAATAACTCTCGATATCGATAAGTTACATAACTTGTCCCATACGTATGCAATGACATCGTATAAAGCTGAGGGGAAGACGGTTGATAGGGTCATGGCTAAGTTGGAGTCCTGGCGACGAAATCTCGTTAATGAACGCAGCTTCTACGTTGCACTCAGTAGGGCACGCCTCGATGCTCGCTTATACGTTGATAATGTTCGCGGCGTTGTCAAAGCACTGGCCAAACATGATGCTAATAAGACTACTTCCCTTACCGGTCTGTCGCATGGCGATGTGAGGCGTGCTGCCGAGTATTCTGCTCAAGATAAGACGGATACTAAACAACTTCATATGGACCTGAATCTTGCCACGCAAAAACTGGCTAATCGCCACGGAGTGTTCAGCCATACTGCTTTGCTATCTGAGACACTGAAATCAACACTCGGTACCTACGACGTTAGGAATGTAGAACAGGCAATCTACACAATGAGGTCACGCGGCGAATTAGGGCTTTCCCATATCAATCACGATAAGCCAAATAGTGAGAACTTCTATACCATGCCAACCAATATCCGCCAGGAGGCACAGATAGTCCGTCACATGTTGCAAGGGAAAGACCGATTGCCTGCGATCGCTGGGAAGTCTGTAATTAACAGGTACTTGGCTGCAAAAAAAGAGAGAGCAATACAGGGCCATGATGAACCAGTATCAGAAGCAACTAAAGTCGCACTTTTGACCATTCTCACAAGCAGGGACGAGTCTATCTTGATCACTGGTGGTGACCACAGCGGGCATCGTGATGTCATGAGGCAACTGGGGAGCACCATTGCGCAAAGTCGAGGCTATAGAGTCAGAGGTTTTTCTACGACCAGTGATGGCGTAAAGCAGCTGAAGGACACAATGAAAAGCGCAGGCAATATTTATGCGCATATTGAACAAATGGAAAAACGTGTAGCGGCAAAACAGACTTTGCATTCTGACAAAGAGCTTTGGGTGGTGGAGAACGTATCTCAGATTGGTGCTGAAAATCTTCTGCGGCTGCAACAGGTGGCCAGATATGCCGGAGCAAGAATGGTACTCGTTGCAGATCGCCAGGAAAATTCCATGAGTTGGGGGAATATTCCGACTTTGCTGTCAGAGCAAGGTATCACTAATGTTAATTTCGACCGTTCAGTCAAAAGCTTTAATCCCGAGATAAATGAGGCTACAGAAAAACTGACACAGGGAAAGATTACTGAGGCATTAAGCCATGTAAGCCCAATGGTCAGTGAAATCCGAGATAATGACAATCCGGCAAACGATAAGAAAGTCAGGCTGGAGGTTCTTGCCAGCTCGTACCTTAATCTCAGTCCAGAAGACCGTGAAAAAACGGCTGTCATCATTCCAGACTACTTCTCCAGAAACAAAGTAGACGTTCAGATACGCAATGGCCTTCAGAAACAAGGAATACTCACCGGCGCGGAACTTACATCTGGATTATACAGAAATGCCAATCTTGACCCATTTGAGAAACAAACGGCTACAAACTATAAAGTTGGCCAAGTCGTTATGTTTGAGAGCAACAGGCCAGGTATAGAAAAAGGGGCATACTACAACGTTAGCCACATCAACAAGACCACCAACGAACTTACGCTAATCTCCACTACTGATGGTAAACATGCGCTGATAAATGCTAGTGAAATTGCGGGAAGTCGTAATAATTCGGTTCAGGTCTTTCATGTTGAGAACAAGAGTATTCAGGTTGGTGAGAAACTACGTTTCACTCGCTCAGTACCTTCTGACAGCTTAGTTGCCGGTGATGGGAAATCTGTTCCGTCTAAAGCCGGTGCTGTAGTGGAGAGTATCGACGGAACTAACCTGGCTTTGCGTCTGGGTAATGGCCGACAGGTAACAGTTGATACCGATAAGTGGAAGCATCTTGAATGGGGTTACACACATAATCTGTTTAATATAAAAGATAAGCAGTTTGAGAATGTCATCGCACTAATGGAGTCATGGAAGAAACACTTCGCTACTCAAGAGGTACTTCATAATGCACTGACCAAAACCTCTGTTAATTTGAGGATCGTAACCGACGATAAACCAAAATTACTCGAGAGTCTGAGCATGTCATCGGGGTTTCGCCAGACGGCATTACAGGATAGACAAGTCTCAATTAATAAAGCAGAGATGGCCTCTTTTGATAAGCAGTTTGGTGTGGGGTTGAGTTTCGCGTCACGCGGGTTGATAAGGCTGGAATCCGCAGTCGATAAGGCCGTTACAGCTACGCAGAGTAAATTCATGGAGAAAACACGTCAGGTTGGAGAGAGGGTTCAGGCATTTAACCGTCAGCGTACTTTATAAGAATGGTTGGTAGGGCGTGTTGTTATCCGCACGGCCCTACCTCAAATATCAAAGAACTTTCATCGAGAACCTCGAGAAGATTATTAAAATGTGTTTTTGATATTGCTATTAAAAAGAGCGAGAAGTCTGTCACCACTAATAATTTCTAACTGACAGCCAGGTATGCGGTTTGATGCTTCTTTTACTGATTTTGGAGTGGTAGCCGTATGGACAAAAATCCCATTACATTGGTTTTCAACCAATAAGGCAGAAAATGCTTTCAGATGTTCCAGCCTTACGCGGTCGTTGTATCGTTTTGCCTGAATCAGCCACATGCTGCCATCATGTTGAAATCGGCCGTCAATCCCGCCATCCCCGGTATAGCGGTCATTCCGCTTAATAACAATTCCCTTTCTTTGCAAAGCCGTGAGAATAAGTTCTTCGAATGTAAATGGGTCTATTTTCTTTAAATATGCAAGTTTTTGGGCAGGATGTTCGATAGTTTTCAACTTTTGAAGTACTTTTTCGGCTGACTCTCGTTTTTTACTGTGCTTGTTTTTCTTCTTGAAAAACAATGGGTAGATGACAAATAAAACTACCATTAACCCTAGTAATAGCAGGTTTCGATTCATTAGAATTTATCTCCAGGAGAGGAACTATCGATGCCATTAGATTGACCATTAAAAAAAGAGTCATTTTGATAGCTTTCTACAGGTTTGGATTTGGACATTTTAGGAACGTCTTGTATTCCTTCGTTTTGCCCTTTTTCAGTGAACCCTTTTTTATCGTATTCATGCTGAAGCCTATATCTTCTTGGTGTGCCAGATTCCTTGTGGTTGAGACCTTTTCTGGATAAAAGCCATAACAGACAGCCACCAATGAGGGCTAAAAATATCAACCCGGCACCCAGTAGTTTTCCACTCATGCGTTTTCGTCTTCATTTGAATCGACAGCATCATTTTGCGCATGCACATTTTCTTCTGTTCTAACTGGGACGGTTAACAACACAAGGATGCATAACAGGCTGTGCGTAACCATCAGTGCGATCAAGAACGGAACGCCATCGTTGAATGATCGATATAACGTAAATAGGAATGCACATAAGAACAAAGTAAAAACATGCGCAGTATGGTTTGTAAAAGCTCTCCGAAGTGAAATATGCAGGCAAAAAAAAGCAATTAAAACACCTGCTGTTTGCTCGTTGTAAGACAAAAGCGATGGTTTTAAATACAGTATCAAGTAGTAAGAAGAGGCTAGCAGGGATGAAATTAAAGCAGCGCAGAATCCCATTACAGTCCTCCCACAAGTTTGGTGTTGGCATTGAAAGGGCGATTAACTGCGATGTTAAAAGCGAACCCAGGATGGGTATCACGGAATTCATATCGCTTTACAATATCGGAGTTTTTAGCCTTCACTGAAGACTTGAATCCGCTGTTATCGGGAACGCCACCTAATATGGCCGTGACATACTGTTGCGTCTCATAGATAGGGATCAGCTGAGTAAAGGCTGAGTTACTTATCTCACCTTTGCGAGGGTCCCCGTAGCGCTGAACCCAATTATCTACTCGTTTTGGTCCTGCGTTATAGGCAGCTAGGGCCAAAACATGGTTGCCGTTATATTTCTCTAACTGGGTTTCATAATATGCCCGCCCTAAGCGAGTGTTGTAAGTCGCATCATTCCGGTAACGCCATTCGTTCCACTCAATCCCTGCCATACGAGCAGCTTCAGGAGCGGTTGACGGCATGACTTGGGCTACACCTACAGCCCCCTTGGGCGAAGTTAGCGGCTTTCCATTTGCGCCAAACTGCCTACCTCTGCTTTCCTGATGCAGCAGCCGTGAAAATACGGGATCTGCCATAGTGTCATTGGATTCGGCAACTATGATATCTGTTGTTTGAACCTGAGATTTTGTTGAAGTCGATTGAGCGAAAACTGAGCAGCAACACAATGAAAGTAAAATTGCGGATGACATTTTTTTTGGATTCAATTGTTGAAACCTCGGTTTATTTGATGTGATACAAAAATGTATCATATAACTGTTATATTACAACAAAAGGTTGATTGTGATAATCGACTATTTGTGCAATGATCGATTAATCGAAACCAGGAAAAATGTTCTATGTGTGAAAAATTTGGACGAGAAACCAATAGGTTAATTGAGCGCATAGAGCAAACCATGTCGCGCATGAGTAACAGTAAATCTGCATTAATTAATGCATTGATTAAGCATGTAGTACATAAAGTTAAAGCCACTGAAATCACCGATATGAAGTCTTCGGCAATTTATCGAGCTAAGCGAAATCTTATACAGAATCAAGAAAAGATCATTGAATTGTCAGGTTTATACTCACCTCTTTTCGCCCGTGAAAAGACGGGTGCCGGTGAAGAGCCGTTTAGCTTGATCGTCAATATTGATGGTGAAGGGCTAAAGAGGGGATACCTGTGGTTTAGTCCAGTGCGTAAAAAGGAATATCGCCCAACTGAACTCGAATATTTTGTCCTTGATAATGATGAATTTATTCCTTATAAACTGACTGCACTGGAATAACCCATGTCAAAGAACTCTTCTATGCCAGTTTCTGACGTTGTTGCATTTCTCAATAATCTGACCCGCCGTAACAAGGTGTTTAGGGCGATGCCCATTCAACTTCTTCGTATTCTCAATGCTGACAGTCGTCGCGTTCTGGAACAACGTGAAGATGAAGAGATGGCGTTAGAGGCAGAACAAAGAGCCAGGCAGAAGATGATCGATGAGCATCTTTCACTATTGAAGAAGGATGGGATTGAACCCGATGAACTGCTCAACAATGGGCGCCCACTTAAACGGCCTTCCATTGGCAGGGTTCGTCACTACCGAATCAAGGGTGAGCTTATCTCTTACAAGGGAGTGGGTAAGTACCCGCGCAAATTGAAAGATATCGTTGAAAAAGAAGGTGAAGAAGGTTTAAAAAACTACGAAATCTCCAACGATTAAAAAATTCTAAATTTTTGTTTTGGAACTCGGCCTTTTGGCTGGTTAAGTTGCCTTCACAAACCTTTCCCCGCTATCTCTGGCGGGTTTTTTCATTCTGACCTTCCCTAACTATTGCTCCTGATAGTTCTTTCTTCCAGGTTGCTTGCAAGTAAGGTATCTGCCGGCTCCGTTCTTCTCTCTCATTTTTATACTTAATGGGACAAAAGAATTGAATTCATACCCTGATGAAAATATGAAGTAAGTCATAGCATTGAAGGAAGCAAATGCCAGCCGGGTGTTGCTAACACTTAGAAGTAATTGCAAGCGGTAGATTGGCAGCGTATATTTGATGCAACCCAACAAAAATGTTTGTACTCAGGTAACGTCAAATGTCTCCATCAATCGTTAAGTCAGAACAACATGCCCGCTATGACAGAGTGGCAAAAGAAGTTCTACGCGGTGATCGTGAGTACAAACCTGCGCCGAAATCACGCTACAGTGTCTCTTCAAAATTCTCGTCTAAGCAGCCAGTTAGTTTTGCTTGATTAGGAAGACTGCGGCAAAATGAACCATCATTCAATGATGGTTTTTTTATGTCTGAAAACGAATCAATTCCCCCATTCGAACAAGCCTATCTCCTGAATACTCAGCTCATCGCTAGTGGTGACCAGCTGCGTGACGCCGTGATCACGGTCGGCGGCCAGGCGGTACAATATTGGGTTTCCTATTTCCATGACCAGTATGGTGAAGAGTTGCCGGATGAGCGACTGGTCACCTCCATCGACGTAGATTATTCAGCAAACAAACATGATGTAAATGCCATTGCACATGCCTTACACGTTGATGTTTCATTAAACGATAAAGGCAATCCCCCCTCGGTCGCCCGGTTCTTGCTGATAGACAGCAAGACGAAAGAGATTAAGCAGGTAGATGGCAGATATTTTTCTGACCCGGAAGATCCTGAAATGGCCAACACCGTTGATGTGATTGACTGGCCAGCCGGTTTTGAATTGGGTGACTTCAGCGATAAAAAACTCTTGTTAAATACAGAACCGTTTTTAATCGCCCTGGGTGATACTGAAGAACCGGTGAAGCATGAGAAGGTGAGGGTGCTTAACCCCATTGCCTGCATAAAATCACGTTTTGCCAATTTGAAAATTTTGCGGCGGCGGCGAGACGTTGAACTGGCCAGGATCAATGCATTAAAAATCCCGTGCTTTTTCTTTATCCTGGAAATGTTCGACGAGCGTGACTTCAGGGTGGCAAGAGACCATTTTATGAATCTCTATGCTTTAGCCTGGGACGAAAACTATCTTCGTCTCCAGACTGAGCTCCGCGACGCCAAACACAATGTTTCTCTGTTGCCCATTCTTGAGAAAGTGCATGAGTATCTGGTTGCCCACTTTGACGACTTTGATGTCCCCGAGGATTTCGTTCACAAAGACCTGCCGAACCGGCTCAGGCAACTGAGTGAACGCGTTGAACGTTATGTCATTTTAGGGAACAGGGTCAAAAAAAATCAGTAAAAAAGGGCGGTCAATAATATGACTGCCCTTTTTATTAGAGTGAGTTAGCGCGAGGCTTGGCGGTTTACGAAAGTGCTATATGGCATAGCCTTTGCGCGACAACATCAGAAATGGCCCGAGATCTGGCGGGGTAAATTTCCCGCCTGCATCATCGCCAGCTTCGCCTGCTCAACGTCGTACCCGAAATTCACCTGGTGTTGGCCAGCGACATCGAACAGGAACAGCTTGGTGTACACCTCGGTGGACTTGAAGGACTTATGGCCCATCAGGGTTTGCAGGACTTTGGGGTGTATGCGGTTGAACAAAATGTGCATCGCAAAAGAGTGCCGGAAGGATTTGGGAATGATCGGCGTGATAGAAAACGTGACGCCGTCACGCTCTGCGGCATCGATAGCGCGCTTCAGCCACCGCGATATGGTATCCGGCGACACCGGCCACAGGGGTTCTTCCACTCTTATCTTCAGCGTCGCGACCAGTGAGGTCATTCTTTCACGATAGGTGGCATCCCACACCGGCACGTCTCGTACCGGCAATTCTGACTCTTTTGGCCGACCGCGACCGCGCGTTCGCTGCTTCAGCGTGGGCAATTTAATGGCGGGCATCGCCTGTTTGAACAACAGTGAAGCCGGCGTGAGTGCCAACGCCTCGTTGGGCCTGGCCCCGGTATTCCACATGGTTTCAAAGAAAGTGCGCTGACGCAGGTCGGGGAGATAGCTCAGCAGTACGGCGACCTCCGGGGCGAGCAAATACGCCGGCGCGTTGGGCGTGGACATGGCCAGCTGCCGCATCGCAAACACCCGCGCCCAGTCCGGCCCACCGACGGGCATCAGCATGGCGGGAGGGAGTATTTTCACATCATCGGGATTTTTAAAATCCACAGCATTGCCTCACAAAACTTTCTCAGATTTCACGTAGCGTTGTCATTTTGCTGACGCCGGCGAAGACATTTTTGCGCATGCGCAACTTTCACAGGCGGGTTCACCACGGCCGCCCGACGAACGTACTGGTTAGACGCCGCGCGGCATGACCGATCCGCCATTATTATGCCAGAGGATCCCGCCGTCATAATTACCCTAAATTGTACCGCATTGTGCGGAAGTTTCTTTCTATATGTCGTTTTGCCGCAGCCTTTTTTTGACGAAATTGACGGGCAGGGCGCACTAATCCCACATATAGCGAGTAGCAAAGCATAGAGGTACTACATAGGCGAAAATGACGGGGTGCGGCGTTTGCGGATCTTTATCCGTTATTCCGCAGGGAGCGGAGCGGGACGGAGTGCGGCCCGCTAACAATTGATTAATCGTTGGCAGGTGGGTTAGTACCAGGGGTATTATTTATGCGGGTCAGAGTATTAATAGATTCAACTTCTTCTGTTTCACCTAATGATTGCGGAAAAATGTGCATTTCGGGAGCTGGTTCGGTGAAACTATCAAGATAGAACACGATTGCAAAGTATTAAAAATGTAAACATCCCGTCACTAAAGGTATAATATTGCAGGGTACAGAAAAAGTTTAATCAATCGGAATATTGACATGGATAATCGTTAAAAATGGCCAGGAAGAAACGAAAAATAATTAAATTTTAAACTGGTAGAAGTGTTCTATCCCTTGTAACCATATATTGTTGAACTGTATTTATTTGAAGCATGGATATCTAAATATGAAAGTAGTAAATGGGAATATTATTGATGAGAATGGGAAGGTTATTTTTTTCTCGAAAGAGAATTTTTCTTCATATATTTGCAAAGGCAATTCATGTTTTATCTGCGGTGATGAAAGAGAAACAAAAGCGTTTAATGACGAACATGTAATTCCACGTTGGATACTTAAAAAATTTAAACTATTTGAAAGCAGTATAACATTACCTAATGGTAGAACCTTCAAGTACGGGAAGTACAAAATATCATGTTGTAAGGACTGTAATTCATTATTGGGGACCAGTCTAGAAAAAATAGTTTCCGAGGGTTTTGATGGGGATGTTAAGAGCTCTCATGCTTTCTTTAATGAGAATCAGGATATAATATTCCAGTGGATTTGCTTACTTTATATAAAAACCCATTTAAGAGACCGTTCTTTCATCTCGGACTTTAAGAAGAAAGATAAAATTTCTGACCAATATGAATGGGTAAAATTGCATCATACATATTGTATAGCCAGAAGAGTTTATTCAGGGGTCACCATAGACGAAAACGTATATGGGAGTATGTTCTTTTTTGAATGTGACACTTCAAATCTGAGTGAACCATTTGATTATATTGATTTGTATGGTACTGGAAGTGTTCTAGTAAAACTACGTGACTTTATAATCATCTGTATTATTGATGATTCTAAATTGGTTAGTAGAATAGTTGATGAATATCTAAAAAAAATAACTGGAAAGTTAAATGACATACAACTCCGTGAGTTATTCGCGAGAATTACTGAAAAAAACACACGGATAATGGATAAGCCAAAATATGTAACATCAGGAAATCTTCAAAAAAGAAAGGTACATATAAGTGCTATTGTCGAGAGGGAAATCAGAATTGCCAATTATAACAAACGGTACTTTGGGGAAATGATGTATCATCTTATACAAAATCATTTGTATACACCTGAAACGGAAGAGTCTAAAAAAACAATTCGAAAATTAGTTCGTCGTATAAAGAAAGGTGAATGGACATTCTTATTTGACGAGAAAGAAGTTTTTATAGATAACTGTGATTCCCCTATAGATGACGAAAAAGAATACCTTGATTTGTTAAGAAAAAATCTCAATTTATAAAATACCGGATTCAGGTTTGCTCTTTTATGATTAAACACAGCAAATAGCCAAGGGAGCCGGTGAACGCGGCATGCGTTGCAAAGTAAAAGGCTGGTCTGTTCTCAGCACAGAAGGCAATTCATTTTCAATGATGTAGGGGAATGGTTCATATTCTCGAAATTCTGCAATATTTTAACGTAACATGCCTTGAATTATTTCGAGGCACTGAATTTCTTCTTTTAGTTCGATTTTTCGTCAATGTGACTGAAGATTGCTCTCCTGAGCAACTCGATTGGTTCAACAACATTTGGGGTTTTATACCCCTTTGCTACCTGCGGATCTTTAGCCGCTTTGCCGCAGGTTTTGATGCAGGAAAGAAAGATGATGATGGAGGAAGGTTGTGAAAACCTCATCAGGTAAAGCCAACATCAAAATATTATAAAATGTAACGGACCCCTGGCTCAAAAGGTATAATGTTCATCTGCGGATAAAATCGAAAATCAAGGGAAAATATGACACGCGAAATCCTCAAACAAGCGGTTCAAAGTAATGAACAGCTTTTTCATTCTTTAGTAATAAATGCGATCGATTTCTTAGAATCCTCTATTGATGACCTTGATAAAAGGCCTAAGAATTCAATCGTTGATTTTTATACGGCCATTGAGCTTTTCTTAAAGGCAAGACTCATGCTTGAACACTGGACTTTAATATTAGCTGACCCTGGCAAGGCAAATAAACAAAGTTTTAGTGTTGGTGATTTTAATTCTGTGTACTTCAACGATGCGGTTCAACGACTTAAAAGTATTCTGGGTGTTAGGCTTGATGATAACATTCTAAAAAATTTTATGGCGTTAGGTGCGCATAGAAACCAGATTGTCCACTTTGCACATACTGAATATTCAAGCACACAGGCTAATAAAGCGGGCGTGGTGGCTCAGCAATGGTCTTCATGGCACCATCTGTATAATTTACTCACGGTTGAATGGAAGGATGAGTTTATTAACTTCCAGAAAGAATTAGATCGTGTACATCAGAGAATGCTAAAACAGAAGGAATTTCTAAATGCCCGCTTTAACGAAATTTCAAAAGAAATTGGTAATTTAAAGTTAAAGAAAATCAGAGTAGTGAAGTGTCGTCAGTGTGGATTAGAAGCAGGTAAGGTTAATGACACTCATAGGTGGGGTGATGATTATCAATGCCTGGTTTGCGAATCACAGGGTGTTGCAGTCGAGCAAGTAAAAGACACGTTGCCTTGTCCAAACTGTAAAGCACCCTTTGAATTTTTCAGTCCTGACAATACTAAATGTCCAAAGTGTTCTCATGAAATTACTACCAATGCATTAATCACATTGTGTCGTGACGTATATGTAACCGGTGACGACTGGTGGGAAGAAGGTGGGGAATGTATTGCAGGCTGTCATGAATGTGAGCATGATCCAAAGTCTGTATTTTATATTGATGGCCAATGGAGCTGCGTTTCGTGTTTTGACAGAGGGTGGTCAGCGATTCACTGTCCACATTGTGAAGAATACGTAACTGGCGATATGAAGACTATTGAGTACTTCGCATGCTATAAATGTGCAGATGAGCAGCGGAAGTTTATTCTAGCTGAGGCTAGACTTTCATAGTGAATTAAAAATAAATTTTAGATTTCTTGTTTCTAGAATTTTATAAACAACTGATATACAAAAATAAGGTGAAAGCATGGGAACAATAATTTCTTTGACGGTTTCTGATATTATGCTGGACGCGAGCAAGAATTGCATGGGATCCGATCACGGTGTACTGTTTCAGAAAAGCGACCATGTAGTGCTGCCTGAATACTTCGAAGAACTAGCAAAGGGGGAGGAGCCAAGTGAAGAACAGGCTTTGAGTTTTACCGTCCTGCGTAAGACATTAGCGGAGGTTGCGGACCGAGTCGAGCTGTTGGGGTTCAGTTTAGATGTTATTCGCTTAGAATACGACACATTAGTCAAGCATATTACACAAGGCCGGGAGGAGAACATTGAATGCTACCCTAAAGATTATGAACCATTAGGAGTGCTCTACACCTTTGATGAATTCCAACATTTTCTAAATCAGTATTCTCTGAGCGATCTGAGCTCAGAAAATTTCGAAATAGACTACCAATATCCTGAAAGAAATATGGAGTTAATAAAAAACAAATTTCCGCAATCTGTAATTAAAAAAATACCGAATTTTGATCCATACAATTATACTTTTTGGTCTGAAAAATCCGCATTTGGATGCATAATTAATATTCTTCATCCGTATTCGCTAATTCGACTATTGAGTGAAAACAAAAAAAACAGAACGGAATTCGTAGAATGGGACTATGGTAAGATCGTTTCTAATGGTTGGGTACATATTGAAGAAATAAAAACAGGGGTTAGACGTGAAGAGTCTTTTCTTATCGCAACGGAAGGAACATCAGACGCCCATATTTTAAGTAAAGCCTTTAAGCAGATAAAGCCTGGTGTTGCAGACTTCTTTAGGTTTATTGATGTAAAGGCGCGTCATCCATTTCCAGGAACTGGAGGATTAGCGAAGTTTGCAGAAGGTTTGGTTAAAATTGACGTCCAAAACCAGATTGTATTTGTCCTTGATAACGATAGTGAAGGCGTTGATGCTCTTAATAAGATAAATGCAATGATTCTCCCTGATAATATGGGTTGCATGTGTCTACCTGACCTTCCTGAGTTTGAACGGTTCCCCGCGCGCGGTCCAGGTGGACTTGCAATAGCTAATATTAATGGCCAGGCAGCTGCAATTGAATGTTATTTGGACTTAAATTTCGGTGAGTATGATACTCACTTCATTCGCTGGACTAACTACAAAGAGGACATTGACTCCTATCAAGGTTCACTGGATAAAAAAGAGTATTACGCCAGAAAGTATCTTAACGCTACAGATCATAAACTTATCAATAATGAATATGACACTAGCAAATTAGAGGCTCTCCTTAAGGCGGTTATCGGTACATGTGGTAGAGTTGCTGGCAGGGTACGTTGTGACAAGATCAAAAACTATTACCCTAATCTATGGACAGAAGAGAAAGTCTAATTTATTTACTGGGCTTAGTAAAATTTGTTGCTTAGAAATATTTTTCATGATGCTTTTATTATTTTGCATCAAGAAGTTAAAAATTAATTCTCTTCACCCCAGAGGGGAACAGGTTCCTCTAATTGTTCAGTTTGGCTTTATTTAACATAATAATGATTATGTGCGCTAAACCTGTAACGCCTCAATAGTAATGTCCGCCTGTAGCTCAATTCACGTGACCGCGATATGGTGAGTTTCACGGAGTCGTTTTTCATCAGTAAAAACTACCGGGAGATTGCCATGTACGCAGAAAGCTCAGGAATGTTTACCTTGAAAGAGATCAATCGCGTCAAAATTATCCAGGATGTCATCGAGCGCCGGATGACAACGCACCGGGCAGCTGAACACCTCGGGATCAGCGACAGACAATGTCGCCGGCTTCTGGTGCGTTACCGTGAAGAAGGTCCGCTCGGTATGGCCAACCGGCGACGTGGCATGCGTGGTAACCGGCAGCTCAAGCCCGGACTTGCCGATCAGGCTCTGGAACTTATCAGGACACGTTATGTTGATTTCGGTCCGACACTGGCGCAGGAAAAACTCGCAGAGCTCCACGGTCTGCTCCTCGGTAAAGAGACCGTGAGGCGTATTATGACGCACGCTGGTCTCTGGGTTCCCCGTAAACAGCGGGCAGCCAGGATCCCTCAACCCCGTTACCGGCGCCCATGTACTGGTGAGCTGATACAAATTGATGGCTGCGATCATGACTGGTTTGAAGGCCGTGGCCCGGCCTGCACGGCTCTGGTCTACGTTGATGATGCAACCAGCAAGATCATGGAGCTTTTGTTCGTCAAATCAGAGTCCACGTTCTCTTATTTTGAAGCCACGCGACGCTACATCGACAAACACGGGAAACCACTGGCGTTGTACAGCGATAAAGCAGGTGTTTTTCGTGTGAATAACAAAAATGCGACCGGCGGTGATGGCCATACGCAGTTCGGTCGGGCCATGCACGAGCTGAGCATTCAGACCATCTGCGCCGAAACCAGTGAGGCTAAAGGTCGCGTCGAACGCGCGCATCTCACGCTGCAGGACCGTCTGGTGAAAGAGCTCCGGCTACAGGGGATCAGTTCAATGGAAGCGGCCAATGCATTTGCCGAAACGTACCGTGCAGATTACAACCGGCGCTTTGGTAAAATCCCGAGACATGATTTTGATGTTCACCGCGCCGTGGAACACGATGAAGACCTGGACCTGATATTCACTGTTCGCGAGACGCGAAAGGTCTCAAAAGCATTGACCATTCAATACGATAAAATGTTGTATCTGATTGAAGACAGCGAATACAGTCGCCGTGCCATTGGTAAGTACATTGATGTGTATCATTACCCCGATGGGCAAAAAGAGCTGCGTCTGAATGGCGTGGTTCTTCCCTGCTCTACCTACGATAGGCTCTCTGAAATCGACCAGGGTGCCATTGTTGATAATAAACGTCTCGGCAGAACACTTGAGTTTATCCGGCTGGTACAGGGCAACCGTGATGACACCCGTTCGCAGTCCGTTCCTGCCGGTGATGGCCCTTCCCGACGACGTTCCAGAGCGGCCGGGAAAAAGACACAGCGTGCACTGAACCAGGATGACATGCTTGATGCCCTGAAACAGCTTCAGTCGCGTTCAGAGCAAATCTTTGGCAAAAAGCCAGGCTGATACAACCGTTATTCATTTAACGTGGCGATAAGTGAATGATGTGCTTACCAGATAATAGTCTCTGGCCAGACCCAGTCCGTATTATTCATGGTATTCAGCATTTTTGTATCCGGCTTTTCACGGGCATATTTGCTCCAGAGTGAATCAAAGGAGCAAAGAATCTTATCCAGTTTTTCTTTTCTGTTTACAGGTGACTGGCTGATGAAATAACAACACCGACTGTCAACGCTGTCCTCAAGCCATTCAAAATCAGAATCTGACACGCTGCTGGCCATTTTTATCACCACTTCTGCCCGGTTACCCGGCAGAAATTCGTGTAAAGCGGACTCCAGAATATGCTCGAATGCATACATAATGGATAACTGTTTTTTATCTGTCTGGATGTAACTCATTGAACGTCTGAGAATTGAAGACTGAAGCAAGACCAGTGGCCATAACAGTTCCACGCCATAAAGCTGATAGGTATCTCCTTCTTCATACTGATACTGCTCAGCACGACGACAGCCTTCTCGGGCTTTGCGGACGTCATAGGCCAGGGCCAACATAAAGCCATCTTTAATCTTTATCAGAGGACTTTCTTCCACAACGTAATGGATAAATTGGTGTAACTCATCCAGTGCTGCCGTATCCCCCCATAAAATAAAACCGGCATTATTTGGTGTTAATTCAAATCGGAACATAACGTCCATCTTCACATTGTTTCAGTATTAAAAAAGACTATCAGTAAAGATTACATTCAGCATCCGATACTAAACAAAATATTGTGATTAATTTGAAGGGAACATGATTAATGGTCATTTGAATTGAGCCAGATAACGGTCAGTTTAATTGAGGTTTGACAAAACCATTGAATTATAAACGTTATTATTAAAGCGATAAAGCGTCCTTTTCACAGTTTGATTACTGATTTTACCTTGAACTTCCTATACACTTTACATTATGATTTCACAATTATCAGATGTAATTGTGTCTGATACTGGGATAGGCGGCGAATAACGGGGCGTTGTACGACCGCCTCATCTCCTACCTTCCTGTTTTCACTTTATTTATGTGTTTTGCGTGTCAAAACGCATTAAATTTAGTTTAATTATAAATATTTAAGCTATTCATCTCAATGAGGATGCGTAATGCCACTGTTCGATAATGAAACTCGATTGATTTTAGAAATGTTGTTTGACGATGCAGATAAAAAAACCCATACATTGTACTCTCAAAAATTACTAGCTGACGAAAATAGTTGTACAGTTAATTTGACTTCGTTGATTCATCAGAACTTTCCAAAATCTTTACCATTTCACATTAATACATATTCTCAGAAACTCACTAAGTCCGCGGAAGAGGCGTGGGGTGTTGATGCAATAATAATATTGATTGATCATGAGATAGATGTAGGGAAAATAATTTTATTTGAAGCAAAAACAAAACGGCATAATTGGGACTATATTAAACCAAATTCTAATCCACCTGTCTCTCATTTTTCCACGCAATTAAAAAGACAAAAAGTACCTCAATCGAAAGGCTATGTTGTATGGGAGCAGTTTTATAGCGGTATATCAAAAGCTAGTAGTCAGCCTTTAAATGGTGGGGCTTCCTCTTGTGTATTGCATGAAATAGCTCTGCATGTAAAAGGCGATCCTACTTACGCTAGCATTTGGAGCGACTCTGATATTAAATCATGCTGTAATTATCAAATTTCTAAAAATTACCCAATAAGTATGGGGGGGCTCGTCTTGCTCGCTTGCGAATGTCAAATTGGAACGCCATTCACTTCAAGCGAGATAATTACTGAGTTAGCGATAATGCCCCATATTGAAAATGCTTTACTCATCGAAAGATCTAGCCCAGAAATGAATAATGATCTCTCTGAAGCACTTAGAAAAAAATTTGGCAATGGTGATGTTTACAAGAGAAAATTCAAAAACTAATTTGCTATATGAAAAACGGTAAAACCGTGCTCTACAGGCACGGTTATTTATATTTTTAGGGGAGTAAAGTTTCAAATTCTTACTATTGGAATATCACTCCACCGCGTTGTATAGGCCGGCGAAAGCATTTCTCTTTTCATTTTCCAACTCTTATCGATCCCCTGCCCGGCAAACCACACCTTCCCAAGCCCTGATTGGTTGATGTGATCAACAATGTGCATCAGCTGCTTGCTGTTTACTCTTGGAGGAGTTTCATCAAACATGTCGATTTGACCTGGCCGATTGCAAAAGTCGTTTAGCACAATTCCTGCCTTCTGATAACGATAACCATCCTGCCAGATTTGTTCCAGTGCTTTCATCGCTGCTGCAACTATATCCCGTGTGTCCTGCGTGGCCAGCATCAGGATCTGATTGGCATTGTTACCGTAGTAAGGTTCGTCGGCGTAGGGGCTGGTACGAACGAATACGCTTACGTGCCGGCAGTATTGCCTTTCTTGGCGGAGTTTCTCAGCGGCACGTTCTGCGTACTGACAAACGGCTTGTCTCATATCTTCGAGCTGCGTGATGCGTTCGCCGAAGCTGCGACTACAGATAATCTGCTGTTTGGCCGGTAGTTCTTCCACCGAAATGCAGGAGGTGCCATTAAGTTCTCGAATCGTTCTTTCTACGAGGGGTCCGCTTGGAAAAAGGAAATTATCCTACGTTAAGCGTTTTAAGCTTAACGGGAGGTTTCGCTCCATTGAGCGCGAACCCCTGACCGTAAGGGATGTACGGAACGATCCCACTGTCCGTTAATGGTTTCGCTTACTTTCGTACACGTTATCTACATGCTGTACGCAATCGTTCGGTTTCGGACGTTTAAGTCACATGCACGTTAACTGTCGGTATTCATCGCCTCACTAGAACTACTCTGCTAGTTCATCATGTTCTTCGAGAGCATATTCAAAATCGGCAACAAGCAAGAAATTTTCTATCCTATAAGCCTGATTTAACTTAATTCGTTGGTATCTTTCGTTCAATAATCGCCATGCTGTTTTCCGTAGTACCATCGGTACGGATTCATCTTTTAAAGTACGCATGAGCACAGAACAGGTTGTCAGAAAAGCAGCGTCCTTACGTTTTCGGTAATACGCATCAGTCGAACAAACCGCAATGATCTCGATTGATTCAGGGTGATGACAGATAGCATTAACCGTAGTTTGTTCATGTATCTGTGCCTTGAGTTCAGCCTGAATTTTTGATTGATGATACATAGCCTTGAGATAGCTAAACATGATTTCCCCATCAAACAGTAAGTCGTGTCAATTCCTAGAGTTAACACATTTCTGACCATGACTCACACGTTACGTTCAGTCGGTAGCCATCTGTGAAAATAATGCGCTTAGCGTAGGATAATTTCCTTTTTCCAAGCGGACCCCTACGACTACGCCAAACGTCCGTTTCATCAGGTGTAGGTTTGCATCGGCTAGCTGTAGCACAGTCTTTATGCCCATCGTATTAAGCTTCTCCGTCAGCTTTCGGCCAATACCCCATGTTTCTCCGACCGGTAAAAGTGCCATCAGCTTTCTCTGACGTTCACGGTCACTCAAATCTACGACCCCTCCTGTTGCCGGCCAGGTTTTTGCTGCGTGATTTGCCAGCTTCGCAAGTGTATGAGTTTGCGCGATGCCGATCCCACAGGTCAGTCCCGTTTGTTTTAGCACCGTTTCTCGGACGCGCTGGCCAAAAGTTAGGAAGGACTCGCAGGAATCGATGCCAGTCACAGTCAAAAAAGCCTCATCGATCGAATATGGCGTTATCTCGGGAGCCAATGACTCTAAAATTGTCATTATTCTGGCACTCATATCGCCGTACAGTGCGTAGTTAGAGCTGAAGCAGGATACCTGGTTTTTTTTGATGATTTCCTTAGCCTGGAAGTAAGGGGCAAAGCGTTTAATGCCGAGCTTTTTGGCTTCTTTGTTGAGGGCCACAATCGCGCCGTCATTATATCTGAATGAAACTAACAATTAGTTATTAATAAACTAATGATTTTAAGGAGTATTTAACTACTAACTTTTATTATTTTTTGTATCGGTGGCCTGACCTGCTCCCCGTTGATTACATAACGGCGCGTTAGTACATAAGGCCCTGTCACAGCACCTCAAAAGTTCCAATTTCACACTGGCAAAAACTATTATATTATCTGGCACCGCCCAGTCGCTTAGCTACGGCACCGCCCATCGCTATGCTATTGATTAACAATCACGAGGTTGATCATGCAGCATCTTGTCACATTTGGTCGTATAGCAACCGTGTTACCTGTTAAAAACATCATGATTTCCAAAGAGTTTTATATCAATGGACTGAATTTCAAAGATGTATTTGAAAATGGAGATCCTGTGGGCTTTATGATAATAAAGCGTGAAGAGGCTGAACTACATTTGACTCTCCAGCCACAGCACAAAGCTGCTTCCTATCCTATCGCTCATCTTCTTGTTGATGATGCAAATGCCTTATATACTCTTTGTCAGGAAATTGGTGCCAAGATTGTTAAAGGCATACAAGATAAAGATTATGGTATTCGGGCATTTGTTTTCGCTGATCCGGATGGAAATCGTATCGATGTGGGGCAGATTCTGGTGAAATAATTAAGATCAGTTTTATACTCGAACCGGTCGCCTACAAATGGCGACCGACATGCGAGGCGGAGCATTTTTGCGAATAGGGTGGCAAACTCTTATTCATTCTTTTGCCCAGGTGTGCAAATCAGATTTAATTGCGTCAGGTACCTGTTGAACGAATCTCTTCTTAGTACTATGTCTGCTGCTCCTTCATGGCAGAATACGCCCCATACACTTGGCTGTTTTTTCCCAAAATTTGCCATTATCGGGTATTAACTAATAGTGGCAGTTCTGATGAATAGAACTGAGTTCAAGCAACAGATAATAAATGTCCATAAAAAATAACTTCAATGATAAACGTGGCTACATAAGGTCAAGAATTTATCCGAAGTTCATAGTTAAATGATTTGAACTGCCATGACTACATTCTTTTTCTTAAAAAAATCAACGCCAGGTCCTTTGAATGAGCTTCTCTTCTAGAATTATAAATCTTTTCTTATTTTTCTCGCTAGAAAATAGCGAAGCATACCAAACCCCATCAACAGCAAGTCTGATTATCTCCAGTTCGTCAGAGTTATCTGTTTGGCCATGTAGACCTAATTTTTTTGAAAGCCAATGTTCCCATTTTTTAGAAAAAGAACTATCAGTAAATATTGTGAATGACAAAGCCTTCCATGGTGTCGACCCGCCAGCTTCAGAAAATACCGCCCTAATATAGGCGCGAGTGAAGCAACCATATACCAAAGAATCTTCGTCGATATGTTTATCAACTTCACGTTCAAATGATAGTAATAACAGATCAAACACCTCCTTCATCAGGGCATTTTTATTAGGAAAATGGTGAAATAATCCTCCTTTCGTGACACCCGCAGCCTCAGCGACATGACTTAAACTTATTCCTGCGACTCCGTTCTTTGCAGTAAGCCTTATAGCACTAGAAAGCAGCATGCTCCTAAGATGTTCTGGCTTTCTTGTTTGGTGAGAAGCCATGTTACATTAATGCCCCATTTTTGAAAAACCGTTGACCACAACCACGCCTGCTACAATCAAGCTGATGCCAATAACCGCCATCAAATCCAGTCTTTGTTTTAAAAAAACTACGCTGAGTGCAGCCGTTAGCACGATCCCCAGGCCACCCCATGAAGCATAGGCAACAGAAAGTGGGACTGTTCTCAATGCCTGAGCTAGTAGATAGAAAGACAATGCATAAGATGTTACGCAAATCAACGAAGGAAAAAGTTTCGTGAAGTGCTCTGATTTCCCGAGAAACATGGTTCCGCATACCTCTGAAATGATTGCCCCTGCAAGGGCAAGATAGGAGAGTAATGATTGCATTTTAAGACCTTTTTTTGAGAAAAACCAATTTTACATACCTATCGGTAGGTATGTAAATACCTAATTAATTAATCATCACGATTATAATAATTTGTACACATGAAACTTGCATGCTCATAGTGCACTCATTTACCAATGAGGCTCTCCCCGATAACCTTTCTTAGTCAACCATCGACATTGAGCCAGGAGATAATGCACCGGGGCAAATCAATGATTCATTGCTCTTACTCAAATCTTGATAATTCCTAAATATAACCTTGATGATTTTGGTGTAAATTTAGAAAGTATAAGCAATCTATGCTAGATATTGCAATTGTAATATTGAGGGGAATATGTTTAAGAAAAATTTAGTAGGTTGGGTGGAATCCAATTTTGATATCTATAAAATAGCTTACTCAACCTACGGTGGGGGCATCAATACGCATCCATCGTTGATCGAGCACATGATTAAAAACTACGATTGTAAAGGTACTTTCTATCACTTAGAAATAAGAGGTGTCATTGTTGGTGCCTGTTATATAAATGATAAGGGGAAAATAGGCTTGGATGTTTGGAGAAAATTCCCAATCACCTATGATGAAGTCCTTATACCTTTAAGTCGAGAGGTAAAAAGCTTCCTCCCCTTACATACTAACCGATTGTCTATGCGTAACAAAAGAAATGTGCTGAACACTTCTTATAATCTCCTTAGCAAGAATAAATTATGCGTCGTTAAAGATTCCTTTTCGAAAAAAACAACCAAAAACAGAAGGAATCAGATGAATAAGTTTATCGCTGCCGGGGGAACGGTGAGGAGCGTGGAAGAATTCAGTCCAGAAGAGTTGACTACCATTTATATTACGCTTTTCAAAAAGAGATTTGGCGAAACTGTTAGATGTTACACAAGAGAAAGTCTTCTTGACTTGATGACACACTTCAAGCACATGATTTTTGGACATATTCTTTTCATTAAAGATTCTATACCATGCGCCTTCGATCTTATAATTAAAGCTGAATGTCAGAATTGGTTCTACTTTGACGTCCCGAATGGCGGCGTTGACCCCGAATATAATTATCTGAGTCCAGGGAGTGTTTTGATGTGGCTAAATATCAATGCTGCTAAGGAAATGAGTAGAACATTATCGAAAGAGTGCATTTTCACCCTTGGATTGTACCAAAAAAACTGGGAGTATAAGCTTCTTTGGTGTGATGCAGTGCCATTGGGTAAAGTTATATATTTTTGAGTAAATAACTATCTTATACAAAATCTAATGATTCATTTTATAATTTCAGCCCAGTGATTATCTCCCTACCCACAGGATATAATCACTCACTATTACCACCTGAGTAAAGATGCAGGAAATAATTCCGATACTTTAAGGATAATAAGTTACCCTTTATTCATATTTATATGATAAAAAAGCAGTAGGGTACCTGCTGATTTTTTTTCTAAAATCTTTTTTTTCATGTAACGCCAGTCGTCTGAGTCGACCTGGATTAATAAGGAAGTTTGCTTTGAAGGCGCGAGTGAAGGTTTGTTGAGACTCGTAACCGTACTTCATGGCAACTTGTAAAATATCCATATCTGTTTCAAGGATATCTAATGCAGCAAAATACATTTGTTTTTTCTTAACATAACAGCCAAGCGATACACCGGTATATTTCTTGAAAATTCTTTGCAGATGCCATTGTGAATATCCAGAATACTTTGATACATGTTGGATGCTTATGCATTCTGTAACATTATTATCCAACCATGTTAAAATACCTTCTATTATTGATAACTGAAATTTCTCATTATTAGTCATGTTTATGCCCCTCCTATCATCAACATTTTTTGTGGATTATTATGTCCATAACTCTCCTAAGAGATAGTTCCAAGATTCAGGTTTAATATGCATGCGGCCATTACAAGGCGTAAGTGTTATTTCACTAAAATAGACGTCCTCTCCGCTTAAAAGGAAGTCCACGCGGCAGTAGTCAATATCTGCGGACAACTTCTCAGCCAATACAATCATGGTTTTGTATGACAAAGGCTCCGGGATATTATGAGAGTTATTCTCATAGCCCATAGTGAGAGGGAGTAGCATCCACATTTTATCATACACATTAACATATTCATTTTTATTATTGTCTGTAAAATCGGCCTCCGTAATATGTGCCTTACCTGCAAAACAATGTATCCTGAAGCACTCGGGAATGTATGCCCTATCTTTACCTAAAAAAACATCAATGTAGTTTTCACAGATGATTCTTGGAGTTATGTTTTTATAATGCCATTCTCGAGTATTATAATACATATTCCTCGAAAGACAGAATGACAGCTTTCGCCTTGCCTCATCCTCATTAAAAAATATTTTATCCGTGCAAATTATACTGCTGTTGCTGTCATGATTGCATTTGATGACAAATCTCTCTGGGAGCATGTTGAAATCAATTTCTTCTGCGCTATCGAAAACACCTAAAAGGGGGATGAGATATGAATCCCCAATTTTATCTTTGACATAATCCCTCACAGAGACTTTATCAGCTAACTGTGTAAATAAAGGGTTTTTATCGTAAATCATTCTGTGAATTATTTTTTCATTAAGACTTTTTGGGATTTTGAAATTAGGCGTTTCGCCAAACTCCTGTAGGTGTTTCTTCTTACGATAATAGACATCATTTATAAAAAAGGTTCTTAGGAATTTTAATTTATATTCGATAGACTTTAAAAAGTAGGTCATCTTTTTCATCTGTCCCTCACTTTAATCGGCGAGTTAGATATGGCTAGAATGTATATAAAACACCCGCAGAGACGGTTGTCTGATTACGGCGCTGTACAATCGGGCTGTCTGCGGCGTGGTCGCCCAGCCACGTATAACCACCGCTAACTGCCGTGGACCAGTTTGATGAAAACTGATGACTCCACGTAAGGTCAGTTTTAACGCCATAAAACCCACCAGAGGCCTGATAGCTGGCATAGCCATTGGCCTCACTTTGTTTGTCATTCACACCGTACATCGTTTCCATGTAGCGAGCATCGCCGAATAATGCCGCTGATTGTAATGAAACAGTGTCTTTATCGTCTTGCCAGGGAAGTAAGGTTACCGACGTTTGGTATTGCGCTCCCTGGCTATCAGTGAGTGGCAAAATTGCTTTACCTTCCAGTGAAAACCAGCTGGATGCATACCAGCCCACCGCGACTGATGTATTAATTGTCGCTTTGATATTACCCATACCTTTTAATTTGTCTGAGCCCTCACGCCAAGAGGAATCCCGGTCTTTACGGCCAAGGCCATATCCGATTGTATGTTCGAGATATAATCCCTTACTGTTTTGTAGGTCATAACCAACCCCTTTGAGCGAATCAAAGAAGAACGCCCCATTTCTGGCCTGAACCACGGGTGCAAACTGGATGCGACTATCATCTGAACCACTGTACTTAGGAGCATTTTGTACTCCAATGCCCACTGTAAGGCTGGGTTGTTGATCGTTCAATTCGTCAGCCATCACAGAGGTCATGAAACAGGCGACAGCAAAGCATGTTGTATTCAGCAGCATTTTTCTGGTTAACATAGTACGTCCTTATTATCTCTTTTTTAACCCGGAGGGATTTATGACATGTCTTGAACAATCAGTATGAAGACGAAGTGTCAATAAACTGCCGGGAATGTATGAAGAAACTGTCAAGGTTGGAAAAATGCAAACAAAACGAGTAATTATAATTGAAGATGATGCTGATGCGGCTGATGTCTTGAAGGCCTACCTTGAAAGAGATAAATTTGAGGTAGTCATCGCCGGCGACGGCCAGGAAGGGTTAGACATTTTACACAAGTGGAAGCCCCACCTGATCCTTCTGGACGTAATGCTACCTGGCATGAACGGAACCGAAGTCCTCTCAGCACTTAGGCGTACAAGCGATATACCAGTCATTATGGTGACTGCCATGGGGGATACCGCCGACCGCATCGGCGCCCTGCGCTATGGTGCAGATGATTATGTGGTGAAACCCTACAACCCTAGCGAAGTCGTGGCGCGCGTACACGCTGTATTGCGGCGAGCCCACCCCCATAACCTGCACAACATGCAGACCGATATATTACTCCGCTGGCAGGGTCTTGAGGTCAATCCTGAGTCGCGGTGTGCAAAGGTGACGGATAATGAAGGTGACCAGAGGGTTATTGAATTTACGCCGACAGAATTCTCTCTCCTGATTCTCATGATGCGTGCCCCGACACGTCCTTTTACACGGCAATATCTTCTTGAATCATGCCTTCCAGAAAGCGATGCACTCGAACGTGTGGTAGACACACACGTCTATAATATTCGGAAGAAGCTTGAAAGCGTTGGTATTTATGGTGTGATGATTAACGTGCGCAGTATCGGCTACCGGTTTAGACAACCATGATAAAACAAGAGCATCAATCACTTTGGCGTTGGATTAGTGTCCGAGTGCTGACGTTAGCTATAGGGTCGGTCATTGTTATCGCCCTTTGCATGTGGCTACGTTATTTCATACAGAACATTTGGATAATTCACCAAATGTCACCAGCGGTGAGGGAGGAATTTACACTGCTGCGCGAACAGCCCGAACTTAATCTGGCACGCTTTCATCAAATTGTGGATGAGGGCTGGGGAGTAAGTTACGCCGATCCGACAATAGCTTCATCTGACTGGATTATGGTTGGCGTCATGGTTCTGACTGTTATTCCCTTTATTGTCGTATTGGGATTACGTTCTGCGCGCCCTCTTTCGGCACAGGTTAGCCGTCTGGCAAGAGCTGCCAGGTCGGTAGCTCGTGGAGAGTTTGGTACGCGTGCCAGCATAGTTAAAAAAGTACCGGCGGAACTCATCCACTTTACAGAGGATTTTAATGCGATGACAAAGCAGCTTGAACGTTACGATCGAGAGCTCCGAGCGTCGCATGTGGCCATGGCACACGAAATCCGGTCACCTTTGACGGCGGCTATCGGACGGTTGCAGGGGATGCTAGATGGTGTTTTTGTTCCAGATGCTCGTCAACTAAATATGGTCATGAAACAACTTCAGCACCTTAGTCGTTTAACTGATGAATTGCACCTTTCATCACTGGCAAACGCAGGGCAACTGACCTTAAACAAAAAAAAGATGAATCTTACTGAATTACTACTTGAGCGGGCTGGCTGGTTGAAACCTCAGGCAGAGGCGGCGGGCATGTCAATTTCAGTGTCTCCGGTTCTGCCATGTTGGTATATAGGTGACGCCTTCCGCCTAAGTCAGGTTTTCACGATCCTGATGGAGAACGCATTGCGGTACGCCTCAGAGAGCAAAGATCTGAATATCTCGCTACAAAAGAGTGAAGGGGGGCTGACCATTGCTTTTCGCGATAACGGGCCGGGGGTCCCGCTGGACTTTCTTCCAACGATGTTTGAACGATTTACACGGGCTGATTCCTCCAGAGCGCGCCACTCCGGTGGCAGCGGACTTGGTCTTTCGATTGCTCGCGGTATTTGTGTGGCACACGGAGGTACAATCAGTGCGGTGCTTCCTGACGGAGGCGGTCTGTTGATTTTGATATTCTTACCTAACAAGTGAAGAGATTAATTAAAAGTTTATACCCTCTTGATTATCTCTTGATGAAATATACAGGGAATCTGGACATAACCTCGGTTCAATAGACATTTATTCGCTCAGGATTAATGTCATGACAGAAACTTTCACCGATTACGCCAAACAGGCAATGCACCATCTGATGGCCACACACAGATGGCGCACCCTTTGGCCATTTTTACTGCTTGTGCCGGTCATGATTACACTGGTCGCATGCCATGATCAAAACAATTCCCCCCCCTCCGCACGACCTGTGAAGTATGTTATTGCACAAGCCTCAAATTCCGGCAATCAGTATGTCCAAACGGGCGAAATCCGCTCTCATGATGAAGTTGTGCTGAGCTTTCGAGTGGGAGGAAGATTACTTAGCCGCAGTGTTGACGTAGGGGACCGCGTCAAAGCAGGTCAAATACTGGCAATTCAGGAAAGTGAGACTTCCCAAAATCAGCTTAACAGCGCTCGTGCCGATCTGGACAGCGCACGAGCAGCAGAAAGAGTGGCGGCGATAAATCTGAACAGGATGAGGATCCTCATGCCGAAGGGAGCCATTTCGCGCGCCCAGTTTGATACAGCCCAATCAGACTGGCAAGCTGCCCTTTCACGTCGTCAGAGCAGTGAGGCCAGCCTGAAAAATGCCCGGGAAAGTTTGGCATGGACGCACCTCATTGCACCTGATGACGGCATCATCACCAGCGTGAATGCTTCTGCGGGACAAGTATTAGGCACGGGTGAAACGGTGCTGACTCTTGCCGTCAGCAACGTGCGTGACGCTGTATTTAACGTACCTACACCACAACTCATTGCAAAGTTAGGGGCGACGCCGGTCGCGGTGTCATTACTCTCCGATCCTACAGTACAAGCATCAGGGCGCCTTCGTGATATCAGTCCTCAGGCAGATCCTCAAACCCGAACCTGGAGAGTTCGCCTCACTCTGAGCAATCCACCTGATGCACTGTCTCTTGGTGCCAGCGTGCAGGGAATATGGAAGCAATCTGACCAAGAGATGATTGTATTACCCGCTTCCGCATTGACACGGAGTGCAGGCAAGCCTGCTGTATTTGTTGTGGATAAAAAACAGCAACGCCTGCAATTGCGCGAGGTTGAGCTCACTAAATTCACTACAGCAAACATTTTTGTCACCTCGGGTATTCACACCGGTGATGCTGTCGTCACTGCGGGTGTCAGTAAATTACGCCAGGGTGAAAAAGTGGTCTTTAAGGAGCAGGATAAATGAGCCATCCCTCACTGAAACAAACTTTTAACTTATCCGGGTGGGCCCTAAAGCATCAGCAAATGATGATCTTTTTCATGTTGCTCATTATGGCCGCAGGGGTGATGAGTTATGAAAATCTTCCGCGCAATGAGGACCCGGCTTTTACGATAAAAACAGCCGTCGTTTCTGCCCAGTGGCCGGGTGCAAATGTTCACGACACCGTCAACCTGCTCACGGATCCTTTAGAGAAGAAACTTCAGGAGATCCCCTATCTTGACTATGTACAAAGCGAAACTCGGGCTGGGCTGTCGGTAATAATGGTCAACCTTCGGGATGATACACCTCCCAACTCTGTTGCGGATATCTGGTATCAGGTACGTAAAAAGATGCAGGATATTACCCCTTCGCTGCCCCAAGGGGCACAGGGCGTGACTGTGAATGATGAGTTTGCCGATACTTTTGGCACGATCTATGGTTTTACTGCTGAAGGTTTTACCGCGCGCGAATTACGCGACCGGGTTGAAAATATTCGCCGCAGCCTGATGTCGCTGCCTGATATTGGCAAGATAAACTTGCTCGGTGTTCAAGAAGAAGAGATTGTCATTGCTTTTTCACCGCGCAAGATGGCTGGTATGGGCATTGATCTGCAACAAGTGACCGATGCGTTGAAAGCACAAAATGCAGTCATACCAACCGGTACTTTACGCAGTGATAAAGAAAATATTTCATTCAGGGTCAGCGGTGCTCTCAGTTCAGAACAGACATTGCAAGAGATCACACTGCATATTTCGGATCGCTATATTCCGCTGACCGATATTGCCACAATAAGCAGAGAAGGACAGATACCGCCAGCCCTGGCTTTTCGGGTAAATGGCCAACCCGCGATTGGTTTAGCTATTTCTATGGCATCAACCGGAAATATGCTTGCCTTTGGTAAGTCGATTAATCAGCAGATGAACACCATTCAAAACCAGCTCCCTTACGGTATTGAGATGACTAAAGTGGCCGATCAGTCCGCGGTTGTCCAGGATGCTGTCAGCGGATTTCTGAAGGTATTGATGGAGGCTGTCGCGATTGTATTGGCTGTCTCATTTGTGTCACTAGGCGCGCGCGCGGGCCTGGTTGTTGCCGCAGCAATCCCTTTGGTACTGGCGATGACATTCGTAGGCATGACGATTGCTGATATTGGCCTGCAGCGTATATCCCTTGGAGCCTTGATTATTGCCCTCGGATTATTGGTGGATGATGCCATGATCACCGTCGAAGCCATGGTCTCGCGGCTGGAGGCTGGAGATACACGATGGCAAGCTGCCACCTATGCTTTTGAAACTACAGCCTTCCCTATGCTTACAGGCACGCTGGTCATGATTGCAGGATTCATACCCGTCGGGTTTGCGGCTTCAAGCGCCGGTGAATACTGTTATTCTCTGTTTGCTGTCGTTCTGATTTCGCTGCTCAGTTCATGGGTTGTGGCTATATTATTCTCACCACTCATGGGAACCTGGTTATTGTCAGACAAACATAAGGTCAAACACAGTGAACCTGGAAGAGTGAAGCGTTTTTACCGCCGGATCTTGCATTTAGCGCTGAGAAACCGCCTCATAACATTGGGCAGTGCATCCGTGATGCTTGCACTCGCGATGTATGCCACAACCTTTATGCAAGGCGAGTTTTTCCCTGCATCGGACCGCCCAGAGCTTCTTGTTAGCCTAACCCTCCCCGCAAATGCTTCGCAAACAGAGACGTTGCGTCAAACACAGAGGGTTGAAAGTATCATTCGGGGTAATAAAAATGTTGATCACTTCTCCAGCTATGTCGGGGGAGGGGCAATACGTTTTTACCTGCCGTTAGATATTCTGACTGACAATGAAAACACAGCACAGCTGGTAGTAGTTGCAAAAGATCTTGAAGCACGCGATCAGTTAAAAAATGAACTTGATAAGGTATTGGCGCTGGATTTTAGCGACATTACTACCCGCGTATCACCGCTGGAATTAGGTCCGCCCGTCGGTTGGCCACTGAAGTACCGTGTAAGTGGCCCTGACTATGAGAAAGTGCAAATGATTGCACAGGAGCTGGCGGCAAAATTGGGGGACAATCCGGGAACACGACAAGTCAATCTGACTGCTGGAGAACCGGAGCGTGCAATATCAATGGCGGTTAACCAGACAGCAGCACGGGCAGTGGGTGTGTCCTCTGAAAGTCTTGCCGATACTCTTAATACTTTATATTCCGGCACGACTGTCACCACAGTTCGTGATCATAATCGATTAGTTAATATCGTTATGCGTGCAAATGACGCAGAGCGTCAGGATGTTGATACTATTTCACACATAATGTTGACAACGTCAGGAGGGCAGAAAATCCCTTTAGGCCAGATTGCTAAACCACAGTGGCGCGTGGATGATCCAGTTATCTGGCGTCGTCAGACGCTGCCTTTTATCACGGTACAAACCGATTTTGCACCTGGCATGAGAGCGGAAATGCTGTCGCAACAACTTTCGCCAGTCATTTCCCGTTTGCAGGCCTCACTGCCTCCTGATTATCTTATAGAGGAAGGCGGTTCAGTTGCAGAGTCTGCCAAAGGAAATAAATCTGTCTATGCCATGTTACCACTGACACTATTTGCAATGTTGATCCTCCTGATGGTGCAGCTGCAGCGCTTTTCGCGCATTTTCCTCGCTTTACTGATGGCTCCGTTCGGTTTAATTGGCATCGTTCTGACGATGTTACCTACCGCAACGCCTATGGGATTTGTAGCCCTGCTGGGTGTGATCGCGCTGGCGGGAATGATTATCCGTAACGCAGTGATCCTGATCCATGAGGTTGATGTGAATGCCGGTGACGGAATGGCTAACGACGACGCGATTGTTGCAGCCGCCGAGCATAGAGCTCGCCCCATTGTACTCACTGCCTGTGCAGCGATTCTGGGCATGCTCCCTATTTCCCATCAGGTATTCTGGGGACCTATGGCCCTCGCGATTATAGGGGGGCTTATTATCGCAACGCTTATTACATTAACAGTTCTTCCCGCAGCTATGAGCCTGGTAATGCAAGCCGCGGAACGCTGGAAAAATGCTCAGGACAAAGAAATGTCATAAGCATCTTTAACGTGGCAATGGGTGTGGCGGTTATGGAGTAACTTCCGAGTTTTCCTCACCCCAGTTAGGTTCTTAATTTATTGCTGGGGTGAGGAGTTGCTGAATAAGGCGGCAATTGACTATTAGAACAAACTTGATGAAATTCGATGAAATATCTAAAATCGGCGTCTGCGGTACTAAAAGTTTCGTGAGAGAAGGGGGGCATTCATAGCTGTAAAAGCAGCTTAACGAGCCGTTCTGGGGCTGTGATCATCACGTCATGGGGCGCATCGATTTCATAATATTTCCATGAAGAATCTGCATGAATTCGCTCAAGTGATCGAGACAGCAAATCGCCGGGTGCCTGTAAGCAGCGAATATAAGATTTCCTGAACTTATCTATGGTAAATGGTAGCTCCGCAGCATGGAAGTAAGTGTTGACCGGCTGCGGCGTCAGTAACGCATCGACCCACATGCGATCAGCTTTGTCCACACCAAACATCTCTGAGGGAAGCGGTGGAATATGCCATTTCTTATCAGCCAAAACAGATGCAGTGTAGGAGTCGATTAGTTGAGGGGCATGATCAAGGACTCTCTCCTTATTAATAGGTAAGAAAGCATCGAGCAGTATAAGGTGTCTGACTATACCTCCTAGTTTTTTGGCCGCCAAGGTTGCGGGAAATCCCCCATAGCTGTGTGCAACGAGTGTAATATCCGCACGTTGTAGGCTGCGAACATGTTTAACAATATCCTCAACGTGAGTCTCTAACGTCACTCTCCTTGATAGTTCTGACTCACGCTCAGCCAGACCGGTAAGTGTTGGTGCGCTGGCGAACAGCGCCCTTGCTTGTAGCAATGCAACCACCTTATCCCAACACCACCCACCGTGCCATGCCCCATGCACTAACACCCATGCTTGCGGATTAGCTGGTATTGACGATGTAAAAGAGCGCATTGGCGTGTCAACCATTTTTACCATCCGTTGATTCATTATAGTCAAAATACAATTCGTACTAGGAGCTGTTATTCATGCCAATAAAAATACAATTGCATTGTCTTGGTAAAAGCAGAGAGTGAAAATTTTATTCGTTACAGGCTCTGGATAGGCTTATGCTTTTCCTCTAGCGCACATTAATAACACGCCTACCCTTGCATGTTGCCAGAAAGTTTATACTTTAGGACTGAACAATTTTTTTCGCGATCCGTTGCATCAGTCATCGCTGCCCAAATTTCTTGCACGGGTATTTGTGTGCTAAAAATGGCTTTGAAAAAATCCTAAACGCTCATTACGGTGAAATGACGAATAGCCAGTGAATCTAATCTTGGTAGGTCATCTATTAATTTCACTGGCAATGCGTTGAATCCAAAGAGTTTACCTAGACACTGTCCGACAATTTGTGCACAAGCATAACGTCCGCCTCTAGCGCAAAGCTGCCTTTACGTCGTGTCAGACCGCTTTGTTTTAAAAAAGAATGTTGCTTACATCGTGCTATTTTAATTTATGGGAAGAAGTTCAGAAAATTTCTGAAACAATAGTGGAGAAGAGACATTTTTCACTTACCAAAATACGTTGCCTGCTATCCGCATACAACGTTAAGTTAATCGAGTCCATGCTTTACGCTATCAAATCTTCCCTAGTAGGTCCCTGAAAATGAATCGCGCTTATATGACAACTGCGTGGCTGCGTTACAACAAATTTCAATGTTTGCCATACGGATTGTCCGGTGAGCAAACTCTGCCCCGTTCTGTCATGTAGAGAAATATCTTCATCAATATCCAAGGTTTCAAAATCTGGTGGATACAGTGAAGTAACGCGAATATTGTCAGCTGATAAAGTTTTCGAGATTTTATGGCAAAATGCCCCCAGCCCTTGCTTGGCTGCAAAGAAAGCCGGATGAGCTACTGATTCCGTAAAGTTAGGTACACCGCATGAAGAATTTATAGCAACGATATCGCTGCCTTGAACTCGATTCATATGAGGTAAAAGCGCTTTGGTCAGCAAAACAGATCCTGTTAATCCCGAATTTATAGTACTGAAGATCTCTTCATCACTTTCGCCGCTTGCTAAGGCACCATCAAGCCATTGGGCCGCGCTTAGCACTAAGATATCTATAGGCTTTTGGTCAGCAACCACCAGCGCTGCAAATTGTCGCACAGATACAATATCGGCGATATCACATTGATAAGCCCTAGCAATTCCTCCTTCATTCTGGATCTTATTGGCCGTTGCCACGGCCTGTTGCACGTTACGACTACAGAGCGAAACATCAGCGCCTTCTCTGGCAAACCATATCGATAATGCCCTCCCAAAATGGCGTCCGCCGCCGGTTACTACTATTTTCTTCCCGTGTAACATAACTTGCCCTTAATATGATGTTTAGAAATGCACCGTATTACATTCTAGTTAAAATCACGCAATTAACCAAGTCATGTCTTGTTAAAATAATTTCCGAACTTTGTCTGAAGCATTCCAGGTTCGCAAGCACCGGGCTAATCGTTCTCAGCAGTTCCTACGCTTTGGTCTGTGCCCAGCATTGTGGCATGGTCTTAATACGCAATCACATTTGCCCACTTGTTCCCGTTCTTCCTGATGAATCTGCCAATTTCAGCAGGCACCGAGACGCTTATTGTCCAGGATGTCTCTCAAGCCAATGAATGCAAGGCTCATAGCAGACCAAACAACACTCCAGAGCTGCTGACATGAATAGCATCAAATTAACTAACGATTCTCACCACTCAGATCATTGTTACTAAGGACGAGGACCGGCTTACCCTTCAGGTCAGGTCTGAAGATCTGCTCACAGCTAGCGTACATCGCATTTACATCACAAAGCAGGTACATAGCGGATTACCTGAAAGTGTGAATGGCATGGATAACGACGCCAAAAATCTCTAAATCGTCAGGTTCTACGAATATAGGTTTATATGCAGGATTCATCGGTTGCAGGCATAGAACAGGGTGTGTGCAGAGTTTTTTGACCGTGAACTCGCCTTCTACTGCTGCAATAACGATGTCACCGTGTGTTGGGGTTTCTGCTTTGTCCACAATGAGAAGGTCACCTGACAAAATTCCTGACTCTATCATTGAGTCCCCTTCCGCTCTGACGAAGAAGCTTGCTGCGGGGTGACGAATGCAAAGCTCGTTGAGATCGAGCTGCGCCTCTACATAATCCTGTGCTGGGGATGGAAATCCAGCTTGGCAGGTGTGCCCATAAAGTGGCAGCTTTATACGAGATCCAATTAATGGGAGATATGTTTCGAGTTTCATGAATGGAGTCTCTTTACTGTGCTTATATACAGTATTTAGTATGTATGCAATTTTTCCTATCGGCAAGGCTTATGCCTGGTCATTTAAGGCAGATAGCTGTTATATCAGTGAAAATAATTTCCCTATTGCTTTCCATTCCTCCTGTTGATGTTATGCAGTGGTCTCTTGTGTGTAACACATTTCTGTTATATGCTTTGTGATACAAATATGTATCATCTGATGTATTGTCTTAAACTTTATAACTATAATTTTTAAGCAATTTCATATTTCAATACATCGCTTCCATCAACTATTTATCTTCAGGTATCACTGTGAACCAAGGCCCTCTTACCAACACACTGCCTATGTCTGTAGTGGCTCAATCCACACCGTTTTCGCATGAAGCTGAATCTAGCGTTTTGGGTGGACTGATGCTTGATAATGAGCGTTGGGATACGGTCTCAGAGCTGCTGGTAGTCAGTGATTTTCATTCGAGAGTTCATAAAACCATCTTTAACGAGATGCATGCTTTGATCGCAAGGCATTTTCCGATCGACCTTGTTACCCTGACTGACTCACTTGAGAGCAAAGGTTTGTTGGAGCAGAGTGGTGGGTTCGCCTATCTTGCCGAACTGTCTAAAAATACGCCTTCAGCTGCGAATATTCACGCTTATGCAATGATTGTTCGTGAGGCATCGGTCAAGAGAGAACTTTTGTTCGTGGCTAACGATATTGTCAAACAAACTTGTTTACCGCGTGGACTGACGGCAGGTGAGTTACTTGACCTTGCAGAACGTCGAGTATTTGAAATTTCTGCCGTGCGGTCAGACAAGAAAAACGGGCCTGTCGGTATTCGCGATGTTCTCGATATTGCAGTTGAAAAACTGCAAGCGCTGCATGATAAGCCGCATGATGGTGTAACCGGCCTTGATACTGGATTTCTCGACCTAAATCAGAAAACAGCAGGCTTACAGAATTCAGATTTGATCATAGTAGCCGCTCGCCCTTCAATGGGAAAAACAGCTTTCGCAATGAACCTGTGTGAGAACGTCTCGATAACGCAAGAAAAACCGGTACTGATATTCAGCCTCGAAATGCCTAAAGACCAGCTAATGAATCGCATGTTTGCATCGCTCGGTAAGGTTGACCTGAGCCACATTCGCACTGGTATGTTATCCGACGATGAATGGGGGCGGATTGGTGGTGTCGCCGGTGTCCTTACTGAACGCAATAATATAGTCATTGATGACACGGCTGGATTAACTCCGACTGAAATGCGTAGTCGTGCACGTCGTGTTTTCCGTGACAATGGAGGGCTTAGCATGATTATGGTCGATTACCTTCAGCTAATGCGTGTTCCTGAAATTGAAGGTAACCGTACACTGGAAATCGCAGAAATCTCGCGTTCGCTTAAGGCCCTGGCTAAAGAGCTCGACGTACCAGTTGTGGCGTTATCTCAGTTGAACCGGTCTTTAGAACAGCGTGCTGATAAGCGCCCGCTTAACTCGGATTTGCGCGAGTCAGGCTCTATAGAACAGGATGCTGATCTGATCCTGTTCATCTACAGGGATGAAGTCTACAACGAAAGAAGTGAGAATAAGGGAGTAGCCGAGATCATTCTTGGAAAGCAACGTAACGGTCCGATTGGTACAGTGAACCTTTGTTTTAACGGCCAGTGGGCTAGGTTTGATAACTATGCCGGTGGGTAGGGGCAAGCTGACTTTTGAGTACATCGAGATCATGGCGGCCGGCATGAGAGCCGCTGAGTTGGGAGAGCTATTCGGCATACCAGTGAAGCCTGATTTTCAGATCTTCGTTTTTGGCCATCCGAGTGACGGCCTTACAGAATTTCCAGCATTAAGCACGAAATAGAAAGGCTCCTTCGGGAGCCTTTCTATTTGCTTATTTCACAATTCGCTCTTTGCAATCTGCCGCTTGGTAAGCAGAAAGAAGACTGCCTAAAATACCACCATGAGGCGTAGGATTCTCATCGTTCATTTTACTCATGACAGAACCATAAGTCTGGCCAGCCTGCTCGCAGTTCATGCCATGAGCTTTCGCCTGATCGTTAAATTTGCGGGCAGCCCCTAGCATTAAAGGAGCAACTGCCCCTTCATGACCGGGTACTGCACCCAACTCAACCGCAACACCAGGCATATTCAGAAACTGGCTTACTTGAACGGCTGCATCTTCTGATGGTGACAAATCATTTGCATACGCTGAGCCAGACATAAAACTAAAGGCAATAATCAACAGACCAACAATTTTCATAGATTCGCCGTTAAAATAATATTTATTATCATGTTCTCTAACTTATGGCACTCACCGACAAACAAGAAATGTTCTGTCGCGAGTACCAATGGTGAATATCAGTTTTTTTGACGCTCAAAGCGGATATTAACCTTATGCCCTTTGATGGTCACGTCTTGTTGATGACCCGGCAACATGATACCAGACCAGTAAATTGATTGACCATTGATCGCCCGCAGGAAGCGAACAGTATATTCATTATTATTCTTAGTGACCTGAATTGTTAAGGATTGCATCTCGTCACCACGCTGTTGAGATGACGTTTGCGGCACGACCAAGCCTAATCCTTGGGTCATAAAGCGCTTACCATCAATCGTTAACGCTACCCAAAAGGATTCATAGGGGTCAGCACAATCTCTGAGAGTCTGCTTAGGTTCCCCAAAGGCTTCAAACGTAACTGTTGAGCATAGATCGCTATTAGCCAGAGCTGAGTAAGAGAGACCTAAGAGGATAAGCGCAAATGCATTGGCGGTAGTTCGTATGTTCATAGTCACCATGAGCGAAAGGAGTTTCAAGAATACATCGGCATTATCTTTATAAACTTGATTGGGAATATTGAAAATGGCATCACCAGATTGGGAGGCCATCGAATCGGCATACCGAGATGGCTTGATGTCCTCTGTGTGAAATTGCTTCACCGCTTGACGATACTGACTGGCATTACTCGTGTTGGGGGCTTTTTTAATCGGGATTAACCGTATTATACGAGCTTTACCGGGTTGAAATTCCCAGAAATTCCAAGCAAAGAAAACACGACATTTTCGAGTCAGGATAGTTTTCAAAAAACAACGTATAATTAAACTGAACTTGAAGAAAGGAGTGATTATGGAAACTGATCCAATCATGTTCTGGCAGGCTGTATTTGTGTTGACGATGTTAGTTGTTACCACTATCTACAATATCGTTGTGCCTAAGAAATAATTATCGTTTATATAAACTTTAATGTCATTTCTTAAACTACATAATGCCTGGGTGCTGACACACCCAGGCATTTCTATTAAGGAGTACACTAACCAAGTTCTACAGAAGTATGTGTTACAGGTGCCACCTTATTTGGCTTTGCATTTAGGGTTGGAACGGATTTCAGTTCTTTTTCAATCAACTCCGCAGAGGCTCCTCTATCGAAGATGCAACACCCTATTCCCGCGTTAGCCAAGTATTGTAATTTCACGTCATCATCTGGCTCAGTAAAAGTTACAGCTAGAACGGGTGACAGCTGATAGTCAATAATCAAATACATGACTGATTGACCACGTAGGTATTTTCTAAAATGTTGTTTTTTATCTAAAGAAGGAGAGTAAATAACATCATCTAAGCAAACGTTGTTTTTAATGATGTAATCACGTCCGAAGGTGTTATTAATCGCCTGATATAATCCGCACTCTTTGTTATCCATTACTGATTTTACTTTCAGCTCCCCTGGGTCGCTGCGCTTTTTACGAGGTAAATAAATATGCACATACCATACTAAGGCGGCCAAAACACAAATTCCGACCGCGTTAATTACATCATTACTCATGCCTTTTCCTTACAAAATAGAGGGTTATCTTTGATGAGCAGTGCTTTTGTTTGGGTCATGCCCAGTGCTCTGCCCTGCTTAACTTGCTCATATAGCGTTTGAAATCCTTCTTGCCGACTAATCCTCTTCAGATCCATAACCGTCGATAGGCGGTTGCACCATTGGGTAAATGCCTGGTCAGTCTGTACAAGCGCCGCCATTTTTGAATTGTCAGTACCGCTGACAGCCTGCATATATCGGATTTTCTCCGAGACAATGGTTTCTTCTGGGGTAAGGATTAATGCGTGGCTAATACAAGGCGCGGTAATGATCATTAAAAACAAAACATTTAGTGGTTTCATATCACACCTATGATACAAATATGTATCATTTAAAGTCAAAAAAAAGCCGATTTAATGCTGCATCTTTTTGCGCATGCGCAATTTAAGGAAACTTCCAACCATTATTAATGCGGTGCTGATTACTTATCTTTGTGTAGCTGTAATCTGGCCCGAAAGCTTCACCTGGCTTACGACGCTCGTCACTAACTGTATTAACAGTTTCAGTAACGTTTGCATCATCTATTTCCTTGCGAAACTCACGCCATATAGTGCGCAGGTCGCCAAAAAATCCAGTTATCCATTTTTTCATATGTTCCCCTTGATTGTCTTGCCTTTTAAAACTTAAGGCGATATTTTCCACTATCAAATCTATAACATATTTCTGTTACATTTTCCACCTAAATTGAAAGCCATCCTTGGCCTTTATTCAACGTGGAACCTTCGGATCCTTAGCGATTGTCCCTCCTTGTGTAGGTACTCCAGCGCCGCTTAACCCCCCGGCAATTGGGGGGTGCTGCGAAGACCCAGTGTCTTCTTGTTGAGATACACTTTCGTCTTGATTAACGCTTGTATTCTCTGATTTTGCTACTCTCCCCGTGTTTTGGTTTGCCCATTGCTGGCTGTTGTCCGATTGTGAATACCCTCCTGTATTCAATCCTGTTTGTTCTGGCGTAGCAGGTGTATTTTGATGTTCATTGAAATGCACGTTCGAATCCGCAGTTCGACCTTCGCCATATCCTGGCGTCATAGAATTTACTGTTGCCTGCGAATTTTGAGTTGTATGCGCGTCACCGACATGGCCTGTTTTTTCAGAGGTAGCATTCGTGTTATGAATACCTCTCTCATTTGTGGCTGAGTCCGGAGCTCGACTTTCACCATAACCTGGTGTCATAGAATTACTTGTCGCCTGCGAATTTTGAGTTAAATGTGCGTCACCAACATGGCCTGTTTGTTCAGAGGTAGCATTCGGGTTATGTATACCTCTCTCATTTAAGGCTGAGTCCGGAGCTCGACTTTCGCCATAACCTGGCGTCATTGAATTACTTGTCGCTGGCGAATTTTGAGTTGTATGCGCGTCACCGACATGGCCTGTTTGTTCAGAGGTAGTGTTCTGGTTGTGCATCCCTCTTCCATCAGACACAGGGTTCACTCCACTAACTGACGTAGCTGCGCTTATATGTGCTGGTGTCCCTTGCGGACTCGTATTATCGGATGTTTTGATTGTTTGCTCGGATAATGCAGCGGCATGTTGCTGTCTTCTCATCTGTTCAACCATTTCTTGAGGACTTGATACACCATTACGTGAGAAGCCAGTTTCATCTGCTTGAGTCGGCTGGGTAGAGCTGCCGACTGGCTTAGGGGTACTAATATCATTTATGATGGAACCACTTGATGCTGATTCAGCATTTTGCTTGGTTACAGCTAATGCTTCGTTATACAGAGCAGAGGTCCTGATAGCGGTGGTCTGATTAATAAACTCCTCGCGGTCGGCACCTTGCATCCCTCGGACATCTGCCTCTTTGGTGGCTGCTGTCTGGAATTGCCCGACCTTTTGGCTAAATGCTCCAGCAATTTTGTTGTAAGTCTCTCCATCTGCGCTGATATGATCAGCACCAACACCGGCGTTTAGTTTAACGCCCAGCACCTTGCCAAGACCACCGATGACTCCACCATCACCCACGTCTACGCCACCTCTTATTGTTTGCTGTGACGTTGAATTACTATGTTGTTGAAGAATTGGAGAGAGGCTTCGTGCCGCTTCAGCTCCAACAACTAATGGAGCCGAGCCAGGATTAGCCCGTTCTGTCGCGTTAATCAGACCTTCTACAGATTTGTAATCCTGGAGATTCTGCTGTGCGCTAATTTCGGTGCCGAGTGTCTGACCACTATCATTTCTCCAACTGTTATCTACGGTTGTGTTATTACCCGTTTGGAGTGAACCAGTCGAAATGTTATTGCCTTCAGCATCTTCCCGTCGAGACATGTGAACTACACCGACACCATCTTGTGGAACTGCATCAGCCTGAGTTTCAGTGATTAACTGGTTGTCTCTTAAATTTTCTGCTTCTGGCTTCGTGACGGCCAGAACTGTATTCGCACCCGCTTTAGCATCAGTTGCCGCTTTATCGCCGCCGATCCCTTTGCTTACAGTATTGAATGCGCCTTGGTCAGAAATGCCTTGATGAGTTTCGATCTCACCCCGGCGATGTGCCGTATCGACCATCTGCACGCCACGCTCATTGTATGCTGTTTGCTCGCCAGCGATGACCGCAGCACCTTTTTCAGTGGAGTAAGCTGTATTTTCCTGAACCTGCTTAGGACTGTAGCCATTTCCCTCCAGAACACCCATTTGCTCAGCTGAACGGCCAGCGGCAAGAAGGTCACGAGAATCGCTTTCGCTTTTACCTGTAGCAGCTTGAATTTCCTTAACGTTTGCTTTCTGCTCACGCATATCATGAGAATTTTGGGTTAAGTGCTCACCTTGGCTTTCGGCCACGCCTTGCTCAATGCCTGCATTGGAACCATATGCAATATGAAGGGCGTCTGCATTACCCTTACGTTGGGCGCTTTCAGTTGAAGAGACAGACTGTGTACGTGAATGAAGCCCACTAAGTGTGCCGCCGGCCGCTTGAAGTTGTCCCTGTCCGGAGGCATGGTCATTTGTAGCGTCTACTGAGGTTCTATCCTTGGAGAAGTCCGTAACAGATTTACCGGTCGTATCCGCAGCTTGTTGAGTACCTTGTGCCGCACCAATCTGAGCTTGGCGTTCAACATTATGAAGGGAGCCTTGCTGATCATTGAGATCTGACAAATTACCGCCAGCTATACCAAGGCTCGATTTAGAATCTGCTGTTTGCATTGTGTTAGTGACACCACTATTAAGCCTCATCTGGTTCGAAACAGACATATTCTGCGCTTCAGCCGAGTCGCGACGTCCTGCGCTATCACCCACTCCGGTTTCCGTTTGTGTCATCGAGGTACTTTCAGCCATCGTGTACCCGCTTCCAGCATTACCGCCTTCATATCCTTTGGTTGAACCCACCGCGCGGCCAGCATCAACTGAACCGGTCCGTTGGGCTGCACTGCCCATTCCACCCAGAGCATTTATCTGAGAGCCCGCGTTATATACATCGCGGGAATCATTGAAGGCGGAGGCGTTGCTAAGGGCGTCGATATTGCCGCCAAATTCCCCAAAGGTTTTCTCGGTTGCAGCTCCCTGACGCATGCTGTTTAACTGGTGGCCACGACCTTCTTGGGTAAGCGTCTTTTCGGCACTTTCCTCGTTAACCTTATCAAGACGACCCATTGCCTTCTGACCTAACGCACCAATACCGAAGGCGCTGACACCGCAAATACCGGCAACCAACATTGCTATCTGGACAGCACTTTCGCGGGCCGATGCCATTACGGCCATTGCTTTCATCGCAGCGGAAGGACCCATCTGTACTGCATCGATACCGAGACCCATCGACTTAATCTCACTCATTGCTGTAAGAATTTCGTCTGTTCCTGCCTGTAGTAGCATTGCGTCCGCAATTTGCCAGGTTGTGATAAAGATCCACAGGCCGAAAAGCAGAACAAGGGCTTTCATCATTAGGGGGGTAAAGACAAGAAGCAAAAGCATCGGGGTAATACAGAGAATGATTGCGAGTACGCCAGCCATGATGAAACTTAGCCACTCAGGATTAGTAAGTGCATCGGCCATCCCACCATTAATCATGGCGCGGTTCGTCAGCATTGTCGTAGCAACATCCGGGTTATTTTGCATCATGGCATCGGTAATAGCCTGAGAAACCACGATGTTGCTCATTGCAGAACTAAGGGAAAGCCCAGATGCGCCAAAAATAGTTTGGAAACCAGACTCCATACGACCTTTGCAATCAGCCAGCTGCGAGGCGTTAACCACGTTGTATCCGTTCTTAGAACATACGTCCTGCAATCTGGCACTATATGCAGCAGGATTGCCTAAATCGCTACGTAGGCTCAAATATGCCTGCTCACAAGTAACAGCCACTCCAGAAGGAACTGAAGGGCTTACCCAAGTGGTGTAAGTTGCCTGATTGCGCAAAGGACTTAATGCGGATATGACATCAAGAACAGAAGAACCCGATTTGAGAACACGCGGATCAAAACCGCGTGTTTCTGCTATGGGTTCACACTGATTCCACATAGATTTAATGTTTTCACGCAAGTACGAGTCATATTGCGCCCCGCTCCGGTTTAGGACACCAAGTAACATCTTGATCGGAGTTCCTTCACCGGTGAAACGTGTTGTAGATGCTGTGTCCCGATTAGAGATCTCTACTACGGCTTGATAGACTTGGTTCGTTACACCGGCAGTAAGGATCAGAAAATCTGGGATTCCGCTCACAGCCTGGTATTGGTTACGGCTTTGGTCATAAATATGGATTGTCCCTTTTGGTTGTACCAATCCGAAATACATCATTGTTCCCAAAATGGTAAAGCCCAACCAACCGACGCCCATCTGCCCTTTACCCGTTTCAAGGAACTCTAGCCCTCCCCTTGCTGATTTTAAGAGTAAGGCCGAAATCATCCCCATCACGACAAACGCTGTCACCAACGCTTGGTATTGGTTGTCATTAAAAATGAACTTGATACGCGTGAAGGCATTCACAATGGTTGTGAACCCCCCCATTACAACGTATTCAGCGTCCATCGCAAAAGCAGCAGGACTAACGACTAATAAACTTAGTAGGAGTAATGTTCTTTTATTCATTAGCGTAATCCTTCAGCTGCGCTGTCACTTTTTTGCTGACGTTCCATTTTTTCAAAAGTCTGAGCAAAGTTTTGGTTAAGAACATAGGACTGAAGGCGGCTGGTATATGCGGCTTCTACTTTGGTACTGGCCGTATGTGATTGCTGGATCAGGTCATCAAACTTTGCAATCGCAGGTTTAAACAAATCCATACGACAAGGCTTCGAACCTGCATTCGGGTCCGACATCGGAGAAGAAACCATTTCATTAACTTTGTCGAAGGTGTTTTCGGTATTACGATAAAGGTCAGTAAAAATGAAATAGCTGTAATACAAACCGACGAGCTCTGACAATACGTTAAGGACTACCTCTTCCTGACCAGTAACTACGGCCTGCTTTAACATCACCATGACGGGGAGATTGGTAGAATTAATGAATGCGATATTTTCAGTTGAAAGAGGCTGATTATTTTTCATCCGAGAGACAATGCTCTCCATTTTCTGATATACGACCGTCCGCACTGGACGGGCACCGGATGGAACACACTGCTTATCGATTGTCTTTACAAAAGATCGCCCATTGAGCATGTCGTCTAAGCTGAACTTTTTGTTCTGTGGACAACTTGAAACGCTGGTTGCAACGGGGATCTTGTCGGTGGTTTTCGACTCTATCCAGACATCACCCATGTAACCGCGAATGGTATCTGCGTAGTCGGCCATACCTACTTTTGCTGCTGCTCGTTGAACAATGGAGCCGTGTTGCATCAGATCACGGAATTCGACCGGGCAACCTGAAATCATCGACTTAAGATCTGCGATTGGTTTATCGTCCGCTGCTTTAATTTTCGACGTAGTGTCAGACCACATGCGGTCTGTCGCTTCATCTAGGTTTTTTGTGCCGGTCATCTCAGTCCACAATCCCTGAAGCGCCATTGGGTCACGCTCGATCGCAGCGGTCGCTATAGGTTTAGCCAGTGAACATTCATTAAGCTGAATTCCGTTAAGGAAGTTAGTCAACTGTTCTACCTTGCCGAGCGTATCTGCACACTCTTTGCACATCGTCTTGAGAGCCATATCAAATGCAACGTAAGGAGCTGCTTGCATTGCCCGCTGTGCTTTCTCTACAAGGTAATCCGGGTCAAGGAACGAGAAACCTCCCAAGAATCCATCGATACCACCACAACCTACTGAAAGTCGTGGTGGTGATATGGTAATGGGATAGTCGGTACTGGTTGTAGTGCGTGCGGTAAAGCCCCCCATTGTGTAATAGCCGCGAGTCTGACTATTGAAACTACTTGGCGTGTCATAAATTGCGTTATCAAACCATTTGTCTGCCCAATTGGCAGCATAGGAAGTAACGGGGGAAAGCATCGCCACGAAAATTATAAAAATACCTTTGAGATCTTTCATTTGGGTACCCAACTATTGCGTAATAGGAGTGGTCGCGCTCGCCTGACTGCGAACGTAAAGATGGCCTTGAGGCATTTGGCCGTTAAGTATCCTGATCGCCGTATACGCATCAGAACTGAGGGTGTCTAAAGGAGAGAAGCCGATAGAGAGAGCCCACCATTTATTACGAGGCATGTTTTTCTTAATAAGGACTAGAACGGGTGTGCCACTAACATTGAAATCCGCTTTGGCGTTGGGGTTTTCGGTAATGTCGATGGTTTTGATATACCAGCCAGTCATCTTCTGAAATTCTTGCAAAACGGTTAACTGTTTTGCGCAGTAAATACAGCCAGGCTGAACAAAGAAGAGCAAAGCGAATTTATTACGATTCTTAAATAACCCCTCGGTCACGGAATTATTTGGCACAGGATTTTGCAGTGCCGAAACATCCTCACCTGCAAAAGCAAAATGAGTAGGCAATAGCATCATTACGCTGAGTGATATAGCTGCTAATGTCTTCATTTCTTGGCTCCTTTCAATGGGTCGAAGAACCCGTCCTGCTGCTGCTCATTAGTGAAGAATTGGCGAGGGTCAAGATTGCCGCTCAATACGCGAGTCATGTTGTAAATGCTGGTTTTGAGGTTATCGAGAGAATCGACGCCTACGGATACAGGCATCCATTTATCTTTCTCTGAATTGCGTTTAATGAGAATGGTTACTGGAGGACGGTCGATGTTGAATTTCTTACGGACTTCAGGTTGGCGAGTAATATCAATTTCTTTGATATACCAATTTGTATCTCGCTGAAAACTTTCTAAGACTTTGGATTGCTGTACGCAGAAGCCACAATTAGGTGCGGTAAAGAAGATCAGCGCATAATCTTCTCTATTTTTAACAAGGTTTTGCGATTTGAGAGTTTGCTTCTCACGCTGTTTTTCCGCTGTTCCTGGATTGGTAATAGGGTAATCCTGCGCAGAGTTCATTTGCGGATTTTCAAGCATGACATAGCCGGTTAAGTTGGTGAATGCAGCCGACTTACGTCGTGCGGCGTCTTGTACTTTGTAATAATCTAAAACAGCATCTGGAGAGAGCTTAAAGATGGCGTAGTCTCTGGTCTTATCCAGCAACGCCTCGATTTCCTTTGGGTGCATACTAAAAAGTTCTTCAGAAGTGGGTATTGTTGGTCGTGGATACTTTTCATCCTTTTTATCTTCTGTTTTTACGGGCGTTTCATACCAAAACAGGCCATGTTTTGGACTTTTAGCTGCGTCGTCAGCACTTACACTGGCAGATACTTGAAAAGCCAGCAGCGCTACGGACAACGTGATGAATTTCTTGTACATATACTCCTCTACACTGAAATTTTGGCATTTTTGCGCATGCGCAAAACCTTAGAAGATAGGAACTAGGCGTTCGGTATCTGAGATCTTCAATAATCCCCAGTAACGGCTGTCATAGCTGTCTGTCGTGTCACCTACAGCAAAGGCCATGTCAGTGGGGATAACGCCGGTATAACTGAACTGCGGCAGGCTCTTCCCATTGCTATCGCGCAACATTGCCAGCGCTATTTCTGTGCCATCGCAATAGAACTGATTACTCGTTTTGCTCAGGAATTGCCCTCCAATACAGCCCAACCGTTTGACAAGGTGAGCTTTGCCGCCAGGCAGATATTCATCGGTACGAAGGAATGTCACATATTGGTTTTGCTTTGCCGCAACATCACCAGTGCGATATAAGACGAGCGGATGAACACTATGTGTTGCAGGGACTAAAATATGGGTAAATAGGGTATAGGCTCCCGCAAGAGTGAGAGCCAATGTGGTGGTGTGCAATAATTTTTTTGTTTCCTGTGATGCTCGGGAAAATTTCAATAAGGCAGTTAATCTCATTATATATTCTCCAGAGTTGAGATAAGTGATTTAACCTTTTCATCTGGAGTCATTACATTCATCCTTTCTAGCAATGTTCGTACCGATGCATCTCCATATACAACACTTGAGGCTTTAGTGACTTTTTCCAAGCCATCACAATAACTTTGAATATTCATGTCAGGTTGATAAATAAGCGCTGGTACTTTATGAATTCCATAAATCCGAAATATCATCGGATCGATGAGCATCTCGGTTCCCCACATTTTACAGTTAGCGCCTTCGCAAGTAGGATCGGCATTCAACACGTTACGGGTTAAGGTAACGGTATCTACCATTTTGCTGATTCCACCGACGGTACCACGCATAACCATTACTCCCCCGACCTTTGATAAATCGCGGGCATAGTTGCGGAGTGTAACCAGTGGCATGCTGCTTGATACAAACATTACGAGCTGGTTACCGGCTAGCGTCGGTCCATTTTTCGTTTCTGTTTCGTCTTTCAAACCAGTTGCAGTAAGAACCTGAGATTTCACAGCATGTTGTTTTTGTTGAAATGCTGCACTGCGTGAAAAGTCAGCAATTGAAGAAGCAAATTGTTTTGCAACTTTCTGCTTGTCTTCAGAAAGTCCCTGCGACATTTCTTTATTGACCTTTGTGGCTTCATCCATCATTTCTTTGTCTATGTTTATTGACAGGCCGTTGTTGCCTGCCGCATACACGCCGAAAGTTGCCACGATAGCCATGAGGAAAATGTGAATGTTACGCATCTTTAGTCTCCTCCTTGATTTCAGGCTGTTTAAGTTCCTCACTCATGGCTTCTTTATTATTGATATCAGCAGCAGGCGATTTTGTTAGAAGAACGTAGAACTCGACTGAATATTCAATAAGGATGACCACTGTATAAGCACTGAAATAAATGGTCATGAGTAATATGCAAGATGGCAGGAGAGATAAATCTGTGCCGTAGTAAGCAAGCGTTAATTTATTCATCTCAAGAAAATCTATATAGTTAGAGCTTTTTAATAATAAACTCGCGAACAAACCACCCTTCCAATAAAAAAGGATGATCATTACTAATGGAACTGAGAAAAAATGTTTATTTAGCAAACCCATAATACCTGTCCTCTAATTTGCGCATGCGCAATAAAATGTCAAAGCACTGAGCCGCTATAGCGAACACAGCAATCCTTCTTTTCAAACATCATCCACATGAAATTGTCTTTGCGTGGGTCGTGCTTGCCACCGGTCCATAGCAATCCTTCTCGTCCAATTGGCAGGCAGGTTGAGCTACGTGTTGGGCGCATCATTTGCAGTTTGAAGCGATCTTTTCGCCAAATTGGGGCGAGCTCGCGATAACAACCATCCTCAGATGTATTCCAAAGAAGACCTAGTCTTCCCATCATGTAGATTGTTCTGGCTGCTATGCCTGCATTTGCTTCTACATAGTCAGTGGAAGTGATTGAACCTGAGAGAGGGTAAGCATTCCCCCATGACCCCATACACCAGAACAGAGCGTTGATTGGCATCCCAAACGAGGCGGCTGCGGCATCGGCTGAACATGTAATGGTCGAAATAGGATTCGCGAAAAGCAGCGCTTCAGGATTGATGATCAGGCTGAGAATGTCATTATTCCACTGAGGCAGAATCTCCGTCATCATGGCGACGTCATACCCTTCATCGTCCAGGCAGGGAATGTCGTAGAACATGTTCAAAATTTTCCAGGCCGGGAAAATATAGTAATGAGTCTGCTGAAATACTCGTTTTGATGTGTTGTTCTCATTCATCGCCCCGGAGAGCGTGCCTGGTTTTGGAGTATTCAATGATGTTCCCAAGGGCATCATGCAGTAAGGATCTGAAACCGTATCTATAATGCGTTTAGGTTCCCAGAATGACGTTTTTAAGCCAATGGTCGGAACGGCCCCCCCCTTACAAATACAAACTGGACTGCTGCCACTGGTTGGCGTTTCTTCACCGCCAACAATCTGTACGCCGGCAATGCGCATTGGGAAAATGCAGCTCCACCCAATATCAGTGATTGGATTTAAGAATGAGGTTTTACATTCAGCATGTGCAGCTGGGATGACAGCGTTGAAAGCAGTTGTCATCAGCTCAGATGTTGCAGACAACATGTCTTTGGACATCGAGCGTAATAAGGCTGTAGACCGGTTAGGATTCCATTCAAATTCACTAATAACTAAATGGGCACCTTCTTGTTCAACAATGGTAGGGGTCACTTTTACATCGAGACGTTTCTGAAGGTTTGAATCAAGAATGAAGGCTGGACGCCCAATGTTTTCACCTTTCTTAGTCACGTCCCCGTGCGTATAGAGCACCATGTCCGTAGCTTGTAGTTTCCCCTTTAACCATTCTTCCTGGCCAGGTGAGATGATCACAATGCGTTGTGGGAGATGTACATATTGGAGTGGGTTGAAGGTGTACCCCTTCGGATAAATGATTCGGCCATCCTTATCAGGAACGTCGATAACAGAGGTATAAAACGGCACGAAGGTTCGTGTCCGGGTTTCTTTGGCATACGGCAAAGGAACGCCCTTAAACGCTCCCCATGAATCACGGTTTTTATTGAGTTCCTTATTCCAGTCTACCGCTTGAACACGTTGTTCTATTTCAGACAAAGCATCAGGCTCAGCGATGTCATAAACCTGGCCGATAGTGTTACCAACGACGGAAGCGGATGCTGAAAACGATAGTATTGCTGAAGCTAAAAGCGGGATTAATTTCTTCATGGTGCGTCTATTCGTTACGATACATATTTGTATCATAAACTATAATTAATTAGGACACACACTAGATTTTGGTTAATTTTTTATCTGAAATTAAATCTCATTATCCATTTGATAAATAAGCAATTAAAAAAGCCAAGGCGCATGCCTTGGCATGGTCATTTAATTTGTTTTTTCGTAAAAATCCTGAGTGATTTGATTAACGTTGCTTTGGATTTGATCAGTGGTATTTTTTACCATGTCTTCTACATATTCAGTTAAGTCAATTGCACCGAAATCAAGAGCTTGGAACTCATCAGGTGAAAACCCCCTACACTGTGGTGAACCTGAATCACCCCAACCATTGAAGTTCTTAAGCTGCGGGCGGCCTTGCTCATGAATTATTCTGGCCAATTTTGAGTTAAAGCAACAGTAGCTGGTCGCTTTTTGTACACACCCGAGTAAAGGAATTTTCTTTTTGCAGTAAGTGCCGACTTCGTGGCAATACCCAGAACCTGCCTCCATTGCGGTTTCCATCGAGGTTTGATCGCAGGCTTTCATCATGTACTGCATCGCAAAGTAGATAGCGACTGAAATTGCTAATGTAGTAGGGTCAAATGCAACGATCATGGCATTGCCAAAGCCTTGAGCTGCCATAGATGATGCAACCGCGGTATCGCCAGTGGCTGTCATCGCAACAGAATAGTAGGTATATGCTTCTTGAGCCGCGCCGTAAACTTTTGAAATATTACCGGCAGCAGATGCCACAGTACTGATGGGGCCTACAGAATCAGTGAAAACCTTCCCTTCACTTTTGCAGCAATTTTTATACGCTGTATCGATACCTGCAAGCTTACAATCCTGCGCGCGGCCGCTGAAGATTAAAATCTGGTCTAAGCACACCCCGTCTTCGGTTTTCTTGCCGTCATTTACCAGCATAGAACCATCAATATTGCCCTCATCGACTGGTTTATTAGTACTGATATCAATGCACTTATTTGCAGAGCAGGAGGCTCCCCCATTGTTGTTAAGGCATGAATTGTTAACACCTATCGGACAATAGTTCTCTTGTGTGTCCCATAAGCAAGCTGTCCCGTTCAATGCTCCTTGAGTGCAGCTATATTGGACTGGAGACTGCGTGGATTTAACGCATTGTCCATTTTCAGGTACATAGCCAGCCTGACAGACCGCTTGTACAGGCCCACCGTCGTTGACGACTTTACATTGTCCGTTGGTAAGTGTGCCAACGCTACACAGGTAGTTGTATCCGGTATTCTCCGTTCTTTTACATTGGCCACCTTCAAGCACGGTTCCGCCAGGACAATTGAGTTGTGGAACACCCTGATCGTTCTGAACAAGACACGTACCATTGCTTAACGAACCCTGGGTACAAATATAGTTTGGATACATCCAAATCATGCACGCACCGCCCCCTGGCATCGGGATATTCTGCGTGGCGATCACGGATGAATTTTTGGCGGGACAGCTGCCAGGTAATTGGTTCATACATGCGGGCTGGCCTGCATAAGATACGATGCCACCATTCCCCTTTCCCTGACAGTTCATTGATGGTGCAATTTCAGACTGGGTTATGCAGCGTCCATTTTGAATGAATCCTCCGGCGGGACAGCTTTGTGACGGAGATGAATAGTCGTAACGCGCACATCCACTTCCTGTCGATACATAGCCGGAAGGGCAATATGCTGTAGGGGAAAGGTATTGTTCCTGAAGGCAGCGACCATTCTGAATGAAATAGCCGCTTGGACACTGACTACCGAAAGGCGCGTAGTCATATTTCATGCAGGCGCCGGTCGATAGCATGGTGTATCCCGACAAACAGGAGGTATTAGCAGGCGTCGTATGTTTTATTGTTGCCATGTTGCATGACTGATATTCTCCTTCATCCCCGAGATATCCATTGTTATTCAAGTCTTGGCCACAAACGTAATTCGGCGACGGTGTAACGGCAGCGCTGACAGGCATTACTCCAATAATCATGACAAAGTGCGTGACCACTAAAATTGCACTGATTATTTTTTTAATAAATTCCATTATGTCTCTCACTTACCATCAGGTTTTTTTGGAGTCCCGGAGCTGCAAATCATGTCCTGACCACCCTGTCGGATGACTTGCATGATCGCGGCGGCTTCTGCGAATTCATTTAGACACTGGCAAGCTTTTACGACTTCTTCACCGGCGCTGGCTGGGCATTGATTGTTACTGCCGCACTCGTAATAGAAGTTGTCGTATTTAGTGACTCCAGTCTGATTATTTCTGTCCACTTGGCCGCTGATAGCCATGTCGGGTGCAATCTTCGGCTTGCGGGTTTTGCACATGTTTACGCACGGACCAACGGTTGGCATATCTGGCCAAAACAACTCACCGGCTCCGTAAGTGACGTTCCCATTCGAAAACATTTTGTCTTTGTAATCGCCAGGCGTGACTGTCTTATCGACATAAGCCTTTCGCGCAATTATGTTGTCGAAGTTATTATCAGTACGGGTGTTGCATCGGTAAGTGCGTTTCTTCTTGAACCAGTCTCTTTTAACAGCGATTGAGCAGAAGTTTCCCTGAACTACTTGAGTTTGGGCGAGGGGGATTAGACCGGTGTTAATGCTGCTGGTGAATGTTTTAACTCCATCCACTGTTTCATCGACTAGTTGGCAGTCTCGGTCATTTTCGTAAGCAGTACAGGTATTGGTGACATTTTCATTGCCCTCTTTACAGGACAGGTCTGTTTTTATCCTAACCAGTGCATAACCTTCACCTTTACCACTCACTTCCACGCGAATTTTAAAGGAGATTTGACCTTCTTTATTCAGATACTGCTTAAAATCCATATTAGGATTCTGGTTCCAAGATTTACCTAATTCACATGCTCCCGGAACTGGGCCAGCATCGCTCCAATTATTATAAGGACCAGACCAAACAACTTTATCTCCCGCCCATAACTGCATCCAGTCATCGAAGACAGCATTGATCAAAGTGGCATTAACAATACGGTCCGGCTGCTTCACGAAGAAGTTAGATGTGACCTCAAAATATTTACATGTACCACTCCAGTAGTCGTCTCCTAACCTGCCGAGAACGAGCTGTAAGCAATCGGCCCCACACTGCTGAACGGTCCCTTCTCCACCGTCAAAGCTGATCACGTCATTGAGGGTAGGCTCATTGAGGGCGACGGAACGCGTGATATCACAATTACGAAAGTCTGATTGCTCGTTTGGATTTAGGCTCCCATTAGTGATCATCTTGTAAGCTGTGCTTGTTGTCGTTGCATCGCCTGCATCGGTTTTCATCGCGTTATAGTTATCCTGGTAATTCAAGATCTTCTTACCGTCAGAGGTACCGAAGAAGTTTTTTGAATCGCCCATAGAACACGAAGCGGTTTCACCCCCGACGAAAGATGCGGAGACTCCATCAACTTTAATTTGGCTTAGCGTGAACCAAGGATTCGCTTTTGAAAGTGCTTGTGAAGCCCCCCCACCCAAGTCATTCAGTACTTGCCCCAGATTGTTCCAGGCCAAATTATTACCGCAGCTGTTATTGATGCAGTAGCAGCCCCCTAAATCACTCATAGCCACACTTTTGCGGCCGAGTTGATACGTCTGAGCGTCTGCAACCCATGCCCAAGATTTGCAGGTAGCAGCATTGTTAGCGTCTGAACATGTCTGGAAACCATTGCTGCATACCACGGAAATGTTCCATCCTGGGGATGAAGTCATATTGAGACTGCCGTTCATATCGGTATCCTGCATGATATTTAGCAATTTCAGGTCACCATTCGCCGCAGGTTGAACGAGCATTCGCATGAATTCCGATGTTCCCTGACATACGGCTTTTCCGTTAAAGGATGTTTTGCCATCATATGTCGTCATTGTGGCATCGCCGGAAGCAGGTCTTATTTGACTGGTATTAAGTCGGGAAGCGGAGTTTGTTTGCCCCTGAACAGTGGTATTAATGGATGAAGCCAGATCCTTACTTTTTGAGATATCGGCGACATTGGGTTTGATTGGGTTTTGCGCATGCGCAAAAAAAACAGGGAGCATTGCTGCCCCCAGAAATAGCCTAAGTAAGTTCATTTTTACCCCGCTGTATTCATCATCGGGTTTACACCGGAGAGCTGGATCAGTGCATCAATAGGTTCGATACCCTGAAGCATAAGCCGGTCAAACGCAGCAACGTCATCACCGTCCGATGTGTTGATCCAGTAACGCCATTTATCAACACAAAGGCGTGCTACCCCCATTCCTAAAGGACTATCGATAAATACCTCACCATAGCGTGGGCGGGCGTTTCGAACACTGCTGAGGAGTTTCAGTGGGAAACCGTCGGTCATGCCTGGAAGTAATCCTTTTTTAACGGCCTCTTCATACATGGCTGAAGCTAAGTAATACCGCCATTGGGCGTTAGCCCTGACTACCGGACCCAAGCCAGGTAATGCTTCAAGGTCGAGCGGTGACTGGAGCACAATGCCCATTGATCCGCGATATTTACGGGCGCGACGGTATCCTTCGTCGATCATTGCGCTAAGACCGTCCATCGAAATGTTGCCGGTCTTTTTAACAATCGACGCAATCTCTTCAAACAAAATGATACTTGGGCGGGAACGGTCGGAGAGGTACAAATCCTGTGTTACCGCATTCATCAGGTTCATAACCATCGGAAAGAACAGTTGCTTTACAGCGCGCAGTTTTTCAATGTCGGTACAAACAAATTCATCATCTTTTATGCTGAATGTAGTTTTACCGGTAAAGAATTTCCCAAATGCACCCTCACGGCTAAAGTTATGGAGTAGGAAGGCGAGCCTTTGGGCTGATTCGGTTATTTCAGCTAGAGGTTTTTGTAGTTTGTCCGAAACCTCACCAGTGGCAATGCTGTTAGTGTTGAAAAAATCGATTAGAGCATCAGTACCGCGCAGCTGGTCACCGCTTTTAATTGCTGCATGGCAGGCGTGGTCGATAAGATTGGCTTCAACTTCGCTGACGCTTTTCCCTGTAAAGGAGTAAGCGCAGGATGCAAATACAATCTGTGCAGCCGAGATATTTTTTTCCAGGTCTTCTTCGTCGTTATAAATAAAGTCCAGGGGATTAATACAGATAGGTTCTTGCAGGTTAAAGTCGATAAATCGACCTTTGCGAATACGAGTTTGTTTTTCGTATGAACGCCCTAAATCAACGATTCGTACTTTCGCACCAATGGAGGCATAATTGTCGATCATATCATTCAGCAAGAATGACTTACCCCCACCTGTCTCCGCGATGACAAAGAAATTGTGGGCATTCGCACGCTTGTCGAACATATCCAGAGATATTATTTGGCCCTTTCGACCTATATAGGATTGTACGGGCCGTCCACCTCCACGAAAATCCCCCTGTACTGGCAGGAAACGGGCGATATCTTCCGTATCGAGATAAAAGTGACGGTCAATAGTTTCAACGTTGTTATCTATATGGTAAAGGCCAAAAGGTAGAGCGGTAAAAAACATCACTTTTTTAATTGAGGTTTCATACATCATCTCAAAATCAAAACCTTCCCAAAGGTTTTTAGCTTGACCAGCGGCTTCGCGGACTTCTTTTTCTGTATCAGCAAACACCCATAATTGCGGCATTATGTAAGCAAATTTGGCGCCCTTCGCAATCTTGTCCTGCATGATTGAGAATTCAATAATGCGTTGATTTAGTGATGCCGCGAGTCCAGCCCCCACACGCTGAAACATTGTCTGCGTAGCTTTGTCTGTGATGTTCTTTTTGAGATCTTCATAAATAACCGTCAATGTGTACATGAAGGGATATTTGATTTGCTTCATATCATCTTCAGTCCCCATGAAACCACCGAATAGCTCATTGGTTCGTAGAGGCGTGTTGTCTTTTTGGGGAACAACATTGGGATAAAGACAGATCCCATGACGATGGCCAAGAAACGAAATTGAATCGTCTGAGCTGAAATCAAGATTTGAAGTGTTCATCTGTTTACGAAGTTGAACACTAGGATCGTAAGTTCGCTTACTTGGAGTACCATTAAAGAATTCAGAGCCCCATTTTATGAGGTCATCAGCATTCCATCGACGAGGCTCCATTCCGGCCATGTCAAAGCCCTGCTCTACGGTGACGAGCAGTTCTTCCGAAATTATTTGTTCGTGCTTAATGGTGAAAAATAACCTGAAGTTCCTAATTGGAATGTTGGCTATTTTCTCAACACCATCGGTACCCTCGCGGAGGAATTTCTCCATTGCATCTACGTTCATTGCAGTAATAGGGTTATCGGTTGTACGGGCGTCGCGATACCTTTGGATTGAATCATCAAGGTTATGATCCGGGAACAGAATCCACTGTGTAACCGTGCCTTTAGGAAACTGTGCCCGAACAATACCGTGGAGCTTGTCTAACTTATCGTTTCCCAAAAATGCCAGAGGCTTGAGTTCAAAGATCCAGCCAATGGTATTATCAAAATTTAAGAATGCGTTTGTGTCACTATCCTGGCCGGGGAGCTGTTTCATGAATGCCAGCCAAGGTAAATATTCGCTGGGTTGATCCCTCTTGGCCAGCTGGAGAACATCGGAGCGTGTTACTTCATTTTTTAATAGAAGGTTTTTCTCCACGCTTTTATAAAGGGCTTTTAACATATTATCCCCTGCCCCCCATTAGAAAGCCTGGCGGTGTATCATCCGTTGACAGCTTGTAATCAGACATAACGAATTTAGGGCCATTAAGCATGGTAAATACATAACGAGGCATGTATGCCGTCTGGTCATCAAGATTTGGCGAATATGACAGAATCAGCGTTCTAACGACCGTTGGTTGACGAACAACAGGTGTTTGAGGCTCTTCAATAAGCTTTGCCATTTTTTTGTAAACGCGGTCTTTGTATTGCTGATAAGCAGGATCAGGAGTGGTTGGGGCCGCCGCCGCCGTTGTTTTAGCGGCAGAGCCCTTTGGGTCATCGACCACACCATCTTCCGTTATTGCATGTCCCTTATCGACACCAGTCGTGGCCTCATCGTAAGCATCGTTAGAAGAAATACATTTGCCGTAACCGTCTTCCAACTTACAGGCAAAATCATTGTGGTATGGAAGCAGACAGCCAGACAGCGAGGATACTGCAACGGCCATAAGTGTGATTTTAAGTAGTTTCATTATTTAATCCTTACTTCACGGATGGTTAGTTCGGCAGTTTCTTGAATAAACAACATGACGTCTTTACCGGGTCCTGTTTCAAGCGCCGGTGAGGTTTGTTGTGCAAGGTTGAGGAGGTACTTTGAAACCTCTGTAAAACCACCGGCTACGCCCGTCGCAGCTGCGTTCTGAGTTGCTTCACCAGGTTTGATTGTGTTCACTGAGCCAAGCGCGGAGGTGTTTTGCTGAATGGATTGTTGGCCAATAACGTTGGCGAAACCCTCAATTGATTTAGCAAATACAGTGGCTGCAAGTAGACGACCGGCCCGTGAAACGACTCGTGCCGACATATCACGCTTACCATCAGCATCGGAAACGAACCCTTTCACATTGCCTTCGACGATGTATTTGCCATCCATAGTCATGCAATGAATGGAAACGGGCAGAACGATGATCCGTTCAGAGCTGAGATTGCCGCTGACGTTTGCGATATTGAAGCAACCACGGAGATTCATTCTGATGAAATTTGGCAGCTGTGCCGGAGCCTGAACCCGGAACATAAGTGTTTGCGGGTTTTCGGAACCATACTGCCCAGTGAGGGCATTAACGCCGACCAGGAGTTTTGCTTTCATAAATCCAACCGGCAACTGGATCGTATTCTTTTTTTCAGCAGAATCCGTAGCCGGCGTGGATAGGCCAACATCATCGTTACCTTCAGAAATATCGCCTACCCAAATTACAGATTTCTCTTCCTGCTGCGAATCTTGTGCATTTTGTGATGCTCGGGAATTATCGCCGCCGTAGCCCGCAGGTGCTGGATAGTTCGACATGCCCGGATAGTCAGTGACATTAGGGTTGTTTGCCTGAGCATTACCTGGTGCAGCGCCAACCGGCTGCTCCGGACCGGCAGTCAATTCAGTAGAGTTCAGGGCGTTTGGGTTTATACCTCCTGGTGGCGGAGTAAGACCAAATTTGCCCTCCTTAAATGCTTGAGCGACAGCATCTTGGACAGAGCCTTTTATATTTTGGTTCTGCTCATCAATTCTCCCGTTGAGAGTTGTAATGATATCGTCTTGAATAAGCCCGGCTGTTTTATCAGCGGTGACTTCTTGTTTAACTTCAGGCACTCGAGGTTTTTTATCATTCTGACCTGTCAGATAATAGATGCCGAGCAAAACGAGGGCAGTGAAACCAATGGTTCCATATTTTTTAATCTTCTTTTGTTCAGCTGATGGGCGCCTATGAAATGACGCCCTCAATTTTTCAATTAAAGGGAATTTATTATCATTCATTACATTGTCTCCCGATGAATAATAACTAGAGTTGTAAGCTGGCCAGCACTTAAAGCTAAGCTCTCAGCAGTAATGGCGAATATGTTGCTGCCAAACTGAGAATTTAAAAACATAGCCTCGTTTAGTTGGACTGAGTTAAGAGCGCGAATAGTGTATTGAGAACCACGCAGACCTGTACCATCAACCAGAACATCACGCTCCTTTCTTACTTCGACTGGAATTTGTCGGCCACGATTGTCATAAATGCTGCGTGTCCAGCTAGTCCGGTCGGGAACTACTTGAAAACTTTCAGGTAGCCCTTTACCTGTGGCATCCCCGTCCGTGATGATTTTCGTCGAAAGAGTTACCGCCGCTTCTTCTAATGACAAAGCACCAAATATTGATTGATTATCCTTAATACGGTCCTTCGTGTCGGAACCTAATAAGATTTTGTGGGGATCTTCATATTTAGGGATGGCAATTAATTCGAACGTACTTGTGCCGCAGGTTACATATAACTCAGTTGGTTCAGAGTAATAATGGTTTACCCCTCCTTCAGCCAGGTATTTGAATTTCACCCAGAATGAACGACGGTCTTTGCTTACTTCTACTGTTACAGGTTTCTCTTTACTGAAAACAGGTTTGCTCGCCTCACCAGATTCACAAACCATACGGTTTACATCACGATTAGATAATACAATTTGCGTGGATATTTCAGGTAATACACGCTGAACATTTTGTGAAACAGTCTTTTTCTCAGCAGCAGTTGACATTGCTGATACGAGTATCAGCAATGTAGTGATGTACTTTTTCATATTTTAGCCTTTAATATCCAGAATCCAGAATCGGCCTTCTGCAATTGTATAATCGATAGATAATTTCAGCGTTTCAGGTGTCTTAGCAACGTCACCGACTATCTTTCTTTGCTCAACACTGAGGACCAGACGATAGATTATTTTTGCATCCGTTTTGTAATCACGACCTTCTGGATTTTCAGTTATCGTCATGGGTTGGTCATTCATAATCTCCATGCTTTGCGACACTGTATTAAACTGCTTAAAATATTTGGCTTTTTCGTTCAGCTTCACGCGCATTGCCTCAACGCGGTCGATATGGACTATTCCCAAAAGCTCAGCATATTTATTATCCACGCTGGCTTTAGATACAGATCCATAGTCGGTAACAATCAGGCGGGCCAGCTGCCGGACATATCCTGTAGATGCACTCTCACCGGTGATTAGCATGTCACTTGATTTTGCGCCATAGGGAACGAGAACTGTTGTTTGCTGTGATGCATATTTGCTGACTTTCTGGTAAATCAGACCGCATAAAACAAGAAGAATTATGAGCATGATGCGGGTCTGCTTTTTTTCAGCAATGTCTTTCTGCTCATTATTCATCGCCTCGCCGGAGTGTTTTACCATCGCCGATTTCGCCTTTTTGAACATTAGTTACTCCTCTAACTTTTTGGCTGACGAATTCGGATAACCGTGGATCTCAATTAACCCAAACTCATAGAGCGTATGTCGAAAAAAACCACGCCCCTTGGTGCGTTTAATAGAAATGGAAAGGATGGATACGGGAAAGACTACAAGCCAGGTAATACCACCTAGTTGCATACTTACGAGATAACTCGCGATCAGAATCAGCCACTCGTCACGGTCGAACCAGAAGATCTGGATCGGCATGTGTGGATATCTAAATAGGCGCCCTTCTTTAAATCCGTATTCCATCCTGTCCCCCTATTAATTAAGAATTGCGCCCAATGAAGATGTAAGTTCTTCAATCTTGATCAGGCATGAACCACCGATGGCATAAGGAAGAGCTCGCACCCATCCTTCATTCATTTTCGTTGCGGCCATTGCAATCAACCAGCCGCCGCCAACGAAACCGATTGGTCCGTTTGCGACTTTATTGATAGCGATGTCATAGATGTTGTAAGCAAAGCTCCCAGTGGAAGGGGCGGCAAATGCTACAGCGGCCTGACTCATCGCCAAGGCGGACAACGTTCCAAAACCCACAGTTAATTTTCGGGCTAAAGAGTTGTTGAGCATTTCTGAGCGTACTTTTGCCCAAATTGAATCGTTCTCTACTGCGCCTGTTAAGGCAGAAATGGCAGCAAAGTTAGTTTTGCAAGCTGTGTGCATATAAGACTCCATGATTTATTTGGTTGATGATTTATCGACTTTTGTTACTGCGGGTTTTTCCAGCTCGGTGATGGCGTCAGCAATCTTTTGCTGATTGAATCCAACGATAAGATTAGGTTTTGTATCAACATTGAAAAGGAATGACGGAGTACCATTGACGCCGACAGCCTTCAGCACTTTGTCGTGCTCTGCGATTACCTGGTCTGCTTCCTTACAAGTCTTTAGTGCTTTCTGCTTAGCCATTTGCATCGCATCTGCACTGTCCGGGTTGTGTGGGAGCTCTTCTGAATAGACGTAGCGCACGGCTTCATCTTTATCTTTAGAACAAATTACGTGCTCGATTTTGGCGCGTGCCAGAGGGTGCCCAGGATTTACCATGAAAATCAGCTTTCGCTGGACGGGGTGTGTCTTTGAATACTCTTTAATCCATTGGTCATATGCATGGCAGTACGGGCAGTCAGGATCGGTAAACTCATAAAAAATTGGAGCGTTTTTAGGACCGATAGTGATAGCAGTATCCAAAGGAACTGATTTCAACGTGTCACTTAGACTGCCCATTTTGCTGAGTTCTGTCAGATTTGTGCCGGTTGAGTCGTACATCTCCCCAAACAACAACACACCCTTCTTACCGTCTTGACCAGGATGGAAATAGATAATATTCCCGCCTGTTTTAACTTCATAAACACCTGGAATTGGCGATTCATGAAAGCCGGTAACACTCATGCCATTGAATGATGTGGCCAGTTGGTCCTGCGCTTTTTTCAAATCAACTGAACTAGATAAAGGTTCTTTATTAATGCCGACCGCTTTAGCAGATTCTGTCTTTGCTGACACATCAGTTTTTGGGATGTCATTTTGCGCATGCGCAAGATTTACTGTCAGGCCGAAGGCAATTGCTGCGGCGATAAGGCACTTGTTAAAAGTCATTTTTTCATACTCTCCAGTCTTAAAAATATTGATTCGGCAGGTTCTACAGTCGTAACGGGCTTAAGTGGTTTAACAGGACAATTTGTAGGCGGACATTGTTCTGTTTTCTTCGATGCCAGTTTCTTAACATTATGTTTTTTGGTCTTACGCATCGGCTTGATAACAGGACGTGTATCAACCGATGGAGGGATCACAAAAAAGCCAAAATTATTGCGGTCAAAAATTTGCTCCGCGTCATGGTCATTGACGATATAAAAGGCACCGTATGGTTTTTGAATAATCTGGTCAGCCAGGGCAATCTGAGAACACAGTTGTGACCCCATGACTGCGATTAGCGAAGCCATAATCTTGTTAATCTTCATCGGCTGATTATCTCTTTATCATGATACAAACTTGTATCATGAAGGGATTATAAACGGAATTTGAAATCAATCAATAAATGGTTAGATAAAAATTAATTTCTTAGTTGGGAACACGATGGCTTTTCAATAAATACCTAATAAACAATGACTTAATGAATTTTAAACGCGACATTTATTCGGCTTGATTACTCAGGGATGGTCTTAGCAGGAAATATCGAAAGTAAACAGAGAAGGCGGTTAATTTGAATGAGGGTCACTAATCATCAAAGCGATCGTAACTAACTTACCTAGGCTATTTAGATGTAGCGTTCGAAATTCAAAACTGAATTGTCCAGCGTTGTCAATTTTTGAAGAGCTAAATCAGTAACGCCCCTGATCTCGTTAAGCACGAAATACGGCAAAAAGATTTCAGTTTGGCATAACTCAGGAAATGCTGACGCGCCGGTGGCTTGTCCAACCGAAGAAACGTTAGGGAAGGATCCCTTCCGTTTCTTCGGTTACAGGAAAGTACGAAAAAAAACCGCTCGTTTGAGCGGTTAAAATCAGGTTTTGTCTTTGTCGATGTACCTTGCGATAGCTGTGTAAATAACTCTGTTAGAGTTTTGGCTATCTGTCTGCGCCATGCTATCAATTTTTTTTGCGGTATCCGGGGTAACCCAAATGCCCGTGTAAGGTGCTTCATTAGGGCTCGCAAAGTAACGTGGAGAGATCGTACCATCAGAGCGATTTTTGATAAACCACTCCATAGTTTCGGCAATAATATCTCCTTTTTGTTCGCCCCGGACATTGGCCAGATTCTCGATCTGAGATATTAGTTCAGGCTCAATCCTAAACCGCTTGAATTTCCAATCTGAAGGATTCTTGGATGGATTCTTTGACATTCCGCTAACCCATTTATAGTTGTTGTGATGGTTCTATAGTGAAACACTCGGATTCACAATAAGACTCTTAGCTAATTTCACTTTTTTAGTGCTGCTAAAGAGTGATTCAGCAGTAATTTATCGGCAAAGGAGACTAAAGCTGAATAGATAATCTCTGATTCAGTAACTTTTAGCTTCATTGACAAACTTGTCGCAAGTTCCTGAGCCTCTGGCCCTATGAAAACGTTGTAAGAATACGTCTCATTTACTATGGGTTTGATCAAGTTAGCTTCGCTACACACAAATTCACCAACAATCTGATCATGCAACTCATAGAGGTTCTGGCCACGGGAAAGAGCCAACAGCTTCAGGTTGTGCGATATAGTTCTACTAAATCTTTTCAAGGAGATCTGCTTGTACCCCCTCACCCCTTGCAACTTGTCTTTCACGATGATCATCCTTTCTGCCTGGATCTAAATTTTACCACTTTTTAATCCAACTGCTACCCTATGTAATATTAATATAGTATTCTGAAAAACGTTTTGAAATGTAAGGGACTGGTTTATGTACGATTGGAGACTTGACACAGCTGTAAAGCTGGCGAGCGAGAACTTCCTATCTGGTATCCAGATAGCATTTGATACAGATTCTAACCGGCCTTACACCCTGGAATTTTTAACCCGCTGCGGCGATGTTGCGCAGTTGGTTACAACGCATACTCAGCAAGAAAAACGAAAGGTTCGTTGCTTTAGTTCGAGAGGGTCGGTTATCCGCTTTTTGGATAGTAGATTCCCCGGCTATGACAGGCTTCTCTGTGCTGAAGTAAAAGTTGTAAAGGATAAATAGAAAAAACCCCGGTTATCTTGCGATAACCGGGGTCTAAATAAGGCGGCAGTGCCGAACACCGACCGCATACTAACCTTAGCACCATCAACGTTGTCCTCGTCGCCAAACAAAGCAACATTGTGGTTTACAGGGTCAGTATAGCAAAATATTGGTCAAAATAAAGCCCTCGGCGCTGCTTTCGATTCATGGATCGGATAGTAGGCTTACGCGTGAAACTTCAAGTAAATCATGATGATACAAATTTGTATCATTGCAATCTTCCCGAAACGGTTCTTTACCGTTCCTCGCGACGTGGTGAGTCAAACTCGCTGCGTAAAGGGAAATCTAAAATTCACCGTCGTAGCCAACCGTTGTGTAATGTTTCGGCGCCAAAAGGTATGGCCTCGAAATTGTTCGGTTGCATCACTACCCATGATTGGAACAGGAACGCCGCGCTAATCTTACTCAGGCAAAGAGGATACACCCCCTTTACTCGCCAATTTGACCCTGATTTTAAACCCAAACCGATGCGCATAAGTGTCAGGTCGGAAAGTCGTGAGGCATTAACTGCACTGCATTTTGTGCTTGCCGCGAATTGTGATTTTAACCCGGAGAGCGAATACCCGTTTGAAGTTATGGTGCCCTTCGAAGAGATCGCCCGCCAAATGGGTGTGCTTCATAAATATGAAAATGGTCGTCTTGCTTATGATGTCGCACTCCACGCACTACGAGTAACAGAAGAGTTAAAACAATTATACGTCGATCGCGACTGGGACTCAGATAAGGGGCAATACAAAGCAGTTCGAATTTTCTTAACCACAGATTTTTTCACCTCCAAGGGTATTAACATTGATGAACTTCGCAGTTCTTTAAATCGATTCCGGCAATGGGCAAGGAAAAATGGGCTTTCCCAGACACTTAAGCAACGTAATGAGCGTCATCTTTTACGTTTGGAACGGCTGAATTTAAGTATTGAGAAGAAACACGCTCTCAAAAAATTGTTGAAAAAAGTTAAATGGCAAATCACCAGTCCTGAACTGCAAAACGAAAAACAAGAAATCATTGGTGCGCTGTCAGGGGCAATTGAGCAAAAATCAGTCGTTGTCCCTCTTCGTCAGAGAAGTGCCAAATACCGTTGGTTTAAATGGGAGTCCTGTGGGTCATCACCAACGTTTTTGACTAAGAGGATCCAAAGTGATGTAGATAGGGAATTCCCGTCTCTCCGCCAGGACGATGAGGAACGTTACTATAGCCTTCTACTCGAACGCGCCGGCCAACACTAACCCACAGTTCGTAATGTGTATATCACCGCCGCTAGGCGGTTTTAGTGCTGCATTCCCTAACCACTTCGGCCCCAAAGCAACCATTTTCTAATTAGATCATTTCAACTTTTCGCCCCTAATGCCCTTATGGTTTATTCGTTATCCGCTTTCGCCGTCAAACTGTATTTTAATTACGCAGTTAGCTTCGAACTCCTTTTGATAATTCAATTAAATTCGAACGTAGTTTCTGAACTTAACAAGCCCTTTAAAAAGGGATTACTTCTGGCAACCCTCCGGGTATGCCTGGAGCACCACCCTAGCTACGCTACGGGCACAATCCTATTCCAGAAATTCAGATGATAGGCAAAATGAAAAAGGTAGCACCTGCCATATATGGCAGGCAGATAAACATAGTAACGCCACCTAAGTGGTGCAAGCACCACTAAGGCGCAGATACGCTTCGCTACGCTCAGCCACTGCGTACTGGCTAACTAACCATAAGATGAAAGCAGCGAGCCCGTAGGCTTAGCAGGGCGGGATGGTGATGATGCAATATGAGGTATTGCACCGCCTGTGGCGGGCTACGGCGCGATTAACGCCTTGCACCCTACTGTTGCTATCGTTCTGCGCCTTTATGCGTCACAGACGCATCCGTTCGTTTTCCCATGAGTTCAAACTTTCCCCATTTCCACACACCATAAAAATGCCCGAAGAACGTTGCGGATGTATTTTGTTGAAATTGAGTGTGATCACAGAAGCAGTAGACGGTATGTCAGAGAGGGTACGGTAAGGCGTTCTCTACGTGGTATCAATATCGACCGGTGCAACATGTCCGGGTAAGTCTAATACAGTGTGTCAGATTGGGAAGTTGCCGGTTCTGACACACCCATAAGATAAACTACCTCAGTGTGTCAGTATTGGAAACGAGTCAGGCACATTTAGTATGGGAGAACATTAGTCTTCCAACAACAACCCTTCCCCGTTGTGACCCACTCGCTAATAAAGGTGGGGCAAAGTGGGAAACCTCCCATTTCGACACACCGAACTTACTTTAAGGTTTTAGTGTATGTATTAGGTGTGCAGCTGCTTGCCCCAGTCACAGCAGCTTACAGCCAAGGTAAAGTGCATAAAGTCAGGAACTACACCTTGCCTCTTACATAAAGAGAGTGTGTCAGAGTGGGAGATTGCCTGTTACGACCCACCATGTTGGCAGTAGGCAAGTAGGATACTTATTGCCTTCAGTTGCTATTTGTAGAAAGTATCCGACCAGAAAGATACCTATCTGTTTTATCGAACGTTTCGGATTAGAGTATGGTTGATTTTGAAGTTACCGATTACGACACACCACAGAATACTAAGAGAGAGGTGTGTCAGAGTGGGAGGATACCCACTTAGACACACCACTGCATATTGAGGAATGGGTGTGCCAGAGTGGGAAATTACCTGATTCGGCACACCACAAATGTAGTGGTCAACAAAAACTGGCCACAGCTTTAGAGTTTTTCCAGAACAATCGTTCTGATTCATTCGGCGTCAAACCACCATTATATTGATGAGGTCTGAGCTGGCTGTAATATCCTGTGATGTAATTCGTTATTGCCGTGCTGGCTTCGCTAAAATTCGCGTAGCCATTATCCGGTACCCACTCTGTTTTCAGGCTTCTGAAGAACCGTTCCATTGGACTGTTATCCCAGCAATTTCCCCGGCGACTCAGGCTTTGCTTTATCTGATATCTCCACAGTAACTGTCTGAAATTCCTGCTGGTATAGTGACTGCCTTGATCCGAGTGATACAGTAAATTAGCCGGTTTTCCCCGTGCTTCCCAGGCCATCGACAGGGCTTTACCTGTCAGTGCGGAATCAGGGAAAAATGACATCGCCCAGCCAACCGGTTTACGGGAAAACAGATCAAGCACAATGGCTAAATAAGCCCAGCGCTTACCTGTCCAGATATAAGTCACATCACCGCACCAGACCTGATTAGGCTCTGTTACTGCAAACTGGCGTTCCAGATAATTAGGTATCTCTACGTGTTCCTTAGACGCCTTCTTATATCGATGGCCAGGCTGCTGACAGCTGATGAGATTAAGTTCTTTCATCAGCTTTGTTGCCCGCCAGCGGCTCAGTTTTACGCCTTTGGTGGTGACCATCGCGGCAATATTACGTGCACCTGCGGAACCATTACTTTCGCGATAGCTTTCACGAACAAGGCCCAGTAATGCCACGCGTGCGGCATCAGGCTTCTTTGGCTGCCGCCAGTATTTATAGCTGCTGCGATGAACCCCAAACACGTTGCACACAACGGCAACAGGAAACCGCGCCCTGAGTTTCTCAACTAATGAGAACTGTTCAGGGAGTCTGACATCAAGAGCGCGGTAGCCTTTTTTAATATATCCCTTTCCATTTCAACGCGTTGGAGTCTTTTCTTCAACTCACGTATCTCAATCTGCTCAGGTGTCATTGGTGAAGCTATGGGTGATTTCCCCCCTCGCTCTTCTTTCAACTGCCGGACCCACTTGTCCATCGTGGATTTACCGACATTCATTGCCGTGGCAGCGGCGGCAACGGTGTAATGCTGATCGAGTACAAGCTGGGCGGCTTCGAGGCGAAACTCGGGGCTAAAATTGCGTCTGTTACGTCCGGTCATAATGTCACCTGTTTTGACTATGAGGTGATGATATCACCTCTATTCAGGTGGCCAAATTCACTATGCCACTACAAAAATACTAAAAGATGGGTGTGTCAGAATGGGAATCTGCCTACTTCGACACACCATAAGATACTTAGATGGGTTTGAGGTCCTATGGGGCGAAAGCCTACGCTAGCGTTAGTCGGCCTCGCCAATACTCTGCCCCAGATAGGCTTATGTTGTGTATTGTACTGGCCTAAAGAATATTGATTTCATAGGGTAATCATCATGGGGTATACATTCTGGTTTGATAAATTTGATAGCCGCACAATTCTTGAGCCTCACAAGTTCTATGTCTTACAGGCACGCAAGCGGCTACTCTCTCAATTTCATGACATCTCGCGTGAGGCTGACGAGGCGGTGCAGGCACACTATGAAATGTTGGGCCAGTATTTTGACCCCGAGCGGGATGACCCGGCTGATTCAGCGGAAGCTGCATTTAATGAAGGCATCTCACATTACCAAGCCCTACATGAGATGCATAACACCATCACCTTGGCCTTGACCGCTGGTATGTTCCATCAGTTTGATAAAGCCTTGCGTGAGAAGATGGTCATAGAGTTTCGGAACTGGCAACCGGCTACGATAGACGGTTTGATCTGGAATGTAGAGTTTCCGCTGCTGATTGATTTGCTGGAATGGGCAGGGGTAAAAATCAAGGCTAAGCCATTCTATGTAAAGCTGGACGCTTGCCAGTTGCTGGTAAATGTTTATAAGCATGGGAAAGGACGCTCTCATAGGGACCTGGTGAGCAAATACCCCGAGTATTACCCATCAGCATATCCAAAACTAAGAGGGCGCATAGGCCCACGACCGGATGAACTGAAGGTAAGTGAAGCGCAGTTTGTCGAAATTGCAGATGCTATAACGAACTTCTGGCAAAACTTCCCTGAATTTGCCAACGAATCAGATAAAGGAATTGAGCCACAATGGTTCGCCAGCAGGCTTAAGCGTTTCACCCGCCCATGATGAACTTAGCGTAGGTTTTCGCCCCATTGGACCTCTAACCCCTTAGATGTGGGCATATTCGAATGGGCAGTTGCTAGTTTCATTATGACTAAAGTATTTAAAGGTGGGTGTGTCAGAGTGGGAAGTTACCAGTTTAGACATACCACAGACCATTTCATCGGAGGTGTGTGTGAGTGGGAGGGTATCGGTTACTAAACACCGTCAAATATTTCACGGCGGGTATAACACAGCGGGCAGTTAACAGTTAGCCCAACAAGTGGGTCTAAAACGCCATGACAGCTTCAACTTCACAATCAGTGCATCTAGGCCAAAAGCTCATTGCTATACTGCAAGGCGTAATGGCCATTTTTTTCTGCTCCTGGCCTCTCCAGATACGTGACAGAACCTCGCAATATAGTGTGCGCACTCAGTATTTATCTCGGGGGCTTGAAAAGTAAAACAGAGCCGGAAGGTGTCGTTTGAAGAACCGTAAAACCTCGACGCAGTAGCATATCGGTCATGTGCTTTGATTTAGCCAAGCATTTTGCCTGCATAGGATGATGGCTATTGTTTTCAATCCAATCTGACAGTAGCGTTGAAGCGTATCCCTTACCGCGAAAAGCTTTAGTAATACCGATAGCCCTTATCTCCAAGCAAGGTTGACCATTCAGATCTGGTACTGTCATAAGCCAGATATAGCCAATCCTTTGCTTATTAGACTCTCGAGTGAGGATATAGAAAAAATGCCCAGTGTATTGTCCTGCTTCGCCCTTTCGTATCACCTCCCTGATTTGCTTTTCTACAATCTTGCTTCCTCCTGCCTTTGAGAATTCTTTCGAGAAAGAGCCCATGCTTGCCCCATCTTCGAATTCGTCCATGATAAACGGCATATCTTGTGCGGTTAAAGCGCGCGAATATAAATCACCCATAGTTTCCCCTTTCATAACTAAACCAATATGTTCTCTCCCTATAAAAGCATTAAGCCGTTAAAATGTGTAGGGATTTTGATGAAGCCTACCTTATATTCCCGCATAAAAAGTGGGTAAGCTGCAACCAGCCAAAATATCCGGTTTTTTACTATTAGTAAGTTGTCTGAATCAGAAAAAACAATCAGCTATCCCTGATCAAGTCACTCTGGGCATTTAGCGTCTCAATCGTCGTTTAGATGTGGCCACTCCATCGCTACTTTATTTGACTCTCCAAGCTGTTGCAGAAATATCAGAGTTTCCTGCATAGTCGCCTACCGCTGGGAATTGGTGGAGGTGTGTCAGAGTGGGAACATTTTTATTGCTATTACGCACTGTATATTGCTGAACGGGGAAGTAAGAAAGAGTTTGCTATTGCTGGCCAGTTCACTGACCAGCGGGTTCAGATTGGTTTAAGAGTGGGGTTACGGCTATGCACAATGATGAATATCTCTTTCCCCTTGGGTTGCTCAGAATAAACCAGATAGCCGATCTCCTTCAGTTGCTCAAGTGCAATACGGATAATTCGATTTTGTTCTTTAGTAGGAGAAAGCAGCGCTAATCGCGACCGTATTCTACTGAAGGAGATTGGAACTGGGTTGGTTGGTAGGCTTTCAATGTAGGTATAAAGTGCCTGGGCAGCTTCTTTCCGCATGAGAGCATTGATGGGTTTATAGCGAAGAAGAACTGTATAATCAGCGGCATAGAGTTCCCATAAACGTTGGTCGGCCTCGAGCTCAATAATGTCTTTATCGACGTCAAATGAACCAGTTTTCAGTAGCCCTGTAACTGAAGCCCCTTTAGCATTATCCCGCGAGAAAGTTATTGTCTTACCTCGAATGCGAGTCAGAGAATTCATTATGCTTTCACGCAGACGTTTATCGAAGCGTTTGGATTCGAACTTACACATTGAAGCAAATTCTTTGAAAGGTAGGCTAATCGTGTTTGTATTGAGGCCATACTTAGAAAATGCTTGGATAATACCCACCCAGACCTTGAAATCCACGGCCATGTTAAGCCGTTCACCGGTGATTTTTACGTTGTCGTAACCTTCCCGTTTCGCAAATTCCAGCCCAGATAGAACTGATGACGCATCAATTGTCGTCTTTACTCCTTTACCTGGCCTGCTCGCGGGGACAAATACATCAAGACGCATCAGAGCTACAGGCTGTACAGTTGCGCTGTTAGTAACTGTGAGTTTCGTGTTGACAGTTTCGTCTCTTTTATTAATCGCCTCACCAATAAAAACCTTATCTGTCATAGACTAATCCAAGTGTATAATAAGTAATGAATTTATGTGGATAAAACGAGAGTTCTCCCGCTTTGACACACCGTTTTACCCAATACTACACACCATTTACCCACTTTGACACACCAAATTCCCGCTTCGACACACCATTTGCCCACTTCGACACACCAAAAGTGGTGTATTTTCATGATTTTTATAGATTTCTGGCGAGTGGGATCAGTTAGGGATCTAAAAAGGATCTAATAGGATTATTTAGGGGTCACACCCTGTAGATATGTGTATAACTTTACTACTGTTATTTATGAAATAACCTTTGTATAAGGATGTCGCTGCAAGCAGCTCCTCTACTGTGGCGTAAACGCCTATTAAGTAGCTCCCGCAAGCGGGCCCCGGATCCGAGCTAGAGCGACCGTACAGCGCCGCAAGCGGCGCTTACGCCAGGATACAGCTCGCAAGCTCGCTAACCTGGACGTCGCATCAACAAATATGTCTGCTGAAAGTCAGCATAGCTTAGCAGGGAGGGAGGTGGATCGAGGGATCTTTTTGGATCTAAACCGGCAAAGCCGGGTCACCGCCGGCTTAACCTACTGTGGTATTTTTAACTCTGAAGCCGGCTGCAAAAACAGCCCTATCAACTGAAAGTTATTGGCATGTTGCATAAGCAGGCATTATTTTTTCAAATCAGAATAAAACATTGAATTCTGAAGGTGGCCGTTTGCCACGGAATACCTAGTAACGCATTTTGATATCTATAGTTGCTGTAATATCGCTTTTACCACTGATGTAAGTCCGACCGCTTAAAACAATGAGCATGACCCGGATAACTTCAACTTCACTTGTATCATCAGGCATCTTCAAATCTATTCTTAACTGTTTCAATGCAGCATTCTCATTACCATCTATGTGATAGATTACGGTCTTTCCACCAGATTCTTTTAATTTTTCCGTATACCGTTGATAGCGCTCTTTGGATGTTAAAGGAGCGTTCTTCCCTTTTGGCCTGCCAGGCCTTTTGCTGGATGTGATCATTTTGAACCTGTAACACTTTACTGTTATATTTATGTGATATATATTTGTATCATTAAGTGGTTAGTAGAATCAAAATTTTAAAACCGCTTTGAGGATTAATTTTTTTGCGCATGCGCAAAATGGCAAGCTGAAAACAACGCTATTACGGTCGAAATAGCTTGGGTGTATAACACTTATCTGTTATATTTTAAGTCGTCAGGTAAGAACCTGACGCAGGATAGTGAATCCATAACCGGAGATTTGTCAGATGGCAAAGCCAGTTCCAACTACTCGTAAGACTGTGTTAAAAAGCACCCTTTCACGTAAGGTCATCGAGAACATTCGTAAAAAATGCCCTGTCATTGCCAATGGCAATGCTAAGGGAGGCGTAGGGAAAACAACTACCGCAGCTCATGAAATTTGGCATGGTGTTGACCTTAAACTCAAGGTTTTAGCGATTGATTTCGATAAACATTTAACGGATGTATTTTTTGAAACATCCACTCCAGAACTTCCTGACTATGCCGTAGCCAGTGACATGTTCACCAGTGAAGGTATTCAAAAGCCTATCTATCAGGTACCTGGATATGAAAATTTCTATTTTCTGCCAGCCGATCACAATCTAAAAGATGTCGATGGAATCTCCTTCGACCAAGGCGTCTATGAATATCCGGCACAACAAATAAAAACATTACGTGAGCAGTTCGACCTAATCATTATTGATTCCCCTCCCAGTGAAGGTAACAGGCAACAGGCGACGTTGTTGAGCTCGACGACTACCGTTTTAGTCAGTGAGTTAAACAAAATTTCAGTGAACGGTGTTACCGACGTATTGGGGATCACTGATTCTCTTATAAGTGCAATCAATGAGAGTTATGGCTACGAACGCTACGAAATGCCTGACTGTATTATCGTCCCAAATAAATATGATTCGCGGCGCAAGAGGGATAAAGAGTTTTATGAAATGCTCAAGTCTTTCGATCTAAATCTTACCCCCCTGCTGCCTTATCGCGCGCCAATTAGTGCAGCGCTAAGTGACGCTCAGCCGGTGTGGAAATACAAAGACGGAAATGCCCGAATGGCCGCAAAAGAAATGAAATTGGTTTTGGATCATATTTTTACTGAGGTATCGAAATGAACAAGTTAAACAATCCGTTGGGTAAATCTTTAAGCAACCTTTCCAATCTGGCGTCTAAAAAAACAAATAACAATGCTGGCCAGATTATTTTGGTAAAACCATCAGAGTGCTATACCGACGGCAATCCGCGTACTGAGTTCGACGCTCTGTTAGTGGCATCAATTACGAAAGACTTCCTTGACCCGACTGTTGGACAGCAAGAGCCTTGCCATGTCTATCCAAAGGATGAAAAAGGGTACCGAATGCAGCATGGTGCAACACGCTTACTGTGCGCAAATCAAGCTGCACTTGTAAATCCAGACTTCATGCTTAAGGTTATCCCTGATGCCACTCTTAAGAACAAACCTGAGCATGTAAGACTATGGGAGCAAGGTAGTAACAACATTAAACGTAATAACATGTCTTTGCCAGACCGTGCCAATTTCATCGCAAACTATATGGAATTAGCCAAAAGTGAAGGTGTTAAAGTCACTCAAGCTGAAATAGCAGAACGTCTTGGAATGAGCGGCGGAGCATCGGCTGTGTCGCGGCTACTTAAGCTGCGAGATATGCCGATGGAGCTGAATGAAGTTTATAAATCAGGAGTAACGGAAGACGTCGAAACATTAGCTAATCTGGTTGAAATTTATAACGACGATATTGAGCTTTTCAGAGAATTAATTGCATTACCGGAGTTGGATCGTGCAATCGTTCGCAAAGCGAAGAAAAGCGGGACATTAGCTCAACAACCAGTGCTAGTAAAACCATCCACGACAGCGCCAACACCGAGTTTAGAAACGAACCAGAATGTAGTTGCTGATGTAACCAACAATGTTGAAATTGCGCATGCGCAAAATTCAGAAGTTGTCACGTCAGAATCCGGCTTTGGAATTGACCAGCAAGAACCGAATGAATCAGCCAAAAACATCACTGAAAGTAGCCAAGAAACAAATGTAGAAACAGGTGGCAATGACCCTGACAATTCAGATACAAGAACAACTCCAGACACTAATTCTAAAACTAAAAAAGCATATCTAAAAGCAACTATTTTTGGCGAAGTTAATGGTGAAAGTTGCATCTTGGTGACTAAGATTGAAGATGAAAATCCTATTCCAGGCCCAAGGGGTAAAGGAGGCACCGCCTATGTTCAAATCGGTGGTGAAGTGAAGGCAGTTCCAGCAGAAAACTTCGTTTTCAAGTCCGTCAGTTACCATTCGTGAGGGATTGATGTATTCACTTCTAATCAAAGATCGGGCTTACCCGATCTCTGTTTTTCTAAGCTATATGATGCGGGTGAAAGAAATCACCCGCTCAGAAGCCATACTGATGCTTACTCATGCGGCGGTAGGTTTGGATATGCGGAAACAGTTAACTCCTCCAGCAAACAATACTGTTTCAGAATGGGGTCGGTCTACAGATACGCCCTTATGGGCTGTTGTTAGTGCAATGAAACTGTTAGAACATTATCGGAAAGTTCCTTACAGCGATCAGGAGTGGGCTTTCTGGGCATTTGCAACAGCGGAATGCAGCACATGTTCAGAACAACTTCCAAAGTATACGGGCAAAAAAGGGATATGGTTTAAAAAGGCAATGCATTTCCGGTCTATGTATGAAAGTCGGGGGAATTTAAGAAAGAAACATAAAGATTGCTCCTGGCCTAATGTAGCCGCGAAGGTGGAAATTTTTGCCAAGGGAAATGAATTAGACTCCTTTACACTACCTCAGATTTATATGGACATTAGTCAATCATTAAAAGTATTCAATATTGTTGACGAAAAATTGAAAGCTAATATCGAATTTACGCTTGAGGACATTGATTCCATAACAAAAAATGAATTGACGGAACAAGAGTTACTGAGCAAATTAATCACTACAATTCAAGAGCTTACAAATCTTGGAGTAACTGAGCGCCTTAGCAACGGTAATATTAAATTCACATTATAAGCTAATCTTTTTTACTTTCTCCTTTGCTGATATTTACCGATTCCACTATAGTGCGCAACCAGGTGTTTGTTGTACTTCGGGCAACACCTTGTCTTTGGAGTTCTGGAATCATTCTGTCATGAAGCGTTTTAAAAAAAATTTTACCATAAAGAAAGGCAATGTCCTGCCGATAACGCTCATGTATAGCTTTCAATTGTAATTTGATCCAAATACAGTCATCGGCATGTGCGATCGTCGGAAGAACAATATATTTGAGGTTTTCTTCGAGTTTCTTCTTTTCGGCAAAGGTTAACTTTTTCATATAAAAATCCTCACATGGATGACTGATTAATAATACCTCAGAGGCATAAAATGTGGAAAGAACAAGTAGTTAATAATCCAACGGTATGTTGTGATGTAGAATCATACCAACGGAAATATTTTTACTTAGGGGATTTTGCAAAGGAATTGATAAATGTTCTCCCGCGCTCCCCAGAATCGTTTACACACCTACTAAGCAGCTGCTTCAGCACTTCAGTGCGAGTAAAGGTTGAGTATCTGGAAGAGATGATCTCTTTTATCACAGACAAAGTAGGCTCTCAAACTATTGAAAAGCATTTAGCAATGGCAGACATGACCAAGGTTCTGCCATTGAAAGGTAAAGTGAGCGTCAGCCAGGAAGTGATAGCTATGTCGGACGAAGATGGCTTAAACCTATCTGTTCTTGTCACAAGGCACATGTTCCGCGACTACAGTGAAACGCCTAGCTGTGTACGCCAACAATCAGAAAGAGACCTGTGTAAACAGCAGGGGCAATTTGTCACTCACTATAAATTCGCGGATAACACCGTGACGATCAGCACAGGACTAGATCATTTCGAAACACGTATTGAACGCCTGTAAAAATTATTACTCAATTATTGAGGGTTAAATATCGCCGCGTATAGCCCTCAATAATTTCATTGGATTTCTACCGCCGCTCAATGCCGCCACCCGCTGGCAGTAATGCCCAACCGCCCTCCCCAACCTGTTGTAATGAGTAGCTTGTTTATTTGAAAGCACGCAGCACTGTAATTTTGGTAGTTCAGGGTTTTTCAGTAACAGTTTGAAAAGTTTGATGTTATTGACAGATTGAGAACGTGCTGGAACAAGTTCAAAAATGGCCTCAATTAGAGTATCAATACTAAACCCATAATATGAAAGAATAAGTTCTCCGTCCGAGATCTGTTCATAGCAAACTGTTTCTGCCTTGATAACTGACGATATAGAGTTCTCAGATGCCCAGGCTGCATATATTAAACCTTCAGCGTGTGTAAGACCCTTGATAATTGTTAGTTGACGAGTTACGTCATTAACAAAATAATTCATTATTGTATCCCAGATTTAAAATTACATACTAGCAGTAATCACCCGCGTATGGCACTAATCTACGTATGATCCGGCCAAACTCATTTATGAGAACGCGACGCATTATAATAAAAGATAAATCAATTTCACAAAATGTGAATTTTCTCTTGTTCGTTAATATTACCTATGTTAAGGTTATATCAGATAAGGGCATTGCGCCCACAACCGGAGAAAATCATGAAAGTGATTGTTAAATTTAGAACCGTAGAAGTAACTTATAATACGGGAGTAGTAGCGGCTATTAAATGTAAAACAATTTCTGATGCTTTGTCATTCGACAAGCATTTTAAAAATGCGATCATCAAACGCGAACGCGCATGCAACGATGAAAGTTACCTTCAAGAATTTTATGCGTATCTTAAATCTAAAGGTTTGGTAGAAAGACAGTGCTATGAAAGCCACTTGAATCTGCAAAGAAAAGCTCATCTTGTCAGCATGTTACCAACAAGAATTGTTGCCGGAGGCATACATGCATAATGAGCGTACTTATGTTTGCTATAGCAGTTTTCGGCGAAAACTAGGAATTATTAAACTTAAGTCAAATTCGGATGACCTTAAGGAAATATTCATAGATAATAAAATTCTTATTAAAGACAAGTACCCTGGAACAGCCTTCATAAAGCTACACAAAGCAAATTCTGTATAAAAAATAGACTTCACATGTCGAATATAAATTAATAACAATTTTTACGTTAGTACTAACGCAAACTAATTTAAGGAATGAATTATATGAACGCTATTAAATCTGTGGTTTTCGCTGCTGCCCTTACGGCATTTTCAGCCTCCGCATCCTCTGCATCTGCCTTAGACAAAGAGATTGCCGTGTCCAACGTTTCCGTAGCCTATAACCAGCCATTCTATATTCTGAAAGGTGTGGTGAAGAACACTACTGATAAACCCCTTAACAACGTAAAGCTCAACATTAACGTTTATGAGCACGGTCGTGTTGTTGATACAATTACAGCGGTAGTGAAAGCAGTTGAGCCTGGTCAATCTGCCAACTGGCAAACGCCAACCACTAAAACGTTTAATAAATATTTAATTGATCAAATCGTTGCTGACTAACTCTGGTAGTCAGATATAAGAAAGAATTCGGCCCGTAGCGGGCCGTTTTTTTTGATATCTAACGACGTAAGATCAGTAAGTTTTAGGATCAGCACCCTTCTCTTGCTTCCCTCTTTGCGCCCTTCCCTCTATCAGGTTGCTGGATTGCTTTTGTGAGCTCATTTCACATCGTACATGACTGCCTGTTTCTCCATCAAACCACCACATATGAAGTACATAGCTATGGTGTCTGGGGATGCTGACGCGCCGTTGGCTTGTCCAACCCTGGGGCCGCTAAGAAAGGATTTCTTGGCGGCTCCAGGGTTATGTTTAACGGCCACGGTCGAGGAAAAATATGGGATCAACTTTAAAGCGTTGAGATAAGTTTTTGATATGTGGGATAGTCAGAGCGCGCTGTCCACTCAGAATCTGGGAAACTAACGATGCAACACCAAGCTCCTCCCGGAGATCAGCAGCTTTCAATCCATAGTGTTGCATTAAAACTTTTAATGCCGGAACGCCGCTGGTCATCTCACCTGTCTCAGCATTAAATAGGATAACTTCTGCCAATTGCTTTTCATAATCGACAATGGACTGAGATACCAGTTTGAGTAGGATTCTATGGTCGCCCTTTTCACCAATCAGTTTTGAAGCCAGTTCCAGGGCTTCAGAGTATTGGATGTTATCTTTTATTCCCATAAGCCAAGGTAATTCAGTGACCAGACTATTAATTAGCTTTTGTATGATTTCTGTATTCATGCAACCTTCTTCACTTCAATTTTTTTGGCGATCAAAACTTCGTTCTCGAAATCTATTTGTGCTGTGAGAATAATTAAGTTTTGGGAAAAAGGAAGCAACCAAGTTGAGGTATCTTTGTCGTACAACTGACAACCAGGAAAGACCTGTTGCAGAACTGCTGGTGAACATACCTTCCTCATCCGTTTAAGTAGCTGAAAAGTAGCCGATATCGCGGCCCTTTGTTTTATATGTGATTGATAAGATTCAGTAAATGTAAGGGTTGATAGTATAATCATATGAATTCCCTAGTCGTTTAATACTGATAGGTATAACACAGAACTGAAACAATAAAAAATAAATTTCACAATTTGTGAATTTATAAATAATAATAGTAATCGTATGTGATACTATTAATCGCTGGTTAAAATTAATAGGATAATAAAATGGAGCAGTTCGATTACTTGTCTGAAGTATTCAGAGATAACGTATTAGGGTCATTTGGTTCTTTTGTCACTTCTTTCAAATCAAATAATTTAAATATTGATAATATAGATAATGAAATATATATGTGGAATTGTCAGCAGATATCAGCTCATATCAATACCTATATAAGCACCAATGGATTAGAGCTCGCCACGGGTAGACGCCTATTTGTATTTGCACCTAATCCCAAGCAATCTGCTCATGCTATCCGTAACACGCATTACTACCAGGATGCCGGAGCGTTGTGTGAATGCGAATACGATACGATTGAAGAGGCGGTGATCAATTGCCTCATCAACTACCCCAATGCAGTACAAAGTCCTGGACTATTGGACCTATGGATGAGCACGTCGAAGTTTGCAATGGCTTTACAGTTGGATATGGCAAGCTAAAGGTTCATTCAGTCGCCACAGGAAGGATTAGATCAAGGTGATGATTTAAAAAAAACCTTATTATGATACAAAATAGTATCATAATAAGGTTGGTAAATTTTTGGGGAAAACAATGTACGAATACACAGATGTTTACGAAGAGGTGGAGTGTTGGGATGATGGGCAGCCGCTAATTTTGTCACGTCGTGAGGTGATTAACTATCTAAAACTCCATTACTTACTGACAGCAAAACAATGGTTTGAGTTTTTCGGCGAATCAGAAAATATCTGTAAAAATCAATATCCTGCAAAAGACGTCCTAATTTTTCTTGGGTACTGAATGATTTTGGTTTAGAGAATTTGCGCATGCGCAAAAAAGCTGTGTCGTGGTTTGGATATTTGCGCATGCGCAAAAACCACTGTGGATTGGCTTTTCAAATTTGTGCATGCGCAAAAAAATGAATCAAGCATTAGAGCGATTCTTAATGAAATCTCTGATTTCAACGTTGCAGTATAAAGTTCACGTAATGTGAATTTCCTGCCGCGTCTTACCATAATACTTTTAGAAGTTTCAACTAATAAGTTAGGCAATAGTCGATTGCAGGAAACTACATCAAGAAATTCGTGCCAGAGAACTGCAAAATTCCGAGATATCGAAACTGGTTTTGCAGAATAGGCGACATACTTTGCGAAATGGTATAACTACTGTGATTTACAATCTTTGGACCCAATACGAGGTGTGAGCAAACTGGTGGCAGGAAGACAAGGTACAAACGTTAAGTGACCACCGTATCTTCCATGTTAGACGCGCCGGCACCTAATACTAAAAATTCTAACGCGAAAATCCAGACTCAAAAATAGTCCTTTTCAATAAATACTGTGTTTAGATTTATGTTTATATAAACGTTTATTGTATTAACTCACAACTAATTTCCTAGGCGCTTTCCCCCCTTTTTTATTCATATACTGGTTAGTGATCGTCAGCAGAATTCCCGCCACGTATGGAGTTGACTCACCTAAAATGGACCCGAGACCTGACCGGCAGTAAATATTGGATAGCAGGGCAGGCTGTTCCAACCATTCCCTACATCTTGTGTCGGTCGCTGGTCGCTTTCTTATATACGTTGCCCAGACCCATCTTTGATTTTGCAGACATACAACAGGTGGGTCGAGCCTGACTACGGTCGTCACCGATGACTACTTGGAACTATCTCAAAATATCCAAAGAGCAGGGCATGTTTTCTACAGCACCGAATGTATTCCGTGACCGCCACGCGGCACTTCCCGGCAACGCCGGGGCCGCAAAGGATGCGGGCAAAGCCAGGTAGCTGAAGTGTGAAAGCACCAAAGCCGTGCCTTCACTGTAGACCGGCCGCTCCAGCTGCAAGGGTGCGCGTTGCCGGATACTCGCCCATTCTCAACGTTAACGGTGCATTCAGCCCGTTAACGTCTGCGCTGTGGCCTGCGTTCCGCCCCTGCATCTTCCGCTTTCCGCCGGTCTTTAGTGGCGGCACGGCAATGGTGCCGTTGAAGCGGAGATATTCTGATGCACAAACTCACAAAAGTGATTCTCGATAACGGCGAGATGGCGTTGTACCTGGATGGCTACTATCTGGGCAGTGAAGATGATAGCGGTGATCGCATTACCCTGGATGAGATCGCGACGGCATTGCAAAAGGTGCCGGGCATCTGCGCCCAGGACGTCACTCGCCCCTGTCCGGATCAGCAGGATTGGAGCTGGGGTGACGTGGCGGGAGAAATCTTTACGCCGGTAGTGAGCGGCTACAGCCATCGGGAGGTGACGGTCGAAGGCTTTATATCCAGGCTGTCGGCGTACCCTGCGGATACGCTCTGTTGCGGGACATTCTGGCTTGAGGATGACTTTCTTGAAGTAGATGAAACGTTAACGTCGGAGGAAATACACCGGGCAATGGAGATCGCCACCGATAATCACGATGCCAGTATTGGTTACAACTGGGACTCTCTCCGTTACGCCGCCGAGCTGGCCAAACAATAAAGCGCTTCCCCGCCGGCGACGGGGGGGAGTTTTTGGACTGCGGATAAGGATGTCGTGATACTCCGCTTTTTCTGGGGTTGCCACGCTACCGCGCACCAACCCGGCTAAAAACGCCCCCCTGATAGCCTGAGCTGCGACGGCTAACGCCGTGCCTTCACTGTAGACGGGCCGCTGCGTATGCAAGGGTGCGCTTCGCCGCTATCCTCACCCGTTCGCACTCATACACTCGGCGGTCTTCCCGTCGCGTGCTCGTTCAATATTCACTCGCCCGCCGTTCAGCCCACCTCCTTCCTTCGTTTGCGCTGCGGCCTCCGGTAGCGCCCCTGCATCCTCCGCTTTCCGCCCGTCTGTCGTGTCGGCACGGCGTAAGCCGGAACTGTGATCCCACAACCAGCGGAGAAAGGCACATGAGCACAACCACACCAGCCGTGTACGTCGGTACGTACCACAAATACAACTGCGGCAGCATCGCCGCCGGGAAATGGCTCGATCTGACCGAGTTTGACGACGAGCAAGACTTTTTGGCGGCATGCAGCAAGCTGCACGCCGATGAAGAAGACCCGGAGCTGATGTTTCAGGACTGGGAAGGGATCCCGTCCGGACTGGCGTCGGAAAATCATGTGAACTGGGCGTTTATTGATGCCTACCGGCAGGCAAAGGAGGAAGGGCAGGGGGAGGCGTTTGTTGAATGGGCCGAGTATTTCAACGCCTGTGATTATGACGCGTTTCAGGAAGCGTATCAGGGTGAGGCTGAAAGTGAGGAAGACTACGCGCGCAATTATGCCGATGAAACGGGTTTACTCAATGATATGCCGGATTCACTGCTGAGCTATTTCGATTATGAGGCTTTTGGCCGCGACCTGTTCATGAACGGGCTGGTTTTAGTAAACGGCTACGTATTTTCTGAATGACACACTCACCGGCAGGGGGAACCCTGCCGTAAGGATAAAAAAATGAAACTGACATCTGAAACCCGCGAAACGCTGAAACACTATAAATTGTTGATTAACGCGAGCCGCCGCGAGGCCGGATTATCCCCGCTCAATACGACACAGATTTTGGACGATATTTGTGCTTATCTGAAATATCAGAACGCGGTCTATCTCGGCGGTGCCTTTATTCAGCAGGCGGGGATCAAAAAACTCAATAAGTAAGCGGTAAGAAACGGGCGGGGAGCCGCCTGTTAACGGGCTAAAACCCCTTTCAGGCTTCGCCTGGCGATAGCAGACCGCTCTGCGCCTTCGGCGCCGCGCGTCTCCGCTATCGCTGTAATGGATTGGAAGATAAATAATGGACGGTCGCGGGCCGGTCAAATCATTCAGTTAATACCAATATTTTGCATAAGGTTTCGGTGCCGGTTTATCGTTGTCCGATCTTCTCGATGCTGATTAAAGTCATGACATAAAATCCTACCCCGGCCCCCTTCGGCTCGCGACCTGCGGCCGGTCGTCGAGCCCGACTGCGCTAACCGGCAAGCCGGTAAGCTTCGCGGAATCCCTGCGGGGTTCCGGCCTGACGGCTAGGGTCTGAGGGAGTACGTCAACATCGGCAGCTGGCTCACGCCAGCGCGCTAACCGTACCGGCGAGAGTACCGCCGGCACTTTTCGGCGCACCCCCGTTTCGCTGTCGCGCTCCGGCGTTGCGGCGGATCCCCGCTCATTGGTACTCCGGCATCCTCTTTCCGTTTAAGTCCCTTCGCCTGGGCTGATACCGACACAGTCCTCCTCGCTGTCCAGGGTAAATACACTCGCTGAGAATTTTTCTCGGCCACTTCGTTAGTCCTCCAAAAATTATCCGCTCGCCCTGGTCATCTTCGTCAGCCGGTGTCGTTTACGCCCTTGCGGCGAGGGGTCTCAAACGGGTGATGGCATACCAGAAGGGACCAAACAGCAGGTTCCCGCAAACGTCAAAACCGCGACAAGAGAAACTCAACGGGTGATGTGTGTAACCCCAAACGAAAAGGAAAGGCTTATGTGCGATCAGGAATGTGTATTACCGGAGGAGGGTGAGTTTACCCGCGAACAGGCAACCGCCATTGCGTCTCAGTACAGCAACGTTGCGATTGAAGACGATAACGGGAAAGATTTTCGTCTCGTCGTGCGCGAGGGGGGCGAGATGGTGTGGCGTGGGTGGAATTTCGAGGCCGGTGCAGGATTTTGGCTTAACCGTTACATCAAAAACTACGGCGTAAAAAATCAGACGGCGGGGAATTAATCATGAATACACCGGTAAATTCTAACCAAAATATCAGCACTGAGGCTCCCGCAGCGGGGGCCGTAACCTGTACGCCTGCGCAGCTTGGCGATCTGGTTTATCACATCCTCTGCTACGGGGCATTCTTCCAAAAGTTCGAGCCGAGACTCTTACCGGCGGGCGCACAGGCCGAGATGTACAGGTGCGAAGAATCTCTTTCGTGGATTCTGGTCTGGTTTGTTAACGGACGACCGGTGATGGCCTGTGATTATTTTGACCATTTTACCTATGTCCTCGACCGCACGTTGTTAGCGGAGGCCGGACAGTGAACGCGATGAACGTTGTTCCTCTTGGCGTGGTGGACGTGGCGTATTACAGCAACCATGCGGCGCAGTACCTGCAAAACCTGCTTAAGACCGTTGAGGCATTGCCATTTTTACAGGAGGTGATCGACGAGTTATCCGCCGATCCCACCGTTGGCTGGAATTGCCAGACCAATTCGGTGTTAGGCGATGACCATATTCATTCCATCGAGCTGGAGATCGCCCCCATCTACGATGACGGCGAGTATGTAGAAACATTCACGTTAGAAGAAAGCATAACGGAGCCTGAGCGGGTTCACGCATTTTCGCTGTATTCCCGCGTTGCCGAGTCGTCAGATTTTGCGGGCGTGCAGCCACTGCATGATGCCGAATCACTCGCAGAATGCGAGATGATGGCTCTGTTAGCCGTGCGGCGTATAAATGCAATGAAGGCGAACCACGTCGAACCACGCTGGGGATAGTGTCACCTGAAACTAACCTCAAAGGTTATATTTGTAGTCTAAACTAACCTTTGAGGTTATAATTACCTCTCAAAAACCAATAATCCGAGTGAACATGGAAAAGAGAACTCCACATACGCGCCTTCATATCGTTCAGGGACTTGTTGCAGCAGGGAAGGTGAAAGCGACCAATACGGCGCTCAACGGCGCGGATGATTTAGGGCTGACATTTGATGATATGTGCAGTGCGATCCTGGGATTAACGGCAGCTGATTTTTTTAAAAGTATGACCACCTATAATGATCATACTGTCTGGCAGGACGTATACCGCCCGAAGTTGTCGTGTGGTGACGTATATCTAAAACTAACGGTCAGTAACGGTGTTTTGATCGTCTCATTCAAGGAGAAGTAATATGAAATGTTCCGTTTGTGGCGGTGCAGAACTTGAGTTTGGTATCAAAAAAGTCCCTTACTCATTCCGTGGCCGTAAAACAGTTATCGAGGCAGAAGGTGACCACTGTCCGGCGTGTGGTGAAGTCGTGATGGATCGTGAGCAGTCTATGGCCTACATGGCAAAGGTGAAGTCATTTAAGGCCAAAGTCATCGCGGAAACCATCGAACCTGAGTACATCATTCAGGTGCGTAAAAAACTTGAACTCACGCAGAAAGAGGCCAGCGAGATTTTTGGCGGGGGCGTGAATGCCTTTTCGCGTTATGAAAAGGGTAAGGCACAGCCACACCCTTCTATTATCAAACTCCTGCGCGTACTCGATCACCATCCCGAGTTATTGGATGAAGTGCGCAAACAGGCATAAGTGGGCAGGGGGGCGCTCCCTGACTTTTGCCGCGCTTAAAACACCCCAGCGGGCTACGCCCGCCAGTTCCTGAGACAGGCGGCGGCTGCGCCGCCCCTCTTCTCCGGTATGTGTCGGGGGCTTGTCTCTCTCTTCCCTTACTGTCTCTTCCTCTCCGGGCTTTTTCTCTTCTTCCTGGTCATCGATAGCCAGCGATGCTGTTACCCCAATAAATTCCACACCCAGGGCATGGCCCCCTTCGGCTCCCGACCTGCGGCCGGTCGTCGAGCCCGACTGCGCTAACCGGCAAGCCGGTAAGCTTCGCGGAATCCCTCCGGGGTTCCGGCCTGACGGCTAGGGTCTGATGGCAACGGCCAGGTCAACCCCCGCAGCCGGCTTCGCCGCCGCACTGACACTGGCCGGTAAACCGGCCGCTAAGGTCGCCGCCTCGTTCCTCGCCGTCGGGTGTGTGCATTCTGCCGGGTGCGGTTATCCATCTCACGTTAAGCCCTTACGCGGAGGGCTGGGTGTAGCACCGTCACCCAGGTTAACGCAAGGGTGAAATGAACGCCTGCGGCGCCCTTGCGTTCCCACGCGCGCCGTTGCTACTTCGCCCTTTGCCGCGAAAGAACTCACCGAGAGATGACATTTAACCTGAAGGGGACTTGAAGAATGCACACACAAAACGTCAAAACCGCCGCTCCTGAATCTTCCGAAAGATGTGGCATTGACATGTCATGCACAGTATTTGAGGACAGTACGATCACCGCATCACTGGTGTCAGAAAACCGTCGTCTGGCGTTTCTCCCTGCGCTGTTTGGTCGCCTGTTTATGCAAGGTGAACAGATTGCCTATAACTGGCTCAAGAAGAACAGCGAGAACTACGAAGGCGCATATTGGCAGTTTTATAACTTGTCAGGTGGCGGTCACTATCTCGCACCGCAAGTTGATGAACCTATCGAACTGGCGGTGATATCGAACTACTACCAAGGAAGTGTTTCAGGTGATGCAGCGGGGATCATTGCAACAATGTATGCGCTTAACGCATTAATTCATCATTGTTATGAAAAAGGTGATGACGCATTACAGGAAACGCTGACCCGTCATTATTACAAGCTGCGCGAATTCGCAGGGGAGCACGCAGAGGGATGCAGCATTTTCGGGGCAATTGACTGATTTCGTAGGGTTGCCGTCCCGCGCGGGGCGGCAGTTTCAAACGCAGGTGATCACTAAAGGCTCAGGCCGCGCTTAAAAACCCCCAGCGGGCTGCGCCCGCCAGTTCCTGAGACAGAAGGCGGCTGCGCCGCCCCTCTTCTCCGGTATGTGTCGGGGGCTTGTCTCTCTCTTCCCTTACTGTCTCTTCCTCTCCGGGCTTTTTCTCTTCTTCCTGGT
>NZ_JBUZRI010000009.1:0-45381 GCF_055407225.1 Ewingella sp. C233
GAAGATATTCTGAAGGGCGAGTTAAGACCATTAAATTTCAATACAAACAATGAATTAACCTCTTAGCGTGGTTTTTTACATCATTGGACCTTGAACCCCGATTATGTGAACGGGTGCCGTTTTCCTAAGCATATAATCATTACAGAAGAAGGCTGGCGTCTTACCGGTGTGGATATGGACAAGCTACGAGCAGAGCAAGAAGAACGCCTACGCGCTATTGAGGACGGCATTCTACAACCCGGCGAGGCTATGACAGTAAAAGAAGCCCGTAAGCGCTGGTATGAACGTTGTCGCCATCAGACGATACTTAGCCGCCGTACACGCGCTATTGAGGGCAAACAACGGCGTAAGCTGGCCGAATTACCGTTCGATGAGCGAAAGCGTCAGGTGGCCGAGCGTATTTTCCGTGATATGAAGGGTGATATACACCATCTAACCCCTCAGCAGTTTGAAAAAATGGTCTGGACTCAGCTTTACCAGCTTGAACTGGTAAATATGGAGCAGCCAGGCGCAGCCCCGCCTCACTAACCCGCCCTCTTTTTACTAATCCGTTTCCCTGCGGAGGATGTTCGTTGTCCATCTGCTAAAACAGATCGTTTTTTAGCCACCATCATCACGATAACCTCACCGATATTTGGTCAAAACCCCAATCAACACCGGCGTTATATCTTTTATGCACACTTATCTGCAAATAGGTAAATAGGATTATCTGCAATCAACCAATAGTTAGCTGCAAAATAATCAGGTCTTCGACCTACTTAACTTCATTAAAGATCTACTTATTCGCTGGATAAGATCTGTGGATAACGGGGAAAACCGATAATGACCGCCCTTGCAGCGGCCAGACGGCCGCGCCGGTTCGACATGGTCGCTATGCTCCCAAAAGACTTTAAGTAGCACCTCCGGCCTTAGCCGGAGGCATGGAGTCAACGAGACGCAATGCAGCGAAAAGGCGCTTTTCGCCCTTACCTACTTCATCGCTAAAAGTAAGCTAAAAAAACAGTCTGGCAGGAAGGGGGCGAAATCCGTTTGGGTGTATTCGTTGACACCAGGAGCAAGTATTCCTATCATTGTGTTGATAGTTAACACAGGGGGCGTTATGGCCAGAACAACAAGCGTTACGATTGGCGAACAACTCGATTCGTTTATCAGTCGATTAATAGACAGTGGCCGTTACGGCTCTGCAAGTGAAGTTATGCGCTCTGCGCTGCGATTGCTGGAGCAACAGGAAACAAACGATGAAGTTATTCGCCAGGCTGTTATTACCGGGCTGGAAAGCGGTGAAAGCTCGCTATCACTGCGGGATATTGCAGCAGAAAGAAAACTGAGACATCGTGTATAAACTCACCGAACGGGCGGCAGAAGACTTCGCCGGGATTTATGATTATACGCTCTTGAAATTTGGTGAAGCTCAGGCAGACCATTATACCGACGCACTTGAGGCATTTTTCGAGACACTGGCCGGAATGCCAGATATGGGACGTGACTACCATGCCGTTCCTGGTGTAATGCGCATTGAATTTCAGCGACATGCCATTTTTTATACGGTTCGTGATACGGATATTCTGATTGCGCGTATTTTGCACCAACAGATGAACCATAAACGCCATTTACTGTAAGTCTAAACACGCTGCCGCGCTTTGCTTGGCCAACACCGATCTGGCACATAAAAAATTTATGCACCAGATCAGTGTTCTCGGTAAGGATAGGTGTGTTTTTGAGTTAATGTGTTTTTACTCATTTGTGTTTTTAGCTGTCATTTTCTTTCAGCCAATTATCGACCAAATCCTTTATCACATCAGTAATAGATGTACCTTGTTTTGCACACGCAGCTTTGAAGCGGATATGTATTTCTTCATCAAAGTTAACGTTGACTCTCTTTTGCTTTCCCGTGGGTGTGCTATTGACGACTTTTTCAAGATCCCGATGCTCACCGAAACTCATTGTTTTTGATGTATGTTGCTTAGTTAGTGCCATACATAACCTCTTAATATGCTGAAATGAGTATATGAGTTTTTACTCAAATGAATCAAGTATTTCTCGCGTCAGAATGGCTATCTCGCCCTTTGCTGCTCCATCGTTGGTATCGAAAACACTCTCACCCTCCATGACGGATTTAACGTAACTTTGGCGTTGTGTGATGGCAGTTTTAAACGGCTTAATACCCGTCTGAGCAATGCTATCTTTCAGAACGTTAAGCATGGTGGCTTGTTCGATTTTCCGTGTGATGAGGAATCGAGCTTCAACCGGACGATTATAAGCCTGGGCTTCCAGCACAGTGACTACAGAACCGGCAGCGGAAAAATCCAGAGGGCTGGGTGTTACCGGGATGATAATCAGGTCGCTGACCATCACCGCAGCGGAAGTAATAACTGACAGAGAACCGGCTCCATCAATAATCACAAAGTCATATTCAGCCAGATCTTTTCTTACCTGGTAAACGTCTTTCTCTGATGCTGCGGTGTAAACATCGAATGCTGCTTTCTCTGCTTTGTTCCAGTTAGTCAGGCTCATTTGTGGGTCTGTATCTACAACTGCAATTTTCTTACCCGAACTGGCAAGGCAGCTACTGACGTTGATTGTTGCCGTCGTTTTACCGGAGCCACCTTTAGGGTTGAGGAACGCGATAATTTTCATGTCTAAACCTCATTTGTGTGTTTACTCATTTGAGTTTAATTATACACAAAAACACAAATGAGTAAATACGGTTTTTGTGTAAATGAGTATATGAGTGTTAGAAGGGGTTTGAAGCCCATATAGACAAATTCACGTCCCAGTGTGCTTTAATTTTTAACGAGCGTATCTTTATTCATATCTTGTAGCGAATGAGGGAAACGCCGATGGAAGTGAATATCAAAGACATTACGGGTAACTGGGATCGTGGTGTTGTACTGGACAAGCACAGCAAGTTCAGCGTGGTGACAGGACAAAACGAGTGGGGTCACAACATTTATGACACTACTCGTACCGAGGTAGGTGAAGCTGTTTATCAGCTTAAATATAAATCTGACTGGACTAAGGTTCAGCCGCTGGCCAAATGCCTTTATGCTAAAGCCTACCCACTGTTTCAAAAAGTCGGGTTCATTCTCCCTATGGCCGCTTCTAACGTCCGGGCACGGCAACCTGTTACAGAAGTTGCTCAGGCGTTGGCACAATTAGCCGGTGTCCCCTGTTTTGACGATCTTCTGTTGAAAGCACCTGGCGGTGTTTCACTCAAGAATCTGAATACCAAGCAGGAAAAAGTTGATGCCATTGGCGGCAGCTTTTCCGTAAGTCCTGTTATCTCTAATGAAGGCAGATGGAACGTCTTAGTGATAGATGACCTCTACCACACTGGCGCATCAATGGAGGCTGCTTGTGCGGCGTTACGCGGCTATAATAAAATTAATAACATCTATGTTGCAGCGCTTACTTGGAGATAACCATGACGACGATTTTCGTTGCTGGCTCTATAACCATCAAAGAACTTGATCCGCTCATTATCGAACGGTTGAAGAAGATTGTTAATAAAAAATACCGTGTGGTTGTTGGCGATGCTAACGGCGTAGACTCATCAGTACAGCAAGCGCTGCTGAATTTACAATGTGATACCACTACGGTTTTCAGCAGTTCAACAAAGCCACGAAACAACTTAGGTGCGTGGCCGGTGAATGTCGTCAAAACAGAATTCCGGCGCGGAACTCGTGAGTTTTACACAGCTAAAGATCTTCAGATGGCCGAAAAGGCTGATTGTGGTCTGATGGTGTGGGACTGCAAAAGTCCGGGTACGCTTAACAACGTTGTAGAACTGCTTCTGCGAAATAAGTATTCGGTGGTGTTCGTCAACAAAATGCGGGACTTTGTGAAGGTTAAAACGCCTGACGACATTGATACCCTTATAAAAATGATGACAGCGACAGACTTAGAAAAGGCAGAAGAAAAAATCAGTCTAGGCGGCAAGCTGGCACGTTTAAAAAACAATCAAATGGCTTTGCTGTAATCCGAAACCTCAATTCAAACCCAACCGCAGCTAGGCGGTTGGGTTATACCCTTCTCCGGCACTGAGGTTTGACTGCTAGCGTTGTTTTTACATCGCTGGACGTCAAACCAAGGGTTGAGGAATGCGATAATTTTCATGTCTAAACTTTATCTGTGTGTTTACTCATTGGAGTTAGATATACTCATAAACTCAAATGAGTAAATGCGCCTTTATGTGTAAATGAGTATATGCGTATCTTTAAGGGTTGGAACTTGCGAGGGATGTTGGTTCTAACTGCTACTAGTGACTTATTGCCAACCTCCATCATATTCCTTCCAGCCTTGATTAGTCGCATCATTTGTTAGCGTCATGTCATCGACCACGCAATTACGTATCTCAGCAGTGCGGTAAATCTCGTCAAAAAGTTCGTCAATCTGCTCTTTCAAATCGGCCTCATCGCTATACGTAAAAATCAGGCTGTACTCATTGTTGTCCAACACCTTTCCGTCATAGTCGCACTCAACCAGCCAGGCAATATCTTCTCTGACCTTTTTCTTCCCACGGGTAAATTTGCTGCCGTTCTGCACCGGCACCCACAGTGTGGCTGTCACGGAAAATGCGGTAGCACTCTCAGACTGCCCGGAAAGAGAGGGGAGGGCTGTAACTGGGGGACACTGTTTAATCGCCCGGCTAATGGTGCCACGACTGCAATTGATGGTCTTCTGAACCTGGCTCCAGGAGCTGCCGCTGGCCAGCAGCCGGTTAATGGCATCATAGCGATGTTGGTTAACCTTTCTGCCCTGGTATTTGCCCTCAGCTTTTGCTTTGGCGATCCCCTGTTTCTGGCGTTCCCGCCGCTGCTCATAGTCGCGTCTGGCCACTGCGGCCAGCATATCGAGCAGCATGTCATTGATGGCCGAAAACATCCGGTTATCAAAATCGGTCAGCCCCGGAGATAAATGTAGCCAGGTAGTGGGAACATTAACGGCCACGACTCTTATATCTTTCCTGGCAATCATTTTCTTGAGCGTGATCCAGTCATTCCCGGCGAGACGTGAAAGGCGGTCAACATCTTCAATGAGTAAGATGTCGCGCTGCCGACAGTCTTTCAGCAGCCGGAAAAGCTCAGGACGTTCCAGGCGTGAACCTGACTCATTTTCAATATAATAGTTACAGATGGACAGCCCCCGCTCAGTGGCGAAAGTGTCGATAGAGCTACGTGCTCGTGATGCATCCTGTTCGGATGTGGAGGCACGAAGATAGGCGCGAACAAAGCAGGTCGGTACTGTTTGGGTCATTTTTGAGAACCGGTTCTGTTTAGGTGCGTAATGGGTGTTTCAACAGTACCAGCTTGCAGCAGTACGAGGAAGGTATACTTATACAGAACCAAAAAGCACTGAATGAATTCGTGAGTTTGGGGAAATCCTCTTTCTTGGGGCGGTTTGTAGATCGGACATTTTGGTAAGTTAGTAGGATTTTTTGAGAGCGTAAAGCTGTTAATGTTATGATACGTAGATATATTATTGTATGTAATAGTGAAGTTATGAGTATCTCAGATACCCTGAACCGCTTTGCAGTCATGATTTAATCAAAAAGCAGGATGGAAAGATGGCAAAGATTAAAATAAAAATAGTCACGTTAGGATATATCCCCGCAAGGTTTGATATAAAAAAAGTACAGAATTGGAAATCAAACTTATTCGAAATATCCAGCGTTGATTATCACAATTTAAATTGTGATTCAGATATTGATGACGCGTGGGCATATTCTGATGATCTGATAAATCGGCAAATTCCAGATGTAGATGATGCTAACTTTTTAGTAGTGTTAACGAACGTTCCTTTAGAAGATAACTGGTATTCACGTAGGCTAGGGAATAATAAAATTATATTCACATTTCATGAGATAAAAGATTACTTACTTTATGACAATATTCCTCTTGAAAATGTAGTTTACAGAATATTATATGCATACTCCTTAGTTTATATGAGGTCTGATCGTCGCATTCCCGACTATGGGGAAATGCCTGGATTTACTCATGATGAAACCAAAGGATGTTTATTTGATATGAATGGAATAAAATCAGATCTTATTGAATCATGCAGTAAACCTATTATATGTAGAGAGTGTGAACATAAGTTAGCTAACGGAATGGTTCCGAATAATGTGATTGAAAATATTAAGTCTGAATTGAAAAGAATTAAAAAACCATTGTATTACATATGGTTGGATTTCGTTAAGGTGCACCCAATAATATCATTAGCCATCTCATCTTTCACAGTAATATTTCTAGGTGTAATTGGATCTTTAATTGCTACAAGCATATACGAGCACTTTAGAATCTAAATTAATAAAACCTATAAAGCAAAAAAATCATAACTTATTGATATTAAATCAAAATACTGAAGTTTCATTAGGTGCTGTAGTTGACCAGTACACAAGAGATAGACTTACCCACAGAAACGGTGGAGAAGTCTATTTTACTGAATCTAAACGTAACCCTGTAACTTCTATTGCATGCGTGAAAAATCAGCAAGTAGCTGCGAGAAACTTTTTGCTGTTCTTGTGGGGTCGTTTGTCCAGGCAAGTGTAATGTTTCTTTCTTTTATGGCTTCAATGAAATCTGATATATCATTATCGTGTCCGTTAATATATAAATATAACTTTCTTAAAGTCTTATCTCTTGGTTTGCTTTCTTCTGGAAGTCTTTTGAGTCCAATAAGAATTGTTTTGTCTGCATCGTCGATGATGTTCTTCATATCATCTCTAATGTAATTCCATGTGTTTCTTAGTGTTTCTCCTTTCACTGTTGGCGGTAGGAATTGAGGTATGCTATCATTCAGTTCGTTCAGAAACGCATTGAAATTAAAGGGGTTTCCTCCGCCTTGTAACTGTAGTTCCTGCCTGATTAAGTCCTCCTCCTTTTTTGATATATAAGCGTCGAAAGATCCACCTAAATGATAGCCGTATAATTTAATTTGATGGAGCGTTTCAATGTTTCTGAAATAAATAAAAAGCCTGTCGTTTTTATCACTGTCTTCTTTTGATAAAAATATCATAAAAACAAAACATCCTGCACCAAGTCGAATTTCAAATGCTATTGTTGGGTCTTTTTTCGACCATGCATCTGAGTATATATTTTTTAATCGACTAAAATTGAATTTTATCGATGCCATTTAAATTTCCTTATTACTGTTTTATTAAAAACATTCACATCATGAACCAATATATAACGTCAGGCGTCCGGGCGCTACGTCGTGCTTCCGCATTGAGCCAGGCGAGCTGTCTCACCCCTCCGGGCTTCCATCGCTGACATAACGGCATTTCACCGCTACGGCATAAGGGGCGCTAAGTCCGGGTATGCTCGCCGTCATTTTCTCCTGTGAGCCTTTCTTCTTCATATCAGCTTCCGGTAATCGTTCCCCGTCACAACCTGGTCAGCAAGGTAATGCATAGCCGCTTCGCGCCCTTGCTGGCCAGAACGACTCCGGGGAGGCCGAACCGTCAGGCGATACGAAGACGAAATTCACACTGACGGAGAAACAACCATGACTATGAACCTGCATACCCAAACAAGCGCCCCTAATCCCGCACCGGCGACCAGCGTATCCCCGCTGGAGCAGTCAGGCTCCTCAAAAACGAAATTTTCTAAGGGCAAGGCCAAACCAGATATTTACCAGGTGGTGACTGACAGCATCATCGAGGCGTTAGAAATGGGTGTTAAGCCGTGGATGTGTCCGTGGAAGCGTAACGGTGCTGTGTCAGGTATTCCGTCAAACTTCACCACCGGGACAGCCTACAGCGGGATGAATATCATGCTGTTATGGTGCAGTGCTGCAAAACTAGGGTTTAATGATTCTCGCTGGTTGACCTACAAACAGGCTCAGGAGCAGGGCGCACAGGTTCGTAAAGGTGAGCACGGTACTACGGCCATCTTTTACAAGACGTTGGAAAAAGAATCTGAGGATGGTGAGATCGAAAAAATTCCCATGCTGAAAACTTTCACCGTGTTTAATGTTGAGCAAATCGACGGGCTAGATATGGGCGCCGACAATGGCACTGAGATTGAACCACAGGCTGTAGGAGAGTTTGATCCGCTGCCGCAGGTTGAAGCACTATTCCAGCGTACAGGCGCGAGCATTACAGAACGTGGCCAACAGGCATTTTTTAAACCGCTAACGGATGAAATCTGGTTGCCTGAGCGTCATTTGTTTGCCGATGCCGCGAATTTTTACGCTACCGGATTGCATGAATTGACGCACTGGAGTGGGGCGAAAAGCCGTTTAAATCGTGAAATGAAAGGGAAGTTTGGATCTGAAGGGTACGCCTTTGAAGAATTGATCGCCGAACTTGGAAGCGCGTTCCTGATGGCTGATTTAGGCGTTGCGGGAGAGGTTCAGCACGAAAGCTATATTGCATCATGGCTGAAATCACTGAAAGACGATAAACGCTACATTTTTAAAGCGGCCAGTGCCGCATCTAAAGCGCATCGGTATTTGATGGACTGCTGAGGGAAACGGGAGAGAGCATTGCCCACATATCCACATGAGAGAAGCCAGTGAAGCGGGGAGGCCAACAAGCCGCCCCCGCGAACGGGAGCGCCTCTACCGGCGGGGCAAGCCGGTAGAGGTCGATTGTGGGTATGTGGACAATGCCGAGGGTAGGGCGGATGTGCTGGCTAAAATTGCCGACATTTAATAGGCCGGTGCTAAAACTTCGCTTTCTGCCCACAGGCGGTTAAATTCTTTCTCATACTGAGCCGCAATCTGCGGAACGCCTCTTAACACTATGCTGTTTTCTGCGTTGCGGCTGTCTGCGCTGGCCGTGTAATTAAATGACCCTGTTTGTACTGTGCTGCCATCTGCGATCATCACTTTGTTGTGCATGATGGCGTAACGACTGTTAAGACGTACCGCAACATGATTATTTGCCAGGTAAGTGACCGCTGAATAACGGTCACCGTTCGCTTTCTCATCGGCGACAACCCGGACACTAACCCCTCTTTTTTTCGCGGCAATAATGGCCGTCGCGATGGGCTTACTGGTGAAGCTATACGCCTCAACATCAAGTGACGTTGAGGCGTCATTGACCACCGACAGAACGTTTTGCAGTGCGGTATGTGACGGAGAAAAACCGACGCTGACGGTGGGGGCGGCAAAGGCCGGGAAAACAACCAGGAGAAGGGCAGGCAGAGTAATTTTAAGCATAGGTTGTTAACTCCAGGGCTTTTAGTTCATCCATTGTATAAAAGCGGAATACGTTACGGTGCTTCGCTTCCAGCGTGACATGTTGGCTGTTTTCGATAACCTGCTTTATCGTGTCGAACAGCAGCATTAATGCCCGTTTCTTTTGCTCATCCGGCACAATGTAGAAAACGAAAAACCAAAGGTTTTCTGTTCGCGCTCTCAGGTGACTGGCGATAATTTGCTGATAGCGTGCTTTCGTTTTTAAGCTACGTTCCGTTTCAATGGCGATCCGTTTGCCATTTGGCAGCGTGATTAATCCGTCAGGCCGATGCTTCACCTTAAACTGATTTAAAAAGGTGTTACGGTCGCCGTTAATCCAGTCCGTCGCGCCTTTTTGTGCCAGCGTCAGGTGTACCAGTTGGTTATCCAGATGATGATCGAGGCTCCAGCCTTTTAACTTTGCCGGTTCAAATCTGGCGGGGAAAATCTTGTCTTCGGGGCTGAGTACGACGGCGATCCCATCCTGGGTTATTCCCCACAGCGTGAGACTGCCGAGGCGAGAGACGAAAACATATTTTTGAATAAGCCCCATTCCTTCCAGTTTATCGAGCAGAAGGTAAAGTGGTTGATGTGCCTTATACTTAAAGAGTTGTTTTAGCGTGTCAAAATCGCTGTAGGTTTCTTCTTTCAAAAAATTAAGAAGCTGTGCCATTTTTTCACTGTTACGGCCTTTGCGTTCTTTATCGCTACTTATCAACATGGCATTCCCTTATTCATCAAAATCAAAAGAAGAAGTTTCAACAACCGGCTCAACCGGTGCTAACTCGGCTGTTCTGTTTTTTTCTGCCGCTACTAAAACGGGTGCCGTCTGGGTTGCGGGTGCTTCAGTAAAATCGAGCGGCTTTTTAATCGAGATGGGTGTGATCGGCGTGACGTCATAAACCTGTAGCGGCTGTTTTTTCACTTTCAATGGTGAGATAAGGGAGGCTCGCGGTAACTCTGTGGCCGTGAAAATATAGCTGACGAACGGAGGCAGGTTTAACAGCATGTTGCTGTCGATATAAAAACGCTCCGCCTGTCGGATTGTGCGCTCGTCGTCTATTATTTCGGTCAGTACCCGATTGGTTTTTGCTTTGCGACTTTCATCGTCCACTAAAATCGTACCTGACATTTTCGCCACCCATAACGCGGTGTCGGGGTCTTGCAGTTTATACACCAGTTTAAATTTGGCGTTTTCCACTACGGCACCCACCACGGCGTCGCCGTTCAAATCGGCGGGGCAGTCGCGCAGGTCGGCAACGGACTGGTGATCCATAATGATATGCACGCCTTTATCTCGGGCAGCGCCTAAACCCTCAAGCGCAGGCCGTGATAAATGGTATTTTAGTTCGGCCAGGTGAATAGCAATCGGGCGTGGCGTGGTATTGATTCGGTCGCGTAACTCAGCAAGCTGCATTAACCGAACTAAAATCATGCGTTGAGTTGCGATCACTTTACTGTTGCGCATTGAACCGATGATGTAACAGCAACCGCCGTCGTCAAAAATCTTTTTTAATGCCAACCCATCTGGGGCATTAATGGAGTTTAATAAAGCCAGCTCCTCTATTTTACCGAAGAATCCTTTAATCGTTTCGGCGATGCTCTGAACGAAATCGCTGTTGAATAAATCGCGGATCGTAGCGGTTGGGTTTTCATTAATTAATTGTGCGGTCGCGCGTGCAGCTCTGCGGTCGTCGATACGATAGAAGTCAGCGGCCTCGCCTTTTTCTGCCAGGCTAAACCCAGCAATAAAAAGCTCCTCTAGATGTTCTGCTGTAATTCCGTCGATAAGATTTAGCTGATATTCCGGCCTATTTAGGTCAATTAGGTAGAATGGTTTCCCTGCATCTTCACACGCTTTCCTTATTAAATGAGGTGCCCATTCATCATTTTTGGGATCCATTTCAAAAACACCTTCACCGGCTAAAATACTTTGGTAAATAAGTAACCCTGTTGCTACGCCTTTACCTGCACCCGTCGTACCAATGACATCCGCATGCTGTTTTTGCCAGTCACTGAGCGGAATATATTGCGGGTCTCTGTTTTCATTAAGGCCGATAAATACGCCTTTTTTTAAATCAATAAATTGCTCAGGGTCATATTTTTCAGTTGTGGGTAGTAACGCTTTTATTTCACGCACATCAGTGCGCGTATTTCGCTCCAGGCTGGTTTTCTTAACCATTTTCCTTTTGAGTTTGTCAATCTCTGGTGAGAGAACGCGGCGTGCAACGTAATGAAATATCACGCCGACCACAGTAAATGAAATCAATATCGCCCACAAAATTACTGGCGTACTTACTTCTAGCCTTGTCGGGTATAGAAAGCGAAGCACGTAAGAGGTAGCCGGTGATATTGTGCCAAAAATAAAGCATAAGAGTGAGAAGCAGATAATAACACGCTGCCATATTGGTGCTTTTTCGTGTTCATCCCGCTTTAGCGGGACAATAAAGGGTAGTGTCAGTCCTGATAACAAAGCTAACAATAGCTGATGCTGTTGCATATAGCCGAAGAACGCCGTGGCGTTATCGACTATGGGCATTAGCTTCTCTGTGATTTTATTAAGCATGTCTTAACCTTTGAATGGTTTCTTTCGGTGAGCTATCTCGGTGAATCCACTCGGTGACAAGCTGTCACCGAGTGGATTCACCGAGTTGCATGGGGATCTGAGAGCGTTAAAACTGTGCCCGCAGGCGGGCATGCTGAGGGGGCTAGAGTCCCCTCAACAAAGGCATGTCCCATTACATGCGGGCTGGACGCCCTTATTTCATGAGACAAGGGGGTAATGTCGCGGCTGGACGCCACGCCAAAACCCCCGAAGGTCAAAGGCGGCAAACCGTCCACGCTACGCGTGACCACCCCCCTTACGAAGTGATTTTGACCTCTATTTTTTCGCCTCCGTCTCAAAATATCGGAAATCACTACTCGTAACGGGGGTGGTCACGCGCAAAGTCGTATTATTCTCGTTCCTCGTATAATGCTCCTAAGCTTGGACGGTTTGCGGGGCTATGCCCCCCAAATAAACCGCTACTCTGGGGAGTAGCTTTTTGCTCGCTGGGGCGGCAAAATTTATTCGGCTCCCCCCAACTAACTCGGCTCACTGGGGGTGAACGCTCGTTAGTGGTTTCGGCTACGCTAAATTAGCAATTTTTTCAAAATTGAATTTAGCTGCTTCAAACCACTTCCGGTTAACAATTCATTCTGAATTGAACCGGAAGCTAAAAGGCAAGGGCGGCGATGCTTTGATCATTGTTGCTCCTCATGTAAAATGTTGTCGTCGTCGCATTTATCTTAAAAAGGATTTGTTATGCCGTGGACTGTTATTAGAAAAGATTTCACTCATGCTGCTAGTGTCGTTTGTGCTCTCGGTTGCGGTCGGCATATAACAAGCGGTGTCGCTTTCGTCGTTCAGGATGAGAATGGAAATGTAGGATTTGCTGGTAGTACATGTGTCAAAAGCACAAGAAATTACGACGCTCTTATTGGTACCATTCCTAATTTTACCTCGTCGACATTTATAGAAAACTTAAATGCCGGTGCAGGAGGCGGTAACGGAGGGGGAGGTAACGCCGGAGGTCATGCAGTAGATAATCACCAGATTGCAATTACATACTTGCTATTAAGGTTCGAACGTTTAAATCATTATGGGATATTGCGTAGAACTAATACCGGAATGCTGGCGCAAATATATGCAAGATATCTACTAGATCATGATATTCCAGATGTTGATGTTAACTATTTATTGGCATGTGCTAATAACATCACTAATCATGTGCGGTTTAATTTAAGAAATCTTATGGCTTTCTATAATTTAGATAATCTTTGCAAGATAATTGGCCGAAGTAAACATAAAAATATTCTCCCTCAAGATAAGTCTGATGCTAACCGTATCGCTAAGGATTTATACAAAAACACTAACGCCCAGCCTTTGGATATTCAAAAAATTAATCAAATCCTCCAGAGGATTGACTCTAAGTATAGGATGAGAATTAACGCATTTCAGTGATATTTAGGGGCGCGTCCCCTAAATATTATATGTTTCATTTATCTCAGCTATAGTGTCAGGAATGAGGAAGTAACTGAGCGCGTCAAATCCAGAATGTATATCAGCCACTACAGCTAGAAATTTATTCCTTTCGATTTGGGTGAGCTCTGCTGCAAATCCCATGACTTCCTGTGAAAAGAACTGTTCATACAACATTTCGTGACATCCGCACCGTCTTCCGGCACTGCGTTCTAATCGCTTAATTACCGCTTCAGCGATGTAAACTGAACCGGAGATAATGGGGTGTTTAATTCTAGTTTTCATTTTTGATTTCCTCTGCAATTAAAAAGTCATCCAACGTTGCACCTGAATTTAACCGTTCCTGAATTGAGCGCGGAACCCGACCAACACCAGACCATTTTTTGATGACGTCACCTTCTCTGTACTGATATTTCATCCGGCGGCGGGATTTTGTTTTTATCGCCACTGCGGTTATTAATTCCTCTGGTGAAAAACCCTCGCTGACAATCAGTGCTAACAATTCGCTGCGCTTTTCGTTGCGTAATTGAATGGCTTCTTGTTCTTTTTCCTGCTGCGCTGCCCACTCACTGATATGTATATCCAGCTTGTTTTTCAGGTCGATTAATAATCCGTAGTCACAACGTTTAATAAACTGCTTCATGTTGCGACTAGAGGATAGGTAGGTGTAAACATCCTGATATTTAATGTCTGACATAATGAAAGTTACCTAAGTTAATGGGGAGTGGCGGCATGACGCCGCCATATAGGTGAAAGGCTTATTTACGTGGGGGAAACTCAAACGCAGTTTGCCCGGTGGCCTTATCTTTTAGCACCACGAACGCAGAGAACGGCTTACCCGCTTTGCTGGTAAAGCCTTTAATCTCTGCGCTTTTACCTTTACTGATGATGGTTTCAACCTGATTCTTGGTCAGGTTTTTACCCGCTATTGTCGGCCAGATTTTAAAGTCGCACTGAGTACAGCGGAATATTTTAGGGGTCACAATGATGCTGCTACCGCAGGACGGACAGGGTGCGTTTAATCGCTCAAACTGACTCTTTTCACTTTTTTCTTTATCGCTGGCCGTCACGTTGACTGCGCTGACATCGACGTGTTGAAGCTGCTCCGCAATAAAGATTTCCAGCTCGTCTAAAAACGCATCGCAGGTCATTTTCCCCTTTTCGATCTGCTGTTGCTGCTCGTGCCAGAGTGCGGTCATATCGGGTTCGGTAGCGATGGAGGGCAGGGCATGAATAAAGCTGATGCCTAATTCCGTGGGGATAAGCTTCTTTTTTTCCACGGTATAAAAGTTGCGGTTCAGTAAGGTTTTTAACATTTCGGCGCGGGTTGCCGGTGTGCCGATCCCGCCATTTTCTCCCTCAGTGTCTTTGTCCCTGCTGACTAATAAAGCTTTAATACGCGGGTCTTTCACATATTTTGCCACGCGCTGTAAATCACGTAACAGCGTGGCTTCGGTATAAAGTGGCAGTGGTTTGGTTTTCTCCGCTTTGACGGTGACGGTTTTACAGGTTCCGGCATCGTTCACGCTTAGTGCCGTTAATACGGAAAATAAGCCATCGCCATTATCTTTCCCTGGCTCACTCTCGCCGTCGCCGCTTTCAGCGTCGCTGTCGCTCTCTTGTAAAAGCGCCGTCCAGCCCATCCCGGTTGTTTTCCTGGCACTGGCCGTGAAGGTGTTGCCCGCTGCGCAAAAACTGACGCTGGCCGCCAGATACGTTTTTTCCGGTAAGAATTGAGCCAGGTACTGCGTGGCAATCGCGGTGTATACCGCGCGTTCGTCCTGGCTCATTTTTGCTGTATCGGGCGCGGTGCTGGTCGGGATAATCGCGGTATGCGCTCCGACTTTACCTTCATTAAAGGCACGGCTTTTTCTGTTGCTGTCGAGGTCGGCCAGAACTTGCGGGGAAAATGTGTCACTTAATGCTGCACTCACTGCCGCGATAGTCTGAGGCGCATCATTAAACTGTTCGTTATTCAGGTATCGACAATCTGAGCGGTTATAGGTGATCGCCTTAAAGTTATCGCGCAGCGATTGTGTAACGGCCAGCGTTTTTTCAGCGGGCAGACCGTGCTCACGGCTCATGTGAACCTGCAAATCTAACAGCGAGAAGGGTAGCGGTGCCGGTGATGTTTTCGGTTCGGTCTGTGCCTGTGTCACCGTGGCGGGTTGGTGCTGTGTAGTACTTGCAATATTATCAGCGTAGTGCTTATCGATAATGCGTTTTTTATCGTCCGTAGGGGCATCGTCTGGTATGGAAAATCTCGCCGGTATCTCGCCTCCGTCGCAACGGGTCAGATCAAAACCGTTAATCATAAAACCGGCGCTGACAGCGTAATAAAACGCTGCCGCATGGTTTTTGAAGGCTTCATAACGGTGAACGATCAGACCCAGTATCGGCGTTTGTACCCGACCAACCGATAACACATCTTTGCCGCCTTTTTTACGGGCGGCGAGGGTGTAACCACGGGTCATATTGAAGCCAAAGAGTTGATCGCCAACGCTTCTCGCTAATGCGCTTTGGGATAATCCGTAAAACTCGCTGTTGTCGCGTAACTGCGTCAGCGCTTGTCGCGCTTTCTCCGTGTTCAGGTCATTGATGAGGGCGCGCTTCACCGGTTTTTTCGTGCCGGTGTACGTCAAAATTTCATCAATTAAAAGCTGGCCTTCGGCGTCGGGATCGCCAGCGTGAACAATCTCACTCGCCTTCTCAATCAGCGCCGCCACCGTTTTAAACTGGCCTGCGGTGCGCTCAATCGGCTGGTAGCGGTGCGGGCGCAGTTTCAGCGGTAAATCAGCCTCGTTCCATTTTTCGTAAGCGGGGTTATGACTTTCAGGCTTGACCAGCTCGAGCAGGTGGCCTGATCCCCACGTCACCACGTCGGTGCCACATTTGATATAACCGCCACGGTTTACACCGTTGCCCAGGGCAAGGGCGATCACTTCACCCAATCCTTTCTTTTCTGCGATAAAAAGTCTCATGATTACCCCCTGATCCGCCCGAATTGACTGATGATTTTGGCTATAGCTGCCGGGTCTGCGGCTTTGCATTCCCCCAAAAGCGCTTTACGCATGTTTGATGTCTTCGATGGGTCAAACCGGCCTTTCTTCTTAAAAGAATTAATGCTGAAAAAGGATTTTTCGGCACTGCTGCATTCACTGCCGCCGCTATTACCGGTTACTTTGCCGAACATACACAGGACGACCTCGCACGGGTCAGCAGCAAATGAAGGCGCAGAAAAGCCAGCGGTCAGGCACAGGAGTGCCGCCGCGATTGCGGTTTTTTTCATAACGTTTTATTCCTTGAGGTGATTTTGAGACAAACAAAAGACGGCTAACGCCCTCTGGTTGTTCAACGCCGGAAAAACAGATTGAAAATCTGTGTCACCGCCGTTATCGGGAAAAATAAATGTCGGTGGTGTTGCAGGTCAGGCAGTGAGTTTTTGGAAGATAAGAGATAAGCCCTTGTGCGCCGTGTTGTCTCAACCACGCTTTAGCAGCAAAGAACGCGGGCGCATCCGGCGCAGAGACGGCAACGTGTGGGGAATGAGCAACGGCATACCAGACATCAGGCGTCCAAATCTGTCCTTCATCTTGAAAATCGGTGATCACTCTCGACCACTGCCCGGACACGACCGGCGACGGTGTAACAACCGTGTTTTCCTGCCATAAAGGCAATGTGCCGTTGGTCGGCGAAAGAGGCTTATCCCACTCGACGGCTGCCGGTTCGGGCGGGGATGAACAGCCCGCGAGTACCAGCAATGCACTGAGTACAACCAGGGGTTTAAAATGTTTCATTCCTGAAATTCTCCATCACACCGGCGCGATGCACCGGCTTAAAGTAAATATCACCCATGCGGCGAATATCGCCGCTCACGTCAATGCTGGCGATGACATCAATGCTGTTCAATACCTTACGCAGCAGTACCGAATAGGGGATGTTCTGGCATTCCATGTTTTGATAACAGCGTTCCGCCAGCCCGTTAATGGCCTCTTCCGGGCTACCGGCGTGCAGAGAAGTGATCAGCCCTTCATGCCCCGAGCCGATGATTTTCAGACAGTCCCAGGCTTCACCTCCGCGCACCTCGGCCAGTAAAATACGGTCAGGGTTCATGCGGTAGTTTGCCCGTACCAGACTGGCCGGGGTCACAATGGCTTTTTCTCCCGCATCGGCGGGGTAAAAAAGATGCACGTAATTTTCATGGCCATAAAAGCGCGTCTCCGGGTTGTCCTCGATAGTCACCAGTCGCAGGTTGACGGGGATATACCCGATCATCGTTTTCAGGTAGGTTGTTTTCCCCGACCCCGTACCGCCCACGATGATGATGGTCTTGCCATATTCGACACACTTCTCCATAAAAGCGGGAATAGCTCCGGCATTGTATAAACGTAAAAGTTCGTCATCATGGCTTGCTGTTTTCTCCTTACCCGTGACCCGGTCGTAAAAGCCGCCGTCGATATAGGACTGGTGGGGAATTTGTATCAGGGAAGGCTTGCGGATAGTGATCGACACCGTATCTCGCTCACAAGCCGGAGGCATCACCACCTGGCAACGTTCGCCAGATTCGAGCGTGGCGGACAGCACCGGCGACGTATCATCAATATGGTCGCCCTGATAGTTGGCAAGCGCAGTGGCAAATGTCTGACACTGTGCCAGCGTGAGCGGAACGGGGTGTTTTTGCCACACCCCGCGAATTTTGGTAAACAGCTCTCCGGGACGGTTTACCGCGATTTCGGTCAGGCCATCGAGGTGAAGAAAATCCCCGAACATGCGCTGTTTATGCTGGTCGAGTGAAATGTTACTGACGCCCATAATGCCCTCCTTATTTGAGTTTCAGGCTGTAAACGCCTGAAAAATCGATGTCTGAACCGGTCATGATGCCGATGATATCGCCCTGATTTTTGTAGATGGTTGGCGGGATATTGATGCTGTTATCCAGCGCCGTTTTTGCCATTTCAGCGGCGGCAGCACGTGAATTTTCCGTGTAATCGGTATTGCGGTCTTTCGACGGGGCGGAACTTGCCGCCGCTGCGGCGACGTCCTGCACGGTACTGAGCATCATGGCGTTGCCGAAACGCTCCCAGAAATGCGTGTCGATCCAGCCATCAATACCGGCCTCACCGAGCTGGCCTACGACCTGAGAATCAACCATCGGAATTTTTAACCTGTCCGGGGTTCTGAGTTCCGTCCACATCACGAACATCCTCGCCTGGCCGTGATTGAGCGTGCCGGTCTTGTAGACGCCACGGGCGCGGGTGCCTGCGGGTATCAGCCGTACATGGGTGCTTTCGCTGTAAACGTCCTCAGATATCAGGCAGGAAATACGCCCGGCAACGTCGGACACAAAGCGGGTTTGAAGCGTACAGGGAATATAGGTATCGACCGGAATATACAAATCCGGGTCAAGCCGCATACGTTGTACGCCAGTGACGGTGGAAACTGCCGGTGCCACACCAGGTGATGCCTCCGCCCCGACAGGACAGGCCAGCTTTCCGCTGGCATCCATGACCAGCGTCACCGTGCAGGGTGTATAAGGCTGCGCGGTCGCGGGAGATACGCTGTGCTCTGTGGTACTGCGTTCAGCCGTGCGCGAAACCGTGGCGGTTTGGCCGCTGCTTTGCGTGCTGGACATCGCCGCCAGAGCCATCGACTTGTTAAATGAAACTGCCGGAGCGGCGGGGCGAGGAAGGTTTGTTGTGGTATCGGTTGACGCGGTGTCCTGCAACCCCAGCGGGTTTTCAGCCATTCCCATGCCCTGACGTTTCCGTCCGTAACTGACATCATCCTGTGCCATTTTTGCCTGTTCAGCCTTTGGGGCTGGGGCGCTCATGAAATGGTTATAAGCCCAGTCACCCATCCAGGCTAATACGATAAGCGCCGCCAAAAGCAGTATTCCCAGCGTCATAAGACGATTTTTACCGCGTTTTTTGAGGCTGTTTACCTCGGGTTGGTCGGGTTTAACGTCCTCCACCGATGCAGACTCTTTACGCTGTGCCTGCGCCCGTTCGCGTGCTTCAACTTCCAGCTCGGCCACCGTTTTTTTTCTCTCGGATACGGGGCTTTCGCTCCCATCGAGAGGCGTTGGGTTTTGCGTATCCGTCATGGTTTTTCCTCCAGTTTAACCGCCGGTGAAACGGTGCTGCCGTTGCTGACCGTTGCCAGACCAAATCCCTGATTAACAATGCCCACCACGGCGTCGCCGTAGCGTAAGACCAGCTTTGGAGCCAGCGAGTGAACGACCATCACGCGATAGTTGCCCTGCTGGGTGAACGACGGGATGGTCGTTTGTTCTTTGTCGTTGACGAGCAGGAAGGGGCTGGGGATCTTTTTCAGCGGTGAAAAGCCCAGGTAAGTGAAGCGGCCATCGTCATAGGCAAAGTCCGGCATAGCCATTTCACTGCCCTGCTTCACACGCTGCGCATAGTTCCAGTTTCGCGGCGTAGTGGCGGCATTAAACGCTTTGGCGATGCGGCTTTTTTCCTGCGCCTCCGTCAGCTCCTTTTGCCGCGCCTTCATGGCTTCCATGCTGGCCTTACGGCTGGCATCGGGATAATTCCAGGTCACAACAAACGCCAGACTGCTTGCCGGTGCGCCTTCATCGAGCACGTTAAGTTCCAGGCTGTAGAAGTGTGCCGACGTGGTGACAAACAGGTTGGTTTTCCAGTCTTTCGACTCGGGTAAAAATGCCTGCTGGACGGTTGAACCGTCCGCATCCGTCACCGGCTGCGTGATGGGGGCGGGGCGAATATAGACGCGGTTCGCCTCCTTTGTTACCGCCCATCCTTTAATGAAGCCGACTTCGGTACTGATCACCGCCTCATCATCGGAAAAAACTAATGTGGTGACGTAACCGGCGCGGGTGTTGATCACCGTGCTGTTTTGCACGTTGTACGCCACCTGCTGCATACGGCTGTCGTACCGGCTACCCTGCGGGGTTGCGGCTCCCCACGCCGATGTGCAGAGCATCAAAGTGAGAATGACGAATAGATTACGCATTATTCTTTCCTCAGTTCTTTGTCACGCTGGTAACTGGTGACGATGAAGCCCAGCGGATTACTCTCACGCTGCGCGTCAGTCAGCGCCTTGTGTGGTACGTAGTGGTATGTCAGACGAACGTTCCAGAATTCGACGCGCGTCGCGCCGTCAACCACGTGGCGGATGGTTCTTTTCAGTCGAAGGGTTGCCAGCATATCGGGCGCGGTAGCCTGGCTGATGATGTTGGAAATGACCTCAGTTTCCACCACGTTCGCCGCGTTCTGATACACCTTGTCGGGTGCATCCTGCCCGGCGAACCAGGCAAGATAGTCCGCGTTGACCTGGCCGCTGTTAAAGAGCTGCACCGTGTCGTAATTGTTTTGCAGGGCGAAATAGTTGTATCCCTCCCGGAGCGTGGCGTAATTGGCGGCGAAGGTTTTCGCCATCGCTTCCTCGGTAGCTATGTCTTTTTCTTTCACGCGCGTGACGTATTCCGCCCGCCCGCTGTGGCTGTCTACGGTGTAAAGCTCGACCTCCGTGTGTTTAAGCGGCAGCATGACAATGACGGCCACCACGCAGAGCAAAGCAAATACCGTGGCGACGGCGGCGATAGCAAAGGCGAGTTTTTTCGCCCGGACGTCGCGCGTCAGCATCACTTTTTCAAACGACTGTGAGGTATTCAGCGTTTTTTGTAATTCAGACATTATTCACCTCCTGCATAACGGAAGCGGAATTAACGGGTTGGAGGTCGCCGGAAACATCAGGCGGGAAATGGCTTTGCTGTGCGCAGCCCGCAAGGGTGCACAACATCATAAATATGATGAGGTGTTTCATGGTTTAGGTTCCTGAAAGGGTTAAAAAGTAATGAGTCTTGCGATGGGAACAGGTGGGGCGGAATATCTGCTAGTTTTGGGCTTTCATTTTCTCCACTGCGGCCTTTGCCGATGCCTTGGCATTGCTGCCCGATGAGCCTTTGAGGTTGCTGGCTGCTTTCTCGCCAATACTGCCTAAAGTATTCCCCACGGGCTTTCCTACGGTGCTCGCGGCTTTTTTCGCGGCACCGCCGCCTGCCATTAGCCCCATTTTAGCCGCGCCCTGTACTACGCCCTGTACGCTAGCCCCTGCCAGAGAACCGGCGATTTTTGCCGATAACCAGACAACGAACCCGGCACCGATACCGGCGAGACAGCTTTGTGCCGCTAGCGTCACGATGTTGTTTACATCAGCCCCGCTACTTGCTTTATCCAGTACACTACTTAAATATTGAATCGCGATCCGTAAAGATAAAGCTGAGAACATGAGTGTCAGGATCGCGGTGAAGATTACCTGAAGCCAGTTATTGAACATCGGGCGCAGAAAACCGTAGATAAGGCAGAAAATGAATATGGGTGCCGTTGTTGTCATTAATAACAACATTATTTCCGCCCCCATATTCACAATAGTGGCAATGACCAAAGTCACTATTGTACCCCCCCATACCAATAGCTCAGCAATACCGCCATTGAGTTGCACGTAAGTGGAATCATCGAGGTTAAAAAGTTTCTCCCCTAATATTTGTGCTTTACCCCAGAGGGTATCTAATAAAACCCAAACATTTTCACTTCCACTTAGTCCGTCTTTTAATCCATTAATGGCGGCAACAGATGCGTCCAGATAACCATCAGCATTAGTGACAAATGCCAGAATGATCCCCATCCGCGCCAAATCCCACGCTACGTCCTCTACCGGGGTATGCAACTTACCCGCTAATGTCTGATAACCACGCCAAAGAATGTACAGAGTGGCAGAGCCGGTAACTAACCCTGCCATCATTGTTGAATACAGGGACATCTGCCCCTGTATAACACTATTCAAACCATTCATTACCGCGGCATCCATTCCTGTGAAAATGCCTTCGCTACTCATGATTTGTTGTTCTCCGGGGTTATTTTACTTTGCATGTACTCCATTTGAATTTTTTGTATTCCTGCTGCAATGTCAGGTTCATTGATAGATCTCTTTTTGGCATTCACCACAGGAATGCATCGCTCACTGCTGAATGTTTTGGTTTTCAAACAATCGGCATAGTCTTTTAGTAATTCATCATGATGGGCCATATACCACTCTTCAGTTTTTTTCTCTTCACAACCACCTAAAGCAAAAAGGCTTAAAACAAGCAGGGAAGATAAAATAGTGCGGCTATTAATCGTCATATGAAAAACCCTTGTCATAAGTTGTTTAAATCAGCTACCGGCGCACTCAGTTGTTGCTGTCGGTGGGCTTTTTGTCGCTGCGATGTCAGCATTTGATCACGTAGTTCCGACTGCTTCACGCTCATTTCCCACTGAGTGGTCAGTGCGTTTAACTGTACACTTTTTGACGTTATGGTGTTCGCCAAATCCTGTGACTCTTTAGCGTCTTGCGACATTTCTACACGACTGGCGAGGGTGGCAATGTCGCTCACCGTGCTGTTGATCTTCTCCTGAACCGCCGTAGTATCTTCGACGGCCACCGCCCGATTAATGACGATTTGCTTACAGGTATCAGCATAGCTTTGGGTCTGCGTAGCATCACAGGTGTCAAACATCTTGTACTTACTGTACAGGCTGTTTAGCGCACTGCTGTATGACCCGCCGGAGTTCGTCAGCAGGTCATTAAGTGAAATGCCGTTTTTTTGCAGGTTTTTAAGGTCGCTCGACAATCCCTTAGCCTGGCTCAAAAAGTCCTGCACGTTGCGGACGCCGGTCGCGGTCGCCAGTTGCGATTTGTAGGCGTTGAGCTGAGATTGATAGTGCTGCACGGTGCCTTGCCATTGCTCCAGGTGCTGCGCCCATTCGTTCACTTGTTCGAGGTTGCTCATGGCGTCCACCACAGGAATACCGGTGGCACCTGCTAACGACGGACAGAGTAAAGCCCCCGCCAGACAGGCGGCGGTCAGTATTTTCAGTTTCATGTTATTTCCTTTCAGAGAGCGAGTTGCAGGTAGCGTTCCAGCCAGTCGTCCGGCTTCATGCCGTCCTGAAACACAGAGTCAAAGATTTCGAGGTTGTCAGCGCTGCTGCTTAACACTTTCGTGTAAGTCCCCAGCCCGGACAGATCAAGGGTGACGAGTGCCGCAAAGTTGCGTAAGTCACCTTTTTTAAGGGGACTTTTCACTATCACGAACTGCCGTGACAGCGGATCGAGATTCTTAATGATATCGAATATTTCCGGGGCGACTTTCAGGCCGTCAACGTAGTCTTTACGGTCGGCCTTCGGGTTCGCCGTAAAGAATTGCGTACCGCACTGCTCCACCACGGCAGGGGCTATCGGATTGGTCAGTATTTCCGCCGGTGACTGCGTGCCAGGAATAAACAGGCCATTCAGCTTGCGGATAACTTTTAGCACGTTAAAGGCGAAGTCAGAAAAGACCGGGTCGTTGAGCCATTTCCAGAATTCATCCATGAAGATCACCAGGCGTCGCCCGTCGAGCAAGCTTGTGACGCGATACAGCAGGTAAAACGAAATCGGCGCACACACGTCGGCATCGTCCAAAAACTCCGTGCCATCGATGCCGAAGTTATCGCATTCGCCAATATCAAACGTGTCCAGGTCATTATCGAAAACCCAGCCGTATTCGCCACCCTGCGCCCACTGTGACAGCCTGACGCGTAACCCGTTTTCCTGCGCTTCCTTCGTTGGCGGCTCGGTGAGGTTCTCCAGCAGTCGCGTAATACCAAACCCACGGTGTTCAGCCGGTAACTCCTTCATGACCGCATCCACCGCCTGGCTAAGACGTAGCTCGTCGCGCGGGAACAAGGTTTGTCCGTTGCGGGTACAGAGTATGCGCATCAGCTTTTTGATGAAGTTCAGATTGCGCTTAGTTGGGGGAAGGCGGAAGGGATTCCAGCCGGTAGGTTCACCGCTTTTCACCTTATAATACTGCCCGCCCAGCGCCCTTATGTTGAGTTCCGCCCCCCTGTCTTTATCAAAATAAACGGTAGTAAGACGCTGCGTTTTAGCCTGCGGCGAAAAACTTTCGGGTTGCCGGTATTTCTGCATCATGTTTTGAATGAACGTCATCAGCATCGTTTTACCCGACCCTGCGGTGCCGATAACGCTGGCGTTCCCTAAGTTTTTCTCGTTGAAATCGTCCTTGTTGAGCAGGGAATTATGCAAATTCATGTAGTACGCGCCGCCCGACGGGGTTTTGAGAACGCAAAGCGCTTCACCCCAGGGGTTTTTATCCCGTTTCCCCGTATAGAAGTTATGGAATGACGCCAGTTCTGCAAAATTCTGGCTGCTGATGGGGACAAGTCGCGGCCTTAGCGTGTATACACCCGGCATTTGTGCCAGGTAGGCGGCAGGCAGCGACAACGTGGAGAGCGTCGGGGTGATGCCCAAATCGGTGAAGGCGTTGATCAGGCTATTTGTGTCTTTAATCAACCGTTCCGTGCCGGGTGCCGATACCATCAGGGAGAAATGATATTTACCAAAGGCAATGTGTCCGGCCTGCAACATGTCCAGGGCAACAAATAAGTCTTCCTGCTGCGAAATGGCATCATCTTCCGTGCTGCGTAAACGCTTGGCCGTCTGCTTTATGTGCTTTTGCGCTTCATCTTTCGCCATACAGGTAAAAGACTGGGTGATCACATAGTCACACGGGGCATACAGCAACACGTTCATTATCCCGGTGAAGGATTCCGGTGCGTAGTCTTTCACTTCCAGCCCACGGAAGAAGGTCTTTCCGTTCACGTTATTGCTTTGCCCAGCATCGCCGGTGAAAAACAGGTCGGTTGTGCCGAGCGTTTCATAAAATGGCGTGCGCGTAACGGCTGTTTTCTGCCAGACGCCGCTTAACAGCCGCCGATAGAAAGACAGTTGCGACGAAAATACGCGGCCATTTTCTTCATACGCCCCGAGTTGGTTCGCGGTGAAACGTGACAGGGACGTGCCGACCGTCTGGCCGATCTCCAACATCTCTTTTAATGCACTGTCTAACGCGTGTTGCTTCTGTCCGTCGGACATGCGTTTGCGCTCTACCTTATCCAGCCCGACAAAGGGCATATAGCAGGCGGTGAAGAACAGGCGATTATGGCGGAAAGGATGGTTTTCAATCGTCGAGTAGTACCGTTCACTGACCGTATCGGCAAAATCGTTACCCGACTTCCCGTCAAAGTGATCGTGGTACGTTTCACGGATATTGTGAACGTAAAACGTCACCGGTCGCCCCTCAAAGGACTTGATCAGGTTATTAAACTGACCAGACAGAATGTCGAGATTTTCTTCCGTATCACATTCAAACGCCGTTCCGCCAATTTCCCACGTTGCGATCAGATCGCTACCTCGGGTTTTAATGACGTTTTCATGAATGTGCGACGAATACGGAATGTGCTTGGTGAGCGTGACCCGTTCGTTAAGTCGCATAGTGTTGATGAACTCCGTGATGTCTACGGCGTCGTAGTCGTTCGCCAGGAACGCCGTTGCACCGTAGTGGGTGTTGCACGTCTTATTGCCCCGCGTTTTCAGTCTTAAAAAGGCTAATCCGAAAATATGGGCATCCTTCCGAGCCATCTGGTTCATGACAAACCAGCTTACCGGCAGGAACAGCAACAAAAGTTTAGTGAGGTATATCGCCAGCAGGATAATTGCCCCGCTGACGATAACTAACGGCACCATCGGAATGCCAAACAGCATAGCGGGGCGCGTCAGAGCTTTATTAAGCGTGACCATGTCCGCTCCTTAGCTCATCAACAGAGCGCCGATTTCTGCACCGCTGGCAATAAGAATGCCGCCAATGATGATCCCTTTACAGTCGTGAAGGCTTTTGCCGTCCCATAACACTTTGTAGCCCACCCAGATAACGGCGATGGTAATGGTGACGATGGCCAGACCGGTGAGGCCAGACGAGATTTTTTCCAGCAATGTTTCAGCTTTAGCGAACCCGTCCGCGAATGCTGGTGAGGACAGGGCAGCAGACGCCGCGATAGCAACAAGGTGAGCAGGAGCGTTTTTGATAGAGCGTAAAAATTTCATGATATTTCCTTATTTAGATGTAATGACTACAAATTCCCCCCGCACAACCTGTGACGGGAAAGAAACGGATGTAGCCGGGTTAGGTGACGCCTGCGCGTCGGAGGTGATGAGATCGCCGCGTACAATACCTTTGGGGTAACGTATCTGCGGCGTGGGTGCTGCATTGCCTGGTGTGGCGTTTTGCTTTTCTTGATCGGCCTTGCTGGAAGGCACGACATATTTTTGCGCGGGTTTGTAACCCATCCGCTGTACATAGCTGGTTTTGGAAAATGCGGCTTCGGGCTTCTGGCCGGTATCAAAGTTGCCGGAGTAATAGCAACTCAGCGCCCTTTTCAGGGTGCCGCCCCGGAGGTAGCAGTCAGTGATGATTTTTTCGAAGACGGTCAGGTTGGTGCAGGGATTAAACAGTTGTTTTGCAGTGACACCGTAACGGGAAAAATTAGCCTGGTTGATTTGCATCAGACCAACTGAGTAATTTTTACCTTTCGCCTTGAGCTGGTCGATATGATCAAGAGCGTCATTTATGTTGCTGGGGAAAAGCCCTTTTTTCTGGCCGACAACCCCGATAGCAAAGGGATTCAAGCCAGATTCGACCCTAGCTACATCATGCGATGTATCCGGGTGAATGGTTGGGGCGCATTGCATGGCCAGAGTCAGAAGCACGGCGGATGAAATCATTTCTCCTCCTATTAGATGGTTTATTCCTCTTCAGCGGGGGGAGCCTTCTGCAACTGGTTAAGCAGTGAGGCATGGCCTTTTTTGGTGAATTCATCAATCAGGTAGTGAAGGAATGTTGTTGTCTTGATATTGGTGTTGGATAAATAACTGATTTCACGAGCATGTTTTGCTAACAGTTGGTAACGCTGTTGTCCGATATAAATCACCGACGTACTCGTTGGCTCGCCCAACTTCTTTTTCGGCATGGGGATGGTTACTCCTATTAAAAAGACACCGCAGGGTATCGCCCGCAGTGCTGGTATGTATAAAAAATGAGGTCGGGTTTAAGGGTTAGACGATTGCAGCAGGTGTGAAAAAGCAACCTGCCGTTGTTCTATCGACTTGATAAGCGAGATTTCCTGAATTTTTAGCAGCAAAGTGGACGAGATATTACGGCACTCAATAGCTTGATCGTCATTGTTCAACGCAATCAGCCGAGCGCATTCAATCGCTGATATCACTTTCTGGGGAACGGTGCAGGCATCGGAACCGAAGCGAATGAAGCCGACAGCCCCAGGGATAGACGAAATTGTTGAGGTGTGGATTTTATTGATATCAAAAGAGAGGAACAAATAATTAGGGAACAACACTTTTTCCTCGATCCGAACCGAATTGCAGTCGGTTCGGTGAGAGACTCTTACATAGCGAGGGCAAAAAACACTAACCCCTAATCCATTGACTCTTTTAGTGATTTTACCAACATCCTGAGCCTTGCAGTACAGCACATACCATAAGTTCATGTTCCCATCCTTGTGGGCACAAGCCCCCATTTTCCGCCGTGCTAGCTTGGCGGAAACTAGAACGAGCGTACTCATAAACATGATAAAACAACTGTATATAAATACAGTAATGTTATTATATTCAGTTGTTTTGGTGTGTCAATCTAAAGAGTCTTAGAGATTACATTACTTTATGATACAAAATCAACCATGATTCGTATTGTGGACATTGATATCGAATGCGCCTTGTAAGATTAGACTCCCAAAAAGGGGGTGAACATGGTGCCGAAAAGATTGCGAGAAGCGCGAGAGGCTGCGGGGATATCGCAAGAAAAATTATCTCAACTTATTGATATAGATGGTAAAAACTCAAGATCGAGGTTGTCGAGTTACGAAGTCGGAAGGACGGAACCCCCTTTTAGCTTGGTAGTTAAAATCGCAAGACTGCTGGATTATCCTGAGTATTATTTTTATACAGTGGATGACGATATGGCTAAGAATATGCTTGAGGTGCATCGTAATAGGGTTAACCCAGAAGAAAACCTTCAATACTATACTTTGGAGGAAAATAAAAAATTACGTAAACAGAATGAAGAAGCCAGAAAATTATTAAAACAACTAAACGAGTGCTTGAAAGACTAGCCAGCACAGCTCGCCGCAGCCTTTGATTGAGGCGGAGCGCAGCCATAGGCGAGCACTGAACACTCAAAGCGAGGAAGCGGAATTTTCACTGAATTAACAAAGAAATGCGTTCACTCTGAATCTACATAGACAAGAGAAAACACCTGTTGATATTCACAATATTAATAATGTTTAGACTCAATATCTCTATGAATTGATTAGGTAAATTAGATATGTTCTTTGCGGGATCTTTTGGTGGGGGAATTGATCGTTGCTTCACTACGTGGTAATTTACCTGCGTTTACAAGTATTCATACGGGTGGGACGTTCCCGGTAATAGCGTCTAGGGAAAGGGTGATAGGGGCAAAAGCCACACCCTGAATGCAAAAACCCCCTGAAATCCCAACTCGAACTTGGCGGAACGAAGGATATTCAGGGGGTCGAAAGCAGGCGCGGCGCCTGAAAAGGATTATAGCAAATGCGTAACCTAACACAACCCCCCCACACCGCCATAAGTGCTGGCGGGTGTGAATAACCAGATAAATTCTACCCAACAAAACCCAGACAAGCGTCATCGTGGCGAACATTCTACAGCCTGTAAATGTCCGTTACCGCTCTACGTGCGTCCGGCGCATTATAAACCTCTCAGTAAACAGCATGGTCGAGCCTTACGTAACCTTATGAGCCAGGACAAAACCTCTGGTGCCTGGGTTATTCGTCGTCGTGTTTCTGCCGATCCAATCTTCACTTTTTTGCGACCTGTCGCGGACAGAAAAAGAGCTTTCCGTGAAGTACGCCGGCGTTTGCTCGATGCATTGTTTGTGCTTTTCGTCAACAAAGCCGATCTTGCTACCGGTATTGTCACTATCAACATCACTAAGCTGGCTGAAGAACTCAGTCCACGGAATGAAGATGGCCAGATCATCCCTGAAACTGCCGTGACGGTATCCAGGGTGTCGCGTCTGATAGACGAATTGGCGAGGTTTGGCATAGTCCTTGCGCCTGAAACTGAGTGGGATTATGTGAACGGGTGCCGTTTTCCTAAGCATATAATCATTACAGAAGAAGGCTGGCGTCTTACCGGTGTGGATATGGACAAGCTACGAGCCGAGCAAGAAGAACGCCTACGCGCTATTGAGGACGGCATTCTACAACCCGGTGAGGCTATGACAGTAAAAGAAGCCCGTAAGCGCTGGTATGAACGTTGCCGCCATCAGACGATACTCAGCCGCCGTACACGCGCTATTGAGGGCAAACAACGGCGTAAGCTGGCCGAATTACCGTTCGATGAGCGAAAGCGTCAGGTGGCCGAGCGTATTTTCCGTGATATGAAGGGTGATATACACCATCTAACCCCTCAGCAGTTTGAAAAAATGGTCTGGACTCAGCTTTACCAGCTTGAACTGGTAAATATGGAGCAGCCAGGCACAGCCCCGCCTCACTAACCCGCCCTCTTTTTACTAATCCGATTCCCTGCGGAGGATGTTCGTTGTCCATCTGCTAAAACAGCTCGTTTTTTAGTCACCATTATCACGATAACCTCACCGATATTTGGTCAAAACCCCAATCAACACCGGCGTTATATCTTTTATGCACACTTACCTGCAAATAGGTAAATGGGACTATCTGCAATCAACCAATAGTTAGCTGCAAAACAATCAGGTCTTCGACCTACTTAACTTCATTAAAGATCTACTTATTCGCTGGATAAGTTCTGTGGATAACGGGGAAAACCGATAATGACCGCCCTTGCAGCGGCCAGATGGCCGCGCCGGTTCGGCATGGTCGCTATGCTCCCCAAAAGACTTTAAGTAGCACCTCCGGCCTTAGCCGGAGGCATGGAGTCAACGAGACGCAATGCAGCGAAAAGGCGCTTTTCGCCCTTACCTACTTCATCGCTAAAAGTAAGCTAAAAAACCAGTCTGGCAGGAAGGGGGCGAAATCCGTTTGGGTGTATTCGTTGACACCAGGAGCAAGTATTCCTATCATTGTGTTGATAGTTAACACAGGGGGCGTTATGGCCAGAACAACAAGCGTTACGATTGGCGAACAACTCGATTCGTTTATTAGTCGATTAATAGACAGTGGCCGTTACGGCTCTGCGAGTGAAGTTATGCGTTCTGCGCTGCGATTGCTGGAGCAACAGGAAACAAACGATGAAGTTATTCGTCAGGCTGTTATTGCTGGGCTGGAAAGCGGTGAAAGCTCGCTATCACTGCGGGATATTGCAGCACAAAGAAAACTGAGACATCGTGTATAAACTCACTGAACGGGCAGCAGACGACTTCGCCGGGATTTATGATTATACGCTCTTGAAATTTGGTGAAGCTCAGGCAGACCATTATACCGACGCACTTGAGGCATTTTTCGAGACACTGGCCGGAATGCCAGATATGGGACGTGACTACCATGCCGTTCCTGGTGTAATGCGCATTGAATTTCAGCGACATGCCATTTTTTATACGGTTCGTGATACGGATATTCTGATTGCGCGTATTTTGCACCAACAGATGAACCATAAACGCCATTTACTGTAAGTCTAAACACGCTGCCGCGCTTTGCTTGGCCAACACCGATCTGGCACATAAAAAGTTTATGCACCAGATCAGTGTTCTCGGTAAGGATAGGTGTGTTTTTGAGTTAATGTGTTTTTACTCATTTGAGTCTTTTGGCTGTCATTTTCTTTCAGCCAATTATCGACCAAGTCCTTTATCACATCAGTAATAGATGTGCCTTGTTTTGTACTCGCAGCTTTGAAGCGGATATGTATCCTAGGCCGCCTTTCGAGTATCATAGGGGTCAGTTTGGATATCGAAAATTATTGTACTATAAGGACTTCCCCGGCATGTCAAAGCCGGTATTTATGGGGTCGTCTCAGAAAACGGAATCTATGGTCACTCCCGTTTTTGCAACACCGATTTTGACGACAAGTTGGCTTGCTTGAATCTATCCGGCGTCTGAATGGGATTTTATTCCCGCGCCTCGATGAGTTCCGCGCCTGATGAACCTCCAGAAAATATACGGCTTCAATGAGCCTTTCCGTTTTACAGGTTCCTCAACAGGCCGGTGGGCCGTTAGTATCATCAATATCAGTATTCGCAAAACCAGATGAATGATTGTTTAAACTGGTGTATTTCTGCCTTTATGCTTCGTAAGTTTGCTGTCGCGCCGTCAGTGCCCAGGCTATTCTGGCCAGCTTGTTTGCCAGAGCACAGGTGACGACAAAGTTGCTTTTCCGACACAACAACTCCCTGACCCAGTCGGCCAACTTGCCAGACTGGTGTTCCAGTTTTTGTATGAATACCCTGGCACACTGAACCAACAAAGTTCGGATCTTTTTGTTGCCCCGCTTGCTAATCCCTAACAATGTCGTCCGACCTCCCGTGCTGTACTGTCGGGGTACCAGCCCTGTTGCCGCCGCAAAGTCACGGCTGCTGGCGTACTGCTTCCCGTCGCCAATCTCAGTTGAAATAGTACTGGCAGTCAGCGTTCCAACGCAGGGAATACTCAGCAAGCGCTGTCCAACCTCATCTTCGTCCAACTTTCGTTTCAACTGAGATTCCAGATCTTTAATCTGCTCAACAAGATAGTGATAATGCTGTTGTAATTTCAGCAGTAACTGGCTGAGATAAAGAGGCAAACTACTGTCCTCAAGAAGGGTACTCAGTCGACTAATAACGGCAGCACCTCGCGGAACGCTGATACCAAATTCCAGCAGAAAAGCATGCATCTGATTAGTTGTTTTCACCTTATCCTGAACCAGGGATTCACGGACACGATGCAGAGCTCGCATTGCCTGCTGAGATTCGGTTCTGGGCTGCACGAAACGCATAGATGGACGTGATGCTGCTTCACAGATAGCTTCAGCATCAACGAAGTCATTTTTGTTGCTTTTAACGAATGGGCGGACAAATTGCGGTGATATCAGCTTTGGAAAATGCCCTAACTCTGCCAGCTTGCGTGCCATAAAGTGAGAACCGCCACAGGCTTCCATCGCGATGGTTGTTGCCGGGCATGTCGCCAGAAATTCGATTAGCTTTGGTCGGGTGAATTTTTTACGGTAAACGGCCTTCCCACGATGATCCTGACAATGAATATGGAAAGAGTTCTTACCCAGATCGATACCAATAAGCGCAATGTTTTCCATGATGGTTCTCCGAATGAAAGCCTGTCCTCAGCATAGTACTGGGAAGGAGGGAGTGACCATCTCATTAAATAAAGCACGCTAAGCCGGTTGCAGCGGCCGTAGCGGCCTGAACTTGCCCGCGCCGATCTTGGCGCTGCTGCGCCAGAGGTAATCGCCGGTCAGGTTGATGTGCTCCCAGCCGAGCGGCGACAGGTACTGCAACAGGCCGTCATCGACGGCTTGACCGTGGCCACGCAAGGCGTTCGCGGCCCGCTCCAGATAGACCGTGTTCCATAGCACGATGGCCGCCGTCACCAGGTTGAGGCCGCTGGCCCGGTAGCGCTGCTGCTCGAAGCTGCGGTCGCGGATTTCCCCCAGGCGGTTGAAGAACACGGCGCGGGCCAGCGCGTTGCGCGCCTCGCCTTTGTTCAGCCCGGCATGCACGCGGCGGCGCAGCTCGACGCTTTGCAGCCAGTCCAGGATGAACAGTGTGCGCTCGATGCGTCCCAGCTCACGCAGGGCGACGGCCAGGCCGTTCTGGCGCGGGTAGCTGCCAAGCTTCCTGAGCATCAGCGAGGCCGTCGCCGTGCCCTGCTTGATCGAGGTGGCCATCCGCAGGATTTCATCCCAATGGGCGCGGACGTGCTTGATGTTGAGCGTGCCGCCGATCATCGGTTTCAACGCCTCGTAGGTGGCATCGCCCTTCGGGATGTAGAGCTTGGTGTCGCCCAGGTCACGAATGCGCGGGGCGAAGCGGAAGCCCAGCAGGTGCATCAACGCGAAGACGTGGTCCGTGAACCCTGCCGTGTCGGTGTAGTGCTCCTCGATCCGCAGGTCGGATTCGTGATACAGCAGGCCGTCGAGCACGTAGGTCGAGTCGCGCACGCCGACGTTCACGACCTTGGTGTGGAACGGCGCGTACTGGTCGGAGATATGGGTGTAGAACGTCCGCCCTGGGCTGCTGCCGTATTTCGGATTGATGTGGCCGGTGCTCTCGGCCTTGCTGCCGGTGCGGAAGTTCTGGCCGTCCGACGATGACGTGGTGCCGTCGCCCCAATGCTCGGCGAAGGGATGTCGGAACTGCGCGTTGACCAGCTCGGCCAGTGCCGCCCCGTAGGTTTCGTCGCGGATGTGCCAGGCTTGCAGCCAGGCCAGCTTGGCGTAGGTCGTGCCGGGGCACGATTCCGCCATCTTGGTCAGGCCCAGGTTGATCGCGTCGGCGAGGATCGTGGTCAGCAACAGGTTTTTGTCCTTGGCCAGGTCGCCTGACTTCAGGTGGGCGAAGTGCCGGGTGAAGCCCGTCCATTCGTCTACCTCCAGCAGCAATTCGGTGATCTTGACGTGCGGTAGGATCATCGCCGTCTGGTCGATCAGGGCCTGTGCGGTATCGGGCACCGCCGCATCGAGCGGCGTGATCTTCAGGCCCGACTCCGTGATGATGGCGTCCGGCAGCTCGTTGGCCAGCGCCATGCGGTTGACGGTGGCGAGCTGCGTTTCCAGCAGCGTCAGCCGGTCATGCAGGTACTGGTCGCAATCGGTGGCCACGGCCAGCGGCAATTCGCTGGCCTGCTTGAGGCTGGCGAATTTCGCGGGCGGCACCAGGTAGTCCTCGAAGTCCTTGAACTGGCGCGAGCCTTGCACCCAGATGTCGCCGGAGCGCAGCGCGTTCTTCAGCTCCGACAGCGCGCACAGTTCGTAGTAGCGCCGGTCGATGCCGGTGTCGGTCATCACCAGCTTCTGCCAGCGCGGCTTGATGAACTCGGTCGGCGCGTCGGTGGGCACCTTGCGGGCGTTGTCGCTGTTCATGCTGCGCAGCACCTCGATGGCGTCGAGTACGTCCTTGGCGGCGGGCGCGGCCCGCAACTTGAGCACGTCGAGAAATTCCGGCGCGTAGCGGCGCAGCGTGGCGTAGCTCTCGCCGATGCGGTGCAGGAAATCGAAGTCCTCGGGTTGCGCGAGCCGCTGCGCTTCGGTGACGCTCTCGGCGAAAGCATCCCAGGACATGACGGCCTCGATGGCGGCGAACGGATCGCGGCCCGCTTGCTTGGCCTCGATCAGCGCCTGGCCGATGCGCCCGAACAGCCGCACCTTGGCATTGATCGCCTTGCCGGATGCCTGGAACTGCTGCTGATGCTTGTTCTTGGCGGCATTGAACAGCTTGCCCAGGATGCGGTCATGCAGGTCGATGATTTCGTCGGTGACGGTGGCCATGCCCTCGATGGCGAGCGCCACCAGGGTCGCGTAACGCCGCTGCGGCTCGAACTTCGCCAGGTCGGCGGGCGTCATCTGGCCGCCCTCGCGGGCGATCTTGAGCAGCCGGTTCTGGTGAACCAGCCGCTCGATGCCGGAGGGCAGGTCGAGCGCCTGCCACGCCTTGAGGCGTTCGATGTGTTCCAGCATGTGCCGCGAGTTCGGTTTGACCGGGGATTGCCGCAGCCAGGCCAGCCACGTCGTCTTGCCGTTGTCGCGGCGCTTGAGCAGATCGTCGAGGCGACGGCGATGCACGTCCGTCAGCGGCTCAGCCAAGGCGTCGTAGAGACGCCGGTTGGCGCGGGTAATCGCTTCGGCGCTCGCCCGCTCGACGGCGTTGAGGGCGGGCACAATGACCGACTGCCGCCGCAGGTGCTCGATCAAGGCTCTGGCCAGCACGATGCCCTTGTCGGTTTGCATGGCCAGCTCGGTCAGCAACTGGACAGCCTGCCGGTAGTGGCCAATCGTGAACGGCTGGAAGCCGAACACCGTTTGCAGCTCGACCAGGTGCTCGCGTCGGGTCTGCTCACGCTGCCCGTACTCGTCCCAGCTTTCGATGCCGACCTTGAGCTGGTTGGCGACCAGTCTCAGCAATGGCGGGAACGGTGGCTCATCAGCGCCAAGGATGACGCCGGGAAAGCGCAGGTAGCAGAGCTGCACCGCGAAGCCCAGCCGATTGGCCGGGCCGCGCCGCTGCCGGATGATGGAGAGGTCGCTTTCGCTGAACGTGTAGTGACGGATCAACTCATCCTTGGTGTCCGGCAACGCCAGCAGGCTTTCGCGCTCGGCGGCGGAGAGGATCGAACGGCGGGGCATGCGGTTTCCTTCTTCTTGAAATTCTATTCTTGATTGCATATCATCTCAACGAGTTTCGATAAGAAAGGATGCGCATGCGACCGTCTGTTGTGCTTGACATGAAGCGAAGCGCAGTGCGTGAAGCGGTAGGCCGCTTTCGCGCCGCGAACCCGCGCGTCTTCGGCTCGGTGCTGCATGGCACCGACCGGGATGGCAGCGACCTCGACCTGTTGGTCGATGCGCTGCCCGGTGCCACGTTGTTGGACTTGGGCGATTTGGAAGAAGAACTGAAATCGCTGCTCGGCGTTGACGTCGATCTGCTGACTCCCGGCGACCTGCCGCCGAAGTTCCGGGCCAAGGTGCTCGCGGAGGCGCAACCGATATGAGCGAGAACCGCCTGCCCGATTACCTCGACCACATTCAGCAGGCCGCAACCGATGCGCGCAGCTTCGTGGAAGGGATGGCCAAGGACGACTTCTTGGCCGACAAGCGCACCCAGCAGGCCGTCATCATGAGCCTGATCGTCATCGGCGAGGCGGCCACAAAGGTGATGGATGGCTACGTCGAGTTCACCCAGGCGCATGCCGACGTGCCGTGGCGCAGCATGCGCAATATGCGTAATCGCATGGCTCACGGCTATTTCGACATCAACCTCGATGTGGTGTGGGAGACGGTACAGGAATGGCTGCCGGCGTTGCTCCAGCAATTGCCCGCCGTGCGTCAGGATGCCGACGATGAAGACCGTAACGACAACTGTGAAAGAGGGATCTCCGATGACTGTTGAATCGAGAATATTTTCTGTAGCCGAGTATGTTCAGCCGTCCGAAGGCGAGCCTATTCGTTCCGTTGTGCTTGAAACCCGAGACTCAATTATCGTGGTTTGGCATGTCCATCCCGGGCAGGAAATTGCGGCTCACATTCATCCTCACGGCCAAGACACGTGGACTGTTTTGTCGGGAATGGCTGATTACTTTCAGGGCAATGGGATTGTTCGTGCCCTCAGGGAAGGTGAGATAGCCGTGGCAAGACCGGGCCAAGTGCACGGGGCGCGAAATACAGGTACCGAGCCATTTGTGTTAGTCTCGGTTGTGGCATCAGCCAATGCCGGTTTCGTATTGGCTGAGCGATAGAGCCCAATCTCTGGAGTTGGTCCAATGAGCGGTCGGGGAGATAGGTAACAGACATGCAGCGGACACGGCTGCTAAACCAGGTCGCAAACCTCCTTGCGTCGCAGCGTGCCGCAAGCGACGCGATCAATCGAATGGGGTCGGCATGAGACTGAACACCATCCAGTTCCCGACCGCGTAGCCGCCTGTCCTGCCGATCAGGTCTTGACCATCGACGCCTGGGATCAGTCCTGAATGTTCTTGGAGACCACTACGTTATGAGCCGCAGCCGCCGCAAAACACCCATCGTCGGGCACACGACCTGCGGCAGCGAGCGCGAGGACAAGAAGCTCTGGCATCAGCGCTGGCGCACCCGTGAGCGCACGGCGCTGACCAGCGCGTCGCCCGAAGCCCTGAGCGCCCATCTGCCCCTGCTGGAAAACCAGGCCAGCAGCGTCTGGTCGATGGGCAAGGATGGCCGCTCCTACTGGCCCGTCAAGCGCCAGGCCGCCACGGCGGATCGCATCGCCAATCACAAGGGACGCAACCCGCAAGAACGCGCCTCCCTGAAAAAGCGCCTGCTTACACTGTGATTCCTTCAAAATATCTCAACGAAATTTCCCGACACCTGTTTAAGCTATCTTGCTGATATTTCTGTTTTTCGATTTTTGCCGGCGCGATGCCGGCGACGTTGGCCAGCTGCCCCGGGCGCGATACTGAGATCAGTTTCTTTGAACAAAAAAACCGCCTTTTGGCGGTCAGTATTCAGTAGCGGGGTTAGAGGGCCAGTCGTGTAAAAAACCACGTTAGCCGACTATTTATTTGAATAACATAATATTTTAACTGATATGCCAGCGTTCATCCTGACTTATCTGAACAGGGCTCCGCCTGTAAAATGTGAAAGATAGAAAGGTAATTATTTATAATAAAATTAAATAATTTCAATTTTCTCTTCAGAATATACACTGACAGTGTGAAAAAACCCCCGTTATCACGGGGATTTTCCTGTAGATAATACGTTACCTGACTTGCTTAGAAGGCGCAAAGCGCAGTATCAAAATACCGGCCAGAGCGGCCAGTATGGACCCTGCCAGAACCCCCACCTTGACCTCATCAACGAGCAGAGGGCTGCCTGTAAAGGCCAGATTGCCGATAAACAGGCTCATGGTAAAACCAATCCCACACAGTACCGAGACACCATAAACCTGTAACCAGGTACTTTTCTCTGGTCGTTTCGCCAGGCCCAGGCTGACGGCCAGTAGCGACAGGCCAAAGATACCTGCCTGTTTACCCAAAAACAGGCCCAGCGCCACGCCTACCGGAACCGGCGACAACAGGTCATTCATCGTCATGCCCGACAACGCGACGCCCGCATTGGCGAAGCCAAACAGCGGCAGTATCATAAACGTGACCCAGGGGTTGATGGCATGCTCAAGCCTGTCCAGAGGCACTTCATCAGCCGCATTCCTGGTTCGCAGCGGGATAAAGAACGCCAGCAGGATACCCGCGACGGTGGCATGCACGCCTGACTGAAGCATGAAAAACCACAGTACTCCCCCCGTCAGCAGATAGGGCAGCAGGCGCGTCACGCCGGCACGGTTCAGGCTAAACAGCAGAGCAACCATTGCCGCTGCACCACCCAGCATCAGAAGCGAAATGTTGCTGGTATAGAAGAGCGCGATGATAGCCACCGCCCCCATGTCATCCAGAATAGCCAGCGCCGACAGGAAAATTTTTAGCGAGACTGGCACACGACTGCCCAGTAAGGCGAGTACACCGAGCGCAAAAGCAATATCCGTGGCCGCCGGGATGGCCCAGCCGGAAAGGGTTTCGTCATGACCGGCATTAAACCCCACGTAAATCAGGGCAGGTACGGCCAGACCACCCAGTGCGGCAAAGCCCGGCAACGCACGCTGGCTCCAGGTGGCTAACTGGCCGGTGACAAGCTCACGCTTGATTTCCAGCCCGACCATCATAAAGAATACGGCCATCAGGGCATCGTTTATCCAGTGCTCAACGGACAGGCCTGCTGTTTTGTATTTCAGGAGTGTTTCATAACCTTCCCTGAGGGGCGAATTGGCCACGATGATAGCGGCTGCCGAAGCAATAATAAGCACAATACCGCCCGCTACAGGTGAACTGAAAAAATTAGAAACGGGCTTGATAACTTTTCTGGTTAATCCGATTGGGTTTTCTGTCACTTAATCTCCCCCTGAGATGTTGACTTACGAATTGTGAATCAGGCAACCCAGAGACTGTGCACTCCAAAAATGCAATGCACAGCCTGATTGACTGATGTAAGAAATTTAGATAATTAAATTAATAAGTTAAATTCGGTCGGTCTGTGGTTACATTTTATCATGCACCGTCAGGTAAATGGCCGCCTTCAGGTAAATTATCGTAAAGCGAAGCCTTGGCGGGGCTAGGGTGCGTTTCCATTCTGAGAAATTTGCTCAGTCTGTTTCCAGAACATGGCTGAAATTTACTATCCGCCGCGTGTCAGTAAATAGTATCTGTCAGTAAGAGCTGGCAACGTAAACTGACACGGGTAGTGATGGAAAATGATTACACAGGACACCGTTTGCAGACAGATGCTGCTCTGAGCCGCATTATCCTGAAAAGCCTGAACAGCAGCTGATGGATAATTATCCGTCCATGCCGGTGACGAATGGCTGTCAGAAAAGACATACCACAGGTCAAAATGGCGCATTTCGTTAACACTGAGGCCAGAAGTTTTGGGCTGGATATATTTATTGCTTGCCGGATGCTGTGAGATCTTTTACGCGGCGGCCATTCCGCGGACCGACGGGTTCACCCGGTTATGGCCGGGGTCGGTTCCGGCTGAGGGCGAAATGACACCCTAAGCGTTAGCTCTGTGTCGTTGCACGATGTCAGCGACGGTATTCTTGCTGATACCGAGCTCGCGTGCGATCCAGCGATAGCTGCGTCCCTCGGCCCTCATCGCAACCACCTTAGGCAAAAGTCGGTCTGATTTTGGTCGCACTCCGGCCTGACGACCAAGCCTCTTACCACGTGCCTTCGCAACAGCAAGGCCTGACTTGACCCGCTCGCTGATGAGATCCCGCTCAAACTCCGCAATGCCGGAAAGAAACGTCGCCAGCATTCGTCCATACGGCGACGAAAGATCGAACGCCATTCCATTCATGGCTATCACGGAAACCTTCCAGTTCTCCAGTTCACGTAGCGTATTGAGCAGATCGAGCGTCGAGCGCCCCCACCGGGAAAGCTCAGTGACCAGGATTGCATCAATTTGTCTGGACTGGGCAAGCGCCAGGACTTTCTTTCGCTCGGCCCGGTCGAGTTTAGTTCCTGAACCTGTTTCCTTAAATATTCCCACCACGTCGTAGCCGGCACGGCCGGCGAAGGCTCGCAGATCAAATTCCTGGCGTTCACAAGACTGATCCGCTGTTGAAACCCGGCAGTAAATGGCGGCACGATGTCCCAATTGAACCCTCCTGGATTTTTGTATCGGAACGCCCTGATTTATATGGGCTGGCTGTTGTCCAAAACAGACTATACTTCAAAAGGGACGAATTTGTATGTCACGACGCCATATTTTCACCGAACGGCAGCGAGCAGCGCTGTTCGATCTGCCCACGGACGAACTGTCGCTACTGAAGTTCTACACGCTGGGCGATGATGACCTGGAAAACATTAGGCAGCGCCGCAGACCGGAAAACAGGATTGGCTTTGCCCTGCAACTTTGTGCCTTACGATATCCGGGCCGTGCACTGGCTCCTGGTGAGATGATCCCGCGTGAAGTCCTTTCCTTCGTCGGTGCTCAGCTTGGAGTTCCGGCTGATGCGCTTCTCACTTATGCCACACGGCGCCAAACCCGTCAGCAGCACATGGACACGCTGCGCGAAATTTACGGCTACAAGACCTTCACGGGCCGTGGTGCCCGTGATCTGCGTGAGTGGACTTTCGGCCAGGCCGAAGATGCCAGATCAAACGAGGATCTTGCTCATCGTTTTATTGTGCGGTGTCGGGAAACTTCCACCATTCTGCCCGCAGTATCGACAATCGAGCGCTTGTGCGCGGATGCTCTGGTCGCCGCTGAGCGGCGGATTGAAACGCGGATTGCGGAAAATTTAACAGCGGATGTTCGCGATCACCTGGACAAACTTCTGAGTGAAATGCTCGCCGGCAATATCAGTCGTTTCATCTGGCTTCGCAACTTCGAGGTTGGTAACAACTCGGCTGCTGCTAACCGTTTGCTCGACAGGCTCGAATTTCTGCGTACCCTGAATATCAATCATAGTGCTTTGGCCAGCATACCTGCCCATCGCATTGCCCGGCTGCGTCGGCAGGGTGAACGCTACTTCACCGACGGTTTGCGTGACATCACTTCGGACCGCCGCTGGGCGATCCTTGCCGTCTGTGTTGTGGAGTGGGAAGCGGCGATTGCTGATGCCATAGTCGAAACCCATGACAGGATCGTAGGAAAAACCTGGCGGGAAGCGAAGCGCCAGCATGACGAAACAATTTCCGGCTCTAAAGCCACACTCACGGATACGATCCGTACCTTCACCGCGCTGGGAGCTTCGTTGCTTGAGGCCCGCAGTGACGGAACCCCGCTGGAGATGGCTGTCGCCAGTTCGGTTGCATGGGACCGGCTCGCTCAACTGGTAGCGACAGGGACTCAACTCAGCAACACGCTAGCCGATGAGCCTCTTGCATATGTCGGGCAGGGATACCATCGCTTTCGTCGTTATGCGCCCCGCATGTTGCGCTGTCTGAAGCTCGAAGCCGCGCCGGTCGCCGGACCATTGGTAGCAGCAGCTTTGTCGATCGGAGAGATGAAAGGTGTTGCATCGCCAGAAAGGCGTTTCCTGCGGCCCAGCTCCAAATGGAACCGTCATTTACGAGCTCAGGAAAAAGGAGATACCCGTCTTTGGGAAGTGGCGGTACTCTTTCACCTCCGGGATGCTTTTCGTTCCGGAGATGTCTGGCTCGCTCATTCGCGCCGCTATGGTGACCTCAAGCAGGTACTGGTGCCGATGATCGCGGCGCAGGAAAATGCAAAACTGGCCGTGCCTTCCAACCCACAGGATTGGCTGGCAGACAGAAAGGCGCGACTCACGATCGCTCTTAAGCGGCTGGCCCGGGCTGCCCGTAACGGCACTATTCCGCACGGTAGCATAGAAGATGGAACGTTGCGGATCGACAGGTTGACAGCAGACGTGCCGGATGGTGCCGAGGCACTCATACTGGATCTGTATCGCCGAATGCCGTCCGTTCGGATTACCGACATGCTGCTTGAAGTTGATGCAGCCCTTGGTTTCACAGATGCGTTTACCCATCTGAGAACCGGGGCTCCATGTCGCGACCGGATCGGTCTGCTCAACGTCCTGCTCGCTGAAGGGCTCAATCTGGGCCTGCGTAAGATGGCGGAAGCTACAAACACGCATGATTACTGGCAGCTCTCACGCCTTGCCCGCTGGCATGTTGAAAGCGAAGCCATGAACCAGGCATTGGCAATTGTGGTGGCCGCGCAGGGTAAACTGCCGATGTCACGCGTCTGGGGGATGGGCACGTCAGCATCGAGCGATGGTCAGTTTTTCCCGACAGCGCGGCATGGCGAAGCCATGAACATGGTCAATGCCAAATATGGTTCTGTTCCCGGCCTCAAAGCGTATACTCACGTAAGCGACCAGTTCGCGCCATTCGCTTGTCAGTCGATCCCGGCGACCGTGAGCGAGGCACCGTATATTCTCGATGGACTACTGATGAACGAGGTCGGTCGCCATGTTCGCGAACAGTATGCCGATACAGCAGGATTCACCGACCATTTGTTCGGAGCCAGTAGCCTGCTCGGCTACAATCTCGTTCTGCGAATCAGGGATCTGCCATCGAAGCGGTTGTACGTATTTAATCCCGATACGACCCCCAGGGAGTTACGCAAGTTGGTAGGTGGAAAAGCCCGGGAGGATCTTATCGTTGCGAACTGGCCTGATATTTTCCGTTGTGCCGCGACGATGACCGCTGGCAAAATCAGGCCCAGCCAACTCCTGCGCAAGCTCGCTTCTTACCCACGACAAAACAACCTTGCAGTTGCGCTTCGTGAAGTTGGTCGTATTGAACGGACCCTTTTCATTATTGAGTGGATCCTGGATACGGACATGCAGCGGCGTGCTCAGATCGGTCTTAACAAGGGAGAGGCCCACCATGCGCTCAAAAATGCGCTCCGTATCGGGAGGCAGGGGGAAATTCGCGATCGCACGACAGAGGGGCAGCACTACCGAATCGCTGGGCTCAATTTATTGACTGCGGTGATCATTTACTGGAATACCGTCCATCTTGGTCATGCCGTCACGGAGCGGCGGAACGAAGGGTTGGATGTTCCCCCTGAATGTCTTCCCCACATATCCCCATTGGGCTGGGCGCACATTCTACTGACTGGCGAATATCTTTGGCCCAAGGAACCGAAAGCTTAGGGTGTCATTTCGCCCTCAGCCGGAACCGACCCCAAATAGGCACAGCCCGCAGAGGCAGTATCGGCAGAAACGGATTTTTTCTCCAGAATTTTTTGAGCACTTTTTTTTGCTTTAGCTAGGGAAGGTGCGAATAAGGGCACTGTTGCAAAGTTAGCGATGAGGCAGCCTTTTGTCGGTGATGCTAGTGTATGATGGTGTTTTTGAGGTGCTCCAGTGGCTTCTGTTTCTATCAGCTGTCCCTCCTGTTCAGCTACTGACGGGGTGGTGCGTAACGGCAAAAGCACTGCCGGACATCAGCGCTATCTCTGCTCTCACTGCCGTAAAACATGGCAACTGCAGTTCACTTACACCGCTTCTCAACCCGGTACGCACCAGAAAATCATTGATATGGCCATGAATGGCGTTGGATGCCGGGCAACTGCCCGCATTATGGGCGTTGGCCTCAACACGATTTTACGTCACTTAAAAAACTCAGGCCGCAGTCGGTAACCTCGCGCATACAGCCGGGCAGTGACGTCATCGTCTGCGCGGAAATGGACGAACAGTGGGGATACGTCGGGGCTAAATCGCGCCAGCGCTGGCTGTTTTACGCGTATGACAGGCTCCGGAAGACGGTTGTTGCGCACGTATTCGGTGAACGCACTATGGCGACGCTGGGGCGTCTTATGAGCCTGCTGTCACCCTTTGACGTGGTGATATGGATGACGGATGGCTGGCCGCTGTATGAATCCCGCCTGAAGGGAAAGCTGCACGTAATCAGCAAGCGATATACGCAGCGAATTGAGCGGCATAACCTGAATCTGAGGCAGCACCTGGCACGGCTGGGACGGAAGTCGCTGTCGTTCTCAAAATCGGTGGAGCTGCATGACAAAGTCATCGGGCATTATCTGAACATAAAACACTATCAATAAGTTGGAGTCATTACCGATAATAGTGTCTCGTTGTGTCTGGATAAGCGGATATAACGGCGTTCACCGGTATTTCTTTAATTAAAAAAATGATGTGTATGACTGATTTGTCTTGTGATAAATATCCTTAACAGACGGCGAGCTCGTCCGCCCATTTTGTTGCGGCCTGCATGGTTTCTATAACAGTGAACTCGCTGATATTGAGGGTATTACATATTTTCGCGGTTTCCTCCCAGTTAAGTTTCTCATAACATAACGACAGGGTCAGTATGTCAAAAAGTTCACCTTTATGTTCACAAAGCGCGGCAGTTACGTTTTGCGGGATTGAAATCTGTTTAATTAAATCGTCCATGGGGAGTTCAAGAATGACATCCAGCAATGAAAACAGACCGCATATAAATGCGTTATAGGATAATGAAACATTATTTATTTTTCCGGCAATTAATTCGCAGAATTTTCCGCGAACCATGCTCAGATGATAAAGTTCACTGATGCCGGAACGCCCCATATTTGAAAGGGCGGCCACCGCAACAAACCGCCGGAGTTCTTTGCCCCCCAGATACATCAGCATTTCTTTCAGGGTAAGATTGTCCGCCTGAATTATGCCATGTGAGTTAAACAGCATGTTTCTGACGTAGCGCATGATTTTATATGACAGCGTCAGATCGGTTTTAAGCAGACGTTCGACCGCGGCAAAGTCCGGGTTTTCCCTGTTCACCTCCATCATCAGCCTGGAGAGTGGCAGGGGGTTCTGGGAAAGGCATTTATTTCTGAGGATTTCCGGGCGACTGAAGAAAAATCCCTGGAAAAGCGCGAAACCCGCCCGGCTGTAAAGCTCAAACTCGTCCCTTGTTTCCACTTTTTCAGCAAGGAATTTTATGCCCTGCAGAAGCTGACTTTTTCTGTGGATATATTGCCGGATATCTTCATAGTCATTGTCTCTGACATCAAATTTGATGACAGAAATATACTGCATAAAGCGGTCCCATTCATCATCCATCGTGAAATCATCGAGCGCAAGCTGGTAACCCCTGTCGTGCATATCCTTTACGGCACAGAAAAGCGCATCATCCGGGACTGCATTTTCCAGAATTTCGATGACCACTTTTTCATTCGGCAGCGTATCGCCCAGTCCGTTAATGATCATCTGGTGCGGCACATTAATAAAAGAACTGTGATTGTTGGCTATACGGGGAACAGGGATGCATAAAAACTGGTCAGAAATCATTCTGGACGTGGCGTATTCTGGTGAAACATCGGGAAAGGCATTGTTCATTCCGTCCCTGAAAAGCAGCTCATAAGCGACGGTCTGCATTTTTGTGTCAAAAATAGGCTGGCGTGCGATAAATGAATACATATTCCCGGTCCCCAGGTCAGCGTTATAATTTTTAGAAATGTAACCTTTCTATGGCACTGTTGCAAAGTTAGCGATGAGGCAGCCTTTTGTCTTATTCAAAGGCCTTACATTTCAAAAACTCTGCTTACCAGGCGCATTTCGCCCAGGGGAT
>NZ_JBUZRI010000010.1:0-27305 GCF_055407225.1 Ewingella sp. C233
TCCATCCAATCGCGATGGATGACGGCTTGCGTTTCGCAATCCGTGAAGGCGGCCGTACTGTTGGTGCTGGTGTTGTTGCTAAAGTTATCGCTTAATCGCGGATACTTTTTTGTCACTTTACGTTGACGCAAGACACACTAAAAGGGCATCATTCGATGCCCTTTTCTACGCTGTGGCGTGAGAACCTATCTCATCAGCGATTTATACGTCATAATCATTGGTGAGATAGGCTCTGAGATATAGCGTAAAACACCGAGTTGCGCTCACTGTAGAGCATCGATCGGTTTGGTTTGCCTCGCAATGCGAGGCAAAGTTGTTTGTTCTGAATCATTGTGACGGGTTGGTTTATGAGTGCGAATACCGAGGCTCAAGGGAGCGGGCGCGGCCTGGAAGCGGTAAAGTGGGTAGTTGTTGCCGTTTTGTTGGTCGTAGCTATTGTCGGTAACTATTATTACCGTGCATACAGCCTGCCGTTACGTGCGCTGGCAGTGGTTGTTATTATTGCTATTGCAGGTGCGGTGGCATTATTGACGACTAAAGGCAAAGCGACAGTAGCATTTGCGCGCGAAGCGCGTACTGAAGTACGTAAAGTAATTTGGCCTACACGCCAGGAAACATTGCATACCACACTGATCGTTGCTGCGGTAACTGCCGTCATGTCGCTGATTCTGTGGGGGCTGGATGGAATTCTGGTCCGCCTGGTATCTTTTATCACTGGCTTGAGGTTCTAAAATGTCTGAAGCACCTAAAAAACGTTGGTACGTCGTTCAGGCGTTTTCCGGCTTTGAAGGCCGCGTAGCGCAATCGCTGCGTGAGCACATCAAATTGCACGACATGGAAGAGCTGTTCGGTGAGGTAATGGTTCCTACGGAAGAAGTGGTTGAAATCCGTGGTGGTCAACGCCGTAAAAGCGAGCGTAAATTCTTCCCAGGTTATGTGCTGGTTCAAATGGTGATGAATGACGCCAGTTGGCACTTAGTGCGTAGCGTTCCTCGTGTGATGGGCTTCATTGGCGGTACTTCTGACCGCCCTGCGCCAATCAGCGATAAAGAAGTTGACGCTATCATGAATCGCCTGCAGCAAGCCGGTGATAAGCCACGTCCTAAAACAATGTTTGAGCCAGGTGAATTGGTCCGCGTTAGCGATGGTCCATTTGCAGACTTTAACGGTGTGGTTGAAGAAGTGGATTACGAGAAAAGCCGCCTGAAAGTCTCTGTTTCCATCTTCGGGCGTGCAACGCCTGTTGAACTGGACTTCGGTCAAGTAGAAAAAGGCTAACAACTCTTTCAATATCGATTCGAACAGATGTTGTGCAAGGCGCGAAATTAAACTATAATTTCGCGCCTTTTGTTTTTATGTGCAGATTCTGCAGGTAAAACATAAAGAATCAAGTACTGCAAATAACGGGGAGCCTCTTCAAACAGGCGATATCACCCAAACGAGGATATTTACCATGGCTAAGAAAGTACAAGCCTACGTCAAGCTGCAAGTTGCAGCTGGTATGGCAAACCCAAGTCCGCCAGTTGGTCCAGCATTGGGTCAACAAGGCGTGAACATCATGGAATTCTGTAAAGCATTCAACGCTAAGACTGAAAGCGTTGAGAAAGGCCTGCCGATCCCTGTTGTTATTACCGTTTACTCTGACCGTTCTTTCACCTTCGTTACCAAAACGCCTCCAGCAGCAGTACTGCTGAAGAAAGCGGCTGGTATCAAGTCTGGTTCTGGCAAGCCGAACAAAGACAAAGTGGGTAAAGTAACGACTGCTCAGGTTCGTGAAATCGCAGAAACCAAAGCTGCGGACATGACTGGTTCTGACGTGGAAGCCATGGCGCGCTCCATCGAAGGTACTGCTCGTTCCATGGGCCTGGTAGTGGAGGATTAATAAATGGCTAAGCTGACCAAGCGCATGCGCGTGATCCGTGACAAAGTTGATGTTACTAAACAATATGACATCAACGAAGCTGTTGCACTGCTCAAAGAGCTGGCCACCGCTAAATTCGTTGAAAGTGTAGATGTTGCCGTTAATCTCGGTATCGATGCACGTAAATCAGATCAAAACGTTCGTGGTGCTACCGTTCTGCCTAACGGCACCGGTCGTTCTGTTCGCGTTGCCGTCTTCGCCCAAGGTGCAAACGCTGAAGCTGCTAAAGCTGCAGGCGCTGAGCTGGTAGGTATGGAAGATCTGGCTGACCAGATTAAGAAAGGCGAAATGAACTTTGACGTTGTTATCGCATCTCCTGATGCAATGCGCGTTGTAGGTCAATTGGGTCAGGTTCTGGGTCCACGTGGCCTGATGCCTAACCCGAAAGTTGGTACTGTAACCCCTAACGTTGCTGAAGCAGTTAAGAATGCTAAAGCGGGTCAGGTTCGTTATCGTAACGACAAAAACGGTATCATCCATACCACTATTGGTAAGGTTGATTTCGAATCCGACAAGCTGAAAGAAAACCTGGAAGCTCTGTTGGTTGCACTGAAAAAAGCGAAGCCTTCTCAGGCTAAAGGCGTTTTCATCAAGAAAGTTACCCTGTCCACTACCATGGGCGCCGGTGTTTCTGTTGATCAAAGCGGCCTGAACGCAGTAGCTAACTAATTAGCTCCCTGCTTTTATCGCTTTACGCGGGCGGTAGATTTGTCTAGAATCTATGGCCCGTTGTTTCGTTAACGCGAAACCAAGAATTTTCGGTTGGAGCCTGGCCTATCCAGGCCTCCGTCCAAGACCGCAGGTGTCCGGCAACGGACTTAATCCTTCCTGCGTAGACGGTGACAGAGCCTGAAGAAAGTTTTTCTTTGTTTTTTAATAAAGAATATGAATTGTCTTTGCTGGATTCTCTGCTCACCGTGTTTGAACGCTTGATATCGATCTCGGTAACAAGCGATGTGAGTTCCGGGGATTTTCCCCGGCTAAATCCAGGAGCAAAAAGCTAATGGCATTAAATCTTCAAGACAAACAAGCGATTGTTGCTGAAGTCATGGAAGTAGCCAAAGGCGCGCTGTCTGCGGTTGTTGCGGATTCCCGTGGCGTAACTGTAGATAAAATGACTGAACTGCGTAAAGCAGGTCGTGAAGCTGGCGTTTACATGCGTGTTGTTCGCAACACCTTGATGCGCCGCGTCGTTGAAGGTACTCAGTTTGAGTGCCTGAAAGACACGTTTGTTGGTCCAACCTTGATTGCATTTTCTTCTGAACATCCAGGCGCTGCTGCCCGTCTGTTCAAAGATTTCGCGAAAGCGAATGCAAAATTCGAGGTTAAAGCTGCGGCCTTTGAAGGTGAGTTTATCTCTGCGGCTCAAATCGACCGCTTGGCAACTCTGCCTACTTACGATGAAGCAATCGCACGCCTGATGGCAACCATGAAAGAAGCCGCTGCTGGCAAATTGGTTCGCACTCTCGCTGCAGTACGCGATCAGAAAGAAGCTGCTTAATCAGCCTTTCTTTTCTCGTTCATTTGCTTACGTATAAACTATTTCTGAATTCTAGGAACACTTGAAATGTCAATCACTAAAGAACAAATCATTGAAGGCGTTGCAGCTCTGTCTGTAATGGAAATCGTTGAACTGATCTCCGCTATGGAAGAAAAATTCGGCGTTTCTGCTGCTGCTGCTGTTGCAGGTCCTGCTGCTGCTGCTGAAGCTGTTGAAGAAAAAACTGAATTCGACGTTGTTCTGGCCGCTGTTGGCGCGAACAAAGTTGCAGTTATCAAAGCTGTTCGCACCGCGACTGGCCTGGGTCTGAAAGAAGCAAAAGACCTGGTTGAGTCTGCTCCAGCAGCTCTGAAAGAAGGCATCAGCAAAGACGACGCTGAAGCCCTGAAAAAATCTCTGGAAGAAGCTGGTGCTTCTGTTGAAGTTAAGTAAGTTTAACTTCCCGGAGTGCAGTCTGTCCTAACAGACTGATGGCTGGTGACTTTTTAGTCACCAGCCTTTTTGCGCTATAGAGTATCAGTGGTGTTTCACACTGTTTGAGCACTGAACTACTCTAATATCTCTTCTTGATACGCCTTAATATATTGCTGCCGCTTGCTATGGCTCATCCATAGATAATGCGCAACGAAATGATTTAAGAGTGATAGAAACAGATATTGCGGGAAGCGTTTCTGCTTTCCGGTCGACATAAACGGTGTTGCATGAACTGTCCTTCCCAGGGCAGACAAGATTGGGTCACTGATCAGCGAGCTGAGGAACCCTATGGTTTACTCCTATACCGAGAAAAAACGCATTCGTAAGGATTTTGGTAAACGTCCACAAGTCTTGGACATTCCCTTTCTCCTTTCTATCCAGCTTGACTCGTTCCAGAAGTTTATCGAGCAAGATCCGGAAGGCCAGCACGGTTTGGAAGCTGCATTCCGTTCTGTATTTCCAATCAAAAGCTACAGCGGTAATTCTGAGCTGCAATACGTTAGCTACCGTCTTGGTGAGCCAGTATTCGACGTTAAAGAATGCCAGATCCGTGGTGTAACTTTCTCCGCGCCACTGCGTGTGAAACTGCGTCTGGTTATCTACGAGCGTGAAGCACCAGAAGGTACGGTCAAAGACATCAAGGAACAAGAAGTCTATATGGGCGAAATACCGCTCATGACCGAAAATGGTACCTTTGTGATTAACGGTACTGAGAGGGTTATCGTATCTCAGCTTCACCGTAGTCCAGGCGTATTCTTTGACAGTGATAAGGGTAAAACCCACTCCTCGGGTAAAGTGCTGTACAACGCACGTATCATCCCTTATCGCGGTTCATGGTTAGATTTCGAGTTCGACCCGAAAGATAACCTGTTTGTACGTATTGACCGTCGCCGCAAACTGCCAGCGACCATCATATTGCGTGCATTAAGCTATACCACTGAGCAGATCCTTGACCTGTTCTTTGAAAAGGTGACTTACCAGATCCGCGACAATAAGTTGCAGATGGAGCTGGTACCTGAGCGCCTGCGTGGTGAAACTGCTTCCTTTGATATCGAAGCTGACGGTAAAGTCTACATCGAGAAAGGCCGCCGTATCACCGCTCGCCATATTCGTCAGCTTGAGAAAGACGACATTCAGCGCATCGAAGTTCCTGTTGAGTACATCGCAGGGAAAGTAGTTGCTAAAGACTACATCGACACTAATACCGGTGAGCTGATTGTCCCTGCGAACATGGAATTGTCTCTGGATTTACTGGCTAAACTGAGCCAGGCCGGACACAAAACGATTGAAACGCTGTTCACCAACGATCTCGATCATGGCGCGTACATGTCCGAGACCATCCGTGTCGACCCAACCAGCGATCGCTTGAGCGCATTGGTTGAGATCTACCGCATGATGCGTCCTGGTGAACCGCCAACTCGCGAAGCTGCTGAAAGCCTGTTTGAGAACCTGTTCTTCTCTGAAGATCGTTACGACCTGTCTGCTGTTGGTCGTATGAAATTCAACCGTTCTCTGTTGCGTGATGAAATCGAAGGTTCAGGTATCCTGAGCAAAGATGACATCATCCAGGTAATGAGAAAGCTGATCGGCATTCGTAACGGCCAGGGCGAAGTGGATGATATTGACCACTTGGGCAACCGTCGTATTCGTTCTGTCGGCGAAATGGCTGAAAACCAATTCCGTGTAGGTTTGGTTCGTGTTGAGCGTGCGGTTAAAGAGCGTCTGTCTCTTGGCGACCTCGATACTCTGATGCCTCAGGACATGATCAACGCTAAGCCGATTTCGGCTGCGGTGAAAGAGTTCTTCGGCTCAAGCCAGCTGTCACAATTTATGGACCAGAACAACCCGTTGTCTGAGATCACGCACAAACGTCGTATCTCTGCATTGGGCCCGGGCGGTTTGACCCGTGAGCGTGCTGGCTTTGAAGTTCGAGACGTACACCCGACTCACTACGGTCGTGTATGTCCAATCGAAACGCCAGAAGGTCCAAACATCGGTCTGATCAACTCCTTGTCTGTCTATGCGCAGACCAATGAGTATGGTTTCCTGGAAACCCCTTACCGCCGTGTGCGTGAAGGTATGGTTACCGATGAGATTAACTACCTGTCTGCCATTGAAGAAGGCAACTTCGTAATCGCTCAGGCGAACTCCAACCTGGACGAAGAAGGCCGCTTCCTGGAAGACCTGGTCACTTGTCGTAGCAAAGGCGAATCCAGCCTGTTCAGCCGCGATCAGGTTGACTACATGGACGTTTCCACCCAGCAGATCGTATCCGTTGGTGCTTCTCTGATTCCATTCCTGGAACACGATGACGCCAACCGTGCATTGATGGGTGCGAACATGCAACGTCAGGCTGTACCTACTCTGCGTGCTGACAAGCCGCTGGTGGGTACCGGTATGGAACGTGCTGTAGCGGTTGACTCCGGTGTCACTGCCGTAGCCAAACGTGGTGGTACTGTTCAGTACGTGGATGCATCTCGTATCGTTATTCGTGTTAACGAAGAAGAGATGTACCCGGGCGAAGCAGGTATCGACATTTATAACCTGACTAAGTACACCCGTTCTAACCAGAACACCTGCATCAACCAGATGCCGTGTGTAAATCTGGGCGAGCCAATCGAGCGCGGTGACGTGCTGGCAGATGGTCCGTCAACAGATCTGGGCGAACTGGCACTGGGTCAGAACATGCGTGTCGCGTTCATGCCTTGGAACGGTTACAACTTCGAAGACTCCATCTTGGTTTCCGAGCGTGTGGTTCAGGAAGATCGCTTTACCACTATCCATATCCAGGAACTGGCATGTGTGTCCCGCGACACCAAGTTAGGGCCTGAAGAGATCACGGCTGACATCCCTAACGTGGGTGAAGCAGCGCTCTCTAAACTGGATGAATCCGGTATCGTGTATATCGGTGCTGAAGTGACCGGTGGCGACATTCTGGTTGGTAAGGTAACGCCTAAAGGCGAAACCCAGCTGACCCCGGAAGAGAAATTGCTGCGTGCGATCTTCGGTGAGAAAGCGTCTGACGTTAAAGACTCTTCTCTGCGTGTTCCAAACGGCGTTTCCGGTACGGTTATCGACGTGCAGGTCTTCACCCGCGATGGCGTGGAAAAAGACAAGCGTGCGTTGGAAATCGAAGAAATGCAGCTGAAGCAGGCGAAGAAAGACCTGACTGAAGAGCTGCAGATCCTGGAAGCTGGTCTGTTTGCACGTATCCAGTCTGCTCTGGTTGCTGGCGGCGTTGAAGCCGATAAGCTTGGCAAATTACCACGCGATCGTTGGCTTGAACTGTCACTGACCGACGAAGACAAACAAAACCAGTTGGAACAGCTGGCCGAACAGTACGACGAACTGAAATCCGTGTTTGAGAAAAAACTCGAAGCGAAGCGTCGTAAAATCACTCAGGGCGATGACCTGGCACCAGGTGTGCTGAAAATCGTTAAAGTGTATCTGGCCGTTAAGCGTCAGATTCAGCCTGGTGACAAAATGGCTGGTCGTCACGGTAACAAAGGTGTTATCTCCAAGATCAACCCGATCGAAGATATGCCTTACGATGTAGACGGTACGCCGGTTGACATCGTACTGAACCCGCTGGGCGTTCCATCCCGTATGAACATTGGTCAGATTCTGGAAACCCACCTGGGTATGGCCGCGAAAGGCATTGGTGAAAAAATCAATGCGATGCTGAAGAAACATGAAGAAGTTTCCAAGCTGCGCGAGTTCATCCAGAAAGCTTATGACCTGGGCGACGATGTTCGTCAGAAAGTTGATCTGAGCACCTTCACCGACGATGAAGTTCTGCGTCTGGCTGAAAATCTGAAGAAAGGCATGCCAATCGCAACGCCAGTCTTCGATGGTGCGAAAGAGACAGAGATCAAGCAGCTGCTTGAAATGGGCGGAATCCCAACCTCTGGCCAGATCACACTGTTTGACGGCCGTACCGGCGAGCAATTTGAGCGCCAGGTTACCGTCGGCTACATGTACATGCTGAAACTGAACCACCTGGTTGACGATAAGATGCATGCGCGTTCTACCGGCTCTTACAGCCTTGTTACTCAGCAGCCGCTGGGTGGTAAAGCACAGTTCGGTGGTCAGCGCTTCGGTGAGATGGAAGTGTGGGCACTGGAAGCATACGGTGCCGCGTATACCCTGCAGGAAATGCTGACTGTTAAGTCCGATGACGTGAACGGCCGTACCAAGATGTATAAAAACATCGTGGATGGCGATCACCGGATGGAACCAGGCATGCCGGAATCCTTCAACGTATTGTTGAAAGAAATCCGCTCTCTGGGTATCAACATCGAGCTGGAAGACGAGTAAGTACTCGAATTCGCACTGATCACAGGGGCACCTGCCTGTTTAGCAATAGACAGCAGGTGCCTAACAGGTCTAACCCGACGGGAGCTAATCCGTGAAAGACTTACTAAAGTTTCTGAAAGCGCAAACTAAAACCGAAGAGTTTGATGCGATCAAAATTGCTCTGGCCTCGCCAGACATGATCCGTTCTTGGTCTTTTGGTGAAGTTAAGAAGCCAGAAACCATTAACTACCGTACGTTCAAACCAGAACGTGACGGCCTTTTCTGTGCCCGTATTTTCGGACCAGTAAAAGATTACGAATGCCTGTGCGGTAAGTACAAGCGTTTAAAACATCGTGGCGTGATCTGCGAGAAGTGCGGCGTTGAAGTGACCCAAACTAAAGTACGCCGTGAGCGTATGGGCCACATCGAACTGGCTTCTCCAACTGCACACATCTGGTTCCTGAAATCCTTGCCTTCGCGCATTGGTTTGTTGCTGGATATGCCACTGCGTGATATCGAACGTGTACTGTACTTCGAATCCTATGTGGTTATCGAAGGCGGTATGACCAACCTCGAAAAACGCCAGATCCTGACTGAAGAGCAGTATCTTGACGCGTTGGAAGAATTTGGTGATGAGTTTGACGCCAAGATGGGCGCAGAAGCTATTCAGGCCCTGTTGAAAAACATGGATCTGGAAGCGGAATGCGAACAGCTGCGTGAAGAGTTGAACGAAACCAACTCCGAAACCAAGCGTAAGAAGCTGACCAAGCGTATCAAGCTGCTGGAAGCGTTCGTTCAGTCTGGTAACAAACCAGAGTGGATGATCCTGACCGTGCTGCCGGTATTGCCGCCAGACTTGCGTCCATTGGTTCCGTTGGACGGCGGCCGTTTCGCAACGTCGGATCTGAATGATCTGTACCGTCGCGTTATCAACCGTAACAACCGTCTGAAACGCCTGCTGGATCTGGCTGCGCCAGACATCATCGTACGTAACGAAAAACGTATGCTGCAAGAAGCGGTAGATGCTTTGCTGGATAATGGCCGTCGCGGTCGTGCAATTACCGGCTCTAACAAGCGTCCGCTGAAATCTCTGGCAGACATGATTAAAGGTAAACAAGGTCGTTTCCGTCAGAACTTGCTGGGTAAACGTGTCGACTACTCTGGTCGTTCCGTTATCACCGTAGGTCCATACCTGCGTCTGCACCAGTGTGGTCTGCCGAAGAAAATGGCTCTGGAACTGTTCAAACCGTTCATCTACGGCAAGCTGGAACTGCGTGGCCTCGCGACCACTATCAAAGCTGCTAAGAAAATGGTTGAGCGCGAAGAAGCTGTCGTTTGGGATATCCTGGACGAAGTTATCCGCGAACACCCGGTACTGCTGAACCGTGCACCAACCCTGCACCGTTTGGGTATCCAGGCGTTTGAACCTGTTCTGATCGAAGGTAAAGCAATTCAGCTGCACCCGCTGGTTTGTGCGGCATATAACGCCGACTTCGATGGTGACCAGATGGCTGTTCACGTACCGTTGACGCTGGAAGCTCAGCTGGAAGCGCGTGCGTTGATGATGTCTACCAACAACATCCTGTCACCTGCGAACGGCGAGCCAATCATCGTTCCTTCTCAGGACGTTGTATTGGGTCTGTACTACATGACGCGTGACTGTGTTAACGCCAAAGGCGAAGGCATGGTTCTGACGGGTCCTAAAGAAGCTGAGCGCATTTACCGCGCCGGTCTTGCCTCCCTGCATGCGCGCGTCAAAGTGCGTATTACAGAAGAGATCAAGAACACTGAAGGCGAGTCAATTCACCAGACGACGATTATCGATACAACAGTAGGCCGTGCGATCTTATGGATGATCGTACCTAAAGGTCTGCCGTTCTCTATCGTTAACCAGCCGTTAGGTAAAAAAGCCATCTCCAAAATGCTGAACACCTGTTACCGCATTTTGGGTCTGAAGCCGACCGTTATTTTTGCTGACCAGATCATGTACACCGGTTTTGCTTACGCTGCCCGTTCAGGCGCGTCAGTCGGTATCGATGACATGGTTATCCCTGCTAAGAAAGCAGAGATTATCGAAGAAGCCGAAACCGAAGTTGCAGAGATCCAGCAGCAGTTCCAGTCTGGTCTGGTAACAGCGGGCGAACGCTATAACAAAGTTATCGATATCTGGGCCGCAGCTAACGAACGTGTTGCTAAGGCAATGATGGAAAACTTGTCTGTTGAAGACGTCGTCAACCGTGACGGTGTTGTTGAACAGCAAGTTTCCTTCAACAGTATCTTTATGATGGCCGACTCCGGTGCGCGTGGTTCTGCAGCACAGATTCGTCAGCTGGCCGGTATGCGTGGCCTGATGGCTAAGCCGGATGGTTCCATCATTGAAACGCCAATCACCGCGAACTTCCGTGAAGGTCTGAACGTACTCCAGTACTTCATCTCTACTCACGGTGCTCGTAAAGGTTTGGCGGATACCGCATTGAAAACTGCGAACTCCGGTTATCTGACCCGTCGTCTGGTTGACGTGGCACAGGATCTGGTAGTGACCGAAGATGACTGTGGTACTCACGAAGGCATCATGATGACTCCGGTCATCGAAGGTGGCGACGTTAAAGAACCACTGCGCGAACGCGTTCTGGGTCGTGTAACTGCTGAAGATATCATCAAGCCGGGTACGGCGGATATCCTGGTTCCACGTAACACCCTGCTTCACGAGAAGACGTGTGATCTGTTAGAAGAGAACTCTGTCGACAGCGTGAAAGTACGTTCAGTCGTAAGCTGTGAAACCGATTTTGGTGTGTGTGCAAACTGCTACGGTCGCGACCTGGCACGTGGTCACATCATCAACAAAGGTGAAGCAGTGGGCGTTATCGCAGCACAGTCCATCGGTGAGCCGGGTACCCAGCTGACGATGCGTACGTTCCACATCGGTGGTGCGGCATCTCGTGCAGCAGCGGAATCCAGCATTCAGGTTAAGAACACCGGTACGATTAAGCTGAGCAACCACAAGCACGTTACTAATGCTAACGGCAAACTGGTTATCACTTCTCGTAACACTGAACTGAAACTGATCGACGAATTCGGTCGTACCAAAGAACGTTACAAAGTGCCTTACGGTTCTGTAATGGGCAAAGGTGATGGTCAACCTGTTAATGGCGGCGAGACCGTTGCTAACTGGGATCCACACACCATGCCAGTTATCAGTGAAGTGAGTGGTTTCATCCGCTTTGCTGATATCGTGGATACCCAGACCATTACCCGTCAGACCGATGATTTAACTGGTTTGTCTTCACTGGTTGTTCTGGATTCTGCAGAACGTACCGGTAGTGGTAAAGATCTGCGTCCGGCACTGAAAATCGTTGATGCCAAAGGCGACGACGTATTGATCCCAGGTACAGATATGCCTGCTCAATACTTCCTGCCAGGTAAAGCGATTGTACAGCTGGAAGATGGTACTCAGATCCACTCTGGTGATACCCTGGCGCGTATTCCTCAGGAATCCGGCGGTACCAAGGACATCACCGGTGGTCTGCCACGTGTTGCTGACTTGTTCGAAGCACGTCGTCCGAAAGAGCCTGCAATCCTTGCTGAAATCAGCGGGATTATCTCCTTCGGTAAAGAGACCAAAGGCAAACGTCGTCTGGTAATTTCTCCGTTAGATGGCAGCGATGCTTACGAAGAAATGATCCCGAAATGGCGCCAGTTGAACGTGTTCGAAGGCGAAGTTGTGGAACGTGGTGACGTCGTATCCGACGGCCCAGAATCTCCACACGACATTCTGCGTTTACGTGGTGTTCATGCGGTTACCCGCTACATCACCAACGAAGTGCAGGAAGTTTACCGTCTGCAAGGCGTTAAGATTAACGATAAACACATCGAAGTTATCGTTCGTCAGATGTTGCGTAAAGGCACCATCGTTAGCGCTGGTGGCACTGACTTCCTGGAAGGCGAGCAGGCAGAAATGTCTCGCGTTAAAATCGCTAACCGTAAGCTGGAAGCTGAAGGCAAAATCACGGCAACATTTAGCCGTGACCTGCTCGGTATCACCAAGGCTTCCTTGGCGACCGAGTCCTTCATCTCTGCAGCATCGTTCCAGGAAACGACGCGCGTTCTTACCGAAGCCGCTGTTGCGGGTAAACGTGATGAACTGCGCGGCCTGAAAGAAAACGTCATCGTTGGCCGTCTGATCCCAGCCGGTACCGGTTACGCGTATCATCAGGAACGTGCACGCCGTAAAGCTCAGGGCGAAGTGCCGGTTGTACCGCCAGTTAGCGCGGACGAAGCAACGGCTAACCTGGCTGAATTGCTGAACGCCGGTTTTGGTAACAGCGACGATTAATCGTCTCTGATATCTGACTGCTTAAAAACCGCTCCTACGGGAGCGGTTTTTTTTTGGATGTAATTCGGCGGTGATATATCAGAAGAAGAATTCAGAGGTACCGCCATAAACTGGGGGATGAGGTCAGTAGATGGCGGCAGTTTTGGAAGCGGAGCCAGGAATCACGGCTCCGGCCACTGACGAACGTGTAGCGGCAAAAGCACATTACTGACTCCTGCCTGCACGGGCGAGGACTTTGAATCAGGCTGCCGATCTGGATTCAGAAAAGAATTTGCCCTCTCAATGCTGCATCATTTTATTGCGAGGCGCGCCCAAGAAAACTGTCCCAATCTTTCCATACTGGCTGAAGCCCTGCCTGAATCAGTGCGTTTGATACCTGCTGTGGGGAACGGTCATCGTGCGGCGAAAATTGCTCAAGTTCCGGGTGATCATTATCGGCGTAACCACCGGGCTGCGTTTTAGATCCGGCACTGACGGTGTTGATCGCCAGCGGAACAACGTGATCGCGAAAATACGGAGATTCTCTGGTCGACAATGAAAGTTCGACATCCGGAACCAATAAGCGAAAGGCGCAAATCAGTTGTACCAACTGATTCTCCTCAAGGATCGACGCGGGTTCAATACCGCCAGCACAGGGGCGCAAACGTGGAAAAGCCACCGAGTAGCGACTTTGCCAGTAGGTTTTTTGCAGATACAGCAGATGTTCCGCCACCATATAACTGTCAGTCCGCCAACTGGCCGAAAGGCCAAACAGCGCCCCGATCCCAATCTTGTCGATTCCCGCCCGGCCGAGCCTGTCTGGCGTTTCCAGTCGCCAGAAGAAGTCCTGCTTTTGACCACGCAGATGATGCTGAGCATAAGTCGACGCATGATACGTCTCCTGATAAACCAGCACACCATCCAGTCCGAGCGTTTTCAATTCACCATACTCCTCCTGCGCCAGTGGCTGGACTTCGATCATCAGTGAATCAAAATGGCGGCGGATCGTCGGGAAGTGCTGACGAAAATAGTCCATCCCGACCTTGGTCTTGTGCTCGCCGGTGACCAGCAACAGATGTTTGAAGCCTAACGCGTTCAGCGCCTCGCATTCGCGTCTGATTTCATCTTCATTCAGCGTTTTACGTTTAATCTTATTACTCATCGAGAAGCCGCAATAAGTACATTCGTTAGCGCAGAGATTGGATAAATACAGCGGTGCAAAGAAATTCACCGTATTGCCAAAACGCTGGCGGGTCAGCTGCTGTGCGCGTTGGGCCATCTCTTCCAGATAGGGCAGCGCTGCCGGAGAGATCAGCGCCATAAAATCGTCGCGGCTGAGTTTATCCCGGCTCAGTGCCCGTTCTACATGAGCGGTGGTTTTACTGTTGATGCGCAGGGAGATGTCATCCCAGCCGAGCGCTGACCATACTTCGGTAAAATTGCTCATGGCATCGTCTGCGCAGTATTGAGGAAACCGGTCAGCGGGCTGGATGGGCTGGCTTGCCGCGTCCTGCCGCCCAGACCACTTTGCCGTGCCAGCGATCCGGCCTCTACGGCCAGACGAAATGCCATCGCCATCGCCACCGGATCCCCGGCAACGGCAATCGCGGTGTTAACTAAAACTGCATCGGCACCCATTTCAATGGCTTCAGCCGCCTGGCTTGGCGCACCAATACCGGCATCGACAATCACCGGAATCCGCGCCTGTTCGATGATAATGCGCAGAAAGTCTCGGGTTAGCAGGCCCTGGTTCGAACCTATCGGTGCGCCAAGTGGCATCACGGCGGCGCAACCCGCTTCCTCCAGGCGTTTACAGAGAACGGGGTCCGCGCCGCAATAAGGCAGAACAACGAATCCCTGCTTTACCAGAATCTCGGCGGCTTTGAGTGTTTCAACCGCGTCGGGCAGCAGGTACTTCACGTCTGGATGAATTTCCAGTTTGATCCATGCAGTTCCCAGCGCCTCGCGTGCCAGTTGTGCAGCAAATACCGCTTCTTCGGCCGTTTTCGCCCCAGACGTATTGGGCAGCAACTGCACGCCTAACGCCTGTAAGGGGGCAAGGATGTCATCGCCGCCGCGGCGCAGGTCAACGCGTTTCATCGCCATGGTGACTAATTGCGAACCGGAAGCGGCCAGCGCCTGTTGCATCAGGGGTGCACTGGAAAACTTACCTGTTCCGGTTAACAGGTGTGAGGTAAACCTAGCATCAGCAATTTTTAACATGTCATCCTCCGGCTATCGCCTGAAAAAGCAAAACCTGATCGCCGTCTTTCAGTAAGTAAGAAGGCCAGTTATCGCGAGGAATAATGACCTGATTGACCGCCAGCGCGCTGCCAGCGGAATTGAGAGACAGCAGACTGAGCAGAGTATTCAGTGTTATCGGTTCAGCAAAATAGTGGGACTCATCGTTAACAAGAATGTTCACGCGTGACCTCCGCAGACTGCGCAGGAGGAGATGCGGGTGAGTTGCAGCGAACGCCAGTGTTGTGTTTTTCCGTCGAACAGCCGCAGCTTCCCGCTCAGCGTGCTGGATAAACCTGCCAGTATTTTCAGGGCTTCTAATGCCTGAAGTGTACCGATGGTACCGACAACCGGCCCGAGGACGCCGGAGGTACGGCAGTTTCGCTGAACGGTTTCCTGATCGGGATACAGGCAGGCATAGCAGCCGTGAGCGTAAGGCGATTCGATCACCAGTAACTGACCGCTGAATCCAACGGCACTTCCGCTGATCAACGTTTTGCCCGCAGCGACGCACGCCTGATTGACGGCATGCCGCGTTTCCATGTTATCGCTGCAATCCAAAACGAGATCGACACCTGCGACGGCGGTGCGTAATCCGTCGCCTGCCAGCCTTTCGGTGAGGGCGACGATTTCACACAGCGGATTCAGGCGCAGTAATTCGCGCTTTGCCACGGTGGCTTTGGGCTGATCCAGGTCTCCGGTGCGGTAGAGAATTTGCCGCTGAAGATTGGTGAGATGGAGCTTGTCATCGTCGGCCAGCATTAACGCGCCGACCCCCGCCGCCGCCAGATACAGGGCTGCCGGGGAGCCGAGCCCCCCGAGCCCGACGATCAATACTTTTGCCGCCTGCAATTTCTCCTGCGCCTGCGGGCCGAATTCCTCCAGCATCAACTGGCGGCTGTAGCGCATAAAAGCCGCGTCGTTAAACATCATCCGCTGCCGAAGCGGCACAGAGTGCCAGCAGTTCTGCGGTGGCCGCACGCCAGTCAGCGGCTTGCGTGATAGCGCTCACCACTGCAATACTGCCGACACCGGTCGCCAGTACAGACGGCGCGCGTTCAATGCTGATCCCGCCGATAGCCACCGTCGGGAAGCTGCCGTCAAGTTGCTTAGTATGTCGGGTCAGTTCTTTCAGCCCCTGTGGTGCCGAAGGCATATCTTTGGTTTGCGTCGGGAAAATATGACCGAGGGCGATATACGACGGATTCACGGCGACAGCGCGCGCCATTTCAGCATCGTCATGCGTGGAAACGCCCAGCCGTAAACCGGCCTGACGGATGGCTTCAAGATCGGCAGTATCCAAGTCTTCCTGACCCAGATGCACGCCATAAGCCTGATGCTTTACCGCCAGACGCCAGTAATCATTGATGAATAACCGCGCCTGATATTTTTTCCCTAGTGCGATGGCCTCGATAATTGCTGGCTCGACTTCTTCATCGGGTAAATCTTTTACACGCAGTTGCAGCGTTTTAACCCCTGCTTCCAGCAGGCGGGCGATCCATTCCACCGTATCAACGACCGGATATAAACCGAGATGGAAGGGAACGGCAGGAAAGGGCTGAGCGGACTGATTCATTTGTTGATCTCCGTGGCAGGGTGATAAAGCTCGCTGCCGCGTGAACGGAATTCGGCCGACATTTGCGCCATGCCGGATTCAACCAGTTCTATTGGCTGGGCTTTGGCTTCCAGCGCGGCGGCGTAATCGCGAACTTCCTGAGTGATTTTCATTGAGCAGAATTTCGGGCCGCACATCGAGCAGAAGTGAGCAACTTTGCCGGATTCCTGCGGCAGCGTTTCATCGTGGTAAGCGCGGGCAGTGGCCGGATCCAGAGCCAGATTGAACTGGTCTTCCCAGCGGAATTCAAACCGCGCTTTGGACATGGCGTTATCGCGGATTTGCGCACCCGGATGACCTTTGGCCAAATCGGCGGCGTGTGCTGCGATTTTGTAGGTAATCAAACCCTGCTTAACGTCTTCTTTGTTCGGCAGGCCGAGATGCTCTTTTGGCGTGACATAACACAGCATGGCGCAGCCAAACCAGCCAATCATGGCGGCGCCAATGCCTGACGTGAAATGATCGTAGCCCGGTGCGATATCCGTGGTTAGCGGCCCCAGTGTATAGAACGGCGCTTCATGGCAGTGCTCCAGCTCTTCGGTCATATTGCGTCGGATCATCTGCATTGGGACATGTCCCGGCCCTTCTATCATCACCTGCACGTCATATTCCCAGGCGATTTTGGTCAGTTCGCCCAGTGTGCGCAGTTCAGCAAACTGGGCTTCATCGTTAGCATCCTGAATAGAACCCGGACGCAACCCGTCGCCCAGTGAGAGGGAGACGTCATAGGCGGCGCAGATTTCACAGATTTCGCGGAAATGCTCAAACAGGAAGCTCTCTTTATGATGCGACAGGCACCATTTCGCCATGATAGAACCGCCACGCGACACAATACCGGTCAGGCGCTTGGCAGTCATCGGCACGTAGCGCAGCAGCACACCGGCGTGGATGGTGAAGTAATCGACCCCTTGCTCAGCTTGTTCCAGCAGTGTGTCGCGGAACATCTCCCAGTTCAGGTCTTCCGCCACGCCGTTCACTTTCTCCAGTGCCTGATAGATCGGTACTGTGCCAATGGGCACCGGGCTGTTACGCAGGATCCATTCGCGGGTTTCGTGGATATAACGACCGGTGGAGAGATCCATTACGGTGTCAGCGCCCCAGCGCGTGGACCACACCAGCTTCTCGACCTCCTCTTCGATGGAAGAAGTCACCGCCGAGTTGCCGATATTAGCATTCACTTTGACCAGGAAATTGCGGCCGATAATCATCGGTTCCGATTCGGAATGATTGATGTTGGCCGGAATAATCGCCCGGCCTGCGGCCACCTCCTGGCGGACAAATTCAGGAGTGATGTTAGCGGGCAGGTGGGCACCAAAACTCTCTCCCGGATGCTGTTGCAGCAGCACTTCCCCACGAATTCGCTCACGGCCCATATTTTCACGGATGGCAATGAACTCCATCTCGGGCGTAATAATGCCTTTGCGGGCATAGTGCAGTTGGGTGACGTTTTTGCCTTTGGCGGCTTTGCGCGGGCGGGGAAGATGCTCAAAGCGCAGGTGATCCAGACCTTCATCAGCCAGCCGTTGTTGAGTAAAGCCGGAGCTGACCTCAGGCAGTACTTCGGTATCGTTGCGCGCCTGGATCCACTCTGCCCGTAGCTTATTCAGCCCGGTGTGTATATCGAGGATGGCAGCCGGATCGCCATAAGGACCCGAGGTGTCATACACCGGAATCGCTTCGTTGTTTTCGTATTGCGGGTTGTCTTTACTGCCATTGATTAACGTCGGGCTGAGCTGAATTTCGCGCATTGGTACCTGCACGTCGGCGCGCGTGCCTTGCAGATAAATCCGTTTGGAGTTTGGGAAAGCGACGCCTTGCAGGCTGTCGATAAACTGCTGAGCTTCGGCCCGCTGTTCGCGACGGTTAACGGGCTTTTTAGGGGTGTTGGATTGAATACTCGACATAGCAAATTCCTCGTGTTTTTCATGATAAAAAACGTTACGTGATGGAAAATTGCTTGTCTGGAGGTTTACGGCAGGAGTAAAAACGGTCGGTTAAGCGGATCGGGGCCGTGGTTGTGCGGGGCCGCAAAGACGCTAAACGCATGACATTACTCTTGTTCCCTTCGCGGGTATTAACCCGATCAGGTTCCGCGGATCCCGAATTAACGGTCTCAGCCTGGCGTAACGTCCGTAAGGAACATCATGCGCTAGGCACTCCGACAAGAAGCCCCAATATAGGAGGCCGATATAACAACTACAACCCCAGAAGGGTTATTAGCGTGTGAATTTATTTAAATTTGATACTCATAATCACGCCGGGCGTACTATCGCTGCTTCATTGGCAACCGGCGGTAACACGTCTTCTTCTTTGTCGAAAGCCAGCGTAATGAGCTGATCTTCGAGCATAAAACGGGCATCCAGCGCCTCACCGATGTCAGATAGCGCATAATGAAAAGCAAAGGCATTCTCATCATCGATATCATTTTCGGTATAACTGTCATGGAAAGCCATGATAGCTTCGGTATTGAGCTCAAGGGCCGGGTAAATTTTTGACGCGATCAGTTTTTTCGGACTGTCGATGCCGGCAACTTCATCAATAATACGTTGATAAAGGTGGAAATGGCCGGCGGAAAGATAGTCCACCAAATTATGGCAAAAGTTATCCAGCGCTTTTTCGTTTAGCGGGGTATGCTTTTCTTTATTCGGCTTTAGACCCACGAGGGTGCAATAAGAAACTAACAACTCTTTGCGTGCGTGAAGCCACTGGTCGATAAACTCATTACTGCCACCAACGCGTTGGGTCAGTCTTTCCAGACGATTTAGCATGGTTGACTCCGTGAGCGAGAGAAAAGTAACCAAAACGTTAAAGGTTACTAATATTTAACTTCCGAAAACCAGATTGTCAGTCTCGTCGAGGTTATGCAACAACAATATGGAATTACAGATAACAGACCAACATAAGGGCTGGTGGGTCATCAGCCACGAAGGCAAACTTTGGTTGCCTCAGGGCGAGCTGCCTTTTGGCCAGGCGGCTGAATTCCTGCTGATCGGCAAAACAGGAAGACAGATTGGCGAGTGGGACGGATCACCAGTCTGGCTGGTGCGCCAGCCAATGGATAACCATATGCTTTCCGCCCGCCAACTGCTTGATCAGGAAAGAGGTTTATTCCAATTGGTGGGGCGTGGCGTACAGCTTGCCGAGTTCTACCGGTCGCATAAGTTCTGCGGTTATTGCGGACACGAAATGCATGTCAGCAAGACCGAATGGGCTGCCCTGTGTGGGCACTGCCGCGAACGTTATTACCCGCAAATCGCGCCATGCATCATTGTGGCTATCCGTAAAGGCGACGAGATTTTGCTGGCGCAGCATGTCCGCCACCGTAATGGGATCCACACCGTGCTGGCGGGGTTTGTCGAAGTTGGCGAAACTCTGGAAGAGACCGTCGCGCGTGAAGTGATGGAAGAGAGCAACGTGCGCGTTAAAAACGTCCGGTATGTCAGTTCGCAGCCCTGGCCGTTCCCGAACTCCCTGATGATGGCGTTTATGGCAGACTACGACAGCGGTGAGATCAAGCACGACCCGAAAGAGTTACTCAATGCAGGCTGGTACCGGTTTGATGCGCTGCCGCAGTTGCCGCCTCCGGGTACCATCGCGCGTCGTCTGATCGAGGATACCGTGGTTCTGTGCCGGGCTGAGCGCGACAGTGAGATCTAGCGTGTTACAATACTGCCCGATTATTTCGGGTCAGAAGATTCGGGTCAGCAGATGATGAAGGAAACCCCAATGAGTGAGTTGAAGAACGATCGCTACCTGCGCGCTTTATTGCGCCAGCCGGTTGATGTCACGCCAGTGTGGATGATGCGCCAGGCAGGACGTTATTTGCCTGAGTACAAAGAGACTCGCGCACAGGCTGGTGACTTCATGTCGCTGTGCAAAAATGCTGAGCTGGCTTGCGAAGTGACTCTTCAGCCGCTGCGTCGTTTCCCTCTGGACGCAGCGATCCTGTTCTCTGATATTTTGACTATTCCCGATGCCATGGGCTTAGGTCTGTATTTCGAGAACGGCGAAGGTCCGCGTTTTTCTTCACCGCTGACCTGCCGTGCTGACGTCGAAAAACTGCCAGTGCCGGACCCGGAAATGGAACTGGGCTACGTGATGAATGCCGTGCGCACCATTCGTAAAAATCTGCAAGGCGAAGTGCCGCTAATAGGCTTCTCCGGCAGCCCGTGGACGCTGGCGACCTATATGGTGGAAGGCGGCAGCAGCAAAGCGTTCACTAAAATCAAAAAGATGATGTATGCCGAACCGGCAACGCTGCATCTGCTGTTGGATAAACTGGCTGACAGCGTGATTTTATATCTCAATGCGCAAATCAAAGCCGGTGCTCAGTCGGTGATGGTGTTTGATACCTGGGGCGGCGTACTCACCCCCCGCGACTACCGCGAGTTCTCTCTCAACTATATGCACAAGATCGTTGATGGCCTGATCCGCGAAAATGACGGTCGCCGCGTGCCGGTGACTTTGTTTACCAAAGGTGGCGGTCAGTGGCTGGAAGCGATGGCTGCAACGGGATGTGATGCGCTCGGTCTCGACTGGACGATCGACATTGCAGATGCCCGTCGTCGTGTCGGAGATAAAGTCGCCCTGCAAGGCAATATGGATCCGTCTATGCTTTACGCTGCGCCGGTTCGCATTGAGCAGGAAGTGGAAACCATTTTGTCTGGCTTCGGCAAAGGTAACGGGCACGTCTTTAATCTGGGGCACGGTATCCATCTGGACGTGCCACCTGAAAATGCCGGTGCGTTTGTGGAGGCTGTCCACAGCTTGTCGCGCCGTTATCACGAATAAGGATCATCACTAAGGAATAGAATGATTGATACACGGGCTTTACGGGAAGAGCAGCGCGTTCTGGCTGACAACATAGTTTTGCAAGATTCGGATAATTTTCAGACGCCACAGTTCATTGCTGGCGCTGATGTCGGTTTCGAGCAGGGCGGAGAAGTGACCAGAGCGGCGATAGTAGTATTGCGTTATCCGTCACTGGAGCTTGTCGACTACCAGATTGCCCGTACCCCAACCACCATGCCTTATATCCCCGGTTTCCTCTCATTCCGTGAGCTGCCAGCGCTGATGCAAGCCTGGCAGCAGTTAGAACAACGTCCGGATCTTGTGCTGGTGGACGGTCAGGGGATTGCGCATCCGCGCCGTCTGGGTGTCGCCAGTCATTTCGGTTTGATGATCGATGTACCGACCATCGGTGTTGCCAAAAGTCGTCTGTGTGGGAAGTTCCTGCCGCTGGATGATGACCTCTTCAGTAAGCAATCTCTGTATGACCGTGATGAACAGATTGGCTGGGTATGGCGCAGTAAACTACGCTGTAACCCATTGTTCATTTCTCCGGGTAACCATATCAGCCTTGAGTCAGCCTTTTTCTGGGTCGAACAATGTATGCGCGGTTACCGTTTGCCAGAGCCAACCCGTTGGGCCGATGCCGTAGCCTCAAATCGCGTCGCTTTTCAACGCTGGCAGCACCTCAGCGGGCATATTTAGGAATCAAGGAATAGGGATATTGATTTATTTCAGGTAAACTCCGGCGCAGAAAAAGTTAAAGAGAACCAACCATGTTACGTAATCCAATACATTTACGTCTGGAAAAGCTGGAAAGCTGGCAACACGTGACGTTTATGGCGAGCCTGTGTGAGCGCATGTATCCGAACTATCAGGCGTTCTGCCTGGAAACCGGGTTTGGCGAGCCGCAGATTTATCGCCGTATCCTAGATTTAATCTGGGAAACGCTGGTGGTAAAAGATGCCAAGGTTAATTTTGACTCCCAGCTTGAGAAGCTCGAGGAAGCGATTCCTTCCTCTGATGACTACGACATTTATGGTGTTTACCCGGCGATTGATGCCTGCATCGCATTAGGCGAACTGATTCATTCGCGTCTGAGCGGTGAAACGTTGTCACATGCCGTTGCGGTGAGTGAAGCATCAATCCGTACCGTTGCCATGCTGGAGATGACTCAGGCTGGCAAAGAAATGACCGATGAAGAGCTTAAGGTCATTCCTGCAGTAGAGGAAGAATGGGACATCCAATGGGAGATTTTTCGCCTGTTGGCTGACTGTGAAGAGCGTGACCTGGAATTGATAAAAGGGTTACGTTCTGACCTGCGTGAAGCTGCTGTAAGTAATATCGGCATAAATTTAGCGCAATAAGGCAAGAAAACGTGATTTAACGCCTGATTTGTCGTGCCTTAAGGCTTCACATCCGCACCCTGTCTGGTCTACATTTGGGGTGCGTAAAAAAAGTGGCTATCGGTGCGTGTATGCAGGAGGGTGCTGTCAATCGGCATATCCGTCGCACTCGATGCTTTGCAAACGATAAACACACTGTAAAGGATAACTTATGAACAAGACTCAACTGATTGATGTAATTGCGGACAAAGCTGATCTTTCCAAAGCACAGGCCAAAGTTGCTCTTGAATCTACTCTGTCTGCTATTACCGAGTCTCTGAAAGAAGGTGATGCTGTACAATTGGTTGGTTTCGGGACTTTCAAGGTAAATCATCGTAACGAGCGTACTGGTCGTAACCCACAGACTGGTAAAGAAATCAAAATCGCAGCTGCCAACGTGCCTGCGTTCGTTTCTGGTAAAGCTCTGAAAGACGCTGTTAAGTAATTGCTTGCAGTGAAAAGAATAAGCGAGGGGGCGGCTAATATGCCCCTTTTGTTTATCACCCCCAGACTGGCGGCTGCTTTGCTGGTGCTTAGTCTGGTGGGTTGCAGTTCACAGGACGACACCCCACGTTTTACCGCGACCGGCTATGTAGCCGATCAGGGCATCAATCGCCTGTGGCGACTCGATGATGCTCAGCATCTCCCTCAGACAATCGTCAGCGTGTACAGCCCCTACCATGGTGGTGACACGGTGATTACCCGTTACGAATATCAGCAGGGCCAGTTGCACCTGATGCGTCAAACGCATGCGACGAAAACGGACTTAGGCGTCATGCTGCGTTTCGATAACGAAGGCAATGTCAGTTTTATGCAGCGACAGCTCCCCGAGAGGCGCGAAAAGCTCTCATCTGATGACATTGAACTCTATAAGTATCAGGCCAGTAAACTGCTCAACCTGAGTAATACCCTCAGGGCCGGCAATGTACAGCTGGTGCAGGGGCAGTGGAAACAGGGGGTGATCACCTCTTGTTCTGGTCAGCCGGTAACGCTTTCCCTTAGCGTTCGTTCGCAGGTTTGGTTGGCAAAACGCGCTTCACGGGCAAATGATCACCTCGGGCTTGCGTGGCTTACCGCGCCTGAGGGTGATGAACTACTGTTGGTTGCCAACGAGGATTTCTGTAAATGGGAACCTAAAGAGTCTGATCTATAACGCGGCTTTTGACCGGTACCGAACAGAAAAAGAAAGGCACGCCGAAGCGTGCCTTTCTGCTGTTTAAATCAGGATCACTCTTCCTGTTCACGGGCAATGGCGCGGTAGCCAATGTCTTTACGGCAGAAGCTGCCTTCCCAGTGAATATCTTTCGCCAGCTGATAAGCGCGTAGCTGTGCAGCAGCAACAGTCTTACCCAGCGCCGTTACGCAAAGAACGCGGCCACCGTTGGTCACCACACGCTCATTCTGCAAGCGGGTACCGGCATGGAACACTTTTCCGTCCGGGACTTCTTCCAGCGGCAGACCCTGAATAACGTCACCGTTAGTATAATCCCCCGGGTAACCGCCTGCTGCCAGCACGACACCCAAAGAAGGGCGCGGATCCCATTCGGACGTGACCTCATCCAGACGGCCTTCGGCACCGGCGAGACAGAGTTCAACCAGATCAGAGCGCATACGCAGCATGATTGGTTGGGTTTCCGGGTCACCAAAGCGGCAGTTAAATTCAATCACCTTCGGTTGACCGTCGGCCGAAATCATCAGCCCGGCGTACAGGAACCCGGTATAGGTATTCTTTTCAGCTGCCATACCGCGAACCGTTGGCCAGATAACCTGCTCCATGACCCGCTGGTGGATCTCATCGGTCACCACCGGTGCTGGGGAATATGCCCCCATACCACCGGTATTTGGGCCGGTATCTGCATCACCAACGCGTTTATGATCCTGACTGGTGGCCATAGGTAGCACATGCTCACCATCGACCATTACAATGAAACTGGCCTCTTCGCCATCAAGAAACTCTTCAATAACGATCCGATGGCCTGCATCACCAAAGGCATTGCCAGCCAGCATGTCCGTGACGGCATTTTCCGCTTCTTTGAGCGTCATCGCCACGATCACGCCCTTACCGGCAGCCAGACCATCGGCTTTAATTACAATCGGCGCACCTTTGCTGCGCAGGTAAGCCAGCGCAGGCTCTACGTCGGTAAAATTCTGGTAGTCAGCGCTGGGAATGTTATGGCGCGCCAGGAAATCTTTGGTGAAAGCTTTGGAGCCTTCCAGCTGTGCCGCTTCCTGCGTTGGCCCAAAGATTTTCAGACCGGCGGCACGGAAGGCATCAACCACGCCAATAACCAGTGGCGCTTCAGGGCCAACAATGGTCAGGCCGATATCATGACTTTTGGCGAAAGCCAGCAAAGCGCTGATGTCCGTTGCAGCAATATCGACATTTTCCAGCAGGGGTTCCAGCGCAGTACCTGCGTTACCCGGTGCCACATAGACTTTTTTCGCCAGCGGCGACTGAGAGGCTTTCCATGCCAGAGCGTGTTCGCGACCGCCATTGCCGATAATTAAAATATTCATTCGAAGACTCCGGGTGAGCGGGCGCAGAGCACCCGCTAAAAGAATTAGTCAGTTTCTATTAATGGCGGAAATGACGCATATCGGTAAACAGCATGGCGATACCGTGTTCATTGGCGGCGGCAATCACTTCATCATCACGAATAGATCCGCCGGGTTGGATAACACAGGTGATGCCAACAGCGGCTGCGGCATCAATACCATCGCGGAACGGGAAGAAGGCGTCCGAAGCCATAACAGAACCTGCGACTTCCAGACCTTCATCGGCGGCTTTAATCCCGGCGATTTTCGCCGAGTATATGCGGCTCATTTGACCAGCACCGATGCCGACGGTCATTTTGTCACGTGCATAAACAATGGCATTGGATTTCACGAACTTCGCCACTTTCCAGCAGAACAAGGCGTCCGTAAGCTCCTGCTCCGTGGGCTGACGTTCGGAAACGACGCGCAGATCGGCCGCTTCGACCATACCCAAATCGCGGTCCTGTACCAGTAAACCACCATTAACACGTTTGAAGTCCAGCGCATTTTCACGCGCCTGCCACTGACCACAGGTCAGAACGCGAACGTTTTGTTTGGTCGCGGTCAGCGCCAGCGCTTCTTCTGTGACAGACGGTGCAATGATCACTTCCACGAACTGGCGGCTGATGATGGCTTTTGCTGTGTTGGCATCCAGCTCCCGGTTGAATGCGATGATGCCGCCGAAGGCTGACGTCGGATCAGTTTTATATGCGCGCTCATAAGCGGCAAGAATGGAGCCTCCCACGGCCACGCCGCATGGGTTAGCGTGTTTGACGATCACACAGGCAGGCTCAGCAAATTCTTTCACGCACTCCAGCGCCGCGTCGGTATCGGCGATGTTGTTATAAGAGAGCGCTTTGCCCTGTAGTTGAGTCGAAGTGGCAACAGAAGCTTCACTGACATTCTCTTCTATATAGAAGGCCGCGTTCTGATGGCTGTTTTCGCCATAGCGCATATCTTGCTTCTTTATATAGCTGAGATTCAGCGTACGGGGGAACTGGCCAGAAGGTTTATCCGTTTCGCCATGATAGGCCGGAACCATCGTACCGAAGTAGTTAGCAATCATGCCGTCGTAAGCCGCAGTGTGCTCAAACGCTTTAATCGCCAGGTTGAACCGGGTTTCTAACGTCAGGGAACCGTTATTGTTATCCATCTCTTCAATGATTGAAGCAAAGTCACCGTTCTTAACTACGATAGCCACGTCTTTGTGATTCTTCGCCGCCGAGCGAACCATGGTCGGGCCGCCGATATCAATATTTTCGACGGCATCTTCCAAAGAGCAATCCGGGCGTGCAACGGTTTGAGCGAACGGATAGAGATTGACGACGACCATGTCGATAGGCGCGATGGCGTGCTTTGCCATGATGTCATCATCTTTGCCACGACGACCTAAAATCCCGCCATGCACTTTCGGGTGCAGTGTCTTTACGCGTCCATCCATCATTTCCGGAAACCCGGTGTAGTCAGAAACTTCGGTCACAGGCAGATCCGCATCAGCTAACAGACGAGCGGTTCCTCCTGTAGAGAGTAATTCCACGCCGCGCTGTGTTAATGCTTGGGCGAATTCTACGATACCGGCCTTGTCAGAAACGCTGAGCAGGGCGCGGCGGATTGGACGAGATTGTTGCATGGTGGTTATATCCTTGGCTTTGGAGTCGCAATAAAGAGCGTTATCTGAATTCAATGACCGCTTTCTTCTCTTTATATAGAGCAATTTTCAGAAAAACGAGGGATTGAGTTCAGATAACGGTCCTTTGAACGCTTAGTTTTCATTAACCACTCATTCAGGGCGATGAAAACGGACGCGCGAAATTGTAGCGAAAACGATTGCGCGGCGCTCGTGAAATTTGAGTTTCCTGGTCGTCTGTGGATAAGTTTGTGTAAAACACGGTATAAGCGGTGTATTTGCTGTGGAATGCAGCAAACAGTGATTTTTCCTAAAATTACCCCTTGCGGCCTGCTCAGAACTCCCTATAATGCCGCTCCATCGACAGGGAACAACGTGAACAACATCACGAAGTAACCGGGTCGGAAAAGATTTAAAACAGCGGCAACCGGATGAAATAAACGGTTGACACTGAATGAGGGAAGCGTAATATACGCCACCTCGAGTTGCCAAGCGAAAGCGCGTAACTCACTGCTCTTTAACAATTTATCAGACAATCTGTGTGGGCACTCACAAGACGATATCAGCCACCTCGGTGGCAAAAAATATCAAGTCTTAAAGAGTGACCAAG
>NZ_JBUZRI010000011.1:0-26704 GCF_055407225.1 Ewingella sp. C233
TCCATCCAATCGCGATGGATGACGGCTTGCGTTTCGCAATCCGTGAAGGCGGCCGTACTGTTGGTGCTGGTGTTGTTGCTAAAGTTATCGCTTAATCGCTGATACTTTAGAGCAATACTAAAGAGGGTGCTTCGGCACCCTTTTTTTACGCCACGAGATTGCAATAATAACTATTCTCATTTACGATAAGATTAAGTTTTGTTCGATGTGTGGTTTCTATGTACGTGTGTTTATGTAACTCAGTCAGTGATAAGACAATCCGTCAGGCTGTTCGCCACTATCAGCCAAAGACGTTTCAACAACTCAGAAATTTTGTTCCGGTGGGTACTCAGTGCGGGAAATGCATCCGTGTAGCGCGCCAGATAATGGAAGACGAATTGCAACAGATACCTCAGTTCGGCAACATCGCATAAAATACATCGCCGAAAAGTAGGTCTTTTCTTTGACTTACTCTGAACCGGATCTACGCTTTAGATACCGGAACGGAGGAGTTATCTATGAAAGGCGATAAAAAAGTCATTGCGCACCTCAATAAACTTCTAGGAAATGAGCTGGTTGCCATCAATCAGTATTTTTTGCATGCGCGCATGTTTAAGAACTGGGGATTAATGCGGCTGAACGGTATCGAATATCACGAATCTATCGATGAAATGAAGCATGCCGACATTTACATTGAACGTATTCTCTTCCTGGAAGGTCTTCCCAACTTACAGGATCTCGGCAAACTGAATATCGGTGAAGATGTCGGGGAGATGTTGAAATCCGATTTAGTGCTGGAACTGGAAGGGGCGAAAGATCTTCGCGAAGCCATTGCCTATGCAGACTCAGTTCATGATTACGTTAGCCGTGATTTGATGATAACGATACTTGCGGATGAAGAGCATCATATTGATTGGCTCGAAACGGAGCTTGAGCTTATCGGCCGTATCGGCATTCAGAACTACATCCAGTCTCAGTTAAAAGAAGAATCGCAATAAATCAGTTTATTTGTGAAAGAGGCAATCATCAGCCAGAACTGAATATTACCCTGGCTGATGTAAACGACTCCCCCAGCAAGTGCCAGGCAAGGACCAAATGGGATTTTACCTGACGTTTTATTGAGCAGTGATCTCATGATTGAATAACCGACTCCCAGTACTGCAGCCATAATGCACAGATAGGGTAGTGGTTGCCATCCAACCCAAGCCCCAAGAGCGGACAGAAACTTGAAGTCGCCATATCCCATCCCCTCCTTTTTACAAAAAATCCTGAACCACCAAAATAGTACCCACAAAGCCAGATACCCGGCCACTGCGCCGTAAAGGGCATCATTAAGCGTTATTCCCTGCGATGATATTGAATTAATCATCAATCCTATCCATAACAATGGCAGCGTCAGCATGTCGGGCAAAAGATAAGTTCCAATATCTATCAAACTCAGTGCCAGCAGAAACCACGTTAAAACAAACGAACTCAATAGTGCGAACGGCGTAGTGAACAAGAAGGATGCTCCAAGAAACAGCAGGGCACATGTCAACTCAGTTAATGGGTACCGAACCGGGATGGACACATGACAACGACTGCACTTCCCGTGTAATAGCAGCCAGCTAAGAAGCGGGATGTTTTGCCAAAAAAAGATTGATTGTTTACACCTAGGGCAATGCGATGGGGGAAAACAAAGATTGAATGAACTTCCATCAGGCATTGCATGTTGCTTTAGCATTATTGGCAGGCGGTATACAACAACGTTAAGAAAACTACCGGCTATTAAGCCCACTATAAAAATACAGCACGAAAACAGGAAATCTGAAGAAAAAAGAAAAGTGATGGCTGACGAGGAGTTCAAGTGCGGCTTTCCTTAGGTTAGTAAGAATGAATGGTGAGTGTTCAAAGCGGTCATACGCCCCTCTCTGCCATGACGGTGAAGCATAAAACTGATGGAGCACAAAGGGTAATGATTTGATTTTCTCGATGCATGAAATGCGCGACGCATTCAAAAATGACGTTTTCGCCGTTATATCAGGGGGAGTTTGACGGCGTATTTTTTGCCAGGTTGGGTACTGACACCTGTCAGATAAAGCGAGGGCCAGCAAAATTCGGGTAAATTAAAAGCACTTTAATCATCAGAAAGGTTGCTTCCTGCCCCTGTTTACGTATAATGCGCGGGCTTACCTAATCTTGGTAGGTCTAATTCATTCAGAATTAGTTGACTGGCAATGCACTACCGCCAGCCAAACAATACTCCCGATATGGGGGTTATATGAAGAACGATTACACTCACCCATCAATCGAAATGGGTATGAGTAGTAATTACTTACGTTTAAAATAATTGGAGCTCTGGTCTCATGCAGAACCAAAGAATCCGTATCCGCCTGAAAGCGTTTGATCATCGTTTGATCGATCAATCAACTGCGGAAATCGTTGAGACAGCGAAGCGCACTGGTGCGCAAGTTCGTGGTCCAATCCCGCTGCCGACCCGCAAAGAGCGTTTTACTATTCTGATTTCTCCGCACGTCAATAAAGATGCGCGCGATCAGTATGAAATTCGTACTCATAAGCGTCTGGTTGACATCGTTGAGCCAACCGAGAAAACCGTTGATGCTCTGATGCGTCTGGATCTGGCTGCTGGTGTAGACGTGCAGATCAGCCTGGGTTAATCAGGGTCATTGACGATTGAGAGGTTGAAACAATGATTGGTTTAGTCGGTAAGAAAGTGGGCATGACTCGTATCTTCACTGAAGATGGCGTTTCTATCCCAGTAACGGTTATCGAAATTGAAGCAAACCGCGTTACTCAGGTCAAAGATCTGGACAACGATGGTTACCGTGCTGTGCAGGTTACTACTGGTAGCAAAAAAGCTAACCGTGTAACCAAACCAGAAGCGGGTCACTTCGCTAAAGCTGGCGTAGAAGCTGGCCGTGGTTTGTGGGAGTTCCGCCTTGCAGAAGGTGAAGAATTTACTGCAGGCCAGAACATTAGCGTTGAAATTTTCGCAGACGTTAAGAAAGTCGATGTTACCGGTACTTCAAAAGGTAAAGGTTTTGCTGGCACAGTTAAGCGCTGGAACTTCCGCACCCAAGATGCTACCCATGGTAACTCCTTGGCACACCGTGGACATGGTTCAATCGGTCAGAACCAGACTCCAGGTAAAGTGTTCAAAGGTAAGAAAATGGCAGGCCAACTGGGTAACGAACGTGTAACTGTTCAGAGCCTGGATGTAGTACGTGTTGATGCTGAGCGCAACCTGCTGCTGGTCAAGGGTGCTGTTCCGGGTGCTACCGGTAGCAACCTGATCGTTAAACCTGCTGTTAAGGCTTAACGTCGAGGAGATAGGAATGGAATTAGTAGTGAAAGACGCGCAAAGCGCGCTGACTGTTTCCGAAACTACCTTCGGGCGTGATTTCAATGAAGCGCTGGTACACCAGGTCGTTGTTGCTTATGCAGCAGGTGCCCGTCAAGGTACTCGCGCTCAGAAGACCCGTGCTGAAGTAACTGGTTCCGGTAAAAAACCTTGGCGTCAGAAAGGTACTGGCCGTGCGCGAGCAGGTTCTGTAAAGAGCCCAATCTGGCGTTCCGGTGGTGTAACCTTCGCTGCAAAGCCACAGGACCACAGTCAAAAAGTAAACAAAAAGATGTACCGCGGCGCGCTGAAAAGCATTCTGTCCGAACTGGTACGTCAAGATCGCTTGATCGTAGTCGAGACGTTCTCTGTAGAAGCGCCTAAAACTAAGCTGCTTGCACAGAAACTGAAAGACATGGCTCTGGAAGACGTGCTGATTATTACCGGCGAAGTCGACGAGAACCTGTTCCTGGCCGCGCGCAACCTGTACAAGGTTGATGTTCGTGACGTAGCAGGTATCGATCCAGTAAGCCTGATCGCCTTCGACAAAGTCGTTATGACTTCTGACGCGGTGAAGCAAGTTGAGGAGATGCTGGCATGATTCGTGAAGAACGTCTGCTGAAAGTAGTGCGCGCGCCGCACGTTTCTGAAAAAGCTTCTACTGCGATGGAAAAGAACAACACCATCGTTCTCAAAGTTGCCAAAGACGCGACTAAAGCAGAAATCAAAGCTGCGGTTAAGAAACTGTTTGAAGTCGAAGTCGAAGATGTGAACACCCTGCTTGTTAAAGGCAAAGTGAAACGTCACGGTCAGCGTGTTGGTCGTCGTAGCGACTGGAAAAAAGCTTACGTAACCCTGAAAGAAGGCCAGAATCTGGACTTCATCAGCGGCGCAGAGTAAGTCGGAGGAGTTTGAACAATGGCAATTGTTAAATGTAAACCTACATCTCCGGGCCGTCGCCATGTTGTTAAAGTGGTTAACCAGGAGTTGCACAAGGGTAAACCTTATGCCCCGCTGCTTGAAAAACTGAGCAAAAGCGGTGGTCGTAACAACAATGGCCGTATCACCACCCGTCATATCGGTGGTGGCCACAAGCAGCATTATCGTCTGGTTGACTTCAAACGCAACAAAGATGGTATCGCAGCAGTGGTTGAGCGTCTGGAGTACGATCCGAACCGTTCCGCGAATATCGCGCTGGTTCTGTACAAAGACGGCGAACGCCGTTATATCCTGGCGCCGAAAGGCCTGAAAGTGGGTGACCAGATCCAATCTGGCGTTGATGCTGCAATCAAGACAGGTAACACCCTGCCTATGCGCAACATCCCAGTAGGTTCAACGGTTCATAACGTAGAAATGAAACCAGGTAAGGGTGGCCAGATGGCTCGTTCTGCTGGTGCCTACGTTCAGATCGTTGCTCGTGACGGTTCCTACGTAACTCTGCGTCTGCGCTCTGGCGAAATGCGTAAAGTTCAAATCGATTGCCGCGCCACCTTAGGTGAAGTCGGTAACGCTGAACATATGCTTCGCGTTCTGGGTAAAGCAGGTGCAAGTCGTTGGCGTGGTATTCGCCCTACCGTTCGCGGTACTGCGATGAACCCAGTCGATCACCCACACGGTGGTGGTGAAGGTCGTAACTTTGGTAAGCACCCGGTAACCCCGTGGGGCGTTCAAACCAAAGGTAAGAAGACCCGTAGCAACAAGCGTACTGACAAGTTCATCGTACGTCGCCGTAGTAAAAAATAATTAGAGGATAAGCCATGCCACGTTCTCTCAAGAAAGGTCCTTTTATTGACCTGCACTTGCTGAAGAAGGTAGAGAAAGCGGTGGAAAGCGGTGACAAGAAGCCTTTGCGCACTTGGTCCCGTCGTTCAACGATCTTTCCTAACATGATCGGTTTGACCATCGCTGTCCATAATGGTCGTCAGCACGTACCAGTATTTGTTTCCGATGAAATGGTCGGTCACAAACTGGGTGAATTCGCGCCGACTCGTACTTATCGCGGCCATGCGGCTGATAAAAAAGCTAAAAAGCGCTAAGGTAGGAGGAAGAGATGGAAACTATCGCTAAACATCGCCACGCTCGTTCTTCTGCTCAGAAGGTTCGCCTTGTTGCTGACCTGATCCGCGGTAAGAAAGTGTCGCAAGCTCTGGAAACTTTGGCCTATACCAACAAGAAAGCTGCTGGTTTGGTTAAGAAGGTACTGGAGTCTGCCATTGCTAACGCAGAACACAACGATGGCGCTGACATCGATGATCTGAAAGTCACGAAGATTTTCGTAGACGAAGGCCCAAGTATGAAGCGCATTATGCCTCGTGCTAAAGGTCGTGCAGATCGCATTCTGAAGCGCACCAGCCACATTACTGTGGTTGTGTCCGATCGCTGAGACTCTGGAGACTAGCAATGGGTCAGAAAGTACATCCTAATGGTATTCGCCTAGGTATTGTCAAACCTTGGAATTCTACCTGGTATGCAAATACCAAAGATTTCGCTGACAACCTGGACAGCGACTTTAAAGTTCGCCAGTTCCTGACTAAGGAATTGTCGAAAGCTTCCGTTTCTCGCATCGTTATCGAGCGTCCAGCGAAGAGCATCCGTGTGACTATTCACACCGCTCGTCCTGGCATCGTGATCGGCAAGAAAGGCGAAGATGTCGAAAAACTGCGTAAGGTCGTAGCGGATATCGCTGGCGTTCCTGCGCAAATCAATATCGCCGAAATCCGTAAACCGGAACTTGACGCTAAATTGGTTGCTGACAGCATCACTTCACAGCTGGAACGTCGTGTTATGTTCCGTCGTGCTATGAAGCGTGCTGTACAGAACGCAATGCGTCTTGGCGCTAAAGGAATTAAAGTTGAAGTAAGCGGCCGCCTTGGCGGTGCTGAAATCGCGCGTACCGAATGGTACCGTGAAGGTCGTGTTCCGTTGCATACTCTGCGTGCGGATATCGATTACAACACCTCCGAAGCGCACACCACTTATGGTGTTATCGGCGTAAAAGTGTGGATCTTCAAAGGTGAGATTCTGGGTGGTATGGCTGCAGTTGAACAACCTGAACCGGCTGCTCAACCTAAAAAGCAGCAGCGTAAAGGCCGCAAGTAAGGAGAGTCGCTGATGTTACAACCAAAGCGTACAAAATTCCGTAAAGTGCACAAAGGTCGCAACCGTGGCCTGGCGCAAGGTACGGATGTGAGCTTCGGCACTTACGGTCTGAAAGCTGTTGGCCGTGGTCGTCTGACTGCTCGTCAAATTGAAGCAGCACGTCGTGCGATGACCCGTGCAGTTAAGCGTCAAGGTAAGATCTGGATCCGTGTATTCCCGGACAAACCGATCACCGAGAAGCCACTGGAAGTTCGTATGGGTAAAGGTAAGGGTAACGTGGAGTATTGGGTTGCCCTGATCCAGCCTGGTAAAGTCCTGTACGAAATGGACGGTGTGCCTGAAGAGGTAGCTCGTGAAGCCTTCCAGCTGGCAGCAGCCAAACTGCCTATCAAAACCACCTTTGTAACTAAGACGGTGATGTAATGAAAGCACAAGAGCTGCGCGAAAAAAGCGTGGAAGAGCTGAACACTGAGCTTCTTAACCTTTTGCGTGAGCAGTTTAACCTGCGCATGCAAACGGCAAGTGGCCAGTTGCAGCAAACACACCTGTTGAAACAAGTGCGTCGTGACGTTGCACGTGTGAAGACTTTACTGACTGAAAAGGCGGGTGCGTAATGAGTGACAAGATCCGTACTCTGCAAGGTCGTGTGATCAGTGACAAAATGGAGAAATCCATGGTTGTCGCGATTGAACGTTTCGTGAAACACCCAATCTACGGTAAATTCATCAAACGTACGACTAAGCTACACGTACATGACGAGAACAACGAATGCGGTATCGGCGATGTCGTTGAAATTAGCGAATGCCGTCCGCTGTCTAAGACTAAATCTTGGACACTGGTTCGCGTTGTAGGGAAAGCGGTTCTGTAATAGAATCACTTGCTCGAAAATAGATAAACGGCTCATGAACTGTGGGCCGTTTATTTTTTCTACCCATAATCTGGAACCGGTGTTATAATGCCGCGCCCTCATTTGTGGGGTTTTATTAATGACCTATCCTGGGTCCTAAAGTTGTAGTTGACATTAGCGGAGCACTAACATGATCCAAGAACAGACTATGCTGACCGTGGCCGACAACTCCGGTGCACGTCGCGTAATGTGTATCAAGGTTCTAGGTGGCTCGCACCGTCGCTACGCAGGCATCGGTGACATCATCAAAATTACCATCAAGGAAGCAATTCCTCGCGGTAAGGTGAAGAAAGGCGATGTGCTGAAGGCGGTAGTGGTGCGCACCAAGAAGGGTGTTCGTCGCCCGGACGGTTCTGTCATTCGCTTCGATGGTAATGCATGCGTTATTTTAAACAATAACAGCGAGCAGCCTATCGGCACGCGTATTTTTGGGCCGGTAACTCGTGAACTGCGTAATGAGAAGTTCATGAAAATTATCTCTCTGGCACCAGAAGTACTCTAAGGAGCGAACCATGGCAGCGAAAATCCGTCGTGATGACGAAGTTATCCTGCTTACCGGCAAAGATAAAGGTAAGCGCGGTAAAGTTAAAAATGTCCTGTCTTCTGGTAAGGTCATTGTTGAAGGTATCAACCTGGTTAAAAAACATCAGAAGCCTGTACCGGCCCTGAACCAACCAGGTGGCATCGTTGAAAAAGAAGCTGCAATTCAAGTTTCTAACGTTGCACTCTTCAACTCGGCAACCGGTAAGGCTGACCGTGTAGGCTTTAGATTCGAAGACGGCAAAAAAGTCCGTTTCTTCAAATCTAACAGCGTAACTATCAAGTAATTTGGAGTAGTACGATGGCGAAACTGCATGATTACTACAAAGACGATGTCGTAAAAAAACTCATGTCTGAGTTTGGTTACAATTCTGTCATGCAAGTCCCTCGGGTCGAGAAGATCACCCTGAACATGGGTGTAGGTGAAGCGATCGCTGACAAGAAACTGCTGGATAACGCAGCAGCAGACCTGGCAGCTATCTCCGGTCAAAAACCGTTGATCACCAAAGCACGCAAATCAGTTGCAGGCTTCAAAATCCGTCAGGGCTATCCGATCGGCTGTAAAGTAACTCTGCGTGGCGAACGCATGTGGGAGTTCTTTGAGCGTCTGGTCTCCATTGCTGTTCCACGTATTCGTGACTTCCGCGGCTTGTCTGCTAAGTCTTTCGATGGTCGTGGTAACTACAGCATGGGCGTGCGTGAACAGATCATCTTCCCGGAAATCGATTATGATAAAGTCGATCGCGTTCGTGGTTTAGATATTACTATCACCACTACTGCGAAATCCGATGATGAAGGCCGTGCGTTACTGGCTGCCTTTAACTTCCCGTTCCGCAAGTAAGGCAGGGTTACTAATGGCTAAGCAATCCATGAAAGCACGCGAAGTCGTTCGCGTGAAACTGGCTGACAAGTACCGCGCTAAACGCGAGGAACTGAAAGCTATTATCTCTGGTGTGAACTCATCCGACGAAGATCGTTGGGATGCGGTTCTTAAGCTGCAGTCTCTGCCGCGTGATTCCAGCCCGTCTCGTCAGCGTAACCGCTGTCGTCAAACTGGCCGTCCGCATGCTTTCCTGCGGAAGTTCGGGTTGAGCCGTATTAAAGTCCGTGAAGCCGCCATGCGCGGTGAAATTCCGGGCCTTAAGAAGGCTAGCTGGTAATTGTCACCAATTGAATCACGGGAGTAAAGACAGATGAGCATGCAAGATCCGATCGCGGATATGCTGACCCGTATCCGTAACGGTCAAGCCGCGAACAAAGTTGCGGTCACCATGCCTTCCTCCAAGCTGAAAGTGGCTATTGCCAACGTGCTGAAGGAAGAAGGCTATATTGAAGAATTTAAAATCGAAGGCGACGCCAAACCTGAACTGGAATTAGTACTTAAGTACTACCAGGGCAAGTCAGTGGTAGAAAGCATTCAACGTATCAGCCGTCCTGGTCTGCGCATCTATAAGAAAAAAGATGAGCTGCCAAAAGTTATGGCCGGTATGGGTATCGCTGTTATTTCTACCTCTAAAGGTGTTATGACTGATCGTGCAGCTCGCCAGGCTGGTCTTGGTGGCGAAATTATCTGCTACGTAGCTTAATCGGGAGGAAAGCATGTCTCGTGTTGCAAAAGCACCCGTCGTCATTCCTACCGGCGTAGAGGTAAAACTCAACGGTCAGGTTATTTCGATAAAGGGTAAAAACGGCGAGCTGTCACGTACTATCCATGATGCCGTTGAAGTTAAACAGGAAGAAAATACACTGACTTTCGCTCCACGCGAAGGCTCTGTAGACGGTTGGGCCCAAGCGGGTACCACTCGTGCACTGTTGAACGCAATGGTTGTTGGTGTTACCGATGGCTTCACTAAAAAGCTTCAACTGGTAGGTGTTGGTTATCGTGCTGCTGTTAAAGGCAACGTGGTGAATTTAGCCTTAGGCTTCTCTCACCCGGTCGATCATCAACTGCCGGAAGGCATTACTGCTGAATGCCCGACCCAAACTGAAATCGTGCTGAAAGGCGCTGATAAACAAGTTATTGGTCAGGTTGCTGCAGATTTACGTGCCTACCGTCGTCCTGAGCCTTATAAAGGCAAGGGTGTCCGTTACGCCGACGAAGTCGTGCGTACCAAAGAGGCTAAGAAGAAGTAAGGTAACACTATGGATAAGAAATCTGCTCGTATCCGTCGTGCGACCCGCGCACGCCGTAAGCTCAAAGAACTGGGTGCGACACGTCTGGTGGTACATCGTACCCCGCGTCATATTTACGCACAGGTGATTGCACCAAACGGTTCTGAAGTAATAGTTGCTGCATCTACTGTAGAAAAAACTATCACTGAGCAACTGAAGTATACCGGCAACAAAGATGCTGCCACTGCTGTAGGTAAAGCTATTGCAGAACGCGCATTGGAAAAAGGGATCACGAAAGTATCCTTTGACCGTTCCGGTTTCCAATATCATGGTCGAGTCCAGGCACTGGCAGATGCTGCCCGTGAAGCTGGCCTTCAGTTCTAAGGAAGAGGTTTAAGATGGCTCACATCGAAAAACAAGCTGGCGAACTGCAGGAAAAGCTGATCGCGGTAAACCGCGTATCTAAAACCGTAAAAGGTGGCCGTATCTTCAGCTTTACCGCACTGACAGTAGTTGGTGATGGTAACGGTCGCGTTGGTTTTGGCTACGGCAAAGCACGCGAAGTTCCGGCAGCGATACAGAAAGCGATGGAAAAAGCCCGTCGCAACATGATGAATGTCGCGCTGAACAGCGGCACCCTGCAGCATCCTGTTAAAGGTGCTCATACGGGTTCCCGTGTGTTCATGCAGCCGGCTTCCGAAGGTACCGGTATTATCGCCGGTGGCGCAATGCGTGCCGTCCTGGAAGTCGCTGGGGTGCATAACGTATTGGCTAAAGCTTATGGTTCTACAAACCCAATCAACGTGGTTCGTGCAACTATTGATGCTCTGGCAAATATGAAATCCCCACAAATGGTCGCTGCCAAGCGTGGTAAATCCGTTGAAGAAATTCTGGGGTAATTAACCATGGCAAAGACTATTAAAGTTACACAAACTCGCAGTTCCATTGGCCGTCTGCCGAAGCATAAAGCTACACTGCTCGGTCTGGGTCTGCGTCGCATTGGTCACACCGTTGAGCGTGAGGATACTCCTGCTGTACGCGGTATGATCAACCAAGTTTCCTACATGGTTAAGGTTGAGGAGTAAGAGATGCGTTTAAATACTCTGTCTCCGGCTGAAGGTGCCAAACAAGCGCCGAAGCGTGTAGGTCGTGGTATTGGTTCTGGCCTGGGTAAAACCGCTGGTCGTGGTCACAAAGGTCAGAACTCACGTTCTGGCGGTGGCGTACGTCGTGGTTTTGAAGGTGGTCAGATGCCTTTATATCGTCGTTTGCCGAAATTCGGCTTCACCTCTCGCAAAGCTATGATCACGGCAGAAGTTCGTCTGTCTGAACTGGCTCTTGTTGAAGGCGACGTAATCGACCTGAACACGCTGAAAGCCGCTAACGTAGTTGGTATCCAGATCGAATTCGCGAAAGTTATCCTTTCCGGCGAAGTCGGTCGTGCGGTAACTCTGCGTGGTTTGCGTGTCACCAAAGGCGCTCGTGTTGCTATCGAAGCTGCTGGCGGTAAAATTGAGGAATAAGTAGCAGATGGCTAAGCAACCGGGGTTAGATTTCCAAAGTGCCAAGGGTGGACTAGGCGAACTGAAGCGCAGACTTTTGTTTGTTATCGGTGCGTTGATTGTTTTCCGTATCGGCTCTTTTATTCCGATCCCTGGTATTGATGCCACTGTACTTGCCAAATTGCTCGAGCAGCAAAGAGGCACCATCATTGAAATGTTTAACATGTTCTCTGGTGGCGCTCTTAGCCGTGCTTCTATCTTTGCTCTGGGGATCATGCCGTATATTTCGGCATCGATCATTATCCAGTTACTGACGGTGGTTCATCCAGCGTTGGCGGAAATCAAGAAAGAAGGGGAGGCTGGCCGTCGTAAGATTAGTCAGTACACCCGTTACGGTACGCTGGTATTAGCTGTGTTTCAGTCAATCGGTATTGCTACCGGTTTACCGAACATGCCTGGTATGCAGGGCCTGGTGTTAAATCCAGGCTTTGCCTTCTACTTTACTGCAGTTGTGAGCTTGGTTACCGGGACAATGTTCCTGATGTGGCTGGGCGAGCAGATTACTGAGCGTGGTATCGGTAACGGTATTTCAATCATAATCTTTGCTGGTATCGTAGCGGGTCTCCCGCCGGCAGTAGCGCATACTATTGAGCAAGCACGGCAAGGCGACCTGCACTTCCTCCTGTTGCTGTTGGTTGCAGTTTTAGTGTTTGCAGTGACTTTCTTTGTTGTTTTTGTAGAACGTGGTCAGCGTCGTATCGTCGTTAACTATGCGAAACGTCAACAAGGTCGTCGTGTCTATGCAGCACAGAGCACGCACTTACCGTTGAAAGTGAATATGGCCGGTGTTATCCCAGCAATCTTCGCTTCCAGCATTATTCTGTTCCCTGCCACGATTGCATCATGGTTCGGGGGCGGAACTGGTTGGAACTGGCTGACTACGATTTCGCTGTATTTGCAGCCTGGACAACCGCTTTATGTGTTACTCTATGCGACTGCAATCATCTTCTTCTGTTTCTTTTATACTGCGTTGGTTTTCAACCCACGTGAGACAGCAGATAACCTGAAGAAGTCCGGTGCATTTGTACCAGGAATTCGTCCGGGAGAGCAAACGGCGAAGTACATCGATAAAGTGATGACTCGTTTAACCTTAATTGGTGCGATGTATATTACTTTCATCTGCCTTATCCCGGAGTTCATGCGTGACGCAATGAAAGTGCCATTCTACTTTGGTGGTACCTCACTACTTATCGTAGTTGTCGTCATTATGGACTTTATGGCTCAAGTGCAAACTCTGATGATGTCTAGTCAGTACGAGTCTGCATTGAAGAAAGCAAACCTGAAAGGCTATAACCGCTAATCTGGTGCGTTTGAGAAGTTACGGAGAGTAAAAATGAAAGTTCGTGCTTCCGTCAAGAAATTATGTCGTAACTGCAAAATTGTTAAGCGTAACGGTATCGTTCGCGTAATCTGCAGCGCAGAACCGAAGCATAAACAGCGTCAAGGCTGATTATCTCGCATATTTTTCTTGCAAAGTTGGGTTGAGCTGGCTAGATTAGCCAGCCAATCTTTTGTATGTAAGCAGTAACACTGTTTGAGTATCCTGAAAACGGGCTTTTCAGAATGGTGTTGCCGTATATAAATAGTAGGAGTGCATAGTGGCCCGTATAGCAGGCATTAACATTCCTGATCAGAAACATACCGTGATCGCATTAACTTCGATCTACGGCATCGGCAAAACCCGCTCACAGGCTATCTGTGCAGCATCCGGTATTGCTGAAAATGTTAAGATCAGTGAGCTGTCTGAAGAGCAAATCGAAAAGCTGCGCGAACAAGTTGCCAAGTTCATTGTTGAAGGTGATCTGCGTCGTGAAGTCACCCTGAGCATCAAGCGTCTTATGGACCTTGGAACTTATCGTGGTTTGCGTCATCGTCGTGGTCTTCCAGTGCGCGGTCAGCGTACTAAGACTAACGCACGTACCCGTAAGGGTCCGCGTAAACCGATCAAGAAATAATCGGGGTGATTGAATAAATGGCAAAGGCACCTGTTCGTACACGTAAACGTGTAAGAAAACAAGTCTCTGATGGCGTGGCTCATATCCATGCGTCTTTCAACAACACCATTGTTACTATTACCGATCGTCAGGGTAATGCTTTGGGTTGGGCAACAGCTGGTGGTTCCGGTTTCCGTGGTTCTCGTAAATCTACTCCGTTTGCAGCCCAGGTTGCAGCAGAGCGCTGCGCAGACGCAGTGAAAGAATACGGTATCAAGAATCTGGAAGTTATGGTTAAAGGACCTGGTCCTGGTCGTGAGTCTACTATCCGCGCGTTAAACGCGGCTGGTTTCCGCATCACTAATATTACTGATGTGACTCCTATCCCTCATAACGGTTGTCGTCCACCGAAAAAGCGTCGCGTATAACGCTGCTTTTAGGATTGTTGGAGAGAGAAAATGGCAAGATATTTGGGTCCTAAGCTCAAGCTTAGCCGTCGTGAGGGCACAGATTTATTCCTTAAATCTGGCGTTCGCGCGATCGATACCAAGTGTAAAATCGATCAAGCTCCTGGTCAGCACGGTGCGCGTAAACCGCGTCTGTCTGACTATGGTGTACAGTTACGTGAAAAGCAAAAAGTTCGCCGTATCTATGGCATCTTAGAGCGTCAATTCCGTAACTATTATAAAGAAGCAGCTCGCCTGAAAGGCAACACCGGTGAAAACCTGTTGCAATTACTTGAAGGGCGTCTTGACAACGTTGTTTATCGTATGGGCTTCGGCGCTACTCGTGCGGAATCGCGCCAGTTAGTTAGCCACAAAGCTATTATGGTAAACGGTCGCGTTGTTAACATCGCTTCTTATCAGGTATCTCCGAATGACGTTGTCAGCATCCGTGAGAAAGCTAAACAGCAATCTCGCGTTAAGGCCGCTTTGGAGTTGGCTGAACAGCGTGAAAAGCCGACTTGGCTTGAAGTTGATGTCACTAAGATGGAAGGTGTGTTCAAGCGTCAGCCTGAACGTACTGATCTGTCCGCGGACATTAACGAACACCTGATCGTCGAGCTTTACTCTAAGTAAAGCTTAGTACCAAAGAGAGGACACAATGCAGGGTTCTGTGACAGAGTTTCTAAAACCGCGCCTGGTAGATATCGAGCAAGTCAGTTCGACGCACGCCAAGGTGACCCTTGAGCCTTTAGAGCGTGGCTTTGGCCATACTTTAGGCAATGCACTGCGCCGTATTCTGCTTTCATCCATGCCGGGTTGCGCGGTGACCGAGGTTGAGATTGATGGTGTACTGCATGAGTACAGCACCAAAGAAGGCGTACAGGAAGATATCCTGGAGATCCTGCTCAACCTGAAAGGGCTGGCGGTGAGAGTTCAAGGGAAAGATGAAGTTATTCTTACCCTGAATAAGTCTGGCATTGGCCCTGTGACTGCAGCCGACATTACCCATGATGGTGATGTCGAAATCGTCAAGCCGCAACACGTTATCTGCCACCTGACCGATGAAAACGCTGCGATTAGCATGCGTATCAAAGTTCAGCGCGGTCGTGGTTATGTGCCGGCGTCTGCCCGAATTCATTCGGAAGAAGATGAGCGCCCAATTGGTCGTCTGTTAGTAGATGCATGCTACAGCCCTGTAGAGCGAATTGCCTACAATGTTGAAGCAGCGCGTGTAGAACAGCGTACTGATTTGGACAAGCTGGTTATCGAAATGGAAACCAACGGTACGATCGATCCTGAAGAGGCGATCCGTCGTGCGGCAACCATTCTTGCTGAACAACTTGAAGCTTTCGTTGATTTACGTGATGTACGTCAGCCGGAAGTCAAAGAAGAGAAGCCGGAGTTCGATCCTATCCTGCTGCGCCCTGTTGACGATCTGGAATTGACTGTCCGCTCTGCTAACTGCCTTAAGGCAGAAGCAATCCACTACATCGGTGATCTGGTACAGCGTACTGAGGTTGAGTTACTTAAAACGCCTAACCTCGGCAAAAAATCTCTTACAGAGATTAAAGACGTACTTGCTTCTCGTGGTTTGTCTCTGGGCATGCGCCTGGAAAACTGGCCACCAGCAAGTATCGCTGACGAGTAACCGGATCACAGGTTAAGGTTTTACTGAGAAGGATAAGGTCATGCGCCATCGTAAGAGTGGTCGTCAACTGAACCGTAACAGCAGCCACCGACAGGCTATGTTCCGTAACATGGCCGGCTCTTTGGTTCGTCATGAGATCATCAAGACGACCCTGCCGAAAGCGAAAGAGCTGCGTCGCGTTGTTGAGCCGCTGATTACTCTTGCCAAGACCGACAACGTTGCAAATCGTCGTCTGGCATTCGCCCGTACTCGTGATAACGAGATCGTGGCAAAACTGTTTAATGAACTGGGCCCGCGTTTCGCGAGCCGTGCCGGTGGTTACACTCGTATTCTTAAGTGTGGCTTCCGTGCAGGCGACAATGCGCCGATGGCATACATCGAGCTCGTTGATCGTGCAGAGTCACAAGCAGAAGTAGCAACTGCTGAATAATCTGTAGATGCATGAAAAAACCGGGCTTGCCCGGTTTTTTTACGCCTAAATTTTGTCTTCTATCTTTCTGAGTTTAAATCCCCCTTACTTTTCTTCGTCCAGGCGTTATTCTGCAATATTATTGTGAGCATTCAGTTTTTTTGGAGGTGTCATGTCTTTTGCCGATTTATTAGCTGAGCAAAAAATAACTGAAGCGATCAAAAATGGCGATCTGAGTAATTTACCCGACGCTGGAAACCCTCTGCTGCTGGATGACGACAGCGCAGTACCAGATGAGTTACGTCTGGCGTATCGTATTTTGAAAAATTCAGGGTATTTACCACCTGAACTACAGGATCGTAAAAAGGCGATAGAACTGAGGGGTATGTTAGATATTCTGGCTCCCGATGCTCTGGAGTATCACGCAACCGCTAAACGTTTAAGGGTTCTCGAACTAAGGTTACGGCAGGCAGGTGTTAATACGGATTTTCTGAATGCCGGGTATAAAACGCGACTGGTTGAAAAATTTGGAGGTAATTAATATGTATAAAATTGGTGCTTTGGCAAAGTTAGCTGACGTCACACCGGATACCATTCGCTACTATGAAAAGCAGGGGATGATGTCTTGCGGCGATAGAAATACTTCCGGTTATCGTCAATATAGTGATACCGACCTGCAGCGCTTGCGCTTTATTCGTTACGCTAAGACAACGGGATTTACATTGGAAGCTATCAGGGAGTTACTCTCTCTGAGAATAGATCCCGCGCACCACACCTGCCATGAATCGAAATCTATCGTTGATAGCAGACTGGCAGAAGTAGAGTACAAGCTCAGCGAGTTGGTAAAAATGAGGGACTCCTTACAGAGACTAAGCAATGCGTGCTGTGGGACTTCACATTCCAGTGCCAGTTGCTCTATCCTTGAAGCGCTCGAAGCGGGTGCGGGGAAAGGAGAGGTAACTTTCCGCAGGGCTCAGCAATAAACTGACGAACATCCTAAAGTACGTTTTATATGAGGCTATGATGAGTGCTTACAAACATAACAAAGGCATTATCCAGGATAACGCGATACAGGCTTTACTGCATGACCCGCTCTTTCGCCAACGTGTCGAAAGGAATCTTAAAGGCAAAGGCAGTTATCGGCGCAAAGAAAAGAATGGGAAAGGAAGTTATCAGGAGGGCAGTGTTAAGTATTCAGTTGAGTCTTTAACACTGTCCTTCTGACAAAAAAGCCATCTTGCGATGGCTTTTTTATGGCTGTTGGAGCCAGAATTTAAAATTTAGGGGTTTGCTGTTGCTTCAGCAAATCACGAATTTCTGCCAGAAGCATTTCTTCTGCCGTTGGCTTCTGTGGTTCAGCTGGAGCTGCCTCTTCTTTACGACGCATCTTATTCATCAATGTCACAGCGCAGAAGATAGCGAGCGCCACAATGAGGAAATCGAAAATATTCTGAATGAAGATGCCGTATTTCATTACAACTGCGGGGACAGTACCTTGTGCTTCACGTATTACCCAGGAAAATTGTTTGAAATCAACGCCACCGATGAGCAGTCCTAATGGTGGCATGATGATATCTGCAACGAGTGAAGAGACGATCTTGCCAAATGCAGCACCGATAATCACACCAACCGCTAGGTCAACAACATTGCCACGCATGGCAAATTCACGAAACTCTTTCATAAAACTCATCAAATATCTCCTTGGCCAACTCACAAATCATGTCAAACAAAGTAAAGACCATTTGTAGCATATGCGCTACAAAACTTACCACTTTGCATCTAATCTACTGATAATTATTCAATAAAGGATGAATCTTACAAGAAGAATGGACTTGGTTGGAAGAGTCTCTCTACATCGCGAACAAATTTCTTGTCCGTAATAAACATGATCACATGGTCACCTTGTTGGATCCGACTGGTACCGTTAGCAATAATCACTTCATTACCTCTGACAATGGCCCCAATGGTGGTGCCCGGCGGGAGTTTGATTTGCTCAACTGTACGGCCAACCACTTTAGAGGTGCTTTCATCACCATGTGCAATAGCTTCAATGGCCTCTGCAACGCCACGGCGTAGTGATGAAACACTGACAATATCAGCTTTACGCACGTGTCCGAGTAATGCAGAGATAGTGGCTTGTTGGGGTGAAATGGCAATATCAATGACGCTGCCCTGTACGAGGTCAACATAGGCACCACGTTGTATCAGGACCATCGCCTTTTTGGCGCCCATACGCTTTGCCAGCATGGCCGACATGATATTGGCCTCATCATCGTTAGTAATGGCGATGAACACATCGACCTGTTCGATATGTTCTTCTGCTAGTAATTCCTGATCGGAGGCATCGCCATAAAATACAATCGTATCCTGCAGCAGTTCAGCTAACTCCGCTGCCCGCTGCTGGTTTTTCTCGATGAGTTTAACGCTGTAGTTTTTCTCCAGCCGGTGGGCAAGCCCCGCACCGACATTCCCGCCGCCAACAATCATGATGCGCTTGTAAGGTTTTTCCAGACGCTGGAGCTCACTCATCACAGCACGTATATGCTGAGAAGCGGCAACGAAGAAGACTTCATCGCCAGCTTCAATGATGGTTGAACCTTGCGGTCTGATAGGACGGTCCTGGCGGAAAATTGCCGCTACTCGGGTTTCGATATGTGGCATATGTTCGCGCATAGAAGACAGCGCATTCCCAACTAATGGCCCGCCATAGTAGGCTTTAACGGCAGCAATGCTGACTTTACCTTCCGCAAAATTAACGACCTGTAAGGCGCCAGGATATTCAATCAGTTTGTAGATGTAATCGATAACCAGTTGCTCTGGCGAAATCAGGTGATCGATAGGCACAGCTTCTGGCTGGAAGAGCTTCTCTGACTCCCTGATATATTCCGATGAGCGAATTCGGGCAATTCGGTTCGGCGTATTAAACAGAGAATAGGCTATCTGGCAGGCAACCATATTCGTCTCATCAGAATTGGTTACCGCAACCAGCATGTCAGCATCTTCGGCACCAGCTTCACGCAGAACACGAGGGTGTGAACCATGCCCCTGGACAACGCGAAGATCGAATTTATCCTGAAGTTGTCGCAGACGGGTAGTATTAGTATCAACGACGGTAATGTCATTGTTTTCACCTACCAGGTTCTCCGCTAATGTCCCGCCAACTTGCCCGGCACCAAGAATTATTATTTTCATAACCGCTCATTCCCGCTTTAACTCATGTCGCCCGTTCATTCCGGGCAGAACTGTTACGCCGATTTTATCAGTTTAGCGTAATAGAACCCGTCGCCATCTTCGGCGTGTGGGAGATTCTGTTTACCTGGGGCATCCAAATCACCGGTCTCTACTAACGTTGCTTCAGGGTGCGCCGCAAGGAACGCTGTAATTTGTTCGCTATTTTCTTCTGGCAGAATAGAGCAGGTCGCATAGACCATCACGCCGCCTGGTTTGAGTCTTGGCCAGATGGCCTCAAGGATCTCTCGCTGCAAGGCTGCAAGTTCAGCAATATCTGAGTCTCGTCGCAGCCACTTAATATCCGGATGACGACGGATAACACCGGTGGCAGAACAGGGGGCATCAAGCAGGATCTTGTCAAATTTACGATCTCCGGCCCAGGCCTGTGGTTCGCGGCCATCACCCTGCTTAACTTCTGCGTTGAGCTTAAGGCGCTGAAGATTCTCGTATACCCGGGTCAGGCGCTGTTTATCGACATCGACGGCAAGTACATGTGCTTTCGGGGCCGCTTCCAAAATATGCGTTGTCTTACCGCCAGGTGCACAGCAGAGATCCAGGATCATCTCGCCATCCTGCGGATCCAGCAGATCTACGCTTCCCTGCGCAGAAGCATCCTGTACCGTTACCCAACCATCAACAAAACCTGGGAGAACATGCACGGGTGAAGGCGAAACCAACCGCAAAGCATCGGCGTAGTCAGGATGTGCAATAGCCTCAATACCGGCTTGCTGTAGAAGGTCTAAATAGTCATTGCGGGAGTGATGAAGACGATTCACACGTAGCCACATTGGCGGACGCTGGTTGTTAGCTTCCACAATGTGTTGCCATTGTTGCGGATATGCCTTCCGGATGCGGCTGAGTAACCAGCTGGGGTGAAGATAGCGGCTGTCGGTATTTCCCATCCGCTGAGTCAGGTCATCCTGCTGGCGCTGGAATTGACGCAATACGCCGTTGATCAACCCCTTGAGCTGAGGCTTCTTCAAAGCCACTGCACCATCAACTGTTTCAGCCAGCACGGCATGTGCAGGGATTCGGGTGTGCAGGAGTTGGTAAATACCCACCATCAGCAAATAATGCAATGTGCGCTGTTTACCTGTCAGTGGTTTTGCCATCAGTTGCTGCAAACACCATTCCAGCTGCGGCAAAACCCTTAAGGTTCCGAAACACAGCTCTTGCAGTAAGGCGCGGTCTTTTTCCGAAATATTCTTCTGTAATCCAGGAAGGACAGCTGACAGGGACTGGCCCTGATCAAGAACCTGACTGATTGCTTTTGCAGCGATGCTGCGGAGATTATAGGTTGTTTTCATAGTCAGAAAGGCTGGAAAAGCTCGGCGTTATTAAAAAGAGAAAGCCCGGCGTATTGCCGGGCATTGTCGAAATGATTAGGCAAATACAGTGCCTTCGGTAAACCATTCGCGACGAGAGTTAAGGATATCCTGAGCAGACATCGCTTTCTTACCGGCAGGCTGTAACTGCAAAATATTGAGAATGCCTTCAGCGGTAGCGATTTGGATACCACTCTTGGTGGCTGATATCAGTGTTCCCGGCAGAGCCTGAGTAGGCCCGGGTATCACTGCTGCTTGCCAAACTTTTACCGGTTGCTCTTCGATAAGGAAATAGCTCATTGGCCACGGATTGAAAGCGCGAATGCAGCGCTCCAGCTGACTGGCCGGTAGTGACCAGTCCAGGCGCGCCTCTTCTTTACTCAATTTCTCCGCGTAGGTGACCAGCGCTTCATCCTGAACTTCCGCATGTGCGGAGCCTGCGGAAAGTTGCTCAAGCGTCGTAAGCATCCCCACGGGGCCAAGTTCTGCCAATTTGTTGTAAAGATTGGCACTGGTATCTTCAGGCTCAATGGCGCATTCGATTTTATGCAGCATGTCGCCGGTATCAAGCCCGACATCCATCTGCATGATGGTAATACCGGTATGGCTATCACCAGCCCACAAAGCACGCTGGATAGGCGCAGCGCCACGCCAGCGCGGAAGAAGTGAGCCATGTACGTTGATGCAACCCAACTTCGGCATATCCAAAACCGCCTGTGGCAGTATTAATCCGTAAGCGACCACGACCATGATGTCGGCATTCAGCTCAGCAACCAATTGCTGACTTTCGGCAGGACGCAGAGATTTAGGTTGGAAGATGGGGATATCATGCGCGACAGCGAGTGCTTTTACCGGGCTCGGGGTGAGTTTGTTACCACGTCCCGCAGGTCTGTCCGGTTGAGTGAATACACCGACGACCTGGTGCTCAGACGTCAAAAGCGCGTCAAGATGACGCGCTGCAAAATCAGGTGTTCCTGCAAATATTATTCGCAAAGCTAATTCCTGTTATGAACGAAAAATCAATCAGGTCGAGCGTTCAGCTTGGCCATTTTTTCCATCTTCTGACGGATGCGTTGACGTTTCAGCGGAGACAAATAATCTACAAACAGTTTACCTACCAGATGATCCATTTCATGTTGGATACAAATAGCCAGAAGGTCATCAGCTTCGAGTTCGAATGTCTTTCCCTCACGATCAAGTGCGCGAATTTTCACTTTTTCGGCGCGGGGAACCAAAGCACGCTGGTCAGGGATTGACAGGCAGCCCTCTTCGATACCCGTCTCACCACTTTTCTCAAGCAGTTCAGGGTTAATCAATACCAAACGCTCATCGCGGTTTTCAGAGACATCAATCACGATAATTCGTTGATGAATGTCTACCTGTGTTGCCGCAAGGCCAATACCGTCTTCGGCATACATGGTTTCAAACATATCATCCACGATTTGCTGAATTTCGGCGTTAACTTCTTTGACCGGCTTGGCAGTAATGCGAAGACGCTCGTCTGGGAAATGTAAGATGTGTAATACGGACATAAATTTATGGATCTTTATTCAATTGATTGACGATATATAGACTCTATTCTAGACATTTCCTGCTCTGATTGACAGCATCCTCTACCAATTGAACCAGTAGGTAATTGGCATTGTGAGGGAACACTTTGATGACTCAGCAGGAAGTATGGTTACGTTTATCCGCGGTAAGAAGACTTGAAACGGCGATTGCCTGTCGCGTGGCAGAAATCATGGCTAACACCACGGCTGATCGTACCCATTTGCTGGCTGAATCTGGAATGACTGCTGAGCAGATCCATACATTTTATCAAGTCGATCCCCAGCAGCTTCGCGCATCGTTATGCTGGCTTGAGTGTGAATCCCATTATCTTGTGCCAATCACGGATCACCGCTATCCCATGATGTTAAAACAGATTGCCTCCGCGCCATTGGTACTGTTTGTAGCAGGAGATCTGGCCGCGCTGGCAACCCCCCAGCTCGCGATGGTCGGCAGCAGGAAATACAGCGAGTATGGCGAACAATGGGCGAGCTATTTCTCTGCCGGATTAGTAAAAAGTGGGTTCACCATCACCAGCGGGTTAGCCCTCGGTATTGATGGCATATGTCACAAGGTGGCTCTCGAATGCGGAGGAAAAACAATTGCTGTGCTGGGAAGCGGGCTGACACGTATTCATCCTCGACGGCATGAGTATCTGGCTTCCAGAATTCTGGAACAAGGTGGTGCCCTTGTTTCCGAACTGGAAGTCAGTGCGAGCGCCATTCCTGCCAATTTCCCTCGGCGTAACCGCATTATCAGTGGAATGAGTGTGGGTGTGCTGGTGGTTGAGGCTTCATTGCGTAGCGGCTCGTTAATCACAGCTCGTTATGCACTGGAACAAGATCGCGAAGTTTTTGCACTCCCTGGCCCCATTGATAGTGAAACAAGTGAAGGAACACACTGGTTAATCAAGCAGGGGGCATATCTGGTGACTAAACCTAACGATATTGCCGAGCAGATTGGTAGCGGATTGACCTGGTTACCGCCACTTGCAGCCGCTGAACAGACAAATTTTATACCTGCGGGGGGGAAATCAGCGTCAGCGAAGATTATTTGTGCAGAAGACGACGAAGTTGAATTGCCATTTACTGATGTGTTGGCTAACGTAGAATATGAGGTGACACCTGTAGACGTCGTCGCCGAACGTGCCGGCCAACCTGTGCCAGAAGTGGTGGGTAAACTACTTGAACTGGAGTTAGCAGGATGGATCGCAGCTGTACCCGGCGGCTATGTCCGAATTAGGAGGGCAGGCCATGTTCGACGTACTAATGTACTTATTTGAAACTTACATTCATAACGAAGCGGAGATGAATGTCGACCAGGATAGGTTAACGGACGATTTGGCTGAAGCGGGATTTCATCGAACTGATATCAACAACGCGTTGAATTGGCTTGAAAAGCTTGCTGATCTGCAAGAGGGCGAAACACCATCTCATCTGATGGATACCGATCCTTTTGCTTTGCGAATTTATACTGATGAGGAATCGAATCGGTTAGATGCCAGCTGTCGTGGTTTTTTATTGTTTCTGGAACAGATTAAAGTTTTAAATTTCGATACCAGGGAGATGGTCATCGATCGCGTTATGGCTCTCGACACTGAAGAGTTTGAACTTGAAGATCTTAAGTGGGTGGTGCTGATGGTGCTCTTTAATATTCCCGGATATGAAAGTGCTTATCAGCAAATGGAAGAGCTGTTATTTGAAGTTAATGAAGGTTATCTGCATTAGAGATAACGGGTAAAGTACAAAGTATGACAAAAACAGCGCTTTTTGCTGAAAAGCAAAATGAAAACTGTCCTCAATGTGGGGCCGCCTTGGTGATCCGTAGTGGTCGTCATGGCCCCTTTCTGAGCTGTTCTACCTATCCTACATGCGAGTATATTCGTCCTCTAAAAGCTCAGGCTGACGGCCACATTATCAAAGTACTGGAAGGACAGTTCTGCCCAAAATGTCAGGCTACTCTGGCTTTGCGGCAGGGCCGTTATGGCATGTTCATCGGATGCAGTCATTATCCTGAATGTGACCACACTGAGATCATTGATAAGCCAGAAGAAACGACACTTCCTTGCCCTCAATGTGGACAGGGACATCTTTTACAGCGTAAATCCAGGTTTGGAAAAGTGTTCCATGCCTGCGACCGTTATCCTGAATGCCAGTTTGCTATTAACAATACTCCCATTGCCGGCACATGCGTTCACTGCCAGTACCCGTTGTTAATGGAAAAAAGAACTGCGCAAGGTGTGAAGGTTTTTTGTGCCAGCAAGTTATGTGGCAAGAGCGCAGACATTACACATAAAGATCAAAATGAATAAAGAGACAACAAACAGTTTTTCAACCGTGCTGCACGCTTTGAAACAACAGCAAGTTATTGCATATCCGACGGAAGCGGTATTTGGATTGGGCTGCGATCCGGATAGTGAGGCCGCTGTTGAAGCTTTGCTGACACTCAAGCATCGTCCGCGTGAAAAAGGATTGATCTTGATTGCTGATAATTTTCAGCAACTCCTTCCTTATATCGACGAGACAGTCCTTAGCGACAGTCAGTTGCAGAAGGTCCTTTCCCAATGGCCAGGTCCGGTGACTTGGGTTATGCCAGCAAAATCAGCAACACCAAGCTGGTTAACCGGGCAGTACTCTTCTCTGGCCGTCCGAGTAACCGACCATCCTTTGGTGAAAGAGCTCTGCCGGAATTTTGGTAAGCCTCTTGTGTCTACCAGCGCTAATCTGAATGGTCAGCCACCTTGTCGCTTTGCTGATGAAGTTAAAAAACAATTTGGTCATGACTTTCCCGTCTTAATCGGCAATGTTGGTGGCCGCGAAAACCCTTCAGAAATCAAAGATGCGTTGACTGGCCATCTTATTCGTCAAGGTTAAGGAATTTACGTCATGCCTTCTTTCGCTGTATTTGGCAATCCTATTGCGCACAGCAAGTCGCCACGGATCCATGCTTTATTCGCTGAACAAACCGGGATCAACCATATCTATGGCACCGTTTTAGCTCCTCATGATGAATTTGAAGAATACCTTCGATCATTTTTTGCTGAAGGAGCCCAGGGTGCCAACATTACCACGCCCTTTAAAGAGCGCGCGTTTACTGAATCCGACGAACTGACGGAACGTGCAGCGCTCTCCGGGGCTGTAAATACGCTGAAGAAGCTCGATGGCGGTCGATTACTCGGGGATAACACAGATGGTATTGGCATGCTTAGCGATCTTGTGCGGCTAAATATGTTGAAAGAAGGTGATCGTATTTTGCTGGTGGGTGCAGGGGGGGCGGCGAGAGGAGTGATCCTGCCGCTTTTGTCAAACCATTGTCAGGTAGTGGTTACGAACCGCACTTACGATCGTGCAGAGCATCTATGCCATATTTTTGAGAGTAAAGGCGATATCAGCGCATTGCCGACGGATCAACTGGATCATGAGAAATTCGATCTTGTGATTAATGCGACCACATCCGGTATCAGTGGTGAGATCCCCCAATTACCTTCTGCATTGCTGGATCCGCAAACCCGTGTCTATGACATGTACTACCAGGCTGGTAATACCCCTTTTCTTACATGGGCAAAAAGCCATGGCGTTGTACATTATGCAGATGGGTTGGGAATGCTGGTAGGCCAGGCAGCCCATGCTTTCAATCTGTGGCATGGGGTGATGCCACAGATTGAACCCGTTCTTAACCAACTCAAGCAGGATTTAAAGGGTTGAAATAAAGTTAGCCTCCTTGCCTCAACAGGCCATATCAGTTTTCTGATGTGGCCTGTTCACTTTCTATATAGAAGAGATCGAAAGTTTAGCTCTGGCGCGCATCGCTCAGGTAAAGGTCTTTCCATTTAACATAGTTGTTGGATGAGTAAGTGAGGCCTGCCAGCTCATCCGTCGTCAACTCGCGGATCTTTTTAACGGGACTGCCTAAATAAAGATAGCCACTTTCCAGTCTTTTACCCGGTGGCACCAGACTACCGGCGCCGATCATGACATCGTCTTCAATTATCGCGCCATCAAGCAGAATCGATCCCATCCCTACCAGAACGCGATCCCCAATAGTGCAACCATGCAACATCGCTTTATGCCCAACGGTGACATCCTCTCCGATGAGAAGAGGGAAGCCTTCGGGATTATGGCTCGATTGGTGAGTGACATGCAGTACGCTGCCATCCTGAATATTGGTTCTGCAGCCTATGACCACATTGTTTACATCTCCCCGAATGGCAACGAGTGGCCAGATGCTGACATCATCAGCCAGATCCACATTACCAATAACCACGCTGGAAGGATCAACCATAACGCGTTCGCCAAGCGAAGGCGTTAAACCCTGATAAGAACGTAAAGGGTGAGACATAACGAATTTACCTCATGTGTGAGACCTTAAACCATTGGCAATATAGCTTTTGCCTGAAGGATTACAAACTTAACGCAGGAAGGATCGATGAACAAATAAGCTTATCGTGCAAGATCGCAACGAAAGGGCTGAAAAACGCGCACTCGATCTTTTTATTGGAAAAAAGGCTTGTGGAAAAACCTCGGATCCCTATAATGCCGCTCCATCGACAGGGAACAACGTGAACAACATCACGAAGTAGCCGGGTCGGAAAAGATTTAAAACAGCGGCAACCGGATGAAATAAA
>NZ_JBUZRI010000012.1:0-7088 GCF_055407225.1 Ewingella sp. C233
TACCGGTATTGTCACTATCAACATCACTAAGCTGGCTGAAGAACTCAGTCCACGGAATGAAGATGGCCAGATCATCCCTGAAACTGCCGTGACGGTATCTAGGGTGTCGCGTCTGATAGACGAATTGGCGAGGTTTGGCATAGTCCTTGCGCCTGAAACTGAGTGGGATTAGGGGTTTGAGGGCCAATGATGCAAAAAACCACGCTAAGAGGTTAGTTCATTGTTTATATTGAGATTGTTAGGTACTGCGTTTGCAGCCACTTCAGTCGTCATGGGGGGAGGGACAATGGAACGCAACACCAAGTAGATTGATGGCATAAAGTTCCTTCAATTCCGATCTGCTCTCCCGCTTTCATTTTCTGCTGCAGATCACTTTTGTTGCCATTCCTTTACAACAGCTTCCCAATCGACAGTTCTCTCGACCAACTTCCCATCCGCATACTTTCTTGTCCAAACATCCCAGAAGTCAGGGTCATCAGAATGAGGTTGCTGCTCTTTCGTCAAATTTTTCATTTTAACTAGGACAGGAAGTTCAGATGCCCAGCCCATCAGTATTGCATGTTGGGATGGTAATGAAGGTAGTTCACGGAGTAATCCTCGCAAATTATCAGGTACCATTTTATGAACTTGCTCCTGATCTTTGTCGTTACTAATTCGATGCAAAAGAAAAGTATTACATTGAGACAAAACCGTAGGTGATAACTCTGATGGTCGTTGTGAGGAAATCACCATACCAAGACCAAACTTTCTGCCTTCTCGTGCGATTTTCTCAAACACTTGGCAGCAAACGGCTGCGACATCCTGATTTTCAGAGTCATCACGATACCGTTTAATAAATGTATGTGCTTCTTCAGCGACAAGTACCGTAGGTAAAGATTTATTATATAGCCGCCTATAACGTTGCAATGATTCAAACACAATCCTTGAAATAACAGCTGTCACAAGATGAGTAATTTCTGTTGGTACTAAAGAAAGATCAATAATTGAAACACAGCTATCATCATCGCCGGTTCCATCCTTTCCAATATAAGTTTCTAACCAATTGGCTAAGTCAACTCGGTGCTCTGAGTCATTGGTTATAGGTTTCATTCTCGTATCAGCAAGCATTGTGCGTATCCTAGCCACTAAATATTCGACATATTGCTCACTGCCATTTTCCTGGGCTAATGCCTCTAAATAGGAAACTAAATTACCTCCGTCAAAAGGGACGGGGATGTCCTCATTTTTCGGAAGGAGTTCACACTCATTACCACCAAGGCTCTGAAATGAAGATAACATTCCATCTATGATGTTATCAACTGCGCTAACTTTAGCATTGTAATCTGGATATCTACCCTCTCTTTGCACACAAAAATCTTGAATAGAGACGATTAATTTATCTAGCTCTGGATGTGTAGTAACTAACCTTTCTTTATATTCTTCAAGACTCTGACGCCAAGTGTTAATTTTTGCCAAAAGATTTTTAGCACCTGGGAAATCATTAAGTGCTGCTGCACCTTTAGATTTATCCGCTTTTAAAGAAACTAAAATAGTACCTAAGTACTTTTTAACTTCTACATCTAAATTCGTTTGTAAATCAAACTCTTCATTTCTCATTGCTCTCAAAGAGCGCTTTAGTAATGGAAGTTGTGCTTTAGGACTTGCTTGCGTGAATGATGCCCATTCTGAACTATTCCAAAACCATGAAGGTACCTGTAATTGGTTTTCACCATCTTCTGCTTCAACCTTAAACACTCTGCCTTTAAATTTTGTAGTTGGCCCCAAAGCACGTGTATACTCGCCATTTGGGTCTAATATAATAAATCTTGCGTTTGGTTTTATTTCTGATTCCATTGCAGCCTCGAGTGACCACTGGATTAACCCTGCAACAGAACAAGACTTACCACTACCCGTATTACCAAGTACTGCTATATGACGACCAAATAATCTGTCGGGATCTACAGCCACATTAGCATTGTTAGCAAGTGGGCTTTGCCCAATAATCACCCGTCTATTATTACCAGACTCGACAATTGATCTAAGCTGTAAATCTGTTGGTAGTAAAATAGCTGAACCAATAGAAGGAAATGATTCAGAACCGCGTTGAAATATAAAATAATCAGTACCATCTTTTGAAAAACGTTTAAGATTCCCTACCGGATTTAAACTTATTTTTTTTCGAGGGAATGGCAGATTTACTAAACCAAAATCTTGGATATCCCTTTGTTTGGGATAAGGCGAATGCTCAACTGCAAGCCACTCTATTTGCCCAACTAAGTAACCATTGTCACATGAGACTAATACATAGCTGTTTACTCTAGGAAAATTTCTAGGTGTTCCTGCATTCAAAGCGACAGAATCAGGCGAGTCGATATCTAATAGTGCCCTAATCTCGTTGGGTGAAACAAAATCGACAGTGCCAACCCTGAGTTGCTCACCTTGTTCAATGGGGAATGAGTTCATTCAGCATCCTCACTATTATTTGGTTTTGTTGCACGATATAAACCTCGTGATTTTAATAGCTCAGCCATACGAATTGATGATCTGTCTATCGCGGCTTTAGGAAGATAAAAATCAACTAATTTTTTTAGATCTCCAAAATGATCTCCCAGCAATAAAGATATTTGAGCTTTTCTTCCACTATCATTTATAAAACGCATAATTCTTCCAAGCGGATCACCGTAAGCAATTATGACTATATGCGTTGAGGGGATTGTCAACATATCAATTATAAGCCGATTTATATGCTCATCTCCAAAACTATAACCATATGTTACCAAGGTGCTATTAGGACGACATGTTGCAGATGCTAAATCCCTAAATAGCTCAACATAAGGATATTCAGATGTTTCACGGTCTTTAACTGAATTTGGATAAATCATTAATTGTTGATAATTTGCAGTTCCGGCTGTTTCCACTTGTAAAAAGGGTTCAACCGAGCTAGCTCCAAATGGCAATCCAAAACGCCTTATAGCCCCTTCAGTAGCATACCAGTCCAATGAACCATGTAATTTAGTAAAGCGCGCCACACCTTCCAAATATCTTGGTTCACCCCGAATACCTGGTGGATTGTAATGATAATCCACTTCTAATCGCGAAGATCTAAAAATCGGCGCTATGGTACCGACAAATCTGTCAATTAAACGAAGACCTGCTATTTCAGCGCCCGTTTCAATTATTCTGTCGTAATTTGTCGTAAAAATATGTAATCGATCCCTAGTTGCTGTTCGACTTGAAAAACTCATCAAAAAACTCACTAAATAATTAAACGTTTCTGTTTTTAAATCATTGCTTGCATCACGAATTAATTTTTCCCCATGACTAACTGAGTCCGAAAATAATTTCAGACATCTTGTTAGCTCATTATTTAACTCTACTAACTCACTTTTTAAATTTCGATATGGGGGAGCACCTGGTGGAGGTAGTGGAACCGGTAGGTTTTGTACCGTTAAAATCTCTAATCCTTTAATCAACTCATTAATTGAACGAATCTGATCTTCAATATTACCCTTTCCCCTTCCTGAGGCGTCTGCTGTTTTAGCTACATAACTGTCTATTTCAGCCTTACAAACTTTGAGATCTTCAATCCATCCCATACCTTGAGGTTTGGTGCCGGTCGCTGACTCTTGAATAGCCGAACTAAGGCCAGCGCCAATAAGTATATTTAAGTGTTCAGACTGAAAAAGGGCAGTTAACCAAGGTTCTACTCTTGAACGCAAAAAGTCAGGAGTGATTTTATCTTCTGGTTTTGCCCATGCGCAGTGTCCAACGACTTTAAATGCACCAACTTCGCTGTGTGGGTCCAACTGAACCGGAGATTGGTCATCTCCAAGCTTTAAATATTGACTCAATTTGAATACATCCTTTTTTCGAGTTTAAACATTGCTAAATAGAAGCCGTTCAGGCATTTAAGAATGCTCATCTTTCTTATTTATTATTGGAAAGATGAATATTGTTAGTAACCGTTTTTCTTTTCAGCCTAAAATACGTCGCCCGTGATATACCCGTTTTTTCCATTACCTCTTTAACTTGTACGTCCTTATTGATCAATTCATTAGCTAATTCAGCCTTTTTATGAGGCTTTCTTCCAAATTTGACGCCCTTAATCATAGCTGCCTGCCGCCCATCGTTAGTTCGCTCCAAGATCCTTTCACGTTCCGCCTCGGCAACAGCTGCTAATATCTGGATAACCATTTTTCCCATAGTGCCTTCAGTACTAAGCCCGTTCTCAAGAAAGCGAATAGCGATGCCTTTTTTATAGCAAGTATCCACGATGCGAATCATATCTGCGGTATTACGTCCAAGGCGATCCATTTTAGTACAGAGAATAATGTCATCTTTCTCCGCTCTGGCAAGGAGTCGCTGTAGCCCTTCGCGCTCATCAGTTGCTCCCGACATCATGTCAGTAAACACTCGATCATCCCTCACTCCCGCTGTGTTGAGTTCAATAATCTGGCTCGTCAGTTTCTGATGGCTGGTTGATACTCTTGCATACCCTAATAATGCCATTTTGGTCTCATAAATCGATATTGATACTGCGTAGTATCATAAGGCATAAATCACGATTTTTGATACTTATGTTTAGGGCCGTTTTCATTGGTCTCAAAAATTATAATATTTGAGACGGTTAAAAAATGAACAGAACTCCCGTTTACGAAAGGATGCGCAATGAGTGATGACTTTCTTACCAGCGAACAGACAGAAAACTACGGTCGCTATGTGGCAGACCCAAATGAGGTTCAGCTGGCTCGGTATTTTCATCTGGATGAGCGTGACCTTGCTTTTATTAATCAGCGACGGGGAAAACATAACCGGCTGGGGATTGCACTTCAGCTGACTACGGCGCGCTTTCTGGGAACGTTTCTTCCTGATCTCCTTCAAATTCCCTCATTCATCCGTTTTTACATTGCGGCACAGTTGAACATCAGCCGACCAGAGATCCTTTCCCGGTATGCTGAAAGAGACAATACCCGCTGGGAGCATCAGGGGCTTATCAAGCTCTATTATGATTATCATGATTTTGGTGATTTCCCCTGGTCATTCAGACTGAAGCGTTTGCTCTATACTCGCGCCTGGCTCAGCAATGAGCGTCCAGGTCTGCTGTTTGATTTTGCTACCGCATGGTTGCTGCAAAATAAGATCCTGCTACCCGCAGCCTCGACTCTGACAAGGCTGATTGGCGAAGTACGCGAACGGGCAAGTCGACGATTATGGCGAAGGCTGGCTTTGTTGCCTGACAGCTGGCAGAAAACACAACTGGACGGTTTACTTGAAATACCTGAAGGGCAGCGTATGTCGGTGCTGGAGGAGATGCGAAAAGGTCCTGTCACTATCAGTGGGCCGTCATTTACAGACGCCCTGGAGCGATATACCCGACTGCGTAGCATGGAGTTTTCCCGGCTGAATTTCTCCGGTCTGCCTGCCATCCAGCTGCGGAATTTGGCCCGTTATGCCGGAATGGCTTCGGTGAAATACATTTCAAGAATGCCTGACGAACGGCGACTGGCCGTGCTTACTGCGTTTGTGAAAGCACAGGAAATTTCGGCGCTTGACGAGGCCGTGGATGTGCTGGATATGCTTATTCTGGATATCACGCGTTCTGCAAAAAATATCGGGCAGAAAAAGCGGCTCAGGACCCTTAAAGATCTTGATCGTGCCGCGCTATTACTGGCACGGGCATGCACGTTATTACTTGATGAGAACACCGATGAAGCAGCTCTGCGGCAGGCTATTTTTCGCCGCATACCAAAGGACAAACTGGCTGAATCCGTCGGCAAGGTAAATGAGCTGGCGCGCCCGCAAGATACTCATTTTCAGGATGAAATGGTGGAACAATATGGACGGGTGAAGCGCTTCCTGTCCGCGATGTTGCGTGACTTACACTTTCAGGCCGCCCCGGCCGGGGAGCACACGTTGTCAGCAATCCATTATCTGGCCGAACTGAGTGGCTCAAAAAAGCGAATTCTCGACGATGCACCAGAGCAAATCATTTCCGGCCCCTGGAAACGTCTGGTCTACGACAGAGATGGTAGGATTCTACGAGCGGGTTACTCGCTGTGTCTTCTCGAGCGCCTTCAAGATTCTTTGCGCCGTCGTGATCTCTGGCTGGAGAACAGTGACCGGTGGGGGGACCCGCGTCAAAAATTGCTTCAGGGAGCTGAATGGCAGGCACAACGCATCCCGGTATGTCGGGCGCTGGGTCATCCATCAGACGGAACTAAAGCAGCAGAACAACTGGCTACGCGGCTTGATGACACATGGAAATCAGTGGCTTCACGTTTTGCCTGCAACGCAGCGGTCAGCATAAGCAATGAAGGTAAGCATCCCTCACTGACGATTAGCAGTCTGGATAAACTGGATGAGCCACCGGCACTGATACAATTGAATCGTCGGGTAAGAGAACTGATCCCTCCGGTTGATCTGACTGAGCTGTTGCTTGAAATAGATGCCCGAACCGGTTTTACCCGCGAATTCAGCCACGTCAGTGAATCAGGTGCTCGGGCGCAGGATCTCCAGGTCAGTCTGTGCGCAACACTGCTGGCAGAAGCCTGCAATATAGGGCATGAACCCCTGATAAAGCATAATATTCCCGCGCTTACTCGCCATCGTCTGAGCTGGGTTAAACAAAATTATCTCAGGGCAGAAACGCTGGTCAGCGCTAATGCACGGCTGGTTGATTTTCAGTCCACGCTGCCGCTCGCGGGGTACTGGGGAGGTGGTGAGGTTGCCTCCGCAGATGGTATGCGTTTTGTCACACCGGTTAAAACGGTTAATTCCGGACCAAATCGTAAATACTTTGGTTCAGGACGCGGTATCACCTGGTACAACTTCGTCTCCGATCAGTACTCCGGTTTCCATGGCATTGTCGTTCCCGGTACGCTTCGTGATTCCATCTTTGTACTGGAAGGGCTTCTGGAGCAGCAGACCGGGCTGAATCCGGTAGAAATTATGACGGACACGGCAGGATCCAGCGATATCATTTTTGGCCTGTTCTGGTTACTGGGCTACCAGTTTTCCCCTCGTCTGGCCGATGCAGGCGGGGCGATATTCTGGCGGGCAGATAAAACGGCACATTATGGTGCCCTGAATGAGCTGGCCCGGGGATGTGT
>NZ_JBUZRI010000013.1:0-5648 GCF_055407225.1 Ewingella sp. C233
GCCTCGTTCCTCGCCGTCGGGTGTGTGCATTCTGCCGGGTGCGGTTATCCATCTCACGCTAAGCCCTTACGCGGAGGGCTGGGTGTAGCACCGTCACCCGCGTTAACGCAAGGGTGAAATGCACGCCTGCGGCGCCCTTGCGTTCCCACGCGCGCCGTTGCTACTTCGCCCTTTGCCGCGAAAGAACTCACCGAGAGATGACATTTAAACCAGAGGGGAAGACCAGCATGCACACACAAAACGTCAAGACCGCCGCTCACGAATCTTCCGAAAGATGGGGGGAAAGCAAGGGCGATCTCCTTCTACAGATACACAACATTTATGTTCGGGCGCAGTCTCGCCTCAAGCAAGGCTATGCCCTGTCTCAAAGCGAACCGACGCGCGACGGCGACCATCAGATCACGCTCCGCAAACAGGGCGAACTGGTGTGGCGGGGCTGGACGTTTGAACGCGATTTTCTGGCTGATTTACGGCGATACATCGGGGAGGCAACAGAAGGACAAGAGTAAGGCGCTGAAATTGAGGCAATAAAAAAGCAGGGTTTCCCCTGCTTCATTACGCCAGAAGGGAGGTCAACGCTCCCAGACCGGCACGACAATCTATAACGAGGAGTCACATCATGTCTGACAACAATACTAAAGCAGCCACCGTTAAAAAATCCAGCGATAAAGTTTCAAAAGCGGTAAACGAGGCACTTAAGGCCGCGCTCGAGCAGGCGCAGATGGAGTTTGTGCCGCTTTCCTCGCTGGTGATATCTCCGATGAACGTCCGTACCGTCCCGTATACGGCGAAGGAAGTCCGGCAAACGGCGGACTCGATCCATGCTATCGGGTTACTGCAAAACTTAGTCATTCATTCATTGCCGGAGGGAATGAACGGCGTCGCGGCGGGTGGTAAGCGATTAACCAGCCTTAATGCGCTCTTGGAAGAGGGGAAAATGACGCCGGACACCCTCATTGCCGTGAAACGCCTGCCTGACGAACTTGCCCGCGCTGCCTCCATTATCGAGAACAGCGACCACAAAGTCATGCATCCGGCAGAGCAGATTGTGGGCTTCCGTGACCTTGCCGCCGAGGGAAAAACGGAGGCGCAGATCGGCGCACTGTTCGGGTACTCAAGCCGCCATGTGCAGCGCTGCCTGAAAATGGCCAGTCTGGCACCCGCGCTGCTGAAATTACTCGCTCAGGACGAAATCACTCTCGATATCTGTCAGGCGCTGTGCCTTGAAGACGATCAGCAACGGCAGGTCGAGGTCTGGGAAAGCGCGAAGAGTAACTATTATTCCCCGTCGGTTAACGTCATTAAAAACATGATCGTGCAAAGCGAGGTGAGCATTCTCAATAACCGCCTGTTTGCCTTTGTCGGTCGGGATACATATGAAGCCGCAGGCGGTCTGGTACGTGAAGACCTGTTCAGCGGCGAAAACGGGGAGGGGTTCGCAGACAAATCCCTGCTCACCACGCTGGCAGAGCAAAAACTGGCGGCTGCGGCGCAGGCCATTCAGACGCAGGAAGGCTGGTCGTGGAGTCTCTCACGGTGGAGCGGCATCACCTCCCGTGGCGATGACCGCACAGCGTATCGCCTGCTGGACGCGCCGGATCCTGTCTACGCAGAAGGGGAAGAGGCCGCGCAGGGTGTGCTGATCGAACAGCGCGATGCGCTTGAAACCGATGAAGATGACTCCGTTTATCAGGAGCAAATTGACGCTATTGAAGAACGCGCAATCAGTCGGGGGTGGACGGAGGAACAGAAAGCGTCCGGCGGCGTGGTGGTGTCGTATAACAACGGTTATATGCATATCCAGCGCGGTGTGTGCAAGCTTGAGCCGGTGGAAACGCCTGTTGAAAACGTTGTCACGCTGGTAAATGAGACGCCAAAAGCCGTGGATCAGGTCTCCGCAACCCTCGTTACCGCCATGTCCAGCGAGAGAACGCTGGCTGTCCAAGCCGCGCTCTCCCAGCAGCCGAACGTCGGCTTGGCGTTGCTGACGTGGAAATACTGCCTCGCGGCCTTCGGAAAATTGGGTAAGGCATCGCCGCTGAGAGTAAATATGACCGTGGAGCGCGGCACACTGGTGACAGCGTCACTCTCCGGTGACGAAGGGAAAGCGTTTCAGTGGCTTGAGCAGGAAAAAGAGCGGGTGCTCTCAACGTTTCCCGAAGATTGGACAGCCAGCTTTACGTGGCTTCTCGACTGGCAGCAGGCTGACGTGTCGATGTTGCTCGGATTCTGCGTGGCGTTTGGCATCGATGGCGTGCAGGAGCGGATTTACGGCAAAACGAATGACAGCGCGCTGGACGCGCTGGAAAGTACGCTGAATTTTGACTTACGCGACTGGTGGCAGCCGACCGCAGCGGGGTATTTCTGCAAAATCAGCAAAGATCAGATTGTTGACGTGCTGAACCAAAACGGTCTCAGCGGCGTAGCGGTCGAGGCGGCGAAACTCAAGCGGAGCGAAGCCGCCGTGCTGGCCGAGAAAGCGATAGGGGAAACCCGCTGGGTGCCGGAGTGGATGAAAGCACCGGTGACGGAGACAGAAACCGCGCAGAACGAACTTCCTTCCACTGACACCACGGCAAACGCCGCCTGATTCGGAGATACCGCCCGAAAGGGCGGTATATAACATAATGAAAAATACTCAAACTGCTTTGCTCACGAATATTGTGGGTTGCCAGCCAGCCGGTGCGGACGTGTTGGCGGGCCTGCACGGTAATGTCGGTAAGTTGTTTACCGATTCTGTTTTGCAAAATATAGAGTTACCGGTCGCATGGTCTGTCGATGCGCCCGATCCTGAAGAAGAGGGGTTTATGCCGACCTGCTGCGTGCTGACTCCGGCATCCGGCATCAGGGTCATATTCGGATTTGGCGGCTCCGATGCGCCGTACTGGACGATGGGACTTTTGTTTAATGCCGGTCAGTCAGTCGCGTGGGTGTTCGTCTCTGAGGATATCGGGAGCGCGTCTGTCTCGAACCTTGAGCGCGAAATTCGGCGTCTCGATGAGTATATCCACGCCGGATATACCGACGCTGACAGGCTCGCGGCGGTGCTTCGATTCACGGGGGTGGCGGTATGATCCCCAACTCACGCGCGTTAGTCCCCCTGCATCCCCAACGCCGAGCGGTCATGCAAGCTATCGGTTATGTCGAAAATCGCAGTGAAACCGCCCACCGGCAGGGAAAGTATCCCTATGCCAGCGCTTTTTTCCGGTTTATGGGCAGGCCAGCGATAGCTTTAGACGATATCCGCATGGTAGACGGGTGCTTTGATCCCAAGGACCGGAAGAGGCCGAGTAAAGCGCGTTATCTTGCCGCCATCGATGTGCTGATTTCGACGCGGGGGGCATCATGCCTTTCGCCCCTGTCCGACAGCGTCGGTCGCAGCCTGTTTCCTGAAGTCGATAACATGGATCGGCAGCGCGGGGAACAGCGTGCCGTTCTCAACGCAAACCGCAAAAGAAATGTCGAAGCGAAGACTGAGGAAATGAAGCGGCGGCACTATGAGAGCCAGCTGGGACAGGCCGAAATAGAACTGGCGTTTTGTACTCCGAGCACGGTCAGATCGTGGTACTCGGCATGGTCGCGCAGAGAATTGCATCTCCACGATTTGGGTGAGCTGGTATATGCGTGGATCTCTCGGTTCCCCAGCCTGATGCATTTCGACCGCTACTTTGTTCGCTACGAACCTCTTTGGGCAGTGATGCTGGAAGTTAACCGGCACGCTGATGAGCAAAGCGAGTTTGAGGCTTACCTTGACCGGCTGATGCTTCCGAATCGCCTGTCTGACCTGGAAAAAAAACACAGATAAACCGCCAGGCTGCTGCGGCTACGCCGCGGCGGCTCTGCTTAATCTCCGGTATGTGTCGGGGGCTTGTCTCTCTCTTCTCTTACTGTCTCTTTCTCTCCGGGCAACTCTTCTGATTCGTCATGCAGCTGCTGCGCGTCATTCTGTCAGTGATTGGTATTTCCGAACTTCTCATGATTATTTTCCCCCAGACGGATCACCCCTACGGCATGGCCCCCTTCGGCTCCCGACCTGCGGCCGGTCGTCGAGCCCGACTGCGCTAACCGGCAAGCCGGTAAGCTTCGCGGAATCCCTTCGGGGTTCCGGCCTGACGGCTAGGGTCTGATGGCAACGGCCAGGTCAACACCCGCAGCCGGCTCCGCCGCCGCACAGACACTGGCCGGTAAACCGGCCGCTAAGGTCGCCACGCCGTTCCGTCGTGTCGGGTGCGTTCATTCTGTCCGGGCTGTCCGGCGAGCCATCGCTCAGCCAGCCCTTTCGCGCGGGCTTAAACGTAGCACCGCCTGGTCATTCCCCAAGGGGTGAAATGCACTTCGCCAAAACTTTTTCTCGTGCCTCGTAAAACTGTTGTCTCCGCCCCTTGTTGCCTGCCTGCGTTGGTACTCCGTTGCCCTTGCCGCGAAAGAACTCACTGAGAGATGGACTAACCACCGAAGGGGAACAACCAGAATGAACACACAGAACGTCAAGACCGCCGCTCCTGAATCTACTGAAAGATGGGGTAAGACATACGAGATCCTTTTAGCAGAGGGTGTGAAGGGTGGCAAACCCGAAGAGTACGACGTTTACGGTTTTGAGACGCTAAAGGCGTTGCAGGCGTTTCGTAAAAAGTATCCTGAGCAAATGAAAATGGCATACAGCTATACGCTCAGTTCAGGCACGACCAAGGCCGGAAGCCATATTTCTGTGTGCGACGCGGAACATTTTAAGGCGTTTAACAAGTTGGTTAAGGCGTCAGGCATTGAAATTTGATCAACAACCGAGGGCGGGAACGTCCCCCTGTTAAAGTGAATTGTATATTGGGGAGTTAAGGAAAAAAGAATGATCTATTACATCACCGACCAGACAAAAGGAGAGCCGGATATTTTAACGCCGGTTCGACATGAAACCCTGATTATCAGAACGCTCGACGGGGCTGAAATATTCAGGCAGCAGGCACCACAGGACGGCTGGACGCATGACCAGTTAATCACTGTTCAGCCGGATGATAACGGGGAAGGCTCAGATGCCTATTTAGGCGCTTCGTGGGTTGGTTCAACAGAAGTTTAGTGGGAATGGCGGGCTCCTCCCGCCATGAAAATCCAGGAGAAACACCATGCACACACAAAACGTCAAGACCGCCGCTCCTGAATCTTCCGAAAGATGGGGGGGAAACCCTCTGTCAGCCGACACGCAAACTCCGCGTGATCACGTCATGTTGATTGTTGCCATGCTCGATACCGGCATGGGCTTTCATTTCGTCTCACATCCGACATTGTCCGGTAGTAATTCAAATCTTTGGTTCCCGCTGCCTGACGGTCTGGAACTGTTGGCTGCTGTCGAACAAGTCATGGTAATGAACCACGCAGCCAACAATGTTGTCAGGCTGGAACTCTTTCACGAAGGTGACGGGCACGCCGATTACCGAGTCGTTTTCAATCGCGAAATCAGGGTGTGCTGAGACAAAGGGCGGGGCGATACATGCCCTGCCCGTCAGTGATGCATATCTGCTCGTAGCCTGAATGCCGCAAAAATCCCCAGCGGGCTCCGCCCGCCAGTTCCTGAGACAGGCGGCGGCTGCGCCGCCCCTCTTCTCCGGTATGTGTCGGGGGCTTGTCTCTCTCTTCCCTTACTGTCTCTTCCTCTC
>NZ_JBUZRI010000014.1:0-5266 GCF_055407225.1 Ewingella sp. C233
CCCGAAGGGTGAGGCACGAAGTGGGTCATCAACTGCCAGGCATCAAATAAGTGGAAAACCTCAGTCGAAAGACTGGGGTTTTTTGCTATGGGGAGTTTGAATAAGTCTTACCCGGAATTTAGGTTAGAAAATAAACCAGTATCCTCAATTGCCCAATCAAAACTCTGTGCGTATGAACTCTCCGAATCGGTTAAACTGAGCATAAATAAGTAACGAATGAGTAATCAGTTTATGTCGAGCTACGACACGTCTTTAAAGGCTTTAAATACCTTCGCTATTGTTGCCGATGCCACTGAAATCATCACGGCTCACAATCCGGATGAACTGGCGACTGCCTGGCTTGCTGCGCAAAAAGCAAAACATCCATTTCTGCTATTAGGAGAGGGCAGCAATGTGCTGTTCCTGGAGGACTTTGCCGGAATTGTTGTGCTCAACCGAATTAAAGGCATTGAGGTTAGCGAGCGAGCTGAAGACTGGTTACTGCATGTCGGTGCTGGTGAGAACTGGCATCAGCTGGTCATTTATACCCTGAAGCACAACCTTCCTGGTCTCGAAAATCTGGCTCTTATCCCTGGTTGTGTTGGATCTGCACCGATTCAAAATATCGGGGCTTATGGCATCGAATTACAAAGTTTGTGTGAATATGTGGACGTGATGAATCTTGAAACACGTGACATTATTCGTCTGCCTGCCTGTGAATGTCAGTTTGGTTACCGTGAGAGTGTATTCAAGCACGCCTACCGTGACGGGTATGCCATTATTGCTGTAGGACTCAGGTTAAGTAAAAACTGGCACCCTAAATTGACTTATGGTGATTTGACCCGGTTTGAGTCAGCCAGCGTGACGCCACAACAAATATTCGACTCTGTATGTCAGATGCGTCGCAGCAAACTTCCGGATCCAACGGTTACCGGCAATGCTGGCAGCTTCTTCAAAAATCCTATTGTGAATATTGCTCTGGCTGAAAAGCTCAAGCAGCAGTATCCGACGATGCCTTATTATCCTCAGGAGGATGGTCAGGTAAAACTTGCCGCAGGATGGTTAGTTGAGCAGGCGGGGTTAAAAGGTTTCTGTCTGGGTGGGGCCTCAGTTCATCAGCAACAGGCATTAGTACTGATTAACAAAGAGGGGGCAACCGGTGATGATGTGAAGGCGCTGGCGAAGCATGTACGTAATACGGTTGCCGGGCATTTTGCGGTCTGGCTGGAGCCTGAGGTTCGTTTCATTTCTTCCAGTGGCGAAACCAATGCAGTTGAGGCGTTATCATGAAAGATATCACCGTTCCACTTCACCTTGTTTCCATTCTCGCTGATGGTGAATTCCACTCAGGTGAACAGCTGGGTGTGAAGCTGGGTATGAGCCGTGCGGCGATCAACAAACATATCCAGACGATAAGGGACTGGGGAGTGGATATCTTCACTGTCCCAGGCAAAGGGTATAGCCTGCCGTCTCCTATCCAGCTTCTGGATGAAGAAGAGATCCTCGCCGCCTTACCGGAAGGGCGGGTTAGCGTATTACCCGTTATTGATTCCACTAACCAGTATTTACTAGATCGAATCAGCCAGCTTACGTCCGGGGATGCGTGCGTCGCTGAATATCAGCAAGCTGGCCGGGGCCGTCGCGGAAGGAAATGGTTCTCACCTTTCGGCGCGAACTTATATCTCTCTATGTACTGGAAGCTCGATCAGGGCCCGGCTGCTGCGATGGGGCTGAGTCTGGTGATTGGCATTGTCATGGCGGAAGTCTTGCAGAAGTTAGGCGCAGAAGATGTTCGCGTTAAATGGCCCAACGATCTCTATCTGAAAGATCGTAAGCTGGCTGGTATTTTAGTCGAATTGACCGGAAAAACCGGCGATGCAGCACAGTTAGTCATCGGTGCAGGGATCAATCTTAAGATGCGTGAACCCGCTGCAGATTCAATTGATCAGGGCTGGATAAACTTGCAGGAAGCCGGAGTAAATATCGACCGCAATCAGCTGACAGCCACACTTTTGCAAGAACTGCGTTCTGCGCTGCGTCAGTTTGAAGTGGAAGGGTTACCGCCCTTTATTACCCGCTGGCGCAGGCTGGATAACTTCCTCGATCGTCCCGTTAAATTATTAATAGGCGAACAGGAAATTCACGGTATTGAGCGTGGGATTGATCAGCAGGGTGCATTATTACTGGAGCAGGATGGCATAATTAAGCCATTTATTGGTGGGGAAATATCACTTCGCGGTCGTTGAATATCATGGAGGAGGGTTGTCGCCCTCCTTTAATTACTCTTACTTCCGTAATCTGACATTTTCAACGGCATGGTTAGCGCTTTTAGTCATAATGAGACTTGCCCTCTCACGGGTGGGAAGTATATTCTCTTTAAGATTCAATCCATTGATTTCATTCCATAATTGCGTGGCAATATTCACCGCCTCTTCTTCAGGAAGTTTTGCATAATGATGGAAATAAGAATCGGGATCTGAGAATGCGCCCTGACGGAATTTAAGGAAACGATTTATATACCAACCCTGCAATAAGTCTTCCGGGGCATCGACATAGATTGAGAAATCAACGAAGTCAGAGACAAATACGCGATGCGGATCGTGAGGGTAATCCATACCACTTTGTAAAACATTCAGCCCTTCAAGAATAAGAATGTCAGGCTGCTCGATGACTTTATTACCTTCCGGTATGACATCATAAATAAGGTGAGAATAGACGGGCGCTTTGACACTTTTTGCGCCGGACTTGACCTCAGAAACAAAATTGACCAGTTGATGCATATCGTAAGATTGCGGAAACCCTTTCTTCTTCATGATCCCACGCTCCTGAAGCGTTTTATTGGGATACAAGAATCCGTCTGTCGTGATCAGTTCAACGGTTCTGTGCTCTGGCCAGCGGCTTAACAACGCTTGCAGGACACGTGCGGTAGTACTTTTACCCACGGCTACGCTGCCAGCAATACCGATCACATAGGGAATTTTCTGACCATCGGTGCCTAAAAACTGCTCGAGAACTGCCTGGCGACGGAGGTTGGAGCTGATGTAAAAATTGAGAAGGCGTGAAAGTGGCAAATAGATTTGCGCGACTTCCTCAAGGGACAGATCCTCATTGATACCTTTCAGTTTCACGATTTCGGCTTCTTTGAGCGTTAGTGGAACTGAGTCACGCAAGGCTGCCCACTGAGCTCTGTCGAACTGTAGGTAAGGGGTTGCCAAAGATAAGTCTCTTTTTTTCATAAGTTAAAGTCTGCCTGTTAGCGCAGGTCAGGATAGGCGCCGCACGCCAAGTCCAGACAGTAAACCAGCCGCCTATTATAGACAGCTTAGTTTTCGGCGTGGACATTTTTCTTTTAACTTATCAATTTCTTTGATTGGGTTAAAAATTATTTAAGAAAAAATGAAAAACTTACTCCTCAAAAGCGAATTTGCGATGACCAGCTGAAACGGCCAATTCCATCAGGGAAAGACTTATCGCAAAGGTTTGTAATAAACGGCATCTGAGCCATAGTGAAGGAAGTCGGCGTGTTTTCCTGACGTACTGTAGCAACGATAGCCCTGAGACCGGTAGAAATACTCGGCCCCGGTACCTGATTGGAGGTCAGACAACAGCAGGTCACAACGTAGTCTAAAAGCGGCTTCTTCCAGTTCATGCATCATTTTTCGGGCTATGCCTGAACGTCTGACGGCAGGACGAACGAGCAGGGTATTTACGCCCCCAGCCCTGGACTGTCTCTCGATTGGTTTGTCATCAATTTTCAGTTGCACAGTTCCCATCACGCCATTGTGGTCCCGGGCTATCCACAACATAACGTGTTGCTGAGTGATTTGTGGCCCGAGGTCGTGAAAGAAGTCCTCAGCCATCTGAGAGGATTATGATGGTTCAAATCCCATCAGAGCGCCTTCTTCAATAACTTCTATTAATAGTGATGCTAGCTCGTTCCTGTAAACGGGCAGGGTGGCTGCATTTAGTAGAACGACTTTCATAGGCTATTCCTATAAGGTTTGATGACTCGGGAAAGATCCGGCAAGAGTTGAGCCAGTTCTCAATGCGCCTTTATAGACTCTCTTTCGCGGTATATTTTGCGAAATGAAGGCAGAATGCGCACTCAAAGGGTGCCTGGCAGCAGCAGCGGTGCAGCATTACTCTCTTATTGCAGAATGTGGCGTTGTAGCAGCCCATCAGGGAGGTGTTATGCGGCGAGGGAGTGATAGCAGGCCTCGATATTAAGACGCGTCGGTTGCGCAGTATTTATGCTTAAAAGCAGTGTAAAACGTATTTATCATGGTTTTTTGCATAAAACATGAGCGATGAAGAGAAATGCGCAATTTTTTTGTTGCATACCCCGCCAAGTCTCCCTAGAATGCGCAGCACTTGATGCCGGCATAGCTCAGTTGGTAGAGCAACTGACTTGTAATCAGTAGGTCCCGAGTTCGACTCTTGGTGCCGGCACCAATCAAGTACTTAAAATTAGGTGGGGTTCCCGAGCGGCCAAAGGGAGCAGACTGTAAATCTGCCGTCATCGACTTCGAAGGTTCGAATCCTTCCCCCACCACCAAACGAGCCTTAGCAATAAGGCAACTTACAATGTAAAGCACGTTGTAAGTGAAGGTGAGGTTTAAGTGTCTCATTTCCTTATCCCCGTCTTCATGTTCTTCAGAACAATCAGGTAGCCGAGTTCCAGGATGCGGGCATCGTATAATGGCTATTACCTCAGCCTTCCAAGCTGATGATGTGGGTTCGATTCCCACTGCCCGCTCCAATCCAAGATGTGCTGATATGGCTCAGTTGGTAGAGCGCACCCTTGGTAAGGGTGAGGTCGGCAGTTCGAATCTGCCTATCAGCACCACTTCTCAATCCTCCCTCCTGATTTTCTTTCTGTAAAATAATTTATCAAGCAAACGCTTGGTTGATGTGGTGATACCACCGATTTAACCGTGTCTTAGAGGGACAATCGATGTCTAAAGAAAAGTTTGAACGTAAAAAACCGCACGTTAACGTTGGTACTATCGGCCACGTTGACCACGGCAAAACTACCCTGACTGCTGCAATCACCACCGTTCTGGCTAAAACCTACGGTGGTTCTGCTCGTGCATTCGACCAGATCGATAACGCACCAGAAGAAAAAGCTCGTGGTATCACCATCAACACTTCTCACGTTGAATATGACACCCCAAGCCGTCATTACGCACACGTTGACTGCCCAGGCCACGCCGACTATGTGAAAAACATGATCACCGGTGCTGCTCAGATGGATGGCGCTATCCTGGTTGTTGCTGCGACTGATGGC
>NZ_JBUZRI010000015.1:0-4348 GCF_055407225.1 Ewingella sp. C233
GCCTCGTTCCTCGCCGTCGGGTGTGTGCATTCTGCCGGGTGCGGTTATCCATCTCACGCTAAGCCCTTACGCGGAGGGCTGGGTGTAGCACCGTCACCCAGGTTAACGCAAGGGTGAAATGCACGCCTGCGGCGCCCTTGCGTTCCCCCGCGTGCCGTTGCTACTTCGCCCTTTGCCGCGAAAGAACTCACCGAGAGATGACATTTAACCTGAAGGGGACCTGAAGAATGCACACACAAAACGTCAAAACCGCCGCTCCTGAATCTTCCGAAAGATGGGGGGAGACATTCAAAGGATTAGGGCGTGAGAGCTGGAACGCTGCAACAGAGGCGGCTTATTGGGAAATTCGGGCGAAATCGTTTGTTACCGCACCCGTAGAGATTGACCTGCATAGATATATGGACGTGTTGGGGACGTTGCCGCCGCTGGACTGGCAGGGTGATCGGGACAGTGAGTCGTTTAAGTTTGCAGAAATGTACTGCGGGAGCGTAACGGACATATACGCGAAGTTTGAAGGCCGGTATTTCCATCTGCGTGATGAATACAGGCTGAACCATTCCGAGATCATTAAGCGCATTAAGGAGGTGATAGGACAGAAAGACAATATACAGAAATGAAAAAAGCAGACTTTCGTCTGCTCATTCGCTGCCGGTTAGACCCTTGGAAAGTTAGACCGGCTATCAATACTCGATTGGAGTTAATGCTATGAATATCGACCCGCAGATAATTGCATCCCCCGCGCCGTTTGTAAAGTCTGAGACGGCAAAAAAACACCCGCGCATTGTGCGGGAACCGCTGAAAAGTCAGGACATTGACGCGCCGTTTAAGGCGCTGGGACGTCATATCGCCAAATGCCAGCGCAAACGCCAGTCCGTCAGGGTGCCCGCCATGCGGGGCAGTGAACTGGGACAGGTGCTGCGCACGCTGGAACTGAAACGGGCTTACGCCTGATGACCTTGCCGCCCTGTGGGGCGGCAATTCAATGACTTTTCAGAGGTGAACAATGCCGAACAAATTGATTTTTAAAGCGGAGACGCTGACGCCGGTAATTCAGGACGTGAAGAAAAATGCGTGTGAACTGTGGTTTTTGGCTGACGACGGTATTTATCTGACTGCGGCGGAAGCAACATTTATCCGAGAAAAGCGGAATATCTGTTATGCCGAAGGGTTTGATCCTGATTTGTGGGACAACGCAGGAGCGCATTTTGACGCGATTGATAGCGTGCTGGGCAACGGTGATATGTGGGAATGCGTGAAGTTAGCGCCTGAAACGCTCGATGCCCTGTTAACCGGTAAGACAGATCTAGCGATTGAGGTGACAGATAACGGGTTTGTGTTTACTGCCCGCCAGCGTGAAGCGGATAAAACAGCATGAGCCAGTTATCGTTTGATTCGCTGTTTTCCTTGCCAGAAATGTCGGAGACCGTGGCGGTTAAGCCGGTAATCGTAACAACCGCGCCGCCTGCTGATGTGGTTTCACCTTCACGGCCTGTGAGGGATAGCTCAGTTTCACTGCTGGATAATCATCGTAAAGAATTCGTGAAACTGTTCCGCGAAACTGCTCGCTATCACAACCGGTTTCAGGTGTTCAGGGATTTTGTAACGATGGCCGCCGTGGCTCTGGAAAATGCTTTTTTGCAGTGTGACGAGCTGGAGAATGAATATTTTCAGACGATTGTCGGTTATGAGAAAGACGACCTTAACCGCATGGCACGCCTGCTGGCTCTGGTGACGTCAGGTCTGGACGCGGGTATGTGCGATTTTCTGGGCTCCATTTTTATGGAACTGGAGATCAGCAGTAAGGAAATGGGGCAGTTTTTTACCCCGTTCTCACTGAGTGAGCTGATCGCGGGGCTGGTCATGGGGCAGCGCGTTCAGGAGCTGGCGGACGGTGCGCCCTATATTACCCTCGATGAGCCGACCTGCGGCGCGGGCGGTATGGTGATCGCGGCGGCTAAAGTGCTGCTCGACAGAGGCTACAACCCGCAAACGCAGTTGTTGGTACAGTGCACCGATCTGGATCCGGTGGCAGCGCGTATGTGCTACGTTCAGTTATCACTTTTGGGCATTCCCGCCTGCGTCAGGATCGGAAACTCTCTGAGCCAGAAAATCACCCGCGAAATGTACACGCCGTTCTGGTATCGCATTAAGGGCAGTCGCCGGACGTTCTGATAACAGGGCAGGGAGCAATCCCTGCTTTTTAGCTCGCCTAAAACCCGCCCGCAGGCGTTCCGCCTGCCCAATCAGAGTGACGGGGCGGCTTCGCCGCCCTCTCTCTCCGTTCTGTTCCGGGGGCTTGTCTCTCTCTTCACTTACTGTCTCTTTCTCTCCGGGCTTTCGCTCTTTTTCGTCGTGCAGCTGTTGTGCGTGATCCTGTATGTATTCCTCCTTTCAGATCTTTTCCTGGTCGTTTTTGCCACCTTAAGTCACCCCCAGGACATGGCCCCCTTCGGCTCCCGACCTGCGGCCGGTCGTCGAGCCCGACTACGCTAACCGGCAAGCCGGTAAGCTTCGCGGAACCCCTGCGGGGTTCCGGCCTGACGGCTAGGGTCTGATGGCAACCGCCAGGTCAACCCCCGCAGGCGGCTACGCCGCCGCACAGACACTGGCCGGTAAACCGGCCGCTCAGGGCGACACACCGTTCCGGCGCGCGCGAATGTGTGCATTCTGTGGGGTACGGATTACCGGAGGGCAGGGTAAACTTTGTCCTATCAGCACAACATAGCCAGCGAGTTCAGCCCGTGAATCACAGAAAAAGAGGAAGGAGCCGCCAGTAAATCTACGCTAACAATAATGAATAGTTACAACATCGCTTGTGATTTTGAAGACCTCGCGCGATCGCTTTAACTTCGGTTGGCACATAATCGTTCCTGGCAGGAAAATAAAGTGCTGCATTTCGTCGGAGCGGATTCGTATGATTTGCTTTTTATTACATGTCCAAAAATGGGAGCTTGCAAAGAAATGGATGAGTGACAGCGCGAATAGTGAAAACTATCAGTGGAAGATATTTGGAGTATTACAGTCTATATAACGGATGTTATTACATGGCCCCAGGGACAGATGAAAATTCCATCTAATTATTTTGATGGTCATGTAACTGTCGATGCAGTTGGTGTAATTGCTTCTCTTTATGCTCTTAATGCGATGATTCACGTATGTTATGAGCACGGTTTATCCGAACTTCAGGCGAGACTCACTAAACAATATTATCTATTGCGAGATTCTGCGAGTGAACATGCAGAAAGTGGTTTAATATTTGGTGCGAGTGATTGATCAACAAATTGTTTGGTCTTGAGTGGATATTTTAGTTGGCAATAGCCAAAAGGGATACCCACCGCGTTCATTAAGGAACTGGAAAAGTACTTGCATTATAGTTCTGTTTAAATAATAAGAATTATCAATGAAAAGCAGGCATTTGCCTGCTTTATATCTTATACGTTTTGGTTATTTTGTCCTTGGTAGCTATTAGTTTTTTCCGACTTAGATAGTTCTTCATCGATACTTTTGATTGCGCTTTTTAGAACCTTTGTAAAGTCTTCAGTTAAATCGATAGTTTTGCCTCTTTTCTCCAGTAATTTTTTCTTCTCAGTGTATTCGTCGATGACAGAGGAGGGACTATAGAACTGAAAACGTTTATTTGCCGTCTTTCCTTTCTCGATAATTTGTGCCATTTCTTTACCTTGTAGTGTGATACAAAAATGTATCATATTACGGGATCTGCATTCTTTCAACCGGCCATTCTGTGGAGGCAACTCCGCCTCCAATTTTGGCACTAATTTGCGCATGCGCAAATTATCGGCCTACGTCCCTTATCTGGCTCACCACATCCACCATATTTCTGCTTTCTGAGTCGTCTTATGACGATCTACTTGTTGCTGCGAAGGCGTTCTACGTTTTCGCATTGGTTGGCACCGTAACGGGTGCGGTACGCTGCTGCGCAGACGTCCCACGGTTTCGCACCGGTTGCCGCCGTTCCGGTATGCGGTACGCTGCTGCGCAGGCGTCCCACGGTTTCGCACTGGTTGCCGCCGTCCCGGTATGCGGTACGCCGCTGCGCAGGCGTCCCACGGTTTCGCACCGGTTGCCGCCGTTCCGGTATGCGGTACGCCGCTGCGCAGACGTCCCACGGTTTCGCACCGGTTGCCGCCGTTCCGGTATGCGGTACGCCGCTGCGCAGGCGCCCCACGGATTCGCATTGATTGGCACCTTTCCGGTATGCGGTACGCCGACGCGCAGGCATCCCACGGAATCGCATTGATTGGCATCGTTCCGGTATGCGGTACGCCGCTGCGCAGGCGTCCCACGGTTTCGCATTAGTCGGCACCGTAGCGGGTGCGGTACGCTGCTG
>NZ_JBUZRI010000016.1:0-2954 GCF_055407225.1 Ewingella sp. C233
ACCAAAACACCTTTGGTGTTGTAAGGTTAAGCCTCTCGGGTCATTAGTACTGGTTAGCTCAATGCATCGCTGCACTTACACACCCAGCCTATCAACGTCTTAGTCTTAAACGTCCCTTCAGGGGACTCGAAGTCCCAGGGAAGACTCATCTCGAGGCAAGTTTCGCGCTTAGATGCTTTCAGCGCTTATCTTTTCCGCATTTAGCTACCGGGCAATGCCATTGGCATGACAACCCGAACACCAGTGATGCGTCCACTCCGGTCCTCTCGTACTAGGAGCAGCCCCTCTCAATCTTCCAACGCCCACGGCAGATAGGGACCGAACTGTCTCACGACGTTCTAAACCCAGCTCGCGTACCACTTTAAACGGCGAACAGCCGTACCCTTGGGACCTACTTCAGCCCCAGGATGTGATGAGCCGACATCGAGGTGCCAAACACCGCCGTCGATATGAACTCTTGGGCGGTATCAGCCTGTTATCCCCGGAGTACCTTTTATCCGTTGAGCGATGGCCCTTCCATTCAGAACCACCGGATCACTATGACCTACTTTCGTACCTGCTCGAGCCGTCACTCTCGCAGTCAAGCTAGCTTATGCCATTGCACTAACCTCACGATGTCCGACCGTGATTAGCTAACCTTCGTGCTCCTCCGTTACTCTTTAGGAGGAGACCGCCCCAGTCAAACTACCCACCAGACACTGTCCTCACCCCAGATTATGGGGCCGAGTTAGAACATCAAACATTAAAGGGTGGTATTTCAAGGTTGGCTCCACGCAGACTGGCGTCCACGCTTCAAAGCCTCCCACCTATCCTACACATCAAGGCTCAATGTTCAGTGTCAAGCTATAGTAAAGGTTCACGGGGTCTTTCCGTCTTGCCGCGGGTACACTGCATCTTCACAGCGAGTTCAATTTCACTGAGTCTCGGGTGGAGACAGCCTGGCCATCATTACGCCATTCGTGCAGGTCGGAACTTACCCGACAAGGAATTTCGCTACCTTAGGACCGTTATAGTTACGGCCGCCGTTTACCGGGGCTTCGATCAAGAGCTTCGCCTTGCGGCTGACCCCATCAATTAACCTTCCGGCACCGGGCAGGCGTCACACCGTATACGTCCACTTTCGTGTTTGCACAGTGCTGTGTTTTTATTAAACAGTTGCAGCCAGCTGGTATCTGCGACTGGCTTCGGCTCCGAGAGCAAGTCTCTTCACCTACGCGCCAGCGTGCCTTCTCCCGAAGTTACGGCACCATTTTGCCTAGTTCCTTCACCCGAGTTCTCTCAAGCGCCTGAGTATTCTCTACCTGACCACCTGTGTCGGTTTGGGGTACGATTTCGTGTTACCTGGAGCTTAGAGGCTTTTCCTGGAAGCAGGGCATCAGTTACTTCACCACCGTAGTGGCTCGTTATCACGCCTCAGGGTTGAATAAGAAAGCGGATTTACCAACTCTCTCCCCCTACACGCTTGAACCGGGACAACCGTCGCCCGGCCAACCTAGCCTTCTCCGTCCCCCCTTCGCAGTAACACCAAGTACAGGAATATTAACCTGTTTCCCATCGACTACGCTTTTCAGCCTCGCCTTAGGGGTCGACTCACCCTGCCCCGATTAACGTTGGACAGGAACCCTTGGTCTTCCGGCGTGCGGGTTTTTCACCCGCATTATCGTTACTTATGTCAGCATTCGCACTTCTGATACCTCCAGCAGACCTCACAGTCCACCTTCAACGGCTTACAGAACGCTCCCCTACCCAACAACGCATAAGCGTCGCTGCCGCAGCTTCGGTGCATGGTTTAGCCCCGTTACATCTTCCGCGCAGGCCGACTCGACCAGTGAGCTATTACGCTTTCTTTAAATGATGGCTGCTTCTAAGCCAACATCCTGGCTGTCTATGCCTTCCCACATCGTTTCCCACTTAACCATGACTTTGGGACCTTAGCTGGCGGTCTGGGTTGTTTCCCTCTTCACGACGGACGTTAGCACCCGCCGTGTGTCTCCCGTGATAACATTCTTCGGTATTCGTAGTTTGCATCGAGTTGGTAAGCCGGGATGGCCCCCTAGTCGAAACAGTGCTCTACCCCCGAAGATGAGTTCACGAGGCGCTACCTAAATAGCTTTCGGGGAGAACCAGCTATCTCCCGGTTTGATTGGCCTTTCACCCCCAGCCACAGGTCATCCGCTAATTTTTCAACATTAGTCGGTTCGGTCCTCCAGTTAGTGTTACCCAACCTTCAACCTGCCCATGGCTAGATCACCGGGTTTCGGGTCTATACCTTGCAACTTGACGCCCAGTTAAGACTCGGTTTCCCTACGGCTCCCCTATTCGGTTAACCTTGCTACAAAATATAAGTCGCTGACCCATTATACAAAAGGTACGCAGTCACCCCATAAAAGAGGCTCCCACTGCTTGTACGTACACGGTTTCAGGTTCTATTTCACTCCCCTCGCCGGGGTTCTTTTCGCCTTTCCCTCACGGTACTGGTTCACTATCGGTCAGTCAGGAGTATTTAGCCTTGGAGGATGGTCCCCCCATATTCAGACAGGATGTCACGTGTCCCGCCCTACTCATCGAACTCACAATTAGTGCATTTTTGTGTACGGGACTATCACCCTATACTGTGCGACCTTCCAGACGCTTCCACTAATGCACAAACTGATTCAGGTTCTGGGCTGTTCCCCGTTCGCTCGCCGCTACTAGGGGAATCTCGGTTGATTTCTTTTCCTCGGGGTACTTAGATGTTTCAGTTCCCCCGGTTCGCCTTGCATGGCTATGTATTCACCATGCAATAGTGTGACGTATCACACTGGGTTTCCCCATTCGGGTATCGTCGGTTATAACGGTTCATATCACCTTACCGACGCTTTTCGCAGATTAGCACGCCCTTCATCGCCTCTGACTGCCTAGGCATCCACCGTGTACGCTTAGTCGCTTAACCTCACAACCCGAAGGTGTCTTTT
>NZ_JBUZRI010000017.1:0-2693 GCF_055407225.1 Ewingella sp. C233
GCTGAAAATGCCGGCCTTTGAATGGGTTCATGTGCAGCTCCATCAGCAAAAGGGGATGATAAGTTTATCACCACCGACTATTTGCAACAGTGCCGTTTTTTCGGGGTTGCCGTCCGGATCGCGGCAACAGGCTTGCGTGCAACCGGGGTGGGCGCGCGTATGGCAACAGGCTGCGTGTTGCCACTTCGCGTTGCCTGTGCACCGGAGACCAGTTTGAAACTGTCGACCAGCTGGGCCAGTTTTCCTGCCTGGCTTTGCATTTCCTCGGCAGCGGCTGCCGCTTGTTCGACCAGCGCCGCATTTTGCTGCGTCACCTCGTCCATCTGCGTGATCGCTTGATTGACTTGTTCGATTCCTTCGCTTTGTTCCTGGCTGGCCAAGGTGATGTCGCTCATGTAGCCGGCAACCTGTTTGACTTGTGTGACGATCTCATCCATCGTCTTGCCGGCATCGTCGACCAGCTTGCTGCCAGCCTCGACTCTCTCGACCGAGTCGCTGATCAGGGACTTGATTTCTTTGGCGGCGCCTGCCGAGCGTTGTGCAAGATTGCGCACTTCGGCGGCTACCACCGCGAAGCCGCGGCCCTGTTCGCCGGCGCGCGCGGCCTCGACTGCTGCGTTCAAGGCCAGGATGTTGGTCTGGAACGCGATGCCGTCGATGACGCCGATGATATCGACGATCTTGCGGGAGCTTTCCTTGATTGACCCCATCGTGCCGACCACCTGGCCGACCGCCTGGCCGCCTTTTATCGCAGTTTCGGATGCAGACGCAACCAGTCGGTTTGCCTCGCGTGCATTGTCGGCGTTCTGTTTCACGGTGCTGGTCAGTTCTTCCATCGAGGAAGCGGTTTCCTCCAGTGAGCTAGCCTGCGATTCGGTGCGGGCCGACAGGTCTGCATTGCCGGTTGCGATTTCCGCGGCGCCGCTATTGACGACATCGGTCGCTTCCTTGATCTGGCCGACCAATAGCTTCACATTAGTTTGCAGCACGCGCAGCGATTGGATCATCTGCGCCAGCTCATCGTCGCCATTGGCGTCGATCTTGGCGCTCAGGTCGCCCGCGCTCATCCGTTCGATGTCATGCTTGACGTTTTGCAGCGGCACGACGACGGCGCGGTACAGCAGGAATCCAGACACCAGGCCCAGGACGATGCCGAGGATGGAAGCGGCGCTCGACCATGCGTCGAATTGCTTGTTTCCAGAAGCCGAGAAGACCAGGTTTGCAATGAACAGAAGCGTCAGCAGCCCGGACGACAGCATGATTTTCGATCTGATCGACAGGATCGCCAGCCAGTCGAAGCGCCGGAAGAATGAGCGCGCGACGACCGAGCCTTCGTGCACCTGAAGTTCGTTGCTGCCACTTTTGATCGTGCGATAGGCTTTGTCAGCGGCAGCTACCTGCTCCCGGCTGGGCTTGACGCGAATCGATGTGTACCCGACCATTTTGCCGTTTTCCAGCATGGGCGCGGCATTGGCCTCGACCCAATAATAATCGCCGTTCTTGCAGCGATTTTTCACCAGGCCAGTCCACGCTTTGCCGGCCTTGATAGTGCTCCAGAAATCTTTGAACGCCTCAGCCGGCATATCCGGGTGACGCACGATATTTTGCGGCGATCCAATTAGTTCTTCTTCCGAGAAGCCGCTGATAATGCAGAAATCCTGGTTAACGTAGGTGATATTCCCGCTCAAATCAGTCTTGGAAACGACCGTTTCCGTGTCCTTCAAGATGTACTCGGAATTTGTTACTGGCATGTTGGTTCGCATTGCTTGCTCCCTGGACGGTGTGTTCTATTGCGGTTTTGGTTCGTTCGATTCGCAGCATGCGCGCGATTTTTGCACCGTCGCCGCATCGCTAAAAGCGAGCGCGGCGTTTCGGTGAATAGCGAGACGGAAGTCATGCCGCCAGTTTTTCGATCAAGCCCATTTCCGTGCTGGACATCAGCTTGTCGATATCGACCAGGATCAGCATGCGTTGTTCGACCGTGCCCAGACCGATCAGATAATTCGTATCCAGCGCCGAACCCATCTCAGGCGCAGGCTTAACTTGGTCCGGAGTCAGCGTGATGACGTCGGACACGCAATCGACCACCATGCCCATCACTCGACCGCCAATATTGAGGATGATGACGACCGTGAACTGATCGTAAGTCGGCGTACCGAGATTGAATTTGATGCGCATATCGATGATCGGCACGATGACGCCGCGCAGGTTGACGACGCCCTTGATGTAGTCCGGTGCGTTGGCGATGCGCGTGACGGCATCGTATCCGCGCAATTCTTGCACTTTCTGGATGTCGACACCGTATTCTTCGCTGCCGAGGTTAAAGGCGAGATATTCCATCGGCGCCGGGGCAGGTGCAAGATGCTGGGCTGGAGTGATGCTGGACATCGTATTCCGTCTCGTAACTGGTAGGGGCGCGCAGGCATATGCAGGCGCGCAAGGTCGGCAAATCGCTGCGGTTAGCAGCCTGTCGGACTTGAACTATAGGTGGACCGAGATTCTTTCTCTGACACCTTTGTGTTTTCATGGTAACGAAATTTGCATCTTTTGGATATGTTTTGGTGCCCAATGTTTTATTTAAACACCACAAAAAGTGGCACTGTTGCAAAGTTAGCGATGAGGCAGCCTTTTGTCTTATTCAAAGGCCTTACATTTCAAAAACTCTGCTTACCAGGCGCATTTCGCCCAGGGGA
>NZ_JBUZRI010000018.1:0-1642 GCF_055407225.1 Ewingella sp. C233
TTCATCAGACAATCTGTGTGGACACTGCACAATGCGTATCTTTAGGTAAGGAGGTGATCCAACCGCAGGTTCCCCTACGGTTACCTTGTTACGACTTCACCCCAGTCATGAATCACAAAGTGGTAAGCGCCCTCCCGAAGGTTAAGCTACCTACTTCTTTTGCAACCCACTCCCATGGTGTGACGGGCGGTGTGTACAAGGCCCGGGAACGTATTCACCGTAGCATTCTGATCTACGATTACTAGCGATTCCGACTTCATGGAGTCGAGTTGCAGACTCCAATCCGGACTACGACATACTTTGTGAGGTCCGCTTGCTCTCGCGAGTTTGCTTCTCTTTGTATATGCCATTGTAGCACGTGTGTAGCCCTACTCGTAAGGGCCATGATGACTTGACGTCATCCCCACCTTCCTCCGGTTTATCACCGGCAGTCTCCTTTGAGTTCCCACCATTACGTGCTGGCAACAAAGGATAAGGGTTGCGCTCGTTGCGGGACTTAACCCAACATTTCACAACACGAGCTGACGACAGCCATGCAGCACCTGTCTCAGAGTTCCCGAAGGCACTAAGCTATCTCTAGCGAATTCTCTGGATGTCAAGAGTAGGTAAGGTTCTTCGCGTTGCATCGAATTAAACCACATGCTCCACCGCTTGTGCGGGCCCCCGTCAATTCATTTGAGTTTTAACCTTGCGGCCGTACTCCCCAGGCGGTCGATTTAACGCGTTAGCTCCGGAAGCCACGGGTCAAGCCCACAACCTCCAAATCGACATCGTTTACAGCGTGGACTACCAGGGTATCTAATCCTGTTTGCTCCCCACGCTTTCGCACCTGAGCGTCAGTCTTTGTCCAGGGGGCCGCCTTCGCCACCGGTATTCCTCCAGATCTCTACGCATTTCACCGCTACACCTGGAATTCTACCCCCCTCTACAAGACTCTAGCTTGCCAGTTTCAAATGCAGTTCCCAAGTTAAGCTCGGGGATTTCACATCTGACTTAACAAACCGCCTGCGTGCGCTTTACGCCCAGTAATTCCGATTAACGCTTGCACCCTCCGTATTACCGCGGCTGCTGGCACGGAGTTAGCCGGTGCTTCTTCTGCGAGTAACGTCAATGCACAGTGCTATTAACACTGAACCCTTCCTCCTCGCTGAAAGTGCTTTACAACCCGAAGGCCTTCTTCACACACGCGGCATGGCTGCATCAGGCTTGCGCCCATTGTGCAATATTCCCCACTGCTGCCTCCCGTAGGAGTCTGGACCGTGTCTCAGTTCCAGTGTGGCTGGTCATCCTCTCAGACCAGCTAGGGATCGTCGCCTAGGTGAGCCATTACCTCACCTACTAGCTAATCCCATCTGGGCACATCCGATGGCGTGAGGCCCGAAGGTCCCCCACTTTGGTCTTGCGACGTCATGCGGTATTAGCTACCGTTTCCAGTAGTTATCCCCCTCCATCAGGCAGTTTCCCAGACATTACTCACCCGTCCGCCGCTCGTCACCCAGAGAGCAAGCTCTCCTGTGCTACCGCTCGACTTGCATGTGTTAGGCCTGCCGCCAGCGTTCAATCTGAGCCATGATCAAACTCTTCAATTAAAAGTTCGATTTGCTTCAACTCGTGAAGCGGTGCTCAAAAATTAACTTTCGTA
>NZ_JBUZRI010000019.1:0-955 GCF_055407225.1 Ewingella sp. C233
GCGATTAAGCGATAACTTTAGCAACAACACCAGCACCAACAGTACGGCCGCCTTCACGGATTGCGAAACGCAAGCCGTCATCCATCGCGATTGGATGGATCAAGGTAACAACCATGTTCACGTTGTCGCCTGGCATTACCATCTCTACGCCTTCTGGCAGTTCGATGGTACCGGTCACGTCAGTTGTACGGAAGTAGAACTGTGGACGGTAGCCTTTGAAGAACGGAGTATGACGGCCGCCTTCATCTTTGCTCAGGATATAAACTTCTGAGTCAAATTTAGTGTGTGGTTTGATTGAACCTGGTTTAGCCAGAACCTGACCACGTTGGATATCTTCACGCTTAACGCCACGCAGCAAGATACCGCAGTTCTCACCCGCACGACCTTCGTCAAGCAGCTTACGGAACATTTCAACGCCAGTACAAGTAGACTTAACGGTATCTTTGATACCGACGATTTCTACTTCTTCGCCAACTTTAACGATACCGCGCTCTACACGACCAGTTACAACAGTACCACGGCCGGAGATGGAGAATACGTCTTCGATTGGCAGCAGGAACGGACGGTCGATAGCACGTTCTGGTTCTGGGATGTAGCTATCCAGGAAACCAGCCAGTTCGATGATTTTAGCTTCCCACTCTGCTTCGCCTTCCAGTGCTTTCAGCGCTGAACCACGTACAACAGGGATATCGTCGCCTGGGAAATCGTAAGCAGAAAGAAGTTCACGAACTTCCATCTCAACCAGTTCCAGCAGCTCTTCGTCATCTACCATGTCGCATTTGTTCATGAATACGATCATGTATGGAACGCCAACCTGGCGACCCAACAGGATGTGCTCACGGGTCTGTGGCATAGGGCCATCAGTCGCAGCAACAACCAGGATAGCGCCATCCATCTGAGCAGCACCGGTGATCATGTTTTTCACATAGTCGGCGTGGCCTGGGCAGTCAACGTG
>NZ_JBUZRI010000020.1:0-841 GCF_055407225.1 Ewingella sp. C233
CAACACGGCACTCAGTACGATCACTGGTGATGTCACCAATCTGGATGCGGGCTCAGTAAAATATGACAAGTTCGTTGATGGTACCGTGAACTACAACAGCATGACGCTGGGCGGCACGACCTATAACACCACCACCAAAACGGGCGGCACTCGTATAACAAATGTCGCGGCCGGAATTGACGGCGGAGATGCTGTCAATGTCGACCAACTGAACGACTCCGCCACTAAAGTTAAAACACATTATTACAGTGTTAACGACAATGGTGTCCAGGGTGCTAATTATAATAACGACGGTGCGAAGGGAAATAACTCTCTGGCTGCAGGTATTGGTGCTTCTGTAGATGCAAATTCAACGGAAGGCGTTGCAATGGGCAAAGGTGCAACACTGACCAACAGTAAAGGAAGCGTCGCCATAGGTAATGGCGCAAGTGCTACTTACTCTGCGGGGGCAAACGCCAATCAGGTTGTCATTGGTAATGGTGCATCAGCAACCGGTGTATCAGCAGTCGCACTCGGAGATGGAGCAAAGGGGAACGCCAGTTCGACATTAGCAATTGGCTCAGGGGCAACCGCCAGTGCAACAGCATCTTCAGCGATGGGTTGGGGATCTGCTGCTAGTGGTATGGCATCAGCTGCTATCGGGACTCAGGCGAGTGCCTCCGGTGCCAGTTCTGTGGCACTCGGTTACGGGGCAAATGCATCGACCAATAACAGCGTTGCCTTGGGTGCGGGTTCAACCACTTCTGCAGCATCACTGACGAATCCAGTCTATGTTCCTAAAGGGGCTAAAGCTGCTGATATCAAAGGCACACCGACAGGAGAAGTTTCCATTGGTGCAGCT
>NZ_JBUZRI010000021.1:0-815 GCF_055407225.1 Ewingella sp. C233
AAAACGGCACTGTTGCAAATAGTCGGTGGTGATAAACTTATCATCCCCTTTTGCTGATGGAGCTGCACATGAACCCATTCAAAGGCCGGCATTTTCAGCGTGACATCATTCTGTGGGCCGTACGCTGGTACTGCAAATACGGCATCAGTTACCGTGAGCTGCAGGAGATGCTGGCTGAACGCGGAGTGAATGTCGATCACTCCACGATTTACCGCTGGGTTCAGCGTTATGCGCCTGAAATGGAAAAACGGCTGCGCTGGTACTGGCGTAACCCTTCCGATCTTTGCCCGTGGCACATGGATGAAACCTACGTGAAGGTCAATGGCCGCTGGGCGTATCTGTACCGGGCCGTCGACAGCCGGGGCCGCACTGTCGATTTTTATCTCTCCTCCCGTCGTAACAGCAAAGCTGCATACCGGTTTCTGGGTAAAATCCTCAACAACGTGAAGAAGTGGCAGATCCCGCGATTCATCAACACGGATAAAGCGCCCGCCTATGGTCGCGCGCTTGCTCTGCTCAAACGCGAAGGCCGGTGCCCGTCTGACGTTGAACACCGACAGATTAAGTACCGGAACAACGTGATTGAATGCGATCATGGCAAACTGAAACGGATAATCGGCGCCACGCTGGGATTTAAATCCATGAAGACGGCTTACGCTACCATCAAAGGTATTGAGGTGATGCGTGCACTACGCAAAGGCCAGGCCTCAGCATTTTATTATGGTGATCCCCTGGGCGAAATGCGCCTGGTAAGCAGAGTTTTTGAAATGTAAGGCCTTTGAATAAGACAAAAGGCTGCCTCATCGCTAACTTTG
>NZ_JBUZRI010000022.1:0-700 GCF_055407225.1 Ewingella sp. C233
GTTTTCCCCTCGTCTGGCCGATGCAGGCGGGGCGATATTCTGGCGGGCAGATAAAACGGCACATTATGGTGCCCTGAATGAGCTGGCCCGGGGATGTGTTGAACTGTCAAAAATAGAATCCCAATGGGATGAAATGATGCGAATGGCGGGCTCACTGAAGCTTGGGACCATCCATGCATCAGAGCTTATTCGTTCACTGTTGAGAAGTAGCCGACCATCTGGTCTGGCTCAGGCGATTATGGAAGTGGGCCGGGTCAACAAGACGTTGTATCTTCTCAACTATATCGATGATGAGGATTACCGGCGTCGGATCCTCACTCAGCTCAACCGGGGAGAAGGACGCCATGCAGTGGCTCGAGCCATTTGCTACGGACAACGTGGTGAAATTAGAAAACGCTACCGTGAAGGGCAGGAAGATCAACTCGGTGCTCTGGGTCTGGTGACCAATGCGGTTGTGCTGTGGAACACACTTTACATGCAGGAGGCGTTGTCACATCTTCGCAAATCGGGGGAAACACCTGAAGAGGAGCATCTGGCAAGATTATCGCCGCTGATACATGGCCATATAAATATGCTGGGGCATTATACGTTTTCGTTACCGGAAGATATTCTGAAGGGCGAGTTAAGACCATTAAATTTCAATACAAACAATGAATTAACCTCTTAGCGTGGTTTTTTACATCATTGGACCTTGAACCCC
>NZ_JBUZRI010000023.1:0-664 GCF_055407225.1 Ewingella sp. C233
TGAAGTCGTAACAAGGTAACCGTAGGGGAACCTGCGGTTGGATCACCTCCTTACCTAAAGATACGCATTGTGCAGTGTCCACACAGATTGTCTGATGAAAAAGTAACGAGCAGAAATACCTTTATAGGCTTGTAGCTCAGGTGGTTAGAGCGCACCCCTGATAAGGGTGAGGTCGGTGGTTCAAGTCCACTCAGGCCTACCAATTCTCTTTTCTGAAGTGAATTGGCTGACTCATCAACTGGTGAGTGAGTAATAAAGGTATCTGTAAGTGACTGTATGGGGCTATAGCTCAGCTGGGAGAGCGCCTGCCTTGCACGCAGGAGGTCAGCGGTTCGATCCCGCTTAGCTCCACCATATCTGTACAGCCTCTTAAAACAATACTTCAGAGTATATTGGAAACAGTATGCTGCGAAGTATTTTGCTCTTTAACAATCTGGAACAAGCTGAAAATTGAAACGACACAGCTGAAACTTATCTCTCCGTAGATTTACTGAGATAGGGAGTACCCTGTGTTGAGTCTCTCAAGACTTGCAGCGCGTAAGCGTGCTTCTTCTTTTTACTAAGAAAAAGACACCTTCGGGTTGTGAGGTTAAGCGACTAAGCGTACACGGTGGATGCCTAGGCAGTCAGAGGCGATGAAGGGCGTGCTAATCTGCGAAAAGCG